>ONQS01000004.1 GCA_900320055.1 uncultured Prevotellaceae bacterium
ATTGAAAAAATATCGTCAAAATCGGCCTTTTGCTTTTTGACGTAACACATCTTGAGGCCTATCGAGCAGGCTTTGTGGCTTTTTCTTGCTGTTATGAAGTTTTTGTTGTACTTTCGCCGTCGCTTAATGAAAACCGTTCTTAACAATATCGCTTATTGGTCGCTCCTGGGCGTGTGGTACGCATTGTCGCTGCTGCCCATGTGGGTGCACTATCTGCTGTCGGATGTGCTCTATCTGCTGGTGGCATACGTGCTGCGTTACCGCCATCGTGTGATCTGGAAAAACCTGTCTAACGCCTATCCCGACAAGAGTGAGCAAGAACGCAAGCGCCTGCTGCGGCAATTCTACCGCCACTTCTGCGATGTGCTGGTCGAGACTGTCAAGTCGGCCACCATCAGACGCAGCAACATGATGCGCCGCATGACCTTTAAGGGAGTTGAAGAGGTGGCCGAGATACTCAATAGCGGGCAGTCTGTAGCCCTGCTGCTGGGACATTACGGCAACTGGGAATGGGTGACCTCGTTTGCCCTGTGGCTGCCGCCATTCCAGCACGAGGTGTCGCTGGGCCAGATTTATCATCCGCTCGAGAACACGGTGTTTGACCGCATGGTGCTCAAGGTGCGCAACCGCATGGGACCCGTCTGTGTGTCTACGCGAGACACCCTGCGCTGGATTCTCAGCAGCCAGCGCGAGGGCAAGCCGTCGATGCTGGGCTATATCAACGATCAAGTACCCACCTGGCACAATATCCACCACTGGCTCACCTTCCTCAATCAGGAGACACCGGTGTTTACGGGCATCGAGCGCATTGTGCACAAGTTCAATCAGGCCGTCGTCTACCTCGATGTGCAGCGGGTCAAGCGTGGTCACTACGAGTGCCGGTTGCAGGTCGTTACCCGCGATCCGTCTACGATGGGAGAATACGAGTTGACCGATACCTATTTCCGCCTGATGGAGCAGACCATCAACCGCGCTCCGCAGTACTGGCTGTGGAGCCATAACCGCTGGAAACGCACTCGGGCGGAGTTCGACCGCCGCTTTAAGGTGGTGGACGGACGTGTTGTGGAGAAATCGGCCGACGAAACCGAATGAGTTTTTTTGCCCATTCGGGAAAAATGATTACCTTTGCGGTATCTAAAGGCTAATTGACTATAAACTAAAATCTTACGACTTAAAACTAATAAAGAGACAATGAACCGACTTTCGGACCGTATCAACGCACTGGCACCGAGTGCCACCCTGGCCATGTCACAGAAGAGCAGCGAACTGCGCGCTCAAGGCGTGGATGTGATCAACCTCTCGGTGGGCGAACCCGATTTCTTCACCCCCGACCACATCAAGGCAGCCGCTAAGCAGGCTGTAGATGACAACTTCTCGTTCTATTCTCCCGTGCCTGGCTATCTGTCGCTGCGACAGGCAGTGTGCGAGAAATTGCGCCGTGAGAATGGCTTGGAGTATGCCCCCGATCAGATTGTTATCGGCAATGGTGCCAAGCACGAGTTGTGCAACGTCATCATGGCGCTCATCAATCCTGGTGACGAGGTTATCATTCCCACTCCCGCATGGGTAAGTTATGTGCAGATGGTTAACCTGGCTGGTGGTAAGAGCGTGTTGCTGCCATCGAGCATGGACAAGAACTTCAAGGTGACTGCCGCTGAACTCGAGGCTGCGATCACCCCCGCCACCCGACTGATCGTCATCTGCTCGCCCAGCAACCCCAGCGGCGCCATCTATACCCGCGACGAGTTGCAGGCTATCGCCGAGATGCTTGCCCGCCATCCCGAGGTGATGGTTATCGCCGACGAGATCTATGAGCACATCAACTATGTGGGTCGCCACGAGTCGCTCGCTCAGTTCACCGATATCAAGGAGCAAGTGGTCATTATCAATGGCGTTTCCAAGGCTTATGCCATGACCGGTTACCGTATCGGTTACCTCGCCGCTCCCGCATGGGTGGCCAAGGCTGTGACCAAGATGCAAGGCCAGTATACCAGCGGTGTTTCCTCGATTGCCCAGAAGGCAGCCGAGGCCGCTTACAATGGTCCGCAGGAGTGTGTCGAGGAGATGCGCGTGGCCTTCCAGCGTCGTCGTGACCTGATCGTGGGCCTGCTGCAGGAGATTCCCGGCATCGAGTTGAACATGCCCGATGGAGCCTTCTATGCCTTCCCCAAGATTGACTCTTACTATGGCAAGCGCTGTGGCGACATCGTCATCAACGATGACAACGATCTGGCGCTGTACCTGCTCAACGAGGCGCACGTGGCTACCGTGGCTGGTACCGCATTCTGCTGCCCAGGCTACATCCGCCTGAGTTATGCCACCAGCGACGAGAACCTGCGTGAGGCCGCCAAGCGCATCGCTGCCGCCCTCGCCAAACTCGCCTAAGGCAACTTGATACAAGAGCATACGTGCTCTTGAAGTAAAAAACAACTATAACAACTTGGACAACAGGCAATTAATTAGTTGTCAGAGTTGTTATAGTTGTCTTTTAATGTACAAGGTCGCGTATGCCCTTGAAATTGAATAAAACAGTTGTCAGAGTTGTCTTTAATGTTAAGGGCATAGTTGTTTTACGGCATCGGCCAGTTGCTGCATGCCCTGCATAAGCACCGAGCGGGGAACGGCCACGTTGAGGCGCATAAAACCATTGCCAGCCTTGCCAAACATCGCCCCGTCGTTGAGGCCGATGCGGGCCTGATTCACAAACAGGTCGATGAGCCCATCATGGCCTAGACCCAGGCCCGTGCAGTCTAGCCACACGAGGAACGATGCCTGCGGCTTAATGGCCACGATGCCGGGGATGTGCTCACGGCAATAGTAGACCACGGCATCGATGTTACCCTCGATATATTCCAGGCATTGCGTGAGCCACTCGCTACCATGACGATAGGCGGCGCGGGTGGCCGTCATCGACAGGAAGTTGGGAGAGCACTGCTCGTTGACCTCGAGGTGATGGAAGAAGGGTTTCCTCAGGTCGGGATTCTTGATCACGCACCACGAACTCACAATGCCGGCGATATTAAACGTCTTGCTCGGAGCGCCCATCACCACGCCCACGGCGCGCGCATCGTCGCTCACGGTCAGGAACGATGTGTGACGATGTCCTGTCAGGGTCAGATCTCCATGGATCTCGTCGCTGAACACCACCACGCCATATTTCCTGGCCAGAGCCGCTACTTGGCGCAGCACATCAGCCTCCCATGCGATGCCGATGGGGTTGTGTGGATTGCACAGGACCATCATGGCAGGATGATCCCGCTCGAAGATGCGCTCCAAGCCCTCGAGATCCATCTCGTAAAAACCATCGGCGGTGCGTAGTAGCGCATTGTTGACCACCAGGCGGTCATTGCCCGTGATCAGCATCCTGAAGGGGTGATATACCGGCTCTTGGATGACCACTTTGTCACCGCGGCGGGTGAAGTGATTAAGCGCCAAACCAAAGCCGTTGACGATGCCGCCGATGAAGCACGCTTCCTCTTGGGTGAACTCAAACCCGTTGCGCTCGCGCTGCCAATCGATGATCGACTGCCAGTAGTCCTCCAGGGGCACACTGTAGCCATAGATGGGATGCCCAGTGATGCGCTCGGCTAGCGCTCGGGTGATGTCGGGGCAGGCGGCAAAGCCCATGTCGGCCACCCACAGGGGCAGCAGGTCGTCACGTCCAAACATCTCCGTGCAGCGGTCATACATCACACTGCCGGTGCCACGGCGGTCTATCACTCGGTCAAAATCATATCTCTGTTCCATCACGTATAGTCTCTAAGGGTTATTATTGGACTACAAAGTTAATGCTTTTGCAGTAAAAATCCAAAATCACACCCATTCGAAGCAGAATGCCTACTGTGCTGAGTGATAGTGATATAGGTAGAAATGGAGAAATCGACCGAAAACTAAAATGTGATTTTTTTGAAAAAAAATCGACAAAAATTGTTGGTGGTTTGGAAAAAAGCAGTACCTTTGCACCGCAATTGAATGAGCGATGACTCCGTAGCTCAGTTGGTAGAGCAATTGACTCTTAATCAATGGGTCGTGGGTTCGAGTCCCACCGGGGTCACGGAATTGAACGCCAAGTGGTTAATAAGAAAGCCATTTGGCTTTTTTGTTGTGTCAACCATTGGCGTTTTTGCCCAAATCTGAGCGCATAGCGCTTCAGTTGTTCATTCTTGTTGATTGCCTCAATTCGTTATCGTTGTCTATAAACAAAAAACTGTGGAAAGCACAGATTTTCGTTCTATACTTAAGATATCTGGTGCAAAAAGCAAAGTTCGTCTAGAAAAATGGCAATATTGCATTAAAGTTCCTCTAGAAAAGTGTAGGAATTACTTGGAAGTTCCCCTAGAAAAGAAGAGATATTGGAATGGATACCGAAAAGCGGTTGTCAAAAATGAAGTGAACCCCAAAAGATGGATGAAAAACTTTTGGGGGTCACTTCGTTATTCTATGATGTGGTGCTGGTGCGGTAGGGATTTAGAAAATCTTGTAGGCGAGTTTCACCTGCAGGCTGGGCCATGCATTGAGCCACGACAGCACTTGAGTGATGCCAGCCTCTTTGCCGGATGATTTGATTTCCTTGCCGTTGTTGAGTATGAATTTTGGGGAGCCCCAAAAGATGAGGCCGAGGTCAAGGGCGAAACTGAGGCGGTGCTTCTGTGCAATGTGCTTGCCGACACCGACTCCAAGGTAGGGCTTGACGACGTTGGTCTTCATCATCACATCGATGTTGCCATTCTCGTCGGCGGTGAAGATGTAGTCACCGAACTTGAGGCCTATGGGGCTGAAGTGGGTGTTGAAGGCGCGGTTGTAGTCAGATACCTTGTTGTTGGCGTCGTAGAGGAAATCGAGGGCGCCGTCGTTGGTGTTGCGGAAGTGGATGAAATTCTTGCTGCCGACATACAAGCCAGCGGTGAAGTGGAAACTCTCGTTGGTGAACGGGTGAATCTCGGCAAGCAGGAACATGTTCCAGAAGTTGGGCTTGGCGGCAAGTTCTATCTTGTCGGACATTTGTGCCCTGCGCACGGCATCGTCCTCGACGAGTGCGTAACTCGTGAGTTCGCCGGCAGTGTTGATGGCTTTGAACTTGATGTCGCTGAAGTGGTTCCCGGAGTAACCGGCACGCACGGTGATGAGGCGGTGCACGGGCATGGTAACGTCGATGCCGGAGCCAGAGAGGCCTGTGCTGACACCGATGGACAGGTGGTTGAACAATCCGTCGGGGGCGTATAATTTGTCGTTGTTATCCGTTTCGCTCTGAGCAGCGACGTTCATCGCGCCAAGGACAACGGTGAGCATCGCGAGGGTGAGTATCTTAATCTTCATGGAGTCTCCTATTTGAAAAATTTTTGATTCGATTTGATGAGAAGGTTGGTGAGTGACTGCGTGAGGGGACGGAATCCGTACAGGTAGTCGCTGGTGTAGGGCATGCCGCCGTTGACGATGGCGTGCACATAGTCGTGGCAGGCCATGTCCATGGGCATGATGCCGACGGTGCCCTCGTTGTTGAGCAGGTCTTCAATCACCAGCGGGTGCAGGTTGGTAGCGTTGGTGATGTAGCCACGGGGCGACACCTCGGTGTAGGCCGAACAGTGGTTCACAATCCAGATGTTCTGGTCGCCGGCCGTTGCCTCGCGTGCGCTGTGCATCATGTCGATGACGGTTTTCTTCTTGGTCTCCATACGCTTCTCGGAGGTCGTCTTGTAGTAGTCCTGCTTGTAGAGCGTAGCCTTGATGGAGAGGTCATCCATATTGTAGATGGCGCATGAGCGTTGAGCCACGGGGTCGATTTCCTCGTCGATATCGGGGTCCTCATCGGGCCAGTCGCAGTAGGCGATGGGATAGTGGAATGCCTCGTTGAGCGGTATGAGATTGTATCGGCTGAGAATGAGCACCTTGCCGCGCATCTCGCCCACGGTGATGTCGGGCCGCCAATTTTTTACAAACAGGTCGTCATACTTGGGCTTGGAGAGCAGTTGGTGAAGGAGCACCGTCCAGTTTTGTTGGCTTTCCATGCCGTTGTCGGCCTGTATCTTGATGATGAAGAACTCGGAGGGGTGTCTGTCGAGAAACTCCTTCATCCAGTCGAGCGATTCCTCAAACTTCACATTGATTTCGGTGAATCCGTGTGCGAGCCTCAGGATTTGCCGTTCGGCAGGGGTAGTGGCGATGGTATCGATCGACACCACTGGACGCAGGTCAAAGAATCGGATACCGCTATTCATCTGCTCGTCAAAGGTGCAGAGTTGGCTGATTGCGGTCATGTTTGAAATGCTTTTGAGTTCAGGCTGGTAGAATCCCATTCCGGTCATCGAGTCGTGCGTGCCGGGGATGCTCAACTTGCACACCTTGGTGTCATCCTTGATCATTGAGAGCCAGTCGGATGGCGGTGTGGACATTTCGTAGGGGTACTTGATAGTGTCTTGATAGCCTTCAGAGAAGAGGTAGGGAATGTTGAGCGTTTCCTCGTTAAAGGCGACTTCGGGATCGTCGCAACTGCTCATCACTACCGCGGCCAGTAGGGCCCAAACGATAACGGTAAGGTCTCGTCTCATTTCATTTAATTTAATTGTCTGTCTGTTAGTTAATGGGCTCTGTGACTTTTCCTCCATAGTCGCATCAGGGGCAGAACCCATGGTAATCACCCGACGCGACCCTCAATAATGGGTGCAAAGGTACGGCTTTTACTCCATATTCACGTTATCTCTTACCCATTTTTAATGATGGGGAAAGCCGAAGGCCGCTTTTGCGATGTCGTTTGCTTGTAGCGGGCGGTTATGATTGGATCCCAATCGGTTGTTTGTTTGAACTCTTTAATGTATATTTGCAGTCGATAACCAATAAATATTACGTGACATGAAAAGATTATGGTTTTGCTTAGGCCTATTGCTGGCTTTTGCCGCTTGCACAACCAACGCTGGCAGGGGATCCGATCAGCACGATGTCGCCTCTCAAGCATTCACTAGGACATTTGAGGACTTCGGCTTCTCGATCACAACACCCTGCGAACTGGAGGATGAAGCCCCTGTTGTTGAGATGGATAATTATACCCTCTATAGTTATTCTGGCGCTGAGAGCCCTGACAATCCCGACAATGCGACGATTTATATTGTTCAGGTGAGAACACCAAAGGGTTCTGACAATTTAGAAGGCTTGTCAGAATCGGAGCAAAACCAGCATCTGGATCAGATTAAGAATCTATTTTTTGATGATGGAAACATTAGCGTCGAGCGCGTGTTATTCTCAGATAATCAGTACCCCGGCTATACTGGCGGGGGTCCGCATGACGGAATCCTGGACCGTACGACGGTGTTTAATAATGGTAAGTACATCATCTCACTGTCGGTTGCTGCCGATCCTTCTGTGCTGGATCAAGATGCTCTGGACCGGAAATTCAGTCAATTCACTAGCACGTTTAAAGTGATTGACTAAACCGGAATCGTTGCCTGATTTTCGCATAGACCCGCTTATGGCGCCATGATTGAAGTGAACCTTATCAAGATGCATAAGGGTTGATGCCTGCTTTTGTTTTGTGGCCTTAGGGCTTGTCCATCTCATTTATTTTACATAGTTTTGCAATCGCAATTAACAATGCCTAATAGCCAATATAACAACAATGAGAAGCATTATCACATCTATACTCTTGCTGCTGGCGCTGCTGACCGCTCCGGCGGCTATGGCCTATGACTTGGAGGCGGATGGCATCTACTATAACTATAATGATGACGGCAATACGGTCGAGGTCACTTTTCCTCCAGAACATGACTATGACTATGCAGGAGCCGTGACCATCCCCGATGCGGTCACCTACGGCGGTACCGTCTATCCTGTCACCCGCATAGGCCATAGCGCGTTTGCCGCATGCCGTGACATGACGAGCGTGAGCATCCCAAGTAGTGTCACCAGTATGGGTTGTAGTGTGTTTATGGGCTGTACAGGGCTGACAAATATAGTCATCCCCAATACCATCTCTACCATCAGCGATGGGGCTTTTCAAGGCTGTACAGGCTTGACGGAGATCACCATTCCAGGCTCGGTTACCGTTATCGGCGCTCAAGCCTTTGCCGCGTGTACGGGTCTGACGAGTGTGGTTATCCCAGCCTCGGTCACCACTATTGGTGATGCCGCGTTTTTTGGCTGTACTTCTTTGGCAGGCATAACCATTCCGGCCTCGGTCTCCAGCATTGGCCTTGGGAGTTTTACTCGCTGCAGTGGTTTGACAAGTCTTGCTGTGGCAGGCGAAAACACGACCTATGACAGCCGTAGCAATTGTAATGCCATCATCGAGACTGCAAGCAATACATTGGTTGCCGGTTGTCAGAGCACGGTCATCCCCGACGGCGTCACCGCCATTGGAAAGCAGGCTTTTGCAGGATGCAGTGGTCTAAAAAGCATGGTTATCCCCGACGGCGTCACCGCCATCGATAATCTGGCGTTCTATGAGTGTAGAGGCTTGACGAGCGTTACCATCCCCGGCTCGGTAACGGCTATAGGTGATGCGGCATTTGCTAATTGCACTGGCTTGACGAGTGTGACCATCCCAGGCTCTGTCACCACCATTGGAGCATCAGTGTTTCAATATTGCCCGAAACTGGAGCGTGTGACCCTTCCCGAATCGGTCACTGTCATACCCAATGATGCGTTCAATGGTTGCATAGGCTTGACGAGCGTGAACATCCCCAGTGGCGTCACTAGCATTGGATCATGGGCGTTTGCCGGCTGTAGTGCTCTGACGAGCGTTACCATCCCCGACGGTGTCACCGTCCTCGGAGAATACGCGTTTACGGGTTGTGTGGGTCTCAAGAGTGTGAGCCTTGGCGATGCGCTCACCCGCATCAATTCGTTTGCGTTTCACAAATGCTCTGCCTTGACGGAGATCACCATTCCGGGCTCGGTTACCGTTATCGGCGCTCAAGCCTTTGCCATGTGTACGAGTCTGACGAGTGTGGTTATCCCTGCCTCGGTCACCCGCATCGATATTGGCGCGTTTCTCTTGTGCACGGGCTTGACCAGCGTGAGCATCCCGAGTTCAATCACGACCATCCCCGAGAGGATGCTCTATGGCTGTAGCGCTCTGACGAGCCTGTTCCTTCCTAATTCGGTGACCACTATCCGGTACGAAGCGTTCAAGGACTGCACTAACCTCAGGGTCGTGGGCATCCCTGCTAGTGTGGTCACCATCCATAGAGACGCGTTTGACGGTACCGCGTGGTACAACAGCCAGCCCGACGGGCTTGTGTATGCCGGGAGAGTCGCGTATAGATACAAGGGTACAATGCCAGAGGGCACCAGCATCGTGATCAGCGACGGCACGCTGGGCATTTCTGAACTTGCGTTCTATGGATGTGGTGGTCTGACGAGTGTGAGCATCCCGGGCTCGGTCGTCTATATTTCCCCAAAGTATTTGTTCATGAATTGCTATAATCTGGCAAACATCGATGTGGCCAGCACAAACCCCATATACGATTCCCGCAACGATTGCAACGCCATCATCGAGACCGAAAGCAACATGCTGATCTATGGTTGTCAAAACACCGTCATCCCTGCAGGAGTCACTGCTGTAGGCGATTATGCTTTTATGAGCAGCAACGGTTTGACGAGTGTGACCTTCCCCATCACGGTCACCGATATCGGCCAACATGCGTTTGAAGGCTGCCGAGCGCTCTCGACCGTGGTCATCCCGGGCACGCTCACGACGATTGGCGACCGGGCGTTCTCTTACTGCCCCAGTCTAACCGATGTGTACTGCTATGTCGCTGATCCATCATCGATGTCGGTGGGCTTTTCGTTTTATTGTCCTCAAGACAGTGCAGACAGTTATCATACAGATTATTCATTACGCACGCTGCATGTGCTGCGCGGTACTGCTGGCGCATACCGCGACGACTGGCATTGGAAATCGTATTTCGGGCAGATTGTGGAAGACCTGATCCCTGCCGACGTGAATGTCGATGGCGAGGTAAATATCTCGGATATCAATGCGGTCATTGATATCATCCAAGATGGTGATGATGGCACGCCTGCTGCTGATGTCAATGGTGATGGCGAGATCAACATCGCTGACATCAACGCTGTCATCCACCGCATTTTGAGCGACAGGTCCGCCCTTGGTTCAGCCGATTAAACGGTAGGGTCACAGCGGGCAATGCGATGCTTTTCCCATGCCTCGGCTTTGCATATGGTTGTGCTACTTGGTTTTTTTGAGGAGCACTCTTGCGATTGTCGGCAAATGTGATTACCTTTGTCGATAATCCAACTCATCCTAATCTTCAGCGATATGAAAAACGACCTTAACATCGGTATGTCCTTCTCGGGTGGCGGCTATCGGGCGGCTACCTACGACCTGGGTGCTTTGTCTCTACTGAATTCTATTCATCTCGACGATGGTCGCACGCTGCTCGACTGCGTGACGGCGCTGTCGTCGGTCTCTGGCGGCACCATACCGGCACTGAAGTATATGCTCGCTCGGTCTCAAGACCAACCGGTCGATGAGATGGTCAGGGAATTGTTCGGTTTTCTGTGCAACGAGGACTTGATGACACATGCCCTGCAGCGGCTGAGCGATGAGAAGGCCAACCGCGACGCGTCGAGCATCAAGATCATGGCAGGCATCTATGACAAAATGCTGTTTGGCGGTGCGGTAATGGGTGATATCATCAACAACTTCGACAAGATACCCGTCAAGGACTACACGGCCCTGGCAACTGATTTTGACAACTCGCTGCCGTTTCGTTTCCGTCTTACCGAGGGTCGCATGACCGATGGCGAGCGGATGACTTATGGCGTGTTTGGCAACCAGAAGCACAGCATCAGCCGCAGCGTGGTCCAGCACGTTACCCTGGGCGAGGCCATGGCGTGCTCGTCGTGTTTCCCCAGCGGCTTCGAGCCCATGATGTACCCCGACGACTTCAATGTTTCGCAACAGGAGGACGTCATGGCGGGCATTCAGGCACGCTTTGGCCTGATGGATGGCGGCTTGTCTGATAACCAGGGCATCGAACCCATCCTGCTGGCCGAGGAGCGCCTGCGCAAGTATCGTGACGACAAGTCCCGTACCGACAAGGCGCTAGACCTGATTATCGTCAGTGATGTCTCCAGCCCCTATATGAAGGGGTATGAGCCTTGCGCTCAAGCCCTGCCTAAGAGTGTGGGCAAGTTGACCATCGGTCGATTGCGCAACTATGGTCTGATCAGCGAGGCCATCGTTATGGCCCTCTTCATCCTGGCACTGGTGATGGGCAGCGACTTCTGGACGGGTGTGATGTCGGTCGTCCTGGCCATTGTCACGCTGGCCAACATTGTCGGAGCCGTGCTTAAGAGCAAGATGTACCGTGCCATAGCCAAGACGTTTGTCGGCAATCGGGCGATGTTTATCAGCCATCTGAAGTTTGCGTCGATCGAGGCGATGGTGATGAACCGGGCCAAGTCGGTGATCATGATGAGCGGCGAGGTCTTCCTCAAGCGCTTGCGGCAGATGAGTTACGGCACCATCTATGACAACAAGGAGTGGCACAACCGGACTGTAACCAGCACAATCTATGAGTTGCGCGAGGGTGAGCGATGGCAGACGATGAGCAACAACGGCACCATGCCCGACTATCTCGTGCCGAGTGCCGCCATCCAGCAAAACAGTGCCCGCGCTGCCAGCATGGGCACCACCCTGTGGTTCAGTGCCGAGGAGAAAGCCGCGGGCATGCCTCAGTCGCTGCTTGCCGCCGGCCAGTACACCTCCTGCTATAACCTGCTGGACTACATCGAGCAGATCGAGCAAGACCCCACCAACCTCACCGACGGCCATCGCCTCCTCATCGGCTGCAAGCCCCAACTGCTCGCCGCCTGGCAACGCTTCCAGCAAGATCCACACTGGATGGTCCCCAAACTTTAGGCTTGAGCATAATGCGGCCTCCCATCCGGTTGTCAGGGCTATTATGCCCTGCTTGAAAGGGCACTTCCCGTATCATCTTCCATGCAGGCTCTCCCGCTTGTGAGAGTCTCGCAGGTGGCGGCATGTATGTGATTAGCGTATTTATATATTATATATAATGTGTGAAGTCGCTGAATACGATGAAAATGTCATTAAAATTCATGGTCTGAATACCTTTTGGATAAAAAAATCAATAAATATGTTGTAGCATTTGCAGAAAAGTCATTAACTTTGCATGGTAAACCAACTTTTAAGTATGCTGTTCTGATGGAAACGACAACATTAACAAAGAAACCAAGAAAAAAGAAAGTACTCGTGAAAAGAAAACGTGACCGCTTACAATTGATCACTGATCTGATCAAGACGAATTGCATCGGCAGCCAGAGCGAACTGGCAGAAATGTTGCGTGAGCACAATATCAATGTGACTCAAGCAACCTTGTCCCGTGACCTGAAGGCCTTGAAGATTTCCAAGGTGGCTACCGACCGCAATACATATATGTATATCATTCCAGATAGCAACCAGTTACAGGATAGATTGTTGAGTATGCGTCAGACTGATGCCCATGCTGCTAAGCAGGTGGGTCTGGTGTCGGTGCAGTTCTCTGGCAATCTGGCTGTGCTCAAGACACGTAATGGCTATGCGCCTGGCTTGGCATACGACATAGATATGAGTCGTCTGCCCGAGGTGTTGGGAACGATCGCTGGTGCTGATACCGTTGTGGCCATTCTTGCCGAGGGTGTGTCCCACGAACAGGCCCAAGCCGTGTTTGAACAGTTCATGCCCAAGAATTCAGCCCACAGCATCATTAAGCCAGAGCAAAGTCCCGACGCTGATGATTAAGGTTGGTATCATCGGGTGTGATCACCATAGGGCAGCGGAGTTGGTGCGCCTGCTCATCAACCATTCCGACGTGGAATTGAGGTGGGTGATGGATGCCGGCAAGGCTGGTCAGCGACTGGATGTCCTCGTTAACGGCATTGTGGGTGAGTGTGACCTCGTGGTTGAGCCCGAGGGACCGCTTGGCGATGTCGATGTGGTCTACCTGTGCGGTGGCCGAGCCGATGCCGTTAAGCAGATGTCGGAGATGGTCTTGCCCGATGACCTGCGCGTCATTGACTTGAGCGGGAGTCACAATCGTGATCATGGCCCCGACAAGCCGTGGGCGTATGGAATGAGCGAGATGCAACGCCGAGTGCTGGTGCACGAAGCGCGCCTGGTGACCGTGCCTGGCAATGCTGCCGCGGCATCGTTGCTGGCAGTCCTGCCGATGGCCCGCAACCTGATGCTCAACAGCCCGATAATCCTGCACGTTGCTATCGGCCAGAGCACGCTGCCCCCTGAGGGCCATACGCTCGATGGCATGACGGCCGAACAGTGGGCTCTGGATCAACAGCAAGAGGTGGAGTATGTCCTGAGACAGTGTCAGAATAGTTTTTGCCAGCCTGTGTCTCTAAGTGTTACGCGGCTTGCTGAGCGCCGCACACTGGCTGTCGCTGCACAGTTCAAGTGTGGTGTCGCTGCCGAGATGATTGCGCAACTCTATGAGCAATACTACGATGACCATAACTTTGTCTTTATCGTCAATCGTCCACTCGTTACCGCCGACATCGAGAACACCAACAAGTGCTTGATCAGGCTCGACAAGGACGAGTCCAGTGGCCTGCTCACTATCCATGCTGTGATGGATGTCCTGCTCAAGGGCTGTGCCGGCAATGCCGTGCATGCGATGAACCTGATGTTTGGCCTGCACGAGCGGGTAGGTCTCACGCTCAAGGGAACTGGGTGCTAAATGCATTATAGAGAGCCAATTTGTATAATAAACCTATCATAACACAAAAAGTACCATTAAGTCATGTCAGTGAATAAAGTCATTTTGCTGGGCCGTGTGGGCCGAGACCCAGATGTGCGCTACGTCGCACAGAATCAGCCCGTGGCATCATTTACCCTTGCCACAACAGACCGTGCTTATACCAATGCCAATGGAGTGCAGGTGCCGGAGCGCACCGAGTGGCACAACATCGTGATGTGGGGCAAGAATGCCGAGGTGGCCGAGCGCTACATCCGCAAGGGCACTCAGATCTATCTGGAGGGTCGCCTGCGCACCCGCGCCTGGGAGGATCGCAATCAGGTGAAGCGTTACACCACCGAGATCTATGTTGACACCTTCGAACTGCTGGCCCGCCCGGTTAATTCAGCACCGGCACAGCAGCCCGCTGCGCCCAACGATGGTGGCAAGGCTCCGTTCTGATTGGCGGTGCACCACTTTTTCTTAGAAATAACTGAACGATAAATAACGGGACCCTCATGCCAGAGATGGCGCTGAGGATCCCGTTGTGTTTGTGCTATGGCGGGTGTGGCTTAAAGGAACTTATCGCCAAACTTGGATTTTACCTCATTGACGTAGAGTTTGATCTTCTGCTCCTCCTCCATGGGGACAATGAGTAGGGCGTCGTCGACATCGGCAACGATGTAGCCCTCAAGGCCGGATGCCACCACGAGTTTATCACCCTTGACGGCCACAATGTTGTTATGGCTGTTAAACATCAGGGCTTTGCAGTTTTGGGTCACATTGCCGTCCTTGTTCTTGGGAGAGTGGTCATACAGTGAACGCCATGTGCCCAGGTCGTTCCATCCAAAGTCGACAGTCTCGACATAGACGTTGTCTGCCTTTTCCATCACGGCAAAGTCGATGCTGATGCTGGGGCAGGCTTCGAAATTGGCGTTGATATATTCCATCTCCCGTTCGGTGCCAAAGTATTCTTGCCCTTGCTCAAACACGGCATTGACCTCGGGAGCGCACAGGTTGAGCGCGTTGAGGATGCTGTCGGCGCTCCAGAAAAACAGGCCAGAATTCCAGAAAAACTCTCCCGACTTCAGGAAGACGCGGGCCAAGTCCTCGTCGGGCTTCTCGGTGAAGGTTTTGACCAGTGCGAAGTTGCCCTCGGTGGTGTCGCCTATCTGGATGTATCCGTAGCCCGTCTCAGGTCTGCTGGGTTTGATGCCCATAGTCACCAGCGCGTCGTGAGTCTCGATGAAGTCAAAAGCGTCGATGACGCTCTGCCTGAATTTCTCGACATTCAGAATCAGGTGATCGCTAGGAGCGACCATCATTTTGGCGTCGGGGTTGATGGCCTTGATGTGATGGGCTGCCCATGCGATACACGGAGCCGTGTTGCGCCGAGCGGGTTCGAGCAGGATCTGGTTGTCCTTGATTTCGGGTAGTTGCTCCTTGATGAGCGGCTCATAGTTTTCGTTGGTAATCAGGATGATATTGTCTACGGGGACAATGTCTTCCAGACGATCAAAAGCCATCTGCAGCAGGCTGCGTCCGGTGCCAAAGAAGTCGATGAATTGCTTGGGCTTGGCGGTTTTGCTGAAGGGCCAGAAACGGCTGCCCACACCGCCGCACATAATCACACAATATCGGTTGTTGTCCATTATAAGATATGAAGTAAATAAATGTCTCTATAACTCTGTTATGAGCCGACGTTGCACTGTGGCTCACTTGGTGTCGTAACGATGATGCATCGGTAGGGTGACGCTCCGGCTTGTGGTGATGGGTTCAGGCCATAACGAAACCTCACTCTGCTACACACGGGCAAAGGTACAAATAAAAATCAGATTAAAGGCTTAAAAGCATAAAATTAGACACAATAGATGGTGTGCTGGATCAAATGGGGGTATCAAAGATGGAGGGTCGCCGCCATCGCAGTAGCGAGTGTGGGCAGCCCTGCGTAATCAGTCGTCGAAGTAGATGGGCAATGTGCGGCTGATACTTTGTTCCAGTGAGATGAGCGTCTCGGTAGCGGCAACGCCCTCGATGTGCTGAATGCGGTCGTTGACCAATGACATAAGATGCTCATTGTCACGGGCATAGACTTTTATCATCATGGTGTAGTGCCCTGTGGTGAAGTGGCATTCCACCACCTCCTTGATCTTCAGCAGTTCGGGCACGACGGTGCGATACATAGAGCCTCGTTCAAGGGTGAGGCCGATAAAGGTGCAGGTCGAGTAGCCGAGCATCTTGGGATTAACATTGTATCCCGAACCGGTGATGACACCGTCATCAATCAGGCGCTGAATGCGCTGGTGAACTGCGGCGCGCGAAACACCACACACGTGGGCAACATCCTTGCTGGGGATGCGCGCGTTATTCATAATAATTTCGAGAATTTTCTTGTCTAAAGTGTCAATCTTTTCCATGCATGCTGTTTTTGGTAACTAATTGCAAATGTAATTATATTTTTTTGATGTTGCTATAGAAATCGGTAATTATTTTTCAGTTTTTTTTTGAACAATGGGGTTAAGTTGTTGATATATTGTGTGTTGGTGGCTATTGGGATGTCGCATTGTGTGAAATGGCCTGACAAGGGCAGGGACCCTGCGTGATGCGGGGGCCAGACCTGTTATGACTGATAAATATGGAGCGGACTAACGGCGGGTGCAGAATACGGCTTGGGGCAGGGCCCGCATGTTGTAGCGTGAAGCCATCGATTCGCCATAGGCCCCAGCCGAGCGGATGGCGATCAGGTCGCCGCGTTGGGTGAGTGGGAGATGGCAATCGCGACCAAACACATCGCTGGATTCGCACACGGGGCCTACCACGTCGTAGGTGTCGATGTGTTCTATCTTGCTGGAAGTCAGGTTCTGAATCATGTGGTGAGCCTCGTAGAGTGCAGGTCTGATCAGGTCGGTCATGCCGGCATCCAGAATGGCGAACTTGCGGTTGCGGCTCTGCTTGACAAACACGACGCGAGCGATCAGGGAACCGCACTGGCACACGATGGCTCGTCCCAACTCGAAGTGCAACTCCTGGCCCGGTTTGAGCGAGATGTGCTGCTTGAAGGTGTCGAAGTATTGCTTCAGGTCGGCGATGGGGTGATTGTCAGGGTCGGTGTAATCCACTCCCAGGCCTCCGCCCACGTTGATGATCTCGAAATGGATGTCCCGTTGGGCGTAGTGCTCTTGCAGTCTGTTGATGGTGTCGCAGAGCATAACGTAGGGCTCCATCAGAGTGATCTGTGATCCGATGTGGAAATGTAAACCTCTGAGATTGATGTTGGGCATGGATAACGCCAGGTCTACGACCTGATCGAGCGCCTCGGTGCCGATGCCAAACTTGTTGTCGGCAGTGCCGGTGGTGATATACTTATGTGTGTGGGCGTCGATGTCGGGGTTGACTCGGATGGCGATGTTGGCTCGCTTGCCCATCTGGCCCGCGAGTTGGTTGATGACCTCTAATTCGGGTATTGACTCGACGTTGAAGCAACCCAGGTCGTGCTCTAGGCCCAACTTGATTTCCCAATCGGTTTTCCCCACACCTGAGTAGTTCATCCCCTTGGGGTCAAAATGGGCTTTGAGCGCTGCCTGCATTTCACCGCCACTCACCAGGTCGGCCCCTAGCCCATAGGTTGCGATCTCGTTGAGAATGCGAGGATTACCATTGGCTTTTACGGCATAGTGGACCCGATAAGGGAACCCTGCGGTGTGCTGCCTGATGGCTTGCAGCGTGTCGCGCAGCAAGTCGATGTCGTAGTAGTAGAATGGAGTGGGGGTCTGTTGCACGATATCCATCGCAAACCCGTAATGATTGAGTGTGGAATTGCCCATTTCTGTAGTAGTAATATCAATTATTGGTCTCATCTTTATCTGGCTCAAGATTGTTGTGACAGAGTGATGGGCCAGATGCCTTAAATCAATGCTCGCAACCCCTGGTCTTGCAAGGCCTAGAGATCGACCCGACAAAAGTATTAAAAAGATTTCTAAAAAAGTATGTATAATCTATAAATTCTGCTAAAAGCCGCGTTTCGCTATTTTCCTCATTCTCTGGGATTAGAGGGAATATCTATTTGTAACCAGTTGATGACCAACCATTTGGCTTGATTGACAAAGATTAAGGTTTTTGCACTTGTAAATTACTTGGATATTTGGATGTAAATACCTGGTATACAGCAGATATAAACTTGTTAACAGGCGTTGTTAATAATTATTTTTTCAAAAATGTAAATTTTTTCTATTTGAGATTGTAAATTTTAGAAAAAAAAGTTGTACCTTTGGAGTCCCTTAAAAAGTGGGGCAAAAGCCCTCCCCGATAGCAAACTTGATAGCAATGGAACAACCTGTATATCACATACCTGCACTGCTCGGCGAAACGATGTCCGGGCTTGCCATTAAGCCTGATGGCATCTACGTGGACGTTACCTTCGGCGGTGGCGGCCATAGCCGTGCCATTATGGAGCGGCTGGGACCCAACGGCCGACTTGTGGGCATGGACCAGGACATGGATGCGTGGGCCAATCGTCTGCAGGATGAGAGGTTTACATTTGCACACGGCAATTTTGCCTATCTCAAAAACTTCTTGCGCTACTACGGCATCGATGGTGTGGATGGCATCCTTGCCGACCTGGGCGTATCGTTTCACCACTTCGACGACGTGGAGCGCGGCTTCACCTTCCGAGCCGATGCGCCGTTGGACATGCGCATGAACCGCAGTGCGGCCCTTACGGCAGCCGACTTGCTCAACACCTACGACGAGGAGCGCCTGGCCGACATACTCTACCTCTATGGCGAGTTGCGGCAGTCGCGCCGTCTGGCATCGGCCATCGTCAAGGCCCGTCCCCTGTCCACAACAGGCCAACTTGTCGACACGGTGCGCCCGCTGCTCAAGTCTTATCAGGAAAAGAAGGAACTGTCGATGGTGTTCCAGGCGTTGCGCATCGAGGTCAATGGCGAACTCGATGCCCTGCGCAAGTTGCTGGCCCAATCGCTGGAGGTGCTCAACCCCAGCGGCCGCTTGGCAATTATCACCTATCACTCGCTCGAGGACCGTATGGTCAAGAACTTCATGCGCACGGGTAACGTCGAGGGCAAGCAACAGAAGGATTTCTATGGTCGTGTCGACACGCCATGGCATGTGGTCACCGGCAAGGTAATCGTACCCAGTGCCGAGGAGGTAGAGCGCAATCCCCGCTCGCGCAGCGCCAAACTGCGTGTGGCCGAACTCATCGACCGTCCAGTCAACAACAGTCGACAACAATAACACTAGTCAACGAGCACAATCATCACACCATGAGCGAAAAGAAGAATTACACCTCATCGACCGGCAAGAAGGCGGGCAAGGACATCATCCAGGGCCGCTTCTTCTCGCTGGACTTTTTCAAGCGCAATGCCGTCTACATCATTGCGATGGTCATTATGGCTTTGGCCTATATCGCTAACAAGTTTGTCTGCCAAAGCAGCATGGAAGAAGTACTCAAGTTAAAGACCGAGTTGGCCAACGCGCAGACCGATCTGGTCAACGCCAGTGCCCGTTACAACTCGATGATACGCGAGAGCGAGATGACCAAACTCATGCGTGAAAAGCACATCGGGCTGTCGGCCCCCATGGACCCTCCCTATCAGTTGAATAGCAAGTAACCGATTCACCGTTCACCCCCCCCTTAAACAACCAGGAAGAAGAGATGAAACAGAACAACAAACGGCATATCCTGATGCGCTATGGCCTCGTGGTAGGAATCATGCTGCTGTTCTCGGTCATAATCGTGTGGGATCTGTTCAAGACCACCACCGTTCAAGCCGCCGAGTGGAACAAAAAGGCCGATGATGTGCTCACCGAGACTACCCCGATCGAGCCTGAGCGCGGCAAACTGCTGGCCGACAATGGATCGGTGCTGGCGGCTAATCTGCAATACTATGTGCTGCGTATCGACTGGTTCACCGATGGCATCAAGACCGATACTCTGATGAAGGACATCGGCCCGTTGTGTGACAGCCTCGCGGTATTTGACAACTCGATGACCGCTGCCCAGTGGAAACAGAAACTGCTGCAGGATCGCAAGCGCATCCTGGATGCGGCCAACAAACCCGCTCCCGGCAAGAAGGCCCGCAAAAACCGCGCCTACAAGTTGTTCCCCTACATGCTCACCCACAGTGAGTATGAGCGTGTGCGCCATTTCCCCTTTCTGTGCCGTGCCAAGAACAAAAATGGCTTCTACTACGAGAAGCACAACCGCCGCATCAAGCCCTATGGCGACATGGCGGCCCGTAGTATCGGCAACGTGGGGCAGAATGCCGAGAGTTCGAGCATCCATGGCCACTCCGGGCTGGAGATGGCCCTCGACTCGCTACTCTATGGCAAGCCAGGCAAGGCCCGTAACATCCAACTCACCAACGGCATCGTACGCGCCGAGAGCGTGCCTGCCGTCAAGGGATATGATATCACCACGACCATCAATGTGCAGTTGCAGGACATCGTGGAGACCGAACTCAACGACATGTGCCTCGAGACGGGTGCCGAGTGGGGAACTTGTGTGCTCATGGAGGTGGCCACGGGCGAGATCAAGGCCATCAGCAATCTGGAGCGCAGCAAGACCACCGGCGAGTATGTCGAGGGTGTGAACCACGCTGTGCTGGGCTACGAGCCAGGCTCTGTCGTGAAGACCATCTCGATGATGGTGGCCCTCGAGGACGGCATCATCAGCAATATCGAGGAGCCCATCGCGACGGGCTCGTCGTGGACCTATGCTGGCGGTAATCCTATTACCGACTCGCATGGCGGTGCCACACGCACGCCCCGACAGATCATCGAGACTTCGTCCAACATCGGCATGGCCAAAATCATCGTCAAGAAGTATGGCGACAATCCGCCGGCCTTCCGCAAGCGCTTGGAGGAGATGGGTTTCTTTGAGCCCTTCCACTCGGGTATCGCAGGCGAAAATGTGCCCTGGTTCCAGAATGCCGAGATCAAGAATGGCGGCCGTGTGACGCTCTCGCGCCAGGCCTTCGGCTACGGCTCACGCATCCCGCCGTTGTGCACCCTGGCCATGTATAACGCCATTGCCAACGACGGCAAGTATGTGCGACCCCACCTGTTCAAGAAACTATCGCGTGAGGGTGAGCCCGACTCGATTATCCCCGTGACCTATATCCGCAAGCAGGTGTGCTCGCCCGAGAATGCCCGCAAGTTGCGCATCATGCTGCATGACGTGGTGTGGGGCAGTCATGGCACTGCCCGCCATTGGGTGCAGGACGACAAGGTGGAGATTGCCGGCAAGACGGGTACGGCATTTGACGTCACTGGCGGCAAGTACAGCGGCAAGAAGCGTTTGGCCTTCTGCGGCTTCTTCCCCTACGACAAACCCAAGTACTCGTGCATCGTGCTCATGCTGGGTGCCGACCGTGGTGCAGGTGCCAGCAGCGGTATGGTCATGAAGAATATCGCACGCAAGATGTATGCTGCAGGACTGCTGGGCGCCGCGCCCGACTATGCCGAGGGCAACAAGGATGCCAAGCCGTATCCCACGCTGTTCGCGTCGATGAACGGTTACACGATGAACAACATCAAGCGTGGCCTGCATATTGAGGATCCGCATAGTTTTGCCCGGCCCAAGCCGGTCAAGCAGGGTGTGCCCAACGTGATTGGCCTCAGCGCACGCGAAGCCATCAGGGTGCTTGAGGATGCCGGACTCAATGTCAACTTGACAGGCTCGGGCATGGTGACAGGCCAGAGCCTGCCCGCCGGCTCCAATTATGCCCGCGGCCAGCGTATCAGCCTCAGATTAAGAAATTCCTAAAAACAACTCGATAAGAATTATCATGAAGAAATTATCACAACTGCTCACGTCTATCAAGCCACTGCAAGTGGTAGGAAATACCGACGTCGATATCACCGATGTCATCAACGACTCTCGTCAGTCCCGCGATGGCGTCATGTTTGTCGCCGTTAAGGGTGTCGCTGTCGACTCCCACCGATTTATCGCCGATGTCATTGCCGCTGGTGCGCGTGCCATCGTCTGTGAGGACATGCCTCAAGAGTTAGCCCCATCGGTTGCTTATGTCCAGGTCGAGAACAGCGTCATCGCATTGGCTCATCTGGCCGACGAGTGGTTTGACCATCCCTCGCGGGCATTGCGCCTGGTGGGTGTTACCGGCACCAATGGCAAGACCACAACCGCCACGCTGCTCTATGAGATGGCCCGCCTGATGGGATACAAGGCAGGTTTGCTCTCGACCGTCAAGAACATTATCGACACCCGCGAGGAAGTGGCTAAGCAGACCACTCCTGACCATCTGACGCTCAACCGCCTCTTGCACGAGATGGTGCAGGCCGGCTGTGACTATGCCTTTATGGAAGTGAGTTCGCACGCTTGCGTGCAGCGCCGCATCGAGGGCATTACCTTTGCCGGCGGCATCTTCACCAACCTCACGCGTGATCACATGGACTTCCACAAGACTGTCGACAACTACATTGCCGCCAAGAAGATGTTCTTTGACGCCCTGCCGCGCGAGGCATTTGCACTGGTCAATGCCGATGACAAGGTGGGTGAGGTGATGCTGCAGAACACAGCCGCATCCAAGCATCGCTACTCGTTGCGATCGATTGCCGACTACAAGGGGCGCATCGTTGAGTCGCGACTGGACGGTACGACCTTGGAACTGAACGGCAATCAGGTCGAGGTGCTGTTCACGGGCCGCTTCAATGCCTATAACCTGTTGTCGGTCTATGGCGCATCGCTGCTGCTGGGCTTCGACCCGCAGCAGGTGCTGGTCAAGATGACCCTGCTCGAGCCTGTGGCCGGACGCTTCCAGACCCTGCGCTCGCCGCGCGGTTACACGGCTATCGTCGATTATGCCCACACGCCCGATGCGCTGGTCAATGTGCTGGACACCATCCGTGAGGTGGTGGGCACTACTGGCCACATCATCACCGTGTGTGGCTGTGGCGGTGACCGTGATGCCGGCAAGCGACCCATCATGGCACGCGAGGCTGCCGTGCGCAGCGACCGTGTGATTCTCACCAGTGACAATCCCCGCACCGAGGATCCCAACGAGATCTTGCGACAGATGGAGGTGGGCGTGCCCGCTGAGTGCCGTCCGCAAGTGCTGACCATCACCGACCGCCGCCAGGCCATCCGCACCGCATGCCAGTTGGCCAGCGCTGGCGATGTCGTGCTCGTTGCCGGCAAGGGCCACGAGGATTACCAGGAGATCAATGGCGTGAAACACCACTTTGATGACCGCGAGCAGGTCATGGAGGTGTTTGACGGCGAGAAAAACTGAGATTATTAACCTAACACTGATAAGATATGCTTTATCATCTTTTCCATTACCTGCAGCAGTTCAACATGCCTGGCGCGCGCCTGTTTGATTACATCACTTTCAGGTCGGGTTTTGCCTTCATCCTGTCGCTGTTTATCGGTATCGTGATAGGCCGTCGCATCATCTTCAGGCTCAAGAGTCACCAGATGTGTGACAAGGAGCGTGACGAGAAGTTGGGCGGTAACTCTGCCAAGCAGGGCACCCCTACCATGGGCGGTATCATCATTATCATCTCGATATTGGTGCCGTGCCTGCTGCTGGGCAAACTCAACAATGTGTACATGTTGCTCATGGTCGTGTCCACCCTGTGGTGCGGCGCTCTGGGATTTGCCGACGACTATATCAAAGTCTTCCACCACAATAAGGAGGGCCTCAAGGGCAAGTTCAAGATTGTGGGCCAGGTGGGCTTGGGCCTGATTGTGGGTCTGACCATGTATCTGAGCCCCGCCATTGTGATGAACGAGAACGTGCACGTCACCAACCGCAACGAGACTCCCGAGTTGGTCGAGGTTCATAAGTCACAGGCGGTCAAGGCGACCAAGACGACGCTACCCTTTGTCAAGAACCATAACTTTGACTATGCCTATTTCACCAAGTGGATGGGTAAGTACAAGCAGACGGGCGGATGGATCCTGTTCATTCTGGTGACCATCTTTGTCATCACGGCTGTGAGCAATGGCGCTAACCTGACCGACGGCGTGGACGGCTTGGCAACGGGCACTTCGGCTATCATCGGAGTGGCGCTAGCCATCATGTGCTATCTGGGAGGCAATGTCATCTATTCATCCTACCTGAATATCATGTACATCCCTGATAGCAGCGAATTGGTAGTGTATGCCGCGGCATTTATCGGTGCCACCATCGGTTTCTTGTGGTACAATTCTTTCCCGGCTCAGGTGTTTATGGGCGATACGGGCAGTCTGTGCCTGGGCGGCATCATCGCGGTGTTTGCCGTGCTCATCCGCAAGGAGTGGCTCATCCCCCTGCTGTGCGGCATCTTCCTGATCGAGGAATTGTCGGTTATCTTGCAGGTGTGGTATGTGAAGCGTCATGGCTCGGGCAAGCGCTTGTTCAAGATGACGCCTCTGCATCATCACTTCACCATCGATCCAGCCAAGATCACTTGGGACTATAAGGTCAAAACTCCCGACCATCGCATTCCCGAGGCCAAGATCGTGATGCGCTTCTTCCTGGTGAGCATCCTGCTTGCAGCACTCACGTTTGTAACCCTCAAGATCCGTTAATTATCAGACAACCAACAATATAATACGATATATATATACAACTATGGCAAAACGATTAGTAGTATTGGGCGGCGGTGAGAGTGGCGCCGGTGCGGCAGTTCTGGCACAGGTCAAGGGCATGGACGTGTGGCTGAGCGATGCCGGCACGATAGGCCAGACCTACAAGGACCTGCTCAATCAGTATAACATAGCCTGGGAAGAGGGCGGACACACCCCCGAGAAGATCCTCAATGCCGACGAGATCGTCAAGAGCCCCGGCATCCCCGACACCGCACCCATGGTCAAGCAGGCCATCGAGCGGGGCATCCCCATTGTGAGCGAGATTGAGTTTGCGGGACGTTATACCGATGCCAAGATGGTGTGCATCACCGGTAGCAATGGCAAGACGACCACAACCAAACTCACCTACCATATCTTCAAGAAGGCGGGTCTGAATGTCGGCCTTGCAGGCAATGTGGGCCGCAGTCTGGCCCTGCAAGTGGCCACCGAGCACCACGACGTGTACATCATCGAGTTGAGCAGTTTCCAACTCGATAACATGTATGACTTCAAAGCCAATGTAGCCGTGCTGCTCAACATCACGCCCGATCATCTCGACCGCTACGACTATAAGATGGAAAACTATGCCGCTGCCAAGTTCCGCATCACGCAGAATCAGTCTGATGAGGATTCGTTCATCTTCTGGCAGAACGACCCCATCATCGCATCGCAGTTGAAGCAGCACAACTTGGAGTCAAAGATGCTGAGTTTCACGGCCGATGATGATGCCAGCAATGCCGCTTGGGTGCATGACGGAGTGCTTAATTTCAACATCGATGGCGATCGATGGGATATTGCCCGCGATCAGTTGTCGCTCAAGGGGTTGCACAATGTTTATAATACGATGGCGGCAGGACTGTCGGCACAGGTGTTTGACATCCGTAAGGATGTGATACGTGAGGCGCTGGCCGACTTTGAGGCTGTGCCTCATCGTCTGGAGTATGTCGATACGGTCGATGGCGTGCGCTATATCAACGATAGCAAGGCGACCAATGTCGATGCCTGCTGGTATGCCCTCGAAAGTGTCAACGAGCCCTGCGTGCTCATCTTGGGTGGCATCGATAAGGGCAACGACTACAGCCAGATCGAGCCCCTGGTCAAGGAGAAGGTCTCGGCCATCGTGTGCCTGGGTGTGGACAATGCCAAACTGCATAGTTTCTTTGACGGGAAAGTGCCCGTGGTCACCGACGCCTCCAGCATGCCCGAGTGCATGGACAAGTGCCGCATGCTGGCTCATGAGGGCTACACGGTGCTGCTCTCGCCGTGCTGCGCCAGTTTCGACCTGTTCAACGGCATGGCCGATCGAGGCAATCAGTTCAAGGAGTGCGTCAAGAAGATGAAAGGCAATTAAGCGAATATTTTCTACCAAGTAGCCAAATTATGTCTCCTGCCGAAAAGACAAATAAATATCACGAAATATCCCAGAAGTATGGCGATCCATGGATCTGGGGCATCTACATCATGCTGCTCATCATCTCGATTGTCGAGAGTTACAGTGCGTCGAGCCGCGAAATCGCAGCCCAGGGCATCTACATGCCCATCATCAAGCAGTGCATCTTTCTGGGCGCTGGCGCGCTGTGCGTGGTCGGATTGCAGCGCATCGACTATAACAAGCCTCAATTCCTGTATGCCATGATTCCAGGTCTGGCGGTGATCACGGTGTTCACCCTGATTTATGTCATGTTCTTTGGCGAGATCATCAATGGCGCCCGCCGAGCCATGACCATTATCCCGGGCCTGGTGACTCTGCAGCCTGCCGAGTTGGCCAAACTGTCGATCGTTACCATCCTGTCCTATATTTTCGCCAAGTCGCAGAAGAATCAGGATATCAGCACCCGAGGCCTTGTCGCGGCCGCTGTCGCTGTAGGCATCTATGGCCTGTTGATGATCAAGAGCGGCTTGACCAATACGTTGCTGCTGATAGCCATCAGTGGCTCGATGCTGCTCATTGGTGGCGCCCGCTTTAAGAAAATCCTCATCTTGATGGGTTTCTTTGTCATTATGCTTGGCTTCTTCGTCATCATCAAGAATAATAATGACAAGAAGGAGGAGATGTTCTACGAGACGCAGAAGGAGATGCAGATTGCCGCTCCGGTTGCCAATTCTGCACAGGCTCACGACGGAAGCAGCGAAGAGGACCGAACAGGCACCAGGAAGAGCCGTTTCCGGGAATGGTTGAACAGCGATTCGCTGGTTTACCGTCCCATCACGCCCAAGAATCAGCAGGAGATGTTCTCCCGCATGGCACAGGCCCATGGCGGCCTCTTCGGCGTGGGCATCGGCAAGTCGCGTGAGTGCAGCCGTCTGCCGCTTGCCTTCAGTGACTATATCTACTCGATTATCGTCGAGGAGACCGGATTTGTGGGCGGCGTGTTTGTCCTGTTGCTGTATCTGTCGCTACTGGGACGGGCGGCGATGATTGTGCGGCGCAGCAAGCGCGTGTTGCCCTCCCTGCTGGTCATTGGCATGGCGTCGTTTATCACGTTCCAGGCCCTGTTCCACATGGCCATCAACGTGGGCGTGTTCCCTGTGTCGGGTCAGCCGTTGTCACTCATCTCCAAGGGAGGTACATCGATCATCGTGATCAGTATCGCGTTTGGTGTGATGCTGAGCGTCAGCCGCACCATCGCTAATTACGGAAACAAAAAAGTGAAGGCAGAGGAGACTCCCATCATCGAGGGTCTGGATGCCGAGAACCCAACAGAAATACCTGCTAAAAATGTCTGGAAATAACAATCAACAACTCAATGTGCTGGTGAGCGGTGGAGGTACCGGCGGTCACATTTTTCCCGCCCTGTCCATCGCCAACGAGGTGCGTCGTCGTCATCCTGAGGCCAATATCCTGTTTGTAGGAGCCGAGGGACGTATGGAAATGGAAAAAGTCCCTGCTGCAGGCTATAAAATCATCGGTCTGCCTGTGAGCGGTTTTGACCGTAAGCACCTGTTGCGTAACATCAAGGTTGTGGCCCGATTGCTCAAGAGCATGAACATGGCCCGTAACATCCTCAAGGATTTTAAGCCCGATATCGCTATCGGAGTGGGCGGTTATGCCAGTGGCCCCATGCTCAAAGAGGCCCAGAAACAGGGCATTCCCACACTCTTGCAGGAGCAGAATTCTTATGCAGGAGTGACCAACAAACTGTTGGCCGCTAAGGCTGATCGCATCTGTGTGGCCTATGAGGGTATGGAACGTTTCTTCCCTCAAGACAAGATCGTGCTCACTGGCAACCCCGTCAGGCGCAACCTGCTGGAGTGTGGTGCCACGCCCGAACAGGCCCGTCAGGCCATGGGCGTTGACCCCAACCGCAAGACGATCCTTATCATCGGCGGCAGCCTGGGTGCGCGCACTATCAACAACGCCATCATCAGCGGCTTGCAGCAGATAGGCGAAGCATCCTATAACGTGCAGGTGCTGTGGCAGACGGGCAAGATCTATGACCGGCAGTGCCGAGAGGCGCTCGAAGCCTCGGGCGTGAAAAATGTGTCGCAGATGGCCTTTATCAGCAACATGGACATGGCCTATCGTGCTGCAGACCTCGTCGTGTCGCGTGCGGGAGCCAGTTCGATTTCAGAACTGCAGTTGCTCGGCAAGCCTGCCATTCTGGTGCCCTCTCCCAATGTGGCCGAAGACCATCAGACCAAAAACGCCCTGGCTCTGTCAACCCGTGATGCCGCTATCATGGTCACCGATGCCGACGCATCTGCTCTGCTCGTGGACACCATGCTCAAGACTGTCACCGACGACGCCTTGTTGACCTCTCTGGGCGACAACGTCTCCAAGATGGCGCTGCGCGACGCTGCCGAGCGCATTGTTGACGAGGTGGAAAGCATCATTCATATAACCAAAGCATAACCGTTTCAATACTAGGAAGTGATGAGAGAGTTTGATTCACTGTATTTTGTGGGAGCAGGTGGCATTGGCATGGCTGCTCTCGAGCGCTATTACCTGGCTCAAGGCAAGCGCATTGCTGGATATGACCGCACGCCCAGCGACCTGACCCATGCCCTGCAGCAGGAGGGCGTGCACATCGACTTTGACGAGAATCCTGAACTCATACCCGATTACTGCCGTGACCCGGAGCGCACTCTGGTGGTATATACTCCCGCTATCCCCGACACGCATCAGGGTCTGGCCTACTTCCGCGAGCATGGCTTCGAGGTTCTCAAGCGTGCCGCCTTGCTTGGCATGGTGACCCGCAATAGCAAGGGACTGTGTTTTGCCGGCACCCACGGCAAGACCACCACATCGAGCATGGCTGCCCATATCCTGCACGATTCGGGCATAGGCTGTAACGCCTTTTTAGGTGGTGTGCTGCGCAACTACGACAGCAACTTCCTGTTGTCCTCGACCAGCCCCTACTCGGTGATTGAGGCCGATGAGTTTGACCGTTCGTTCCACCATCTGAGGCCTTACATCGCCGTGGTCACATCGACCGACCCGGATCATCTCGACATTTATGGCACCCCCGAGGCCTATCTCGAGAGTTTTGCCCACTTTACCGAACTGGTGCAGCCGGGCGGCTCGCTGATCGTTCACACGGGCCTAGCGCTCAAGCCACGGGTGGGCAATGACGTCACCACCTACACCTATGGCCGTGAAGAGGGCGACTTCCATGCCGCCAACATCCGCAAGCGCGATGGGGAAATCACGTTTGACCTGGTTACACCGTGGGAGACTATCGCCGACGTCAGCCTGGGCGTGCCTGTCGATATCAATATCGAGAACGCTATTGCCGCCATGGCCGCATGCCGCCTGATCGAGGTGCCAGCCGATGCCATGCGCAAGGCTATCGCCTCCTTTATGGGACCCAAGCGTCGCTTTGAGTTCTGGCTTAAGGAGCCTGGCGATAAGGGCAAGGTGATGATTGATGACTATGCCCATCATCCCGACGAGTTGCGTGCCAGCATCGCCTCAGTGCGCGATCTATATCCCGGCCGGCGCTTGACCGTTATTTTCCAACCCCATCTGTATACCCGCACCAGGGATTTCGCTCCAGGCTTTGCCCAGGCATTGTCGCTGGCCGATGAGGTGATCTTGCTACCCATCTATCCGGCACGCGAGCAACCGATTCCCGGCGTGACGAGCGAAATGATTCTAAATCAAGTGAGTAGCACAAAAAAATGCATTTACTCTAAAGAAAATTTGATTAGGTCGATAGAATTGAGTAATTTTGACGTCTTATTGACAGCGGGTGCCGGCGATATCGCTAATCTGCTGCCACAGATATGCGTTGAATTCAAGAAGCAGAAGCAGTGAAACGGCTGATACAAAATAGCATACTGATTTTGCTGGCTGTTGCGCTGACTGTCGGTGTTGTGTGGGCGCGCAACAAGTCGCGTGGTGAGTTGTGCACTCATGTCGAGGTGGAAGTCATCAATGCCGACAGCACGTCGTTTGTCACACCCCAGGGCGTTCTCAGCGACCTTAAGGGGCAAGGCATCAGCGTGGTGGGCAAGCGCATGGGAGATATTGACGCATCCGATATTGAAGAGGCGTTGCGCATCTCGCCCTATTTGGAGAGTGCCGACATCGTGAAGTGTCAGGACGGCCGTCTGCTCATCCGCGTGAGTCAGTTGGTGCCCGTCTTCAGGGTGTTTGACGGTGACAATTCCTACTATGTGAACCGTGCCGGCAAGCACATGGCTGCGACCAACTATTATCACAGCGACGTGCCTGTGGTGCAGGGACACTTCACCCGCAAGTATCCGCCCACGCGGTTGCTGCCTCTCATCGACTATGTCGAGAAAGACTCGCTGCTGCGCTCCCTCGTGTCGATGTATGTTGTGCGCGACACCAACAACATCCTGATCGTGCCCACCCTGAGCGGGCATGTGGTGAATATGGGTAACGCCTCGGGATTTGAGAACAAGTTTGCTAAACTCAGACTGTTCTACGACAAGGTGATGCCCAAGAAGGGGTGGAACACCTACGACACCATCTCGGTCAAGTGGAACCATCAGGTGGTGGCCACGCGCCGGGTCAAAGCCGTCGAGCAAGTCATCGAGAATAATCCCGAGGACGACGAGCAAGCCCCCGATATCCAGACCATGACGGTGGGAACGGCTGCCGACTTCAAGCGCTCGGAGCAGGCCGAGGCCGCCAAGGGCGACAATAGCAATGCCGTCAAGGAGGACGACCCAAGCAAAACGACGAAAAAAAATAATTAACCAAACATCAGTGTTAAAATAACTATCAAATAAAATATATCAATCGCTTTTATGGAAAAGAACCAATACATTGTAGCACTTGAAATCGGAAGTTCCAAAATCGTTGGAGCCATTGCCGAGAAAACGTCGGCAGGATACTTGAGTGTAAAGCATCTGCAGGAGGAGCGCCACCTCAACAGCGTGAGGTATGGCATCGTGCAGAATGTCGAGAATATCAAGAGCAGCATCAACCGCATCCTCAAGAATCTTGAGGGTATGGTGGATGGCCGCATCACCCAGGTGTATATGGGCGTGAGCGGTCGTTCGCTGCACAGCATCGTCAGTGAGGTCAATCGCAGTGTGGGCTCCACCGAACCCATCACCAAGGAACTCATCGACCGCATCATACATGAGGCAACGAGCACTCCCATCCGCAACCACGACACTATCGATATCGTCCCCAGGACGTTCTATGTCGACAAGGTTGAGACCATCAATCCCGTGGGACAGTTCGGCTCGTCGATCAAGATCAGGGTTAACCTCATCGTCGCTAAACCGTCGCTCAAACTCAACCTCAACCGATTGATGACCTTTGGCATCCCCGTCAAGGACTATATCGTTACCCCGCTGGCTGTGGCTGAGCAAATCTTGAGCGAGAGCGACCGCGAACTGGGCTGCATGCTCGTGGATATGGGTGCCGAAACCACCACAGTGGCCATCTATCGCAACAAGGCCCTGATCTACCTGAACACCCTGCCACTGGGTGGACGCAACCTGACGCGTGACGTCATGACGGGACTGAATGTGCTTGAAGAGACCGCCGAGAACGTCAAGAAGAATATCAACAACCCCTTGGACCCCAACAACGTGAGCAATGTTGTCATCGAGGGTCTCAATGCCCCCGAGGCTGCCAACTATATCAGTGCCCGCACGGGTGAAATCATTGCCAACATCAATCAGCAACTGGCCAATGCCGGCGTATCGTCTGACCAGATCCAGAGCATCGTGCTCATCGGTGGCGGCGCACATCTGGGCGGCTTGCAGCAGAAGTTGGCCGAAACCATCAAGATCAGGGTTCGCATGGGCCAGAACCCGCCGGCACTCAACATCCTCAATCCCGAGATTAACCGTATGGAGTATATCGAGGTGTTCTCGCTATTGGCTAAGGCTGCCGACATGATTGAGGAAGGCGAGACCTGCATCGAACTGAACAAGTATGACGACCCGACCTTTGACAACCCTGCCCTTAGGCAGTATGTGCCTCAGGAGAATGAGGTTAAGAATGAGCCTGTCAAAACCAAGAAGCCCGAGAAGAAGAACCGTTGGAAAAAGTGGACCGACAAGTTGTCGAGCCTCATGTCTGAGGATGACAACGATGAGGAGCAGTAACCACTTGAGACAATAACATATCACCCTAACATTAAAACAAATACAGACACAATATGAACGACGATAGAATCAGTTTTGGCGGCAATCCTCAGGCTTCGCGCGAGCCGAGCCGTGACATTCTGGACACGCTGGACAAGAATTCGGGCTTCCAGGATAGGGAGCAGTCCCGCACCATCATCAAGGTGATGGGCGTAGGTGGCGGTGGTAACAATGCCATCAACCACATGTATATGCAGAACATCGAGGGCGTTTCGTTTGTTGTACTCAACACCGACCGCCAGCAACTTAACGAGTCGCCTGTGCCTAACCGCGTGCTGCTGGGACCGAATACGACCCACGGACTCGGTGCCGGTAACATTCCCGAGACGGCCAAGCGTGCCGCCGAGGAGAGCGAAAACGAGATCGCAGCCCTCTTTGACGACGATACCAAGATGGTGTTTATCACCGCTGGTATGGGTGGTGGTACCGGTACGGGTGCCGCTCCTGTCGTAGCGCGTATCGCTCATGAGAAGGGCGTCCTCACCATTGGTATCGTGACCATCCCCTTCCTGTTCGAGGGTCCCAAAAAGATTCTCAAGGCGCTGGCTGGTGCCGACGAGATGGGCAAGTATGTGGATGCGCTGCTGATTATCAACAATCAGCGACTGACCGAGATCTACAGTGACCTTGACTTTACCAACGCGTTTGGCAAGGCCGATGATACGTTGACGACTGCTGCGCGCAGCATCAGTGACCTGATCACCGTCAAGGGTGTCATCAACCTCGACTTCAACGATGTGAACACGACCCTGCGCAATGGTGGCGCCGCCATCATCAGTTCGGGCTATGGCACGGGCGAGCGCCGCGTTACCAAGGCTATCGAGGACGCGCTCGAATCACCCTTGCTCAAGAACCGCGACGTCTATGGTTCGCACAAGATACTGATGAACGTCTACTTCAACCCCAACAGTGGCTCGCCACTGCTGATGAAGGAGTTGAACGAGATTCAGGAGTTTATGGCCAACTTCGATCAGGAGGTGGATGTGATCTGGGGTACCGCCCACGATCTCACCCTCGAGGAGCAGATCAAGGTGACCGTGCTCGCTGCCGGATTTAACGTGTCGCTCGAGAATGAGGCCCCGGCACCCGCCGTGCGGCCTGAGAAGGTGGCTCAGCATGCCAACATGTCGGACTCTGACCGACTCAAGAAGGAATATGGCGACAAGGCCATCAGCGACCTGACGCAGAAGCAACTGAGTGCCCGCTACTACGTGTTCTCGCCCGACGAGATGGATGACGATGACGTGATCGACATGATCGAGAAGACTCCCGCTTACAAGCGCAAGCCTGACTTCCGCAATCAGATCAAGGAGCGTCAGCAGGCCGTTGGTCAGGAGCGTCCCGTCGAGGTGCCCAAGTCTGTTAAGCGAGGCGCAACGGGCGACTCTCAGACTATCGATTTCGGAGAATAAGACACGACTTCTAAAACTGGAGGAACTGCAAATGAGCATTTTTGATCAAGTCAACGATGGCATCAAGCAGGCCATGAAGGCCCATGACAAAGGCCGACTCGAGGCCCTCAGAGGCATCAAGGCCGAATTTCTGCTGATCAAGACCGCGCCAGGCAACAATGGCGAGGTCAGCGACGAGAATGCCCTGAAGGTGCTCGTGCGCATGGCGAAACAGCGCAAGGAGAGCGCCCAGATCTACATCGGCCAGCAGCGTCAAGACCTGGCCGATGTGGAATTGCTTCAGGCAAGCGTCATCGAGGAGTTCCTGCCCAAGCAGATGACTGAAGAGGAACTCACTGCCCACATTCAGTCCATCATTGAGCAGACAGGGGCCTCGAGCATGAAGGATATGGGCAAGGTCATGGGCATCGCCACCAAGCAACTTGCTGGCCGTGCCGAGGGCCGTGCCATTTCGGCCAAGGTCAAAGAACTCCTCTCGGCATAATCAACAATCAACAACCAACAACCAGAATACTTAGGACAACGGACTAAGCAATAAGCAACTAAGATAGATAATGCTGACATTACAACTCATCAACCAGGATCCCGAGGATGTGATTCGTCGATTGGCAATCAAGCACTTTGATGGCCGTGAACCCATCATGCGCATCGTGGAACTGGATAAGCAGCGCCGAGCACTGCAGAAACAACGCGACGATAACGCCGCTGTGCTTAACAAGATGGCCGCTCAGATCGGTGCTCTCATGAAGCAGGGCAACCGTGACGAGGCCGAGAACGTCAAGGCACAAGTGGCCGCCCTCAAGACGACCAACAAGGAGATTGACGATAACCTCACTGCCGCCCAGGACGAGATTACCAACATCCTGCTGAGCGTGCCCAATGTGCCCTATAGCGGGGTGCCCGAGGGCAAGACAGCCGAGGATAACGTGGTCGAGAAGACAGGCGGCAAGATGCCTGAACTGGGCGACGACGCGCTGCCCCATTGGGAATTGGCCAAGAAGTATAACCTGATCGACTTTGACCTGGGTGTGAAGATTACGGGTGCCGGCTTCCCTGTCTATGTCGGCAAGGGTGCCCGCCTGCAGCGTGCGTTAACGCAGTTCTTCCTCGACGAGGCCGGCAAGGCAGGTTATGTCGAGATTGAACCGCCCTTTGTGGTCAACGAGGCTTCTGGACTGGGCACTGGCCAACTTCCCGATAAGGAAGGCCAGATGTACCATTGCCAGGTAGATAACTTCTATCTGATTCCTACCGCCGAGGTGCCCGTGACCAACATATATCGCGATGTGATCATCCCGCAAGAGGAGTTGCCCAAAAAGAATTGCGCCTTCTCGGCTTGTTTCCGCCGTGAGGCCGGCTCTTATGGTAAGGACGTGCGCGGACTGAATCGACTGCATCAGTTTGATAAGGTGGAGATCGTGCGCATCGAGAAGCCCGAGAACTCCTATGCCGCACTCGAGGAGATGAAAGACCACGTGCAAGGACTGCTCGAGAAACTCGAACTCCCATGGCACATCCTGCGCCTGTGTGGTGGTGACATGAGTTTCACCAGCGCCATCACCTTTGACTTCGAGGTGTGGTCGGCAGCCCAGCAACGATGGCTTGAGGTGAGCAGCGTCTCCAACTTCGAGACCTATCAGGCCAACCGCCTCAAGTGCCGCTACCGTGGCGATGACAAGAAGACCCATCTGTGCCATACCCTCAATGGCTCGGCGCTGGCTCTGCCGCGCATCGTTGCCGCCCTGCTCGAGAATAACCAGACGCCCGAGGGCATCCGCATCCCTGCCGCCCTGCAGCGTTACACGGGATTTGATATCATCGACTGACGATAATCAATCAGAAGACAATAAATACAATAATTACAATTTATCGGTTGTCCTGATGGTAATTGTTTTTATTGTACTTATTGTTTTCTTATTGTGATAGAAGATGTAGAGATAATGAATAGAAAAGCCTGGATCGACTATATTAAGTTCATCGCGATGGCGCTCGTGGTGCTCTGTCACACGCCGCCTCGGTATGACAATGCCCATGAGGTTGTCTTGGTCAATGTGGGAGCCCCGGTATTCTTCTTTGTAGCGGGATACCTGTTTGACATCGCCCGGCAACGGGGATTCTTGGCCTTCCTGCGTCATCGTGCCCGCCAGATACTGGTGCCGTATACCACATTTTTCATTATCTTCTATGCGCTATGGCTGTTGGTGGGACGGCGCATGGCTGGTCCCGAGGAACAGGCCATCGACGTGTTCACGCCGCTATGGCAGTATGTCCAAGGAACGCCCGACGTGGTGCTGGGACCCTTCTGGTTCCTGGCCGCTCTGTTCTCGATGCAAGTCATCTACTATCCGATCAGGAAATATCTGGCAGGCATCTGGCCGCTTGTCGTTGCACTGCTGTTAAGTCTGTCGTTGCTGATCATGCCCGATATGCCCTGGTTGCGCTATTGGAATCTGGACAAGGCTTGCCTGTATATGCCCATCTATGCCTTAGGCAACTGTTGCCGCCCGTTGGTTGACCGCTTCGATTTTGAGCGGCCTGGCCTGTCCTTGCTTTGGGCAGTACTGGCCCTGTTGGGATTGGGCTTTCTGGTGATTGCCCCCTTGTCGATTGACCGTGCTGTGGCCTATGTCCTCGCTCCAGAGGCTGTTATTCTGGTCCTGCCATTATACACGGCCGTGTGCAAGTGGCTCGAGCGCCATCACGGTGAGAGCCGTGTGGCTCGCACGGTAGCCGTCACAAGCATCACTTACCTCGCTCTTCAGAATTATCTGATTGGTGTCGTCAAAATATTGGCAGCCAAGTTTGTCGGACCTGCTGTGCTCGACGGCAGCATAATATTAAAGGTCACCATTGCCATGATGGTTATGGTGACCCTCTATCCCCTTGCCATAGCCGTCGAGCGTTATGCGCCCTGGCTATTGGGCAAGAAATCGTCGGCTCTGTAATATCTCATTTCCTTTGCTTGACGGCGGCTTCGAGCCTACGCATGGCTTGCTCGATGACGCATCGTGGGCTGCCCATGTTGAAGCGCATGTGGCAGTTGCCGGCCTGGCCAAACATCGTGCCCTCGTTCAGCGCCAAACCAGCCTGGTTGCGGAACAGATCCACTACCTCGTCGTGACTGAGTCCCAAGCCGCGGCAATCGAGCCACACCAGGAAGCCTGCTTGGGGCTTGATGGCGACGATGCCGGGGATGCGCTCACGGCAGTATTGCTCCACATAGTCGATATTGCCCTCAATATAGGCCAGGCATTCCTCCAGCCACTGTTTGCCGTTGCGGTAGGCGGCTTCGGCGGCGATGATCGATGTGAGGTTGGCATTGCACAACTCGTTGAGTTCAATCCACTTGAAAAATGGTGTACGCAACACGGGATTCTTGACCACACACCACGAACTCTTGAGTCCGGCGATATTGAATGTCTTGCTGGGTGCGCCGCAGGTCACGGTCACAGCTGCCGCCTCGTCGCTGACCGATGCCATCGGGGTGTGCTTGTGGCCATACAACATCAAGTCGCCGAATATTTCGTCCGAGAACACGATCACGCCGTGCTTCTTGGCGAGGTGGGCCACTTGGCGCAACACCTCCGGCTCCCAGGCGATGCCGATGGGGTTGTGGGGATTGCACACGACCATCATGCGTGGTTTGTCCTGCTGCATGATGCGTTCCAATTGTTCAAGGTTCATCCGTGCATAGCCTCCTTCGGTAGGAATCAAGGCATTGTTGATGGCGATGCGGCCATTGCCTTCAATCACGTCCTTGAAAGGATAATAGACGGGTTGTTGAATGATGATTTTGTCACCAGGCTTGGTGAAAAAGTTGACGGCCAAGCCAAACCCGGTTACGATACCTGCCACAAAGGTGATTTCCTCTCGAGTGAATTCAAAGCCATTGCGCTCGCGCTGCCAGTCGATGATCGACTGCCAGTAGTCGTCATAGAGGCACGTGTAGCCGTAAATCGGATGGTCCCCCAAGCGGTGTACCAGCGCTTCGGTAATCTCGGGACACACGGCAAAGTCCATGTCGGCGATCCACAAGGGCAGCAGGTCGTCGCGTCCATAATCTTGTTTGAGTACTTCAATCTTCTTGCACTGCGTTCCATGGCGGTCAATGCAGTGGTCAAAATCATATTTTGCCATTTTAGTATAAGACTTAAGGTGAATAGCGTGTATTAAATCCGCGGCAAAAATACGTCATTTTCATGAAATAATAACTATATTTGCAAACCTTAATTGATAATACGTGATGAAACAGAAGATACATTTTGTTAAAATGCACGGAGTGGGCAACGACTACATCTTTGTTGACACTTCGCAATACCCCATAGAGGACCCGCAGGCTTTGGCCATCTTGTGGAGCCGTTACCACTTCGGTATCGGCAGCGACGGGCTGGTGCTTATCGGGCGATCGACAGTGCCTGAGGCCGATTTCACCATGCGCATCTTTAATGCCGACGGCTCCGAGGGCCTCATGTGCGGCAATGCCAGCCGCTGCATCGGCAAGTATGTGTATGAGCGGTGCATGACCGATAAGCGTTGCATCAGGCTCATGACCGCATCAGGCATCAAGATCCTAAACCTTAATGTTGATGACGATGACAGGGTCTCCGCTGTGACAGTCGATATGCTTGTACCCGCCTTGGCGGATGCCCGGCTGTTCCTGCCTGATGGCGACCCCCTTCCCGACGGCACATTTGTCTCGATGGGCAACCCTCATTATGTTATCTTTGTGGACGATATCGATGATGTGGACATTGCTGCCCGAGGTGCCGTTCTCGAGCGCCACAGCCGATTTCCCGAGCGCTGCAACATCGAGTTCGCTCAGGTGTGCCCAGGCGGCATCGTCATGCGTGTGTGGGAGCGGGGCAGTGGCATCACCATGGCTTGTGGCACTGGAGCCTGCGCTACGGCTGTTGCGGCCGCGGTCACGCGGCGTGCGCCTCGCCGTTCGAGGGTGATCATGGATGGTGGCACCCTTGATATCGAGTGGAGCGAGGCCGACGGTCACGTCTATCTCACGGGACCAGCCACCATCGTGTTTGAGGGCACAATCGACATGTAGGTGGTATCAACGGACGATCGGGACCGCTCATGAGGGGCGTTGAATCAGACAACGATAGGCTGCGCCTGAGGAAATGCTCAAATAAATTTTGATAATTTTGGCTTCGCCTCAGCCATTGAAAACAAGTTTTCATGGCAATTGGCTTGCGCAAAATTTGGCATTCCGCTCGGCTTGCACTACTTTGCCTTGCGGCGAAGATAGGCTGCGCCTCGGAAATGCTCAAATAAATTTGATAATTTTGGCTGCGCCTCAGCCATTGAAAACAAGTTTTCATGGCATTTGGCTTGCGCAAAATTTGGCATTCCGCTCGGCTTGCACTACTTTGCCTTGCGGCGAAGATAGGCTGCGCCTCGGAAATGCTCAAATAAATTTGATGATTTTGGCTGCGCCTCAGCCATTGAAAACAAGTTTTCATGGCATTTGGCTTGCACAAAATTTGGCATTCCGCTCGGCTTGCACTATCTTTGCCTTGCGGCGAAAATAGGCTGCGCCTCGGAAATGCTCAAATAAATTTGGCATTCCGCTCGGCTTGCACTATCTTTGCAGTTCAAAAGTGACCAACATCAATAATACGACATAATAATGAATGTACTTGAATTAAGCGAACAAGAGATTATCCGCCGCAATAGTTTGGAGCAACTCAAGGCCATGGGCATCAACCCATATCCCGCCGATGAGTATGTCGTGAATGCCTATAGTGATGACATCCTTGCTAACTTCAGCGATGACGCAGAGCCGCGTCAGGTGAGCATCGCCGGGCGCATGATGAATCGTCGCATCATGGGTAAGGCTTCCTTCTTTGAACTGCAGGACTCGCGTGGCCGTGTGCAGGTCTATGTGAGCCGAGATGACATTTGCCCCGATGAGAACAAAGACTTATATAACACGGTATTCAAGAAGTTGCTCGACATGGGCGACTTTGTCGGTGTGCAGGGCTTCGTGTTCCGTACCCAGACGGGAGAGATCAGTGTGCACGCCCAGTCGATCAAGTTGCTGAGCAAGTCACTCAAGCCCCTGCCTGTGGTGAAAGTGAAGGACGGCGTGACCTATGACGCATTTGAGGATCCCGAGTTGCGCTATCGCCAGCGTTATGTGGATCTGGTGGTCAACAAGGGTGTGAAAGAGACTTTCCTGAAGCGTGCCCTAGTAGTGAAAACCATGCGCCAAGTGCTTGACGATGCTGGTTATACCGAGGTCGAGACGCCGACGCTGCAGGCTATCGCCGGTGGCGCTACAGCCAGGCCGTTTATCACCCACTTCAATGCGCTCAATATCCCGATGTATATGCGCATTGCCACTGAGTTGTACCTCAAACGACTGATCGTGGGCGGTTTTGAGGGTGTGTATGAGATTGGCAAGAATTTCCGCAACGAGGGCATGGACCGCAACCATAATCCTGAGTTCACCTGCATGGAACTCTATGTGCAGTACAAGGACTACAACTGGATGATGTCGTTTACCGAGCGGTTGCTCGAAACGATTTGCGTCGCTGTCAATGGCAAACCCGAGACTGAGATCGACGGGCAGGTCATCAGTTTCAAGGCGCCTTATCGTCGTCTGCCCATCCTGGAGGCCATCAAAGAGAAGACGGGCTACGACCTGGAAGGAAAGAGCGAGGACGAGATCCGCGAGGTGTGCAAGGCGCTCAACATCGAGGTTGACGATACGATGGGCAAGGGCAAACTGATCGATGAGATTTTTGGCGAGACCTGCGAGGGCACATTTATCCAGCCCACGTTTATCATCGACTATCCTGTGGAGATGTCACCTCTGACCAAGATGCACCGCAGCAAGCCTGGGCTGACCGAGCGTTTTGAACTGATGGTCAACGGCAAGGAACTGGCCAATGCCTATAGTGAGTTGAACGACCCCATCGACCAGGAAGAGCGCTTCAAGGAGCAGATGCGCTTGGCCGATAAGGGCGATGACGAGGCGATGATTATCGATCAGGACTTCCTGCGTGCCCTGCAATATGGTATGCCGCCCACCAGTGGCATCGGCATCGGCATCGATCGCCTGGTGATGCTTATGACCGGCAATAGTTACATTCAGGATGTGCTGCTCTTCCCGCAGATGCGTCCCGAGAAGGTGCCCGCGCGCGACAAGGCTGAGGCCTTCACCGCTCTGGGCATTCCCGAAGAGTGGGTCGCTCCTATCCAGAAAGCCGGTCTGCTGACCGTTGCCGCACTGGGTGCCCTGGAGAAGCCCGGCAAGTTGTTCCAAGACCTTCTCGACATCAACAAGAAGTACAAATTAGGCTATAAGGTGCCTGTCGTTGATGAGGTGAAAAAGTGGGTCGAGGCAGCCGCTGCCGCCACCACCGAGTAAAATGACACTGCTCCCGCTAGCGAGGACGGATTGCATACGAGCATAGATGGCATGGACACGCGATATCGGGCGTGACCATGCCATCCTTGCTATAGGATGCAATTTGCAATTTTTAAGAAAGTTTTTGGTGCCTAAAACAGGCTAAAACCAGCCCAATGTCGTTATATTTTTATAACTTTGGCATTTGATTCAGTGGGTTATTTAGGCTGCTTTTGCCGTATCTCACTGCTAGTCAGTATGTTGATATTCTTTTTTGACAATAAATAATTAAAATACTTTCGGGATATGATCAAGAAACATTTCATGTTATTGTTGACGCTTGTAGCGTTGGCATTTGCTACAGCCAATGCGAGCACTTGGAAGTTGCATAACTACTATATGAATTCCAAGATTCAGAATGTCTACGACACGGGTGATAAGGTCTATTATCTGAACAGTGGACGTCTGTTCCAGTTCGACAAGACCACGCTGCAGACGATCGCTTTGACCAAGCAGAATCAACTTTCGGATGGTTTGATCTCCCAGATCTATTATGATTGGGAGAACAGGTTGCTCTTTGTGGCCTATGCGACATCCAACATCGACGTCATCGATGCCAACGGCAAGGTGACCAACGTGAGCGGCATCAAGGATGTGGAAGTACATTTCCGTGACTACACTTACAGTAATGGCATACCTTCGACCTATACCAATAAGATGATCCGCGATATCACCTTCTCTGGTGGCGTAGCCTATGTGGCCATGGGTTTCGGCTTTATGACCATCGACGAGTCGACCCTGACGGTGACGCGCAGTTATGATGCCGGCGACGGCATCACGATCAACTCTGTGGCCATCGTAGGTGACCAGATGGTGATGCTGTCTAACCGCAACTGTTTCTATGGTGATCCCAACGACAATGACCCGAGGGCTCATTTCAAGAGAAAGGCCGGATCATATAGCGGTATGAAGTTGTACCCGATCGACGATCATTCCACTTTCCTGTTTGGAACGCAAAATCTCTATTATTTCGACTTTTCGGCCGGAGATCCTTCATTGTCTACGCTGCTCAGTGAGGGTCCCACCTGCGTGCAGAAGACCTCGACGGGTTTCGTCGCCAACTTTACTGGCAAGGCCTTTTATTACACATTCGATGCCACCGGCAAGACGGCTACTAAGGTGAACGCGACAGCAACCACTTTTGCCACCAGCAATCCTCTCGGTGACGGCTCTATCTGGATCAACGATGCCAATGGTCTGTCGATCAAGGGCACATCGACCTATTACAAGATTAATTCGTTGACAACGGACAAGCCCTACTGGCTGAAGTATAATGCCGCAATGAATGTGCTTTACGCGGCGGTTTCTGGTCCTATTGCCTTGATCAACAACAATTCAACCGGAATTTCCAACGTGATTAACACCTATGACGGCAACATGTGGAAGAACGTGTCCTATTCGGCTAGTGGCGCAGGCTACGCGTTGGAGTTCAGTCCGCTGGATCCCACGACTTATGTGCGTGCCGGATGGACAACGGGTATCAGCAAGGTTACCAAAGACGTGAAGAAAGTAACTTACACCAATACAAACTCATTGATTGGCAAGTACAAGCCGACTCCCGCATTTGACAATTATGGCAACATGTGGGTGGTGACTTCCTATGATAATCCCACCTGCCCTGTGGCTGTGCTCCCTGTCGATAAGTTCAACAAATCGTCTGTGGCTAAGACCGACTGGTTCCAGCCTACTGGCCTGCTGGCCTTGAATACCGGCTCGATGCAGCGTTCCCGTTTCGTGGTGTCCAAAAAGACCAACTACAAGATCTTTGTCGATGGTGACGTTCCCACCAGTGCTGGCAATGGACATATCTTCTGCTGGGACAATGGCAATGTGGATCCCACGGTAGATACTTATCGCCTGTCAGACATCATCACGTTTGTCGATCAGAACGACCATCAAGTCAAGTGGGTTTATATCAATCACATGGAGGAGGATAAGCAGGGCAATATCTGGGTGTGCCACACTCAAGGCTTGTTCATGTTTGATCCCACGGTGGTCTTTGACGAGCAGCCTAGGGCTGTGCGTCCCTATGTGACCAACTTCAACGAGGGTAAGGGCTACCTGTGCGAGGGCTTTTCGGTCTATGACATGGGTGTCGATCGCGACGACAACAAGTGGCTGGCCACTGACAATGGCGTCTTCTTCGTTTCGCCCGATGCCAGTGTGGTATATAACCACTTCACCACCGACAATAGCGACCTGTCCAGTGATCTGGTTTACAGCATTGAGTGTGACACCATCAACGATCGCGTGTATATCTACACCGACAATGGATTTGCCGAGTATGTTCCCGAAGGCGATGCCGCTTCGTTGAGTTTTGACAACGTCTACGTGTTCCCCAATCCTGTAGAGCCCGACTTCACTGGCATGATCAAGATCACCGGCCTGATGGATAATACCTATGTGACGATTACCGACCGCGAGGGCAACATCGTTAAGCAGGCTGGCCCCGTGATGGGCAGCATGCTGTGGGACGGCAGCGCCGAGGGCGGTGAGCGTGTGCCCACAGGCATGTACAATGTCTATGCCGCTCAGGGCGCTCAGCCTGTCGTGGACGGGAAGCCGTTGACGACACTGATGATTATCAAGTGATAGCATCGTGGCTGGCGGCCTATCCCTGAGTGAGATGGTTTTTCAGTACAAGAGAGGGCGTGCCTGTTGTTGCAGCATGCCCTCTTGTTGATATGATGACCGTTTATGCTGTTTAATTCGTTCACATTCATGATCTTCTTGCCGGTAGTGTTTTTGCTCTACTGGTTTGTGTTCAGGCGGTTGAGGTGGCAGAATCTGCTTGTCCTTGTCGCCAGTTATGTGTTCTATGGCTGGTGGGATTGGCGTTTCCTCATCTTGATTGTCATCACGTCGCTGAGCAGTTTCGGCAGCGGTTTGCTCATTGAGCGATTCGAAGGTCGGCGCGATGCACAGCGCTTGGTCAGCGCTGCCAACATTGTGCTCAATCTGGGCATCCTTGGAGTCTTCAAGTACTATAACTTCTTTGTGGACAGTCTGTCTGCATTGTTGCAGATGGTGGGATTGCACATCGACTGGCCCACTGCTCGCATCATCCTGCCTGTAGGCATCAGTTTCTATACCTTCCAGGCGCTGAGTTATTCTATCGACGTCTATGCCCGTCGTATCAAGCCCACGCATGATGCCGTGGCCTTCTTCTCGTTTATCAGTTTCTTTCCTCAACTGGTGGCAGGCCCCATCGAGCGGGCCACAAGCCTCTTGCCGCAGATGCTGCGTGAGCGCACGTTTGACTATGGCAATGCGGTCGATGGCTTGCGCCAGATGCTATGGGGATTTTTCAAGAAGTTGATTATCGCCGATGGCTGTGCCGAGATCGTTAATCAAGTATGGAATGGTGTGGGCACGGCCACTGGCTCCATGCTGCTGGTGTGTTCACTGCTGTTCACGTTTCAGATCTATGCCGATTTTTCGGGCTATAGCGACATCGCCATCGGTTGTGCCAAGTTGTTTGGCATCAGGCTCACAACCAACTTCAAGGTGCCCTATTTCTCCCGCAACGTGAGGGAGTTTTGGCGCCGTTGGCACATTACGCTCATGAATTGGTTCACGCAGTATGTGTATATCCCGTTGGGCGGTAGCCGTGTGGGTCGCAGCCGCACGATTGTCAACACATTGGTCGTGTTTGCCCTGAGCGGTTTATGGCATGGCGCTGACTGGACCTTTGTGCTGTGGGGACTGTATCACGCATTGCTGTTTGTGCCGCTGATCCTGTGGGGTGCGAAGCGTTATGACCATGCGGTGGCTCATGGGCACATCTTGCCCTCGTGGCGCGAGTTGCTGAACATGGTGTTGACCTTTGCGCTGGTCAACATGGGTTGGATCTTGTTCCGTGCGCCTGATTTCGGTGCATTCAGCACCTTCATGTCTCGCTTGTTCTCGCCCTCGCTGTTCTCATTCCATGGGCTGACCATGCCCATGTTGCGCATGCTCATCTGGTGCGCCGTTCTGTTGGTAGCCGAGTGGATACAGCGTGAGCGCTCTCATGTGTTGCAGATCGATGGTTACCGCTTGCTTTCGGCCAGACCGGCACGCTTGGCGCTATATGCGGTGATCGCCCTGTTGATTTTCGGCTTTGCCGGTAAGGTGCAAACGTTCATTTATTTCCAGTTCTAAGATTTCACCATGCGCAGGTTCCTTTATCACATATCCTATACGATCTTACCCTTGTGGCTGCTCTTGGTGGGCATGGCCGTCTGGCTGTGGGTTACTGGTGACAACTCGGGCGACCTGATGCGATTGGGCTTGATCAACAGCGGCCCGGAGTATACCGACTCCATCCGCACCCGTCTCTTGCCTGAGGTTTATTATACAGGCATCGACAATGACAGCCTGTTGCGTCAAGACACCTGCGGCGTGCTCGTCATCGGTGACTCGTTCTCTCATGGCGGTGGAGTGGGCAAGCAGGGCGATTATGTCAACTATCTGGCGCATGAGAGCGGACGCAAGGTGGTTGTATACACGCCAAGTGATGCCACCTTGTCTAGTCCGGTTCAGATTGCCTATGATGTGCTCAACTTGGGTTGCATCGACTCTACGTGTGTTCACAATCTGGTCGTGCAGGAGGTTGAGCGTTATCTGGTGGACAGGCACAGTTCGTTTGTGACTACACACACCTCGATGCCTAGGCCCACCGAACAACCGTCGCAGCCGGCCCAGCCGCAGGTTCAGCAGCCATCGTCGTCCGGTCCGCTAGAGCGTGTGCGGGACTATGTCTTCTACCATCTGTTGGGCAAGAATCCCATCTATAGCGCCCGTTTGTCCAAGCCCTTGTTTGGTGGTAGCGAGCCGGATGTGCTCTATTTCTATCATGACGATGTGAAATTGGGCTTTGATGTGACTGATAAGCGCCGCCAGCAGGTGGTCGACAGTTATCGGGCCCTGATCGATGTAGCGCGCCGCCAAGGGGTGAACCTGATTGTGCTTATTGCAGCCGACAAGTATGACATGTACCAGGAGTTCATCACCGATGGCCATTATCCGGCCAAGACCCTCAACGAGGACTTGCAGCAATGGATGGGCTCTGATGCTCAAGGCACCTTTGTCTTTTCCAAGCAGGTGCTGCTGCCCTACATACGCCGTGGGGTGAGGGACGTGTACCTCTTCAACGATACCCACTGGTCGCCGGCGTCGTCACATCTCATTTCCCAAGAGATTATCAAGCGGCTCAAGTGACCGCTGTGCGATTGATATCAACCCGCTTGTGATATTTGCTATGGACTTTAATTCACCGGAATTCTATACAATAGCCTTTGTGGTCGCTATGGCACTGGTTGCGTTGCTGATGGGACGCCGTGAGCATGGTCCCGCCAGCACCCACATAGTGCAGTTGCTCACTGAGCCCGATGAGCGCGAGGACAATGAAGATACGCTGATGATGCAGCGTGTGGCCGGGGGCAAGGTGCACATCCGGCGCGAGGGCATGGCACTGGCTCCCGACGAGACAATCAATCTCGTATTCACCATCCGGGACGATACCTGTGTCATCACCGAGAAGAAAGGTGTCAAGCGCCGTGGCGCTCAGACCATACCGGTTAGGGGTGAAGTGTCGGTCAAGTGCTTGCGCCCGATCAAGTACCGCATCCGCTACGAGAGTCAAGTTAACAGTACCTGGGCTTCGTTTGTCTATGATGCCGCGTCAAGTGAGCAGACAGCCGTCAGGCTATCGTACTGACGGGTACCACACAATTTACCGCAGGTCTTTACGTTATATTATTACAAGAAGATAAACAGACAGATTTAGATTGATCATATATATGATGACGATGAAAAAGATATTGCTACTGTTGCTTTTGATCACGGCGGCCACGCCCATTAGTTTCGAGGCTGACAGCCAAAATGCTGTGGGCGACTGGATGATTCATACCTCCTATGTGGGCAGTGCGGTCAAAGCCGTTGCTGAGACACCCGAGCGCGTTTATTACCTGAGTGGCGGCAATCTGTTCGCCCTGGACAAGGAGACCGAAGAGAATGAGGCACTCAACAGGCTGAACTCGTTGAGCGACATGGGCATCAAAGCGATCTATTACAATAGTGATGAGGACTATCTGGTGGTTGTCTACAGCAATTCCAACCTTGATGTCATCAGAAAGAACGGCAGTGTCGTGAATTTGCCCGAAATCAAAGATGCGGTGCTCACGACCAGTAAGGCTGTGAACGATGTCACTTTTGCTCCTGGGCTCATGTATGTGGCAACGGACTTCGGCTACGTCGTCATCGATGACAGCAAGATGGTGGTCAAGGAGTCGCATCTGTTTGGCACTCGCATGTCATCGGTCGCACAAGTCGGCACTACGCTGATCGCATCAACGGCCGATGCGATGTACTGGGGCGAAACCGGCAAGCATTACGAGCATCTGTCGGCCATGCACCGCGTGAATATGGACAAATCTAATTGTCGCCTATGGCCCATCGATGACAGCCGCTTCATCTGTGAGTCAGGCTGGACGTCGGTAATCACCATCACAGTCAATCATGACGTTGAGATGGAGTCTGGTGAGAGTGGTGACCGCTCGTTCGCGGCGCGCAACATCATCGAGGCTCCGGTGACTGTGGCACAGCACGCTCCTGGCGGATGGCTACTCAATGTCCCTTACGAGGGCAAGTGCTACAAAGCCGACATGGATGTTGATAACCTGCAGGTGGTGAGTGACAATGGCGAAATCTGTAGCCAGCATCCCAATGGCAGTGACATCCTGTGGGCTGCAGGCGACAAGGGATTGCATCAGCAACACAGCGGCAACTATTACTTGCCTAACGCGTTGACCTACGCCACGCCCTATTGGATGACCTATAACACGACCCAAGATCTGCTGTATGTGGCAAGCACCGCTGCCAATGGTATCGTCTCTACGGCATCGCCCACTGCTGTCAATACCTATGACGGAGTGACCTGGACCGATGTCACGCCCGACGGCGCTCCCATAGACGGCTCGTTTTGGCTTGAATTTGTGCCCGGTGAGCCCAACACTTATCTGCTGGGAACCTGGCGAGAGGGCTTGCTCAAGGTCGTTGACGGTGAGATCGCCATGGCCTATAATACCGAGAACAGCCCCATGGCTAAGAAGTGGTCGATGCACCCCATCACGAGCATTGACCGCAATGGTAACCTGTGGGTGGTACAGTCCTATGAGAATCCCGAACACCCTGTAATGGTGCTCCCCGCTGCCAAGGTAAAGCAAAGTCAAGTCACAGCCAGTGACTGGATCACACCTGAGATTGAGGGCACCAATACGGGTCACACGATGCGTGGTCTCTTGCTCTCGACTCGCAACAGCAATTATGACATCAAGTTGTTTACCGATGGCGACTTCAAGATGCCTCTGGTGATGTGGAACAGTAACGGTGAGATTTCGTCACGTCCGCCTCGGGTGTCATTCGACAAGTTTAACGACCAGGATGGTATGGCCTTCTCGTGGACCAATATCACTTGCCTGACCGAGGACCTCAATGGCATGGTCTGGATGGGCAATAGTGAGGGCGTATGCTATTTCAACCCCGCTCAAGCCTTTGCGGGTGGCAGCGACTTCACGGTCATGCGACCCAAGGTGCCGCGCAACGACGGAACCGGCATGGCCGACCGTCTGATGGATGGTATTCAGGTCAATAGCGTGGCTGTCGACGGGGCTAACCGCAAGTGGATTGCCACGCAGTCGTCGGGATTGTTCCTGGTCAGCCCCAACGGTGATGAGATTATCAAGAAATTCAATACGACCAACAGCCCTCTGGCTTCAAACACGGTCTATACCGTGTGCTGCAATCCCAACAGCAACTCCGTCTATGTGACCACACCTGCAGGCCTGTATGAGTACTTTAGCGACTCCAGCCCTGCCGAGCCCACCTATGACAACGTGTTTGCTTATCCCAACCCGGTGCGTCCCGAGTATGGCGGCAGTGTGACTATCAAGGGTCTGATGGACAATTCTCTGGTCAAGATCACCGATGCCAGCGGCAATGTCCTGGCTCAACTCAAGTCGACAGGCGGTATGGTGACGTGGGACTGCTGCGACCAGTATGGCAACGCCGTCAAGTCGGGCGTTTACCTTGTGCTGTGCTCTCAAGCCAGTGGAAGCGGTAAGGCTGCCGTGACCAAGATTGCAGTCATCCGCTGACGATGTCGGCTGAAAGCCAATTATTGAGTATGTCGTTTTTAAAATAACTTGAATGGAAAAATGAAAAACCTAACTTTTGCGTCAATGATTTTGGGGCTTGTGTTGATGTTCAATGCATGTGGAACTGGCAACGCGTTGCGACAAGCCGAACAGCAAGCCCAAGTGGCTGCGCAGGTCGAGCAGGCCCTCGACACCCGCCACTTTACTATCGCAATCAACTGGATGAAACCGCTGGGAGGCATGCCCCGGCACGTGACATCCAACTATGAGTTGAAAATCAATGGGGACGAGGTCGACAGTTACCTGCCCTATGCAGGCGAGGCCTATCGCTTGCCCTACGGCGGAGGCAAGGGACTGAACTTCAAGGGCAATTTACAGGGCTACTCGGTCACTCAGACAACCAGCAACCGCTACGTCGTCGAGTTTGACGTGATCAACGAAGAGGACGCCTATCATTATCGCATCGATATGTTTACCAACGGCAAAGCAATCATCGACGTGATTGCTCGTGACAGGGATGCGATTTCGTTTGATGGCGAGTTGCTGCTCTGATGTAGTGGCCGGTTGATTGCCGAAGTTTGCATGCGTGATTAAACCAGGAGCAGTTGTCTGAGTCATAACTGATGAGAAAAGATATTAACCTATAAAGAATCTTGAATTATGAGGAAGGTTTTACTATTATTATCATCATTACTAATGGTAGTGATTCTAGCCGCTTGTGGATCAGGTAAAAATGTTGTGGATCCGCAACGCGTCGAGGCTGTCAAGACGCTGCTCGAATCACGCCAGTATGTGATCATGGTAGGGTCGATGCGGCCTTTGTCGGCTCCCACCATGAGCGTGAGCCAGGGTCAGAAGATGATTTTGCGTGACGGTACTGTGACGTGCTACTTGCCCTATGCAGGTTCTGGCCAGAATGTGGGTTACGGCGCTAGCGGGTATAAGGCTCTTAATTTCTCGAGCGCTATTCTTGATTACAAGGTAACCTACCCCAAGGAGGACCGTGCCCAGATCACGTTCAGGGTCGATAATGGCGACGATAACTACCGGTTCCATGTCGAGGTGTTTATGAATGGCAAGGCAACCATCGATGTTGATCCGCGTGGCCGGGACGCCATTTCCTACAGTGGCATGCTGCATGGCCTGGACATCCTCTATTGACGTCGGTTGATGCAATGATGCGGAACTAGCATTCACAACTGATTCCCGCTATCTGAACCCGACTCAGAGAAAAGACGACTGAACACGCTGAAGAATCTGATAGTCAGATGACTCAGCGTGTTCAGTCGTCTTTTTAGGTATGATGATGCGTCCACAACGATGTCTCACATATCGTGACTATTGGCCTGTGATCAGGCACTGACGACTTTGACGCGGGAGACGGTATTGTTCGATGGATCTCGGGCGACTTGGATCTGTGTGGTGATGCGGTCTTTGAGCATCTCCACGTGGCTGATGATGCCCACGCGGCGGCCGCCCATGTCATAGAGGCGGTTGAGCGTTTCCATCACTTTGTCGAGATAGTTGGGGCTTAGCGAGCCGAATCCCTCGTCGATGAACAAGGTGTCCATACAGAAGATTCTGCCCGACATGCTCGACAGGGCCAATGCCAATGCCAGCGACACCATAAAGCACTCGCCGCCGGACAGGGTGCACACCGACGTGAGGTCTCCCTGCCAAGTGTCTCGGGCCAGGATGGAGAGTTTGCCAGGGTTGGCCAGTAACTCATAGCGGTTGTTGAAGTGATGCAGGTATTGGTTGGCGCGGGACAGCAAGTCTCCCAAGATATAACTTTGTGCGATATGGCGGAAGGTTTTTCCGTCCGAACTGCCCAGATTTTCATTCAGTTGAGCCCATTTGCGATACACTGCGTCGGCCTGCTGCAGCAACTGACGGGTCTCACCCATCTGCTTGGCACTTTGTTGGTCGGCTTCCAGGGTGGCCATTCGCTTGGCGATCTCAGCCTCCAGTTGCTCAAGCAGGCCGCTGTTCTCGTTGTGCAGTTGGGCCAATCGCTCAGGATCCTGCTCATCAAATTCGGGCTTGCTCGCCGCGATGTTGACTTGCTGGCGTCTCAGTTCGGTGATTTCGCCTTGAGTGGCGATGATGGCCTTCTCTAGGGTTGCATGTCTGCTCTGGATGTCTTCAATGTCTGAGGGCTGGCAGCGGTTGAGTTCGGCCAAGCGGCCGAGGGTGATGCCTGGATGGCTGTCGAGATACACCTCTAGCGCCTGGGAGGCCCGCTGAGCACTCTCCTGCTCATGCTGCAAGGCTGATTTCCAGTCGAGATACCTGTTCTCGAAGCGGCGCCATTGCTCGTCGAGGTCGGTGGGAACGACATCTGTGGCGTGGCCATTGTCGGCTAGTCCGTCGATGTTGCGCATGGCCTCCTGCATAGCAGGGATGGACGTCCGGCTCACGGCGATGCTGTAGGTCAGTTGCTGCTGCATGGAGGCTTGCTTGTGATAGGTGTCGGCTTCTGTTTCCAGACGGTGGATAAACTCGGGATCCCGGGTCAATTGTTCTTTCCAGTCCGGCATGACCAGCAATCCGTTTAACTCTTGGGTGAGTGACACGACTTTGTCTCGGCTGGCATCGATGGTCTGTCGCTGATACAGGATGCTGTCATTGACCTTGTTGAGTTGGATGGTGGCCTGGTTATAGGCTCGGGTTGCCGCAGTCGCGGCCTGCTGTGCCTCGTGGATGGCTTTGGCCAGTTCGTCGGCCTGCTGCAGTGAGGCGTTCAGCAGATTCGCCTCGGCGTCGATTTGGGCCATCAGGGCGTCGGCATCGTCAAGGTTGGAGTCGTTCATGTCACAGGCCATGAGCATCATCTGTGCCTGACTGCGATGGGTCCCGTATTGGTCGTCTTTGACGCTCATCACCTGCTTGGCGTTTTCCAACTGGCTGCCGTATTCTGTGATGAGTCTTGAAGCGGCCTGGATGCGCGTTTCGGTATCGCGCAGGAGATCGTCGGCTTGCTTGAGTCTGGCCAGCAATTGATCCAGTTTGCTGTTGCCCTCGGGCAGTAACTGCTCAATGACGTTGCCGCACACGGGGCATTTGTCGCCTATGTGCAGGGTCTGGTGGGCTTGAGCCAGCAGTTCGTTCCAACTCTTCTGCTGCTCGACGGCCTCCCATGCCTGTTCCCTGCTGGTACGGCGCTCCTCGCAGACGGCACTCTCTTTGTCGAGGGCATGGCGTTGCTCTTCAATCTTGGTGTCAAGGTCCTTGACCGCCGCATGGGCCTGAATGGCGGCCTCGTGTGTGCCCTTGAGGGTAAGCAGACTTTGCCTGAGGTGGCTTAGTTTGTCCTTGCGTTCCCTGATTTGAGGCACGCCCATGGCATCAAGTCGTTGTTGCAGCGTCTGGAGCGCGGTGTCCTTCTGTGAGCAGTCGGTGCGAGCCGCGTTCACTGCCTTTTCGACTTCAGGCAGCCGGCGCTGCTCGTCGTCGAGGCGTTTCGAGAATACCTCGACATTGTTTTGCTCAGCCGAGAGATGCTTCATGGCGCTTTTGATTTGCCCTATGGCCTCATACATGGCCTTGTTGGGCTCTTGCTGCCGGAGGGATGCCGTTATCTCATCAAGTTGGCCCTGTTTGGAGTCAAGGTCGGCGATGGCGGCTCTCAGGGCGGCGCACAGTGCGTCAAATCGTCCTTGCAGTTCGGTCCGCTTCCCGTCTAAGGTCTTGATCTTGTCGAGGTGCGCATCCTTCTCTGCCAATTTGATGCGCGGTACTGTCGTGTCGGTCCAGTCCTTGACCATAGCCCGCTCGGCAATGTGCTTGGCCGACTGGGTTTGGGCGCGTTTCTCGGCAAGCAGTGTTTCCTTGTCGCTGAGGTCCCGCTCATTCTTCTGTTTGGTGGTCAGCCACGTGGTCATCGCTTTGGCCATATCCCGCAGGTGCTGTGCATGGGACTGTTGCTGCTTGAGGCTAGCGATTTCGTTCTGGATAGTTGCTTTCTGCTCATCGTCAAGCAAGGTGTAACTGTCCAGTTGGCTCTTGAGCAGGTCACGCTGGCTTTTCTTCTCCTTGGTTATCTGAAAGATTTTCTTGCTGATTTCGGAATAGATGCCTGTGCCGGTCATTTTCTCGAGCAGGTCGGCCTTCTCATCGTCTTTGGAATTGATAAATTCGGCAAATTTGCCCTGTGCCAGCACCACCGTGCGCATAAACTGGTCGATGTCCAATTCCAGCATCTCGGTGATTTTGTTCTTGACTTCAGTGGTGTTTTGATACAAATAGGCAGGCTCGATGCCATCGTCTGTTTTGAGGGTGCGTGAGATGCTCTGCAGCCTGCCGTTGGGCCTTTTGTTGGCGCGCTGTACGCCCCAGGTGACAGTCCATGGCGTGCCCTGGTCGTCGTCAAATGACAGTGTGATCAGGGCAGACACCGATCCGCGCCTCATCAGTTGCTTGGCATCGTTGAGCGAGTAGTTATCGATCGTGCCATTGCCCAGACGATTCTCATAGCCGTTATTCTTGGCATTGACGACCGATGACAGGCGTGGTGTGCTGTTATACAGCGCCAGGCAGATGCAATCGATGATAGTGGACTTGCCTGAACCAGTCTCGCCCGTGATCAGGAACAGTCGCTCGTCGGCCAGCGGCGCAGCGTCAAAGTCGATCACTGCATGCTCGATCGATGCGATATTATCGATGGTGAGTTTCTTGAGTTTCATTTGCTTCGATCCTCCATGACTAAGCGGTATGCCTCGTTAAACAGTTCTATTTCTTCGGGTGACATCTCCTGCATCAGTGTGTCGTTGTAGTGGCGTTTGGCCACCTCTAGCGGACTGATTTCGCTGAGTTGGTCGGCTGTCATCTGGCGGTGTGCTTGGCCGATTGCGTTGCGGCGGGTCTTCTTCATCTCGCAATAGTAACAGCCCTTGTCGGCCAGGACTTTGGCGACACGCTCGTTGGCATCAATGGGCAGGCCGTTGTCAATCAGTACGTTGAGGCGGATGTAGGAATGCTCTTCCAACTTGGCCTCCTGCAGCAGGCTCATGAGGGTGTCAAAGTCCACGGGATCGCTGGCGGGGATGGTGTGCAGGGGGCGGGGATTCTTGATGGCCTTGGTCTCGATACGGGGCATGCACCCGTGGGCCTCGATTTCGACGATGCTTACCGAGTGCTCGCATTGCTCGTCAAAACTCACCGCAATGGGCGTTCCGCAATAGCGGATATGGCTATCGGGATTCTGCGGGCGGTGGATGTGCCCCAATGCCGCATAGTCATATCCTTGGCCTAAATTGGCCATCTCCACGCAGTCCATTATGTTGTTGTCATGACCGGTCAGGTCGCTGTTGTTGACGGCCAGGTGAGCCATCAGCACGACGGGAACACCTTCAGTATTGACGGCACTGGCCTGGTCGAGCAAGGCCTGAAAATAGGCCGGCTGGCGCTGGTCGCGATCAGCATGGCCGTCATTGACCTGAGGAAAACCTGCTGGATAGGCAAACGGAACAGCAGCGACAATGCCCTTGCCTCCGACCTTGATGATGTGGCGCTCCAGATTGGCTTGACCATCCTGGTTGCGGGCAATGCCGCCGAGGACGTTCACGCCCGCTATTTCCCAAAGCCGCTTGTCGCTTTCGAGCCGCGAGGCGCTGTCGTGGTTGCCGGCGATGACGATAATCGCCATGCTGGTACACGCCTTGTGGATGTCGAGCATCGCGTTGACGTAGAGGCTGACGGTCGCATTGGAGGGCGCTGCCGTGTGAAAGATGTCCCCGCTCACCAGCAGGGCGTCGGGTTGGTGCTTACGCACGATGTCGACCATCTGCTGCAGGAAGGCCTTTTGCTCTTGACTGCGGTCGTAGCCGTATAGATTATGGCCTAGGTGCCAATCGCTGGTGTGGATAAACTTAAACATAGTAGAGACAGAGCATCGGGATTAATGGTTAGCATATCGTGTCCTGAGTTTCTTGCCGTTCTTGTCCCAGGTATAGACCCATTGGCCCCTCTTGCTGGTGAAGGTGTCGCCGGTGGCATGGAGCACCTCGCCCACATTGCTCACGGCAAAGGTATAGAGTTTCTTGCCCTTGGCATTGAAGGTGTAGTACCAACTGCCGTGCTTCACGATGTAGAACGACTCGCTGTAGGCCACCACTTCGCCCTGGGTGGTGCTGAAGGTGTGCACCTTCTTGCCGTTGTCGTCATAGACATGGTACCACGAGGTCGTGGCCTCGATATAACTGATCTTTTGCGCATGAATGGCGGTGAAGGCCATGAGCATGGCAAGAGTGATAAGTAACTTTCTCATGATGATATTTCCTTTATTTGAGTAATTTCATGATTTGGCGCTCGGTGGCGTGAGGCAGGATGCGCTTCAAGTGCTCCATAATGCGCCCGAGCGACTCCTCGGGCGTGCGCTCGCATTGGCAGGCTTCTTTGCCCAGCAGGTCCTCGGGCGTGGTGAGCAGCGCCCACCCCCAGCCATATTCGTGGCCGTGCTTGTCGCGAGGATAGACAAAGTCCTGGGTGACGATGCGGCACGCCATCTGCAGGCGCGTCACGTAGCCGTCAAAGCGGCTGCGCATCTTGGCACCGGTAAAGCCGCAAGCAGCGCGCAACTCGCGTGTGATGAGGCTGCCATGCTCGCGCAGAGTCAGCACGATGGCCTCCTCGATGGAGCCCTCGGCCGGGGCGGGATAGGCGTGGCGTCGGTAGTTGATGAAGTCTGGCCACCAGTCCATGCTGATGTAACCCGCCTTCTTGTCAAAGAACTTGCCATACACGCAGGGGCTCTCGGTCACGATCGGGCCTTTCCACTTCCACATGGGCCAGTCCCAGCCACCGTCGTCATAGACCACATAGCGACAATCGCTATCGACGACATCCTCGGCCGAGTAGCCGCTGATGCCGCTATAGAGCAACGGCAGGAACCCGATTTCCTGAATCAGGTCCACCAATTGCGTCGCATTATGTATCATTCCTCTTTTTATCATGTTGTCTAACCTTGGTAGTTCCTTTATTTCTTCTTGCACCACGTGTTGGCGATGATGATGCCTGCGATGGCCATATATATAACAGCAATTGCGGCAACCACATGGGCAATCACTGAGCCTGCTGTGGTGTCCTCTTCTTGGCCGCTAATAAAGAAATGGATGTCAAACGCGGCTATCGACAGCACCAGGATGGCAGCGACCATTATGCGCAGGCGCTTGATATTGACCTGCTGTTTCTCCTGCTCGCTCGCCGTGTTGTAGCCTGCAATAAACCTATCGCCCTTCCCGGCAACAATCACGGCCGCCAGGACGATTATCAGGATATTTATAACATAAACGACTGCCATAATCCTATTATCTTAATCATTCCTTGATCTCGTGGTGCAGCAGGCCTCCTGCCGCACATGCGCTTTTAACTTCTTGGTAAAGGTCTTGGCATCGCTGCTCCGGCATGTTGATGTGAACGCCGACTGACACCATATCCTCGAGTGTGGGATTCCCCGTGCCGTTAACTGATGTGGCATGTTCACCGTTGTAGCCCTCGGCACACCATGTCAGGTCATAGGCTGGGGCCAGATGCCACGAGTATTGCTTTGCCGCATCTTGGGTGATGATGAAACTGAAATTCTTGCAATGGTCGTCTTTGTTATCCGTAAGATAATTGAATACCATCCGTCTGAACATTTGTTCCACATCGGCCTCATTGTGCGTGAGATAGCCAGTGAGGGCGAGCAGGTTGCTGTAGTCGAGCAGTGGGGTCGAGAGCGACACGTTGAGCAATGCGCCTGCGGTGGCTGTGTGAATCCTGCTGCCGTTGCTGTCAATATCAAAACGCCTGGATGCGAAGTAACGGTTGTCCATCAACTTAAAGTTGGGCACGTTGATGCCGCATTGCTTTGCCACCTCGTTATAGCGGTATTCCTGAATGCCCATGTCGGTGGGGTCGTAGGTGTGGCGGAACTTGACCAGCCAGTGCCCATCACTGTCATGAATGATGGCTTTGGGTCGCGCGCCACCACTGTTGCCGCTCTTGAACAGTAATATTCCCGCATCGGTGTCCTGCTGCTCGCTGAGCACTTCGAGCGCTTTTTCTTGCAGGGTGTCGAGGTCGAGGTCATCTGAGCCCCGATCAATGTGGTGATGTGGGTGATAAGTCAATGCTCCCATGCCGGCAGTGCCCACCATGCTCAACCTGTCAAGCGAGGATAGGTCGGTATCCTTAATTCCAACCCTTTGCAGAGCCTTGTGCAAGAGATAGCGGCCATAACCGTCAGGCAGACTGTCCTCAAAGATGCCGAAATTGCCAAAAAAAGGTTGCGGTTTGGCGACGAAAACCCCTTGTTGCAATGGCAATTCCAGCGGCGAAATGCTGAAACCGTCAAGTAACCAAGCCTTATCATACTCGAATGCACAAAGCCTGCCGTCTGGCGTCAAGGATAGGATTCCCACCGTCAGGTTATGATACTTGACTGTCAATTGCTCAACTTTTGTCATTTTTTATCGCTATATGCCCGTTTTTTCCCCATATTGCGGCGAATGAGTGTCAATTCCTCCATTGTCGCATATTTGGGTGACTGAAAGATGTTTTTTACCTCCTGAGTATAGCCCAGTGCTGTTGCGAGTGGGATGAGGTTGCTGAGCGAGATCAGCCCTTTCTGCTCAAAACGGGCAACATTGCTCGTGGGCACCTTAGCCATCCTGGCAATCTGTTCCCGAGTCACGCCCTTCTCGATACGGCGCTGGCGAAAGTCCCTTGCCAATTTCATGGCAATGTCACCAGATGTCTCCATCGTAAACGCGTCAAGAACTGATAATATATTGGCAGTATTACTATCTTCCATCACTTTATTGACTAAATATTATCAGTTGCAAAAATACAAATAATCGTTGAATTTACAACTATTATTGCTGCTTTTTTTATTTGTTTTTCTTGAACGGGTTGAGTCTTTCCAGCCTGCCCAGCATTTTTCTCTTCCTGCACCAGTCCAGGATGTAGCCAAATCCGTCACTATCGACCAGGAATCCACTGTGGTACATGCACCTGCCGCCTTTCTTCTTCACCCGTTTGATGAATTCCACGGCTTCATCCTCGCGCCCGTTGTGAATCAACGCCATTAACCGCACCAGGGCAATGGTGCAATCGCGGGTTTCGTCCACTTCAATCTCTGGTATATAGGCCTCGGCATCAGGATTGTCATGGATGAACTGCTGCATGTCGTGATGGGCTTTCTCGATGGTGGCTTTCCAGTAAGCCTCCAGGTATTCGGCATCGGTGGCCTCATCGACAACCATTTCATCGTAAGTGTTGATTGTGATACCCTCGAGAGAAAAGGCACCATTGCCTCGCAGGCTCATGGGCTCTGATTTGTTCTCGGGCATCTCAAAGATGTCCCACCACAAGTCGTCGGCATACAAGGGCTTGACTTCAAGCCGTGCGGGGTTGAGGTCAAGGAGGCAAAAGAAATAGCCTTGCTCGACGCGCCAATTGATGTAATCCCGCTGCTTCCAGCCCAATGCCTTGGCTGCGCTCCTGCGCGCCGCATTGCTGATTTTGTCAAGTTCCCTTTGTGTCATGTCGGTATATTATATCCTTGGGCTTCACATTGTTCAACCATTTGTTTTTCAAATTGTGGCCAATAGGGTGAACCGCCTCGTTGTTTCTTGATCAGGTTAAAGAATCTCTGGGCAAGGTCCCACTTGTGTTCGCCCACGACATAGGTAAACAGGCGATCATAACGGATTGTCCATGGCTTCTGGCCCAGTACCCATTGCAGAAAACCGTCGGTACTCTGGAATGACGAGAAAACTGTGTCAACAATTGAGAGTTCGTTTCTGACTTTTACCCCGACACTTGAAAAATCGTCATCTCCGGTGATCATAAAAGACATATAATCCTCACCATCATGATGAGTGATACTATGCTGTCTATCGTTGTATTGATCAAATAACAGGTCACCCATTGGGATTTTCCTCACATCTGTTTCCATTCCATTGGCTATGGCGACATCAAGCGAATAAACCCCGCAGTTGATGTAAAATTCCTCGCGGCCTTCAAAGTTCCATCGGCTTGCCTGAAAATTGATGACAAAGGCAAATAAGTCCGTCTCCCGCCAGAAGTTGTTTGCCCGCTTCCTGTAGCCAAGGATTTTCAAGAGAGGATGTACCTCGGCTTTGATAAAACTATTGATCAGTTTTCCCATAGTGTTATTGCATGAGGATTTGGTCCAGCAAGGGGTAGATGTCGGCCTCGGTGGTGTAAGGATGGATGTGGAAGTAGGGATCTCCAGTGAGCATGGCGGACAGTTGGGTCTTGGTCGAGTCGTAGAAGATGTGGCAGGGGATGCCATGGGCCTCGGCATAGGCCAACTCATAGCCCACGCCCAGCGACGGGCAGGTGCACTCGCCGATGAGCACGTCGCTCTGTCGCAGCCAAGCCGTGTCCTGGTCATAGATGCGAGCGTCACGCTCCCGGCCCTGCTCCATCAGGTTCAGGTTGTTCTTGCCGACGTGTTCGGTGAGCACCGTGTCCGTGCGCTGGATGTAGGCAATCAGGCGTCGGTACAGGTCAGCATCAACACGCCCGCCACGGATGGAGCCGGCAAAATAGACTTTCTTGTTAGCCATAGTCTGGGAGGTGTTATTGCCGCACGGCAGCGGGAGTCCAGTGCTTGAAGAAACTGAGCACCTTCTCCTTGTTGTAGCCCTTGCCCTCCTCGAGCAGGCCTGAATCCTGGATGTGGATGACGTTGCCCTGCTCGTCGAGCACTACCAGCACAGGGAAGCCAAAGCGCCCGGCATTGTTAAGGCGTTTCATCAGCGCTTGTCCCACCTCGCCAGCCTTGCGCGGATGATAGTTGGCATGGATATAGACGAAGTTCTTCTCGATAACATCGTTGATGGTGCTGTCGTTGGTGATAAAGTCGGCAAAGCGCAGGCACCACGGGCACCAGTTACCTCCCACCTGGCAGATGACAAACTTGCCCTCGGCTTTGGCCTGCAGGATAGCCTGGTCGATCTGTTCTAGCGGGTTGATCTGTTCGTTATACACCTTCTTGGGGGCGGGAGCCGCCTCGGTTTGGGCATTGGCCGTCACACACGACAGGGCCATTGCCAGCAATACGATCGTTAGTATCTTCTTCATAATCTTGACATGAATTTTTCTTGATCTACAACAAAGCGCAGGTGCGTGCCCTCGCCAAGCAGCGTGTCGCCGCAGCGGGCCTCGACCTTGAACTCGATTTTCTTGCCGTCGATGCGGGTCACCGTGGCGGTGGCGGTAACGGTGTCGCCCAGACGGCTGGGCTTGAGGTGGGACGAGGCGATGTGCCCGCCCACGGTGGTGCAGCCCTGGGGCAGGTGGTCGGCCACGGCGAGCATGGCGGCGTTCTCCATGAGCGCCATCATGGCGGGAGTGGCCAGCACCGGCATGTTGCCTGAGTCCATAGCGATGGCGGTGACGGTGTCATCTACCGTCAGTTGGCTTGTGTGCTGTAATCCTTCTTGCAGCATGGTCGCGTGGGTTAGTATTTATTGAAGTTATACTTGGTTCTTAACTCGGCTTTTTTCTCCTCGCTCTGACGGGAGAAGTAACTGCGCCAGCCGGGGCAGAAGTTGATGTGCCAGCGCCAAAACCTGCCCAGCGCCGAGTTGGGCTTTTGGTCGTAGTGCGCACGGAACTTGCAATTCTCACAGACATGTGCCATAATTCAATCGTTTAATAGAGGTGAATATCTCGCCACAAATATATCTATAATTTGTGATATTACCAGAAGTCAGACCTGGTTTTTTGTTTTGCATTTTGTTTTACATGCCTATATGGCAGATGAAATTTTGGTCAAAAGATTGCATAATGCAATTTTTTTGTGGTAATTTTGCCGAGAGAAAACACATATTCACCTAAAATCATCATTTATGGATGCTCAAAATAATGCCGAAATCATCGACCGTATCAAGTATCTGATGCGCGAACTGGGCATGAAGCAAGTGCAATTTGCCCAGCGACTGGGTGTGGACACGTCCAATCTGTCGAAATACCTCAACGCCCACATGCCGCTGAGCGAATCTTTCCTCAATCGCATCGTGGTCAACTTGGGGGTGAGCAAAGAGTGGCTCCTCGAGGGCACCGACTTGCCCTTCGGTAAGACGCAGGTCCCTGTCGGCGGAGACCCTTTGACGGCGGTCTCAGCCGCTGGCGGCGGCACACCGGTCTATGATGTGGATGCTACTGCCGGTGCGGCGTCGGGCCGCAACGAGTTGTTTGCCAGCGACAACATCGTGGGATGGGTCAATCTGCCTAATGTGAGCCCCAATTGCCGCATCGTGCGTGTGAGCGGCGACTCGATGGCACCTGTCATCCAGGATGGTGATTTTATCGCCGTGCGCGAGGTGAGCAATCCCAATCAGATCTACTGGGGCCAGATTTATGTCATCCAACTGGATGACTTCAGGTTGGTAAAATACCTACGCCGCCATACCGACCCCAATATGGTGGTGCTGCGTAGCGCCAATCCTGAGTATGACGACATGGACGTGCGCCGCGCCGACATCCACGAGATGTTACTCGTGCAACACATCCTCCACCTCAACACCCGATTATAAACCCTTATCGACAAAAAACGAAAACGACGTGACAACCTACTATCATACCTTGTCCAACGGACTGCCTATGGTTCATATCTCGACCGCATCACAGGTGGCCTGGTGTGGGATTGCCGTGAATGCCGGCAGCCGTGACGAGCGCGACGGACAGCACGGCCTGGCCCACTTTGTGGAGCATACCATCTTCAAGGGCACCGAGCATCGGCGCGCTTGGCATATCCTGAACCGCATGGAGCGGGTAGGGGGAGAACTCAATGCTTACACTACCAAGGAGGGCACTATGCTCTACTCGGTGTTTCCCCATCAGCATCTGGGCCGTGCCATTGACCTGCTGGCCGACCTGGTGCAGTGGTCGGTCTTTCCGCAGGAGGAACTCGACCGGGAGCGCGACGTGGTGCTCGAGGAGGCTGCCAGTTACCGCGACACGCCCAGCGATGCGGTCTACGATGACTTCGAGGACCTGCTGTTTGCCGGCAGCGAACTGGGTCATAACATTTTGGGCAAAAAACAGGATTTGGAAAACCTGACCCGAGAGGACTGCATGCGCTATCTCAAGACATTGTATGTGCCTGGCAACATGGCCTTCTTCTCGGTGGGCCCCGAGCGCCCCGAGCGGGTCTTCCGCATGGCCGAGAAATGCTTTGGCGCCATGAGCCATGTGATGACGGAGCGTCACCGCACCATCCCGCAGCCTGTGGAGCCGTTCAAGCGCACGATACAGATCGGTACCCATCAGGCCCATACCATCGTGGGTGCCCGTGTGCCTGACATGAACCACCCCTTGCGCTATGCCTTGATGCTGCTCAACAACATCTTGGGCGGTCCGGGCATGAACTCGCTGCTCAATGTGGAATTGCGTGAGCGTCGCGGCTATGTCTATACCGTCGAGTCCACGCTGACGCTGCTGAGCGACTGCGGATGGATGGAAATCTATCTGGGCTGTGACCCTGACGATGTGCGCTCGAGCCTGCATGTTATCGACCGCATCACCACCCGTCTGAGCCAGGACCTCTTGCCCGAGCGCCGCCTCGAAGCCTACAAGCGCCAGTATTGTGGCCAACTGGTGGTCGCTGCCGACAGCACCGAGTTTATGGCGATGCGTGCCGGCCGCGGCCTGCTCTACCATGGCAAGGTGGCATCTATCGACGATACCATCTCGCGCATCCAGGCCGTCACCGCCCAGGAGGTGGCCCAGGTTGCCGCCTATCTCACGAGCGACCGCTTGTCGTCGCTCACGTTTCACTAATGCGATGACCCATCATCATCATCATCAAGTAATCCAAGTAACCGCGATAAATAATACGAGAGTAACATGAAAAAGATCTCCATTCTCATCCCGTGCTATAATGAGGAGAAGTCCCTGCCGCTGCTCTATCCCGAGTTGGTCAAACTCATGGAGGGCAACAAGGCTTATGACTGGGAACTCATGTTTGTCAACGACGGCAGCACCGACGGCACACTCGCCGCGCTGCAGCAGTTGCGGCAGCAGGATAGCCGTGTCAATTATGTGGACCTGTCGCGCAACTTCGGCAAGGAGGCGGCGATGCTGGCCGGATTTGACTATGTGACCGGCGACTGCATGGTCATCATCGATGCCGACCTGCAGCATCCGCCCACGCTCATCCCTGAGATGATCAAGCATTGGGAAGCGGGATATGACGACGTGTATGCCAAGCGCCGCTCGCGCGGCAAGGAGAGTTGGCTGCGCCGCCGCCTGTCGTTGCTCTTCTACAAGTTGTTGCAGAGTTCGTCGCGATTCGACGTGCTGCAAAACGTGGGCGACTTCCGCCTACTCGACCGCAAGTGCATCAACGCCCTGAAGCGGATGCGCGAGAGCGAGCGCTACACCAAGGGGATGTACAGTTGGATCGGCTTTAACAAGAAGGAGGTGGAGTTTGACCAGGGCGACCGTCTCGCCGGCGACTCGTCGTGGAACTTCAGGCGCCTGTTCTCGTTTGCGCTCGATGGTATCACCTCGTTTACCAACGCGCCATTGCGCATCTCCACCATGATGGGCTTTGTCGTGTCGGTGTGTGCTTTCCTGTATATGATCTACGTCTTCTGCAAGGCTCTCATCTATGGAGACCCGGTGCAGGGTTATCCCACACTGGTGATTCTGGTCCTGTTCTTGGGTGGCATACAGTTGCTCTCGCTGGGTATCATCGGTGAGTATATCGGGCGCATCTACAACGAGACCAAAAACCGGCCTGACTACATCGTGCGTCAGTTCAACGGCGAGGATGCGCTGTAGGGATGGGCGCAATTCTTCATTTTTTGGATAAACTTGGCTGCACCTCAGCAAATCAAGCAAGCTTGTTCGCATTCGGTTTGCACAAATTTTGGCAAAAAACTTGCAGGGTTGGGCCAAAAACTGTACTTTCGTGACCACTAAAGTGTAATTCAACATCAAAACGATAAAAACGCAACACTATGAACGACGTGAAATTCTATCTCGACGCAGCCGAGAAAAAGATGCAGGAAGCCGTAGACTTCCTCGATGACACCCTGGCACACATCCGTGCAGGCAAGGCCAACGTGAAGATTCTGGACGGCATCCGTGTGAACTACTATGGCAGCCCCGTGCCCATCGACAATGTTGCCAACGTGAGCACTCCCGACCAGCGCACCATCGCCATCATGCCTTGGGAGCGTAACATGATCGGCGCCATCGAGAAGGCTATCATCGACAGCAATGTGGGCATCATGCCTGTCAACAATGGCGAGGTGATCCGCCTGAACATCCCGCCCCTGACCGAGGAACGCCGCAAACTGCTCGTTAAGGATTCCAAGGCCGAGAGCGAGAAGGCTCGCGTGAGCATCCGCAATGCCCGTCGCGAGGCTATCGAGGGCCTGAAGAAGGCCGTCAAGGAGGGTATGAGCGAGGACGTCAGCAAGGATGGCGAGGACAAGGTGCAGAAGATTCATGACAAGTTCATGAAGAAGATTGACGAGATCTTTGCCGCCAAGGAGAAGGAAATCCTCACCGTATAAAGCAGATTCACATTATCTGTCAAATCACTGTTAGTGAGAGGGTAAACTGTGGCTAGCGCGTTACGTTACAGCAAGCGTTGGCACGATGTCGCTTATTGGGCTTTGCTCCTGATGGCATGTGCCGTGATGATGGTAATGAACGTGCTCACCACGTTCAAGGAGGACGACTTGGCCTTTACCCTGATCGAGAGCGAATGGACGCCGGTGCGCTCGCTGGCCGACATGCTGCACTCTCACGTGATTCATTACACAGGCACCAATGGCCGTCTGGCCGAGTTGGTGCCTGAATTGTTTGCCTGCCTGCTGGGTAAGACGGCCTTCAATGTGTGCAATGCCATCGTGTTTGCGCTCTTGGCCCACTTGATCAGCCTGCTGGCAACGGGTCGGCGGTCGCTGCTGGCGGTTTCGGCTTTTCTGGCCATTGTGGGCACTTGCTACCCCATTCCTGGCGAGACTATGCTATGGATGGCTGGCAGTGCCAACTATATGTGGGCCATCACCTTGTCGTTGGCTCTGGTTTATTATCTGACCCGCTCCCACAGTCGGCCGCTAGGGTGGGCCGGTGCGGTGCTGCTGTTTGTGGTATCGTTGCTGGCCGGCGGCTTCAACGAGGCGACATCGATGGGATTTTTGGGCGGAATGGTGCTCTACTATGCTTGTAACCGATCGCTGATCGACCGGCGTGTGGTGGTGGCACTCGTGGCCTATCTCATCGGCCTGCTGCTGATTGTGGCTTCGCCTGGCGCCTGGAACCGTGCGGCCACCGATGTGGCGACGGATATGAGTGTGACCAGCCTGATAGCAAGCCGCTGGCACATCTTTTCCGAGAAGATGTGGCGCTTCTATCTGCCTGTGTTTGCTGCTGTGACAGGTGTGTGCCTGTTGGTGATGGGCAAGGGCAGGGCCGTGAGGCGCTGTGTCTGGACCTACGTGTTTGTGTGCCTGGCCGCTGTGCTTTTTGCTCTGGGCCTTCATCATGAGCGGCCCTATGCTCCGCTGGTTACCGTTGCCAGCATTATCCTGCTGATGGTTGCCGATGCCTTGCTGTCGGGCAAGACGCTCTGGCGCGTGGCGGTCACCGTAGTGGCGCTGGGATTGACAGCATTTACCTATGGCCGCGGCATCGAGGTGCTGAAGGCCTATAAGGCCTTTGACGATGAGGTCACGGAGCAGATTCAGGCTTCGCCGAGCCAAGTGGTGCTGCGCGAGCGCCAGTTCGACCAGTACAGCCGATTTGTGATGCCGATGCTCTACATGTCCACCAACTACTTTGACCATGAGGTCATCTATCGGGCCTATTTCGGCAAGGAGAATGTGCAGTTTGTGGATGACTCGGTCTATACCCGTTATCACGAGGACCGCTTGCTGGATGGCGCCTCAGTGTGGCCCATCGGCACGCGCAATCCCGATCTGTCGGGCGACGTCTTGCGCCTGCAGGGACAGGATTACATGGCTGTCACGCTGCGCCTCGACACCCTGCCGGCAACCTACCAGACGGCACGTTATTACTTCGAAGATGTCACCCGGGCCCTGCCCGATGAGGAATTGTCACGTCGCCAGCAGGATGGGCTGACCTTGACTTACAACCCGATGGGATTCTTCCCGCTGCGCTACCGTGGGCAGTGCTACCTGATCCTGCCTGTTCCCGATAGCAGCATCACCCGCATCGATATCCCGCTCGACATCACTCAGCAGCCCGTCATCCTGACCCTGCTGCCTCAAGCGAAATAATCATTTATCAATCATCATCTGTAAGGAAAACTAAAGACAACATGAAGAGTTTTGGATCTAAACCGTGGATTCTTCCACAGCCGGTGCTCATCATCGGCACCTATGACAAAGAGGGTCGTCCCAACGCTATGAATGCCGCATGGGGAGGCACCTGGGACATGAAGGAAATCATGATTTCGCTGTCGTCGCACGCCACGACCGACAATCTGGCCGTCAACGACACGTTTACCGTGGCTTTTGCCACGACCGAGACGATGGTGGCCTCAGACTTTGTGGGCATCGTCAGTGCCAAGAAGGACCCCGACAAGATGGCCAAGACGGGCTGGACTATCGAGAAGGCCCCCAACGTCAACGCCCCCTTGTTCACCGACTTCCCCATGACGATGGAGTGCCGCATCAAGGAGAAGATCGACGAGGACCGCAACACGGGCTACTATCTGGTAGCCGAGGTCGTGAATGTGCTGTGTGACGAGCGTTATCTCGACGAGGACGGCAATCCCGACATCGAGAAGATGCACATCATCACCTACGATCCCACCCGCTACAAATACGTGCAACTGGGCACCACCGTCGGCACCGCCTTCCACGACGGCGCCCAACTCAAGTAACCCAACCGTCGTATCGTATTACTCTTGATAGAAGAGGTCATCCATGGTGACCTCATTCTGAACTATGCCGGAGTGAATGCCTGGCAGAACACCATAGGTTGTTATCATCGTCAGGGCAAGAGACTTGCGTATTGAACTCTTGAACTTGGAGTAAGTCTCGGCTCAGCGGAAAATTAGTGGGGGCAAGCATGAGGTCGAAAGACTTCGCCAAGGCCCTCATTCGAGGCCCGTCCGATTGGAGTCCTTTCTCCCCAGGCCACACTGACCTTCGGCCAGTGCGCCCTAGGGTTGCCTCAAGTCAAGGCCTCTGGCCACTCATGTCTGGCAAAAACATCACCAGCGTGTGCATCATCAACGGGAATCTTTTGAAGAGGAATACCGCAAACACCTGCTCAACGCAGGAATAGAATGGAATGACTACCGCCTGACGTGAGTGGCCCTCTACGAGGCCCGTTGATTGATGTCGCCACTTTCCCCACGCCACACGAGGCCTACGGCCTGTGCGCCGTGAGGTTACCTCAATTCAAGGCCGCTGGCCTTGCTGTGGCCTTCGACCACACCGCCCCACCTTTTATCGGGTGAGCCGAGGTATCAATAAAATATCGAGTTATGGCAAGTTATAAGTTTCTATAAGTGTCCACAACTCGTTATTTTTGATTTTTTGCACGCAGCGTGATCAATGAATTGCGGCGGAGGATGGTGGTTTTTGGGGTTTACTTGGGGCGGGTGACTTCGTTGACCAAATAGACGATGCTCTGGTAGGGGATGCCGCCGTTGGTTTCCAGGCCCACCTCGCAGGTGCGGCTGTTGCTGTAGCCCATCTCGATGCGGTTGTCCTCTAATTGTTTACGCAGTTTGCGCAGTGCCCAGCGGTTGACCTCGGGATGCGTCCAACCTCTATCGCCCGCAAATCCGCAGCAGCCCACGCCCTCGGGCAGGAACACGTGGTTGCTGCACAGACGGGCCAAGCCGGTCATCTTGTCCACAAGGCCCATCTCACGGGTCGAGCAGGTGAAGTGCAGGGCAATGCGGCGGTCGATGGGCGTAAATTCCAGCCGTTCCCGCATGTATTCCCAAATAAACTCTACGGGTTCGTACAGGCGCATGCGTGTGATGCACTTGCGCATGCGGTGCAGGCACGGGCTCTGGTCGCACACGATTGGGTATTTGCCTTGTTCGCTGGCCTGCCACAGGGCCTCGTCGAGTTCGGCTGTCTTGCGGTCGGCGATGTCGAGCATGCCCTTGGATTCCCAGATGGTACCGCAGCACATCTTCTCCAGCCCCTCGGGGAAGATAACCTCGTAGCCCGCCTTGCGGCACAGTTGCACCATTTCGTCGACAAGCGAGTTTTTGACGGGAGCGCCTTTGGCCAGTCCCATCGTCTGGTTGATGCACGAGGGGAAATAGACGACCTTATCGGCCTGTTCCCTGCCGGCCACGCTATGGCGAGGCCTTACTTGGCCGGGATGGGGTTGACGGGTCTTGCCGGGCATGGCGGGTGTCCACAGGGGCAGGCCGGCCTTGTGCATGGCGCCGGCAATGCCCTTCATCGCCGATGTGCCCAGCACGTTGTGGCCCAGGCGTGCGACATCCAGCGTGAAACGCAGTCCGCTCTTGGCGCCTGCAAAGTGGCGCGCTACCCAATCGCCCGTTTTGTAGCCCATGCTACCCTGTGGCAGTGCCTCGCTGCGCACCAGGTGGGTCAGGTCGGCCACATTGATTTTCATCGGGCACGACGTGGCGCACAAGCCGTCGCCGGCACAGGTCTGGTCGCCCTGGTAATGGTATTGCTTGACGAGGGCTGCCAGTCGGTCGGGGTCGCTGCCTGTCTCGCGCAGGTGGGAGATCTCGCGCAGGATGACGATGCGCTGGCGTGACGATAGCGTCAGTCCGCAACTCAGGCAGTTCACCTCGCAGAAGCCGCACTCGATACACTTGTTGGCCTTGAGCACTCCCTCCACGGTCTTGGCCATGCTGGGCGAGTCCTTGGGCGCTTCCAGTCCCCGCATTTTGAGTTCGGGCAGGGGCTTGAAGTGCTTGATGAAGCACTCCGGGTCGTCGTTGAAGATCACGCCGGGATTGAGCAGGTAATCGGGGTCGAATATCTCCTTTAACTCACGCATGGCGGCAAAGGCCTCCTCGCCCCACTCATACTTGACAAACGGCGCCATGTTGCGGCCCGTGCCGTGCTCGGCCTTGAGCGAACCGTCATACTCCTCGACCACCAGCCGCGCCACGTCGCGCATCATGGCGGCATAGCGCTGCACCTCGCTCTCGTCGCTGAAGAGTTGGTTGATGATGAAGTGGTAATTGCCCTCAAAGGCGTGGCCATAGATGCAGGCGTCCCGATAGCCGTGGTCGGCAATGAGCCGTTGCAACTTGACGGTGGCTTCGGGCAGGTCCTCGACGGCAAAGGCCACATCCTCGATCAGGCACGACGTGCCCACGGGACGCGCGCCGCCCACGCTGGGGAAGATGCCCGAGCGGATGGCCCAGTACTTGCCATACACGGCCGGGTCGGTGGTGAATGCCACGGGAATATAGGTCTTGAACTGCGACAGGCACTGGGTGATGGCGTCGATGCGGCGTTGCAGGTCGTCGGGCGTGACGGCCTTGGTCTCGGTGAGGATGGCGGTGAGGTTGTGGTAATCGCCTGGCTCTACGCCCTCGACCTTGCCGGCATCCACGTCGCGCTTGTATTGCAGAAAGACGGGGTCATCGACCGAGGCCAGCGACAGGTAGTCGAGCATCTCGGCGCTCTTGACCATCAGGTTCTCCTCGCTCATGGCGATGTCCTCGTCGCTCGATTTCAACTGCTTGAGGGCCACCACGGCCTCGCAACTCTCGCGCATGGTGAAGAAGTAAAGCATGGCCGAGGCTTTGCACGGATAGTCGTGCAGGGTGCGCATCGTCACCTGGCTGATGAAAGCCAATGTGCCCTCGCTGCCCACCACGCTGTGGGCGATGATGTCCATCGGGTCGTCATAGGCGACAAGCGGCCGCAGGTTCAGGCCCGTCACGTTCTTGATGCTGTACTTCTTGCGGATGCGGTCGGCCAGGGTCGTGTTGGCGCGGACGCGGTCGCGCAGGGCTTCAATCTTGGCGATGAACTCGGGGTGACTCTGCCTGAAGGCCTCACGGCTGGCGGCATCGCCTGTGTCGAGCACGGTGCCGTCGGGCAGCACCAGGCGGGCCGAGATGAGCATGCGGTCGCTGTTGGCGTGGGTGCCGCAGTTCATGCCCGAGGCGTTGTTGGCGACGATGCCGCCCACCATCGCCGAGCCGATGCTGGCGGGGTCAGGCGGGAACACGCGCCCCAAGGGCTTGAGGATCTGGTTCACCCTAGCGCCCACGATGCCCGGCTGCAGGGTGATGCTTCCGCCATCGGCAGCCACGCTATAGTCTTCCCAATTGTTGCCTTTGGCTTCAGTGGGCTGCGTCTCAGCATTGTCCGAACAAGTTCGACACTGCGCTCGACTTGCACCACTGTTCCCAGCCACTATGAGGATGCTGTCGCTCACGCTCTGTCCCGACAGCGACGTGCCCGCAGCGCGGAAGGTAAACGGCAACTTGTATTTGTTGGCCACTTTGACGATCTGCGACACCTCGGCCTCATCCTTGGCACGGATGACCACCTGCGGCGTCAAGCGGTAGAAACTTGCGTCGGTGCCCCACGCCAGTGTCCTTAACTCGTCGGTATAAACCCTATCACCGGGCAGCAAGCCCTTTATTTCATCCAGAAAACCCTTATAACCTTTCATAATCGGCAAAGATAGTAAAAATAGTTGTTAGTTGTTAGTTTTTAGTGCTTAGTTCTTAGTTGGCATCCGCACACCTCGCCCAAAAAGGAAAACAAAAGTAGTACAACAAGTGTTATCAAGGGGAAGACAAGAAAGAAAAGAAGGACAAGATATTGATTATCAATCAAATAATAATTCATTGTGTTTCTTGTCCTTCTTGTCTTCAAATCCAAAGGCATAGCGACTTAGCGTGAGGCAAGAGAGCGGATGCCTCCCTAAACTCAAGACTCTAAGCCTCTTGCGCAGCGAGCCTTAGTGATGGGAAGACAAGAAAGAAAGAAGGACAAGATATTGATTATCAATAAATAATAATTCATTGTGTTTCTTGTCCTTCTTGTCTTCAAATCCAAAGACTTAGCGTGGCGCCCACGAGCGCGGAAGCCCGCTAACCACTAACAACTTACCACGCTCCGCTGAGCAGATAGTCGATGAGGGTGGTCACGTCGCTGATGTTGACGCTGCCGTCCTGGTTGCAGTCGGCTGCGCTGGCGTTGGTACCCGCGTTGCTGCTCAGCAGATAGTCGATCAAGGCCGTCACGTCACTGATGTTGACGCTGCCGTTGCCGTCCACGTCGCCACGAGTGACAGCGGGCTTGCTGATAACGACCTCCTGATTCTTGACTATGGTGCCGTTATATGTCACGGTACCGTTGCTATTGAAGTAGGCTCCAGCGGGCGAGGTGATGGCGAGTCCGTCGTTCATGGTGGTCACAAGTTGGTAGTAACTACCGTTGGTAACTCCCATCGCCGACAGTTTAGTATTGGCTCCGCTGATGACCATTCGGGACGAAGTCGAATAGCCATAGATGCCATAGATATATCCCACACAGTACATTTGTACTCCACCGTTGATGGTCAAGGTTTTACCGGTATTTACCATGCAGCCCGAGGTTACCGCGCTTCCGGCATTGAGTGTTCCCGTGCCAGTGATTGTGGTATTCTGCATGATTTGAAGTGCTATGTGGTTGCCTACAGTAGTCTTGAGCCTGTTGGTGCCGATAACCTTGATGGTCAATCCAGCGATATAGTTATTGACCGGGACGTTAGTGGTGCTGGAAATCGTCGCATTGTTGAGCGTCAACGTTTTGGTCGTCGGGTTATAGGACACTGCTGTGCCGCTCACGCCGCTGATTACCTTCAGGTTGCTGCAGTTCTCGCTGGTCACCTGGGTGCCATTGATATACAGGTCATAAGTCGTGATGTTGCTTTCAATATAGACGTTACTGAAACTGCTGCTCGTCTGGACGTAGGCCTCTCCGCTATAGACCGTGGCCGAGGAGTTCACGCGGTTGAACTTTTGGCCGTCAAAGGTGTAGTAATACGGGCCGCTGCTCGAGTAGGTGAGCGTCTGGATGACGTCTGTGGCACCCTTCAGTAAATTGGTTGACGGTGAGATATAAGAATAACTCGACACGGCATCGTTGGGGCGGAAGCGGTAAACCATGCCGACGGTTCCCTTCATGAGCATGCCTTCGCCGCCCTTGATACCCTTGCTGTTAGTCAACTGGGTCTTGTTCAGCGCGCTATTGCCCGAGTTGATGGAGGACGCGTAATAGAACTCGCCGCTGGCGGGCAGCAGGATGTTGTCGCTCACGGGCACCGAGATGGCCGACCACTCGGTGGTGGGCTTGACGTAGGGCAATAATCGACGGTTGGATGCTGAGTTGGCCAGCCACCCACTGGTCTGGTTGGCGATATTGTAGAACCTGTTGAGGGGCACATACAGGATGGTCTGTTGTGAAGATGTGAACAGATTGGGGTACACGGCTGTCAAGCCAGTGCGGTTCAGGAACACCGAGGGCAAATTGGTGCAGCCATAGAACGCATTCCTGCCGATTTCGTTCACGGACTCGGGCACATTGACCTCGATATTCAAGCCCGAGCAGTTCTGGAAGGCGTAGGCACCGATGCGGGTGATGGTGCTGGAACTTGAGAAACTGACTTGCCTAAAGACAGTATTGGGATTGGCCCAGCAACTGTCGCCGATCTCGACCATCGTGTAAGAGGTTCCGGTGAGGTGGTCGGTCTTGGTATTGACCGCGTTAATGTAGGCACTGCCAGTGCCCCAGTTATAGACATACTTGGCTGTCTTGGTCGTGGGGTTAACCACCGTCATGCGGTACATCGTGGTCATGAAGTCGTTGCCCGTCGTGAAGTCAAATGCGCCAGCGCTGACGTCGCTATTCTCGTTCCAGGCGGCCTTGATGCCCGGGTCGTTGCGGTACTGCTGCACCTGTCCCACGGGCACATACAACTTGTGGCCGCTCCAGTCATAGCAGTTGTCGGCGTTATAGTCGGTGCGACGCTGCCAGTTGTTCTTGCTCGTCGTCTTGAACGCGCCGTAGGGGCAGTTCAGGAAGATGGCATCCAGGTGGCGGGCATATTTGAACGCATCGGGGTCAATATAGGTGACAGAACTGGGGATGACCACCACGTTCTCGCAATTGGTCTCATAGAGGTATTGTCCGTCGATGATAAGCGCCTTGTCACTGAAAAACGCCTGCGTACCAATTTTTTTCACGCCGTAGGGGATAACAATGTAGCGCGTGTTGACCCATGCAAGGCCTTGGTTGGGAATCTCGGTGATGTTGGGCGAGAGGCGCAACGTGTCAAGTTGGGTGTCACCAGCGATGAAGCGTTTGCCGATTGAGGTGACACTGGGCGGCATGAGCACCTGACGTACCGCACTGTAGCGGAAAGCGTCATTGCCAATGCGCTCCAGGCGGTCGCCCAGCGTGATGGTCGGGGTCCAGCAGTTGAACAGTGATGAGTCACCGAACTCTACAGGATTGGGGATGTTGAAGCCCTGAGTGCAGCCCGTTAGGCCCGCAAATGCCAGGGCACCGATCTTAGTGATGCGTTCACCGCCTTGTACCTTGGTGATACCCGTCATATCACGGAATGCCTCGCGATCGATTTCGGTGATGGCAAATGACGTATTGCTATTATAATTATTGTTATACCAATAGTTGGGGATGTTGAGGTATCCCGTTCTGTTGGTCATATCACCCCTAACGATTTTGCATTGGCCAGGGTAGGTGACATTTGGTACCAGTGGATCGGTATAACTGTTGTAGTTCATCACTGTGATATAGATATTGGTAGCCGTTCCATCACTCTCATATATTTGAGTATCGTAGGCCTTCTCGTCAACAGTGGTGAATGTGGTGGACCAGGGTGAAGTGGTGCGGTACTTGTTGGTACATGCGCTGGGTACGCTCAGCCGGATGGACGTCCCGCCCGAAGTATTGGTCACGCCGTTGAACGTGGAACTGCCAGTGAGTGAAGAGGGTATGTCTGTCTTGTTGAAAATCAGACGATTGACCTTCATGTAGGCAAATGTTGTGGAGGCGAATGACGTTACCGAATTGGGAATGAGAAGGGTATTGCATTTGGCACGATAGAACGCATAGGAGCCGATGGATGTCACACCTGAAGGAATTGTGATAGGGTACTCCACACCTGCAAATGCATAAGGATTGATATACTTTATATAAAGGTATTGATTACTATAAAGTGAAACAGGAGCATTAGGATGCTGATAGAGCGTTTGGAAGGTTGTGCCCTTGCTATATAATGCTAAATTACCTATTATGCCGAGCGCACTAAAATATTGGTTTGACGGCGAGACAGAAAACGTTTTCAAGTTGCTGCACATGGCAAAAGCACCATATCCATAACTGGTCAAGGATGAGGGAATGTATTGACTGGTTACGGCAGTGTTGGCAAAACATAGATTTCCCAACTTCTGCGTACCATAACTCTCGTTGCCCTTGAGGTAGAGGTTGACCGTAGCCAGGTTGGTGCAGTTGTAGAAGGCAGACTCCTCAATCTCAGCAGCCGAGATATTGACCTCGGTCAGCCCCGTACAGCCCTCGAAGGCACGCGCCCCCACCTTATTCAGCCTGAAGTAAGAGCCCGAGTCACTGCGACCGATTGTCTTCAGGGCGGTCCTGCCATCGGCGGCATAAGATGCAATCTCTGTCCAACTGCAATTCAAACTTGACCCATTACCATAAGTGGCATTGGTGTAGTCAGTCGTTGAAGAAGTCATGGGCAAGTAGGTGAGGGTTGGGCTGATGCCAACCATAGTGACATTGACGTTGATGGCTTTGATATCATCGTTGGTAATCACCCAAGCGACGCCATTGTTGATAAAGTCGTTGGCGGCATAGCCCTCGGCACTGATGCTGCCGTTTTTGTCGGCGTCAACAAATTGGCTGGAGTTGCCATAGGCCGTAATGTTGCTTTGCATGGCAACAACGACATCACACTTCTTCATGTTGTAGAACGTTTTATCGCCGTATAATATGGGAGGCGTCGGTGCCGCAATCTGGAATTGAAGCATTGAGGTACAGCCCTGGAACGCTTGATTATACATGACACTAACGCTACTGGGGAGCCAGACATACTCCAGGGCAGTACAGCCCATGAATGATGCTGAACCGATCTGTTTAACACCCCAACCCACACGAACTTGTTTCAATGTGGTGTTGTTCTTGAACGCGTTGGTCGCGATGTTGGTCACATAGTAGGTCGTGCCGTTGTAGGTCACACGGCCGGGGATGGTGATGGTCGTTGGATTGCCGGCCGAGGCCGCCAGACCATTACAGTAGGCATCACCAGTGGTCTCAATGTAATACTTGAGCGAGCCTACCGTGAACTCGGTCACTGCTTGGGCAGTGATGGCCATCAAGGCCAACATGAATGTGAGTAGGATTTTTTTCATAGTCGTATAAGTTATAAAGTTAATAAATGGTTTCGGGTAAATTCTCACTTGCAAAGTTAGTCGTCTTAATGGAGAAAACACTTGACATTTTTGACCAAAAACTTGACATTTTCGGTCAAAATGGGGTAAATCAGTGCTTTTTTTGGGGAAAATGCGGCTTATCGCAGTTGCGCGTCGATCCAGGCGAGGCGTTGGGTGATCCATTGCTTGAGGTGTGCCACCTCGTCGGCATAATCGGTGGCGACATAGTGGTTGGGCCACACTTGGCGGCCCCAGCGGGGCCATGCCTGGCTATTGCGGTCCATAGCGCCATGGCTGGTGAGCACACGGGCCAGGGAGTCGATGGTGGCCATGATGCGCTCGTCGCTCATATTACTCTGGCGGTACTGTGCCCAGCGGGCCTTGAGCGTAGCGGTATAGTAGGGGTCGCTGTTGAGCCGTTGCCACCAGAAGGGGACCAGATACACCTCGCCGCCCCGGCGCAGCATGTCGTTGCCCTGATAGACCCAAGTGTCGGTGCGCCAGCCCTCGCTGTGGCGGGCGTTGCCATAGGCCAGATCGGTGTCCCACAGCGCCATCTTGAAGCGCGGGTCCTCGCTGTCGCGGCGCTTGTAGAACTTGCCGCTCAGGCGGTAGCCATCCACATTGTGGCACAGTTCGGTCATCAGTTGGTAGTCGACAAACGACAGCACGTCGATGTGCTGGCGGTAGCCTTGCTGCGGGTCCCGATAGCCTTCGGAGGCCAGGGCCTGCTCCATCTGGTCGATGCGCCCGGTGATGTAGCGTTGCTGACGGGGGCTCAGGTCGTCGTAGTCGGGTGACTTGAACTGGAACAGGATGCGGCGGTCGGCGATGGGACGGCCGTCACTGCCGGTGGGGTGGTAGCGTGAGGTGTAGGTGGGCTCGTCGTCGCAGTCCACCTCCATCAGGTAGCCACCCGTGAGAGCGTCACCGCTCTGGCCTGGCTTGTCTAGTGCGAGCCGCTGCTTGCCTGTGGAGACAACCTCCATCAGGATATAGATGCCGTAGTACACGCCATCGATGATGACTTCGCAATAGCGTCCCTGCGGCACATATTCCATCCAGGGCCGTGCCAGGGTGTAGGTGAGCAGGTCGCGCATCATGCTCTTGTCGGCATAGGGGGCGAGCAGGGCCCAGTTATTGTCCTTGCCCATGCCCAGCAGTGAGACCTTGCGCTTCTTGCCGCTACGGTTCAGTGGGGCCTTGAGTGTGCGTATCGAGTAGGGCTTCTTGTCGCTGGCGTGATAGGTGGAGTTGCCGCGGTAGCGCAGGGCGATGGGGCCGCGGTAGTCGATGTGCTGACCGGGATGGGAGGCTGTGTCGGCATAGTTGAGGTGACCCTCACCGTTGTGGATGATGGTCATGCGTGCGGGCACGCGCGTGGTACGGCTGATGGAGTCGGCATCCACCTCGATCCACACGATGGGCAGATGGGTCGAGTCGAGGCGCACGCTGGTGTCGTCGGGCGGGAACTGGTGGACCTTGCCGGTACAGGCCGTGCAGGCCAGTATCAGCAGTATCAGGCAGATGGGAGTCGGCAGCAGTCGTCTCATAGTCTAAAAGATCATACGCCCGAGAGCGTTTGTTAGTTGTGTAGTTGTTAGTTGTTAGTTGTTAGTTGTGTAGTTGTGTAGTTGTGTAGTTGTGTAGTTTTTAGTTGTGTAGATGTTAGTTGTGTAGTTGTTAGTTGAACCAAGAACTAAGAACTAAAAACTAAAAACTAAGAACTAAGAACTAAGAACTAAAATTACCAATGGCCGCTGAGCAGGAAGTCGATCAGGACGGTCACATCGTCGATGGTTATACGGCCATTCAGGTCACTGTCGGCCGCTTCCGTGTCGATGCCGCTGGCATTGCCACTGAGCAGGTAGTCGATCAGAGTGGTGACGTCATTGATGCTTACTTGTCCGTCGGCGTTCACATCACCGCGCATGAGGGCATTGGGGTCGAAGCCCAGCCGCTGGTCCATCCAGGCGATGCGGTCGTGCAACCATTGCTTGAGCCAGTCGATTTCGTCTACAAAACTGTCGGCGACATAGTAGTTGGGCCACACATACTGTCCCCAGCGGGGCCAGGCTTGGCTGTTGCGTGTGACAGCCCCGTTCTTGGTGAGCACCAGCGCCAGCGAATCGACCAGTGCCATAATGCGGTCGTCACGCAGGTTGCTGCGGCGATATTGAGCCCAGCGGGCCTTGAGGCGGGCGGTGTAGTTGGGGTCGGTATTGAGTTTGTACCACCAGAAGGGGATCAACTGTGAGTCGCTCTGGCTGTTGAGCGTGTTGTTGTTCTTATAAATCCAGGTGTCGGTGCGCCAGCCCTTGTAGTAGTCGGCGTTGCCGTAGGCCAGGTTCATGTCCCAGAGCACCATCTTGAAGCGCGGGTCCTCGCTGTCGCGGCGCTTAAAGAACTTGCCGCTCAAGCGGTAGCCGTCCACGTTATGGCCCAACTCCTGTGCCAACTGGTAGTCGACAAAGTTGTCGATGTCGATGTATTGGCCGTAGGTCGATTCGCCAGGCGGGGTGTAATTCCATAGCGCGGTCTCCATCTGGTCGATGCGGCTCTTGATATAGGCAATCTGACTGGTGGTCATGTCCTCGTATTCCGGCGACTTGTATTGGAAGCGGATATACTTGGAGGTGTATTGCTTGCCCGTGCTGTCCACAGGGTGGCGCTTGGAGGTATAGACCTTCTCGTCGTTGCGGTCCACCTCCATGATGTAGCCGCCTGTGAGTTCGTCATCGGTCTCGCCAGGGTCAGAAAGGTTGAGACGGTGCTTGCCCTTGGAGACGACCTCGGTGAGTATATACACACCATAGTACACCCCATCAAGATACATCTCGCAATAGCGGCCCTGAGGCACGTATTCCATCCATGGGCGTGAAATCTCAAATGCCAGCATGTCGCGTATCATGCTCTTGTCGGCATAGGGGGCGAGCAGGGCCCAATTGTTGTCCTTGCCCATGCCCAGTATCTTGACTTTCTGCTTCTCGCCGCCATCCTCGAGCGGCTTGTCCAGCGGACGGAACGAGTAGGGCTTCTTGTCGCTGTTGGAGAAGGACGAGTTGCCGCGATAGCGCAGAGCGATGTATCCCTCATAGTCGATGTGCTGTCCCGGATGGATCACCGTGTCGGCATAGTTGAGCAGGCCGTCGCCATTGTGGATGACCTTCATGCGAGCGGTGATGCGTTCGTCGCGGTCGATGTATTGCCCGTCCACCTCGATCCATACGATGGGCAGGTTGGTGGATGTGAGGCTTACGCGCTTGTTGTCGGGTGGGTAGTTCTCCCACCAGTTGTTGGCGTTAGCGGTCTGAACCAGGGCCAGTAGGGCTGTTACCAGTATGATCAGTCGTTTGTTCATTGTTATAGCGATATTGTCGTCTTGATTTTGGTAGTTACTGCAAAGGTACTAAAAAAAACTATTGTCGGGTATGATTACGCGGATGATGTTGCAATATTTCGTCACGCAGGCGACTGCGGTCGATGTGAACATAAATCTCGGTGGTGGTGATGCTCTCGTGGCCCAGCATCTGCTGGATGGCTCGCAGGTTGGCCCCGCCTTCAAGCAGATGGGTGGCAAAACTGTGGCGCAGGGTGTGGGGGCTGATCGTCTTGCGCACGCCAGCCAGTTCGCACAATTGCTTGACGATGTGGAAGATCATCTGGCGCGTGAGCATTGCCCCGCGGCGGTTCAGGAACAGGATATCCTCACTGCCTCGCTGCACTGTCTGGCGGGAGCGCGTCTGCTCCAGATAGAGGGTGATTTGCTCGATGGCCACGGGCGAGATGGGTACCAGCCGCTGCTTGTTGCCCTTGCCCTGGATGATGACATAGCGCTCGTCGAAATAGAGTTGCGATAACTTGAGGGTGACCAGTTCGCTCACGCGCAGGCCGCAGCCATAGAGTGTCTCGATGATAGCGCGGTTGCGCTGACCTTCGGCTTTGGACATGTCGATGGCGTCGATCATGGCGTCGATTTCGGCGATAGTGAGCACCTCGGGCAGATGGCGGCCGATTTTGGGCGTGATCAGCAGTTCGGTGGGGTCGGCCTCCATATAGCCCTCCATGCGCAGAAATTTGTAGAAACTCTTCACGCCACTAATGATGCGCGCCTGGGAGCGCGGCTGGATGCCTACGTCCTGCAGCGTGCAGATGAAGTGTTCCAGGTCGTCGGTGGTGGCACGCTCCACGGCCACGCCCTCGTCGGCGAGATAGCGGGTGAGTTTGTCCACGTCCTCGCTATAGGCTTGTGCCGTGTGCTCGCTCATGCCCTTCTCAAGGCTTAGGTGCCCCAAGTAGCGCCGCTTCACATCCGCTATGTCGGTAATATCACGCATTGCGCTAATCTGTAGTTGTTAGTTGTTAGTTTTTAGTTGTTAGTTGTTAGTTTTTAGTTGTTGGTTGTCCCTAATCAATCTCAACCATCTCACCTCTGATGGTGTCGGTCAGCAGCGGATCAAAGTTGTCGCTGGCGATCACCGTGATGTGCGAACCCTCGGGATGAATCTTCAGGCGGCGGTTGTCGCCACCGTCGATCCAGTCGACTCGCATGGCCAGCGTGTCGCCCTGCCAGGCATAGGCTGCAGCAGTGGTAAACGGTCGCTTGGTGCCTACCAGTTGCTCGCGGCTCTCGACGATGTAGATGGGATGGTCATCGCTCGTGGTCATGCGCCACCGGCCACAGGCGGCAAGGGCATGGTGGATGCCGCGGCGGTCGGTCATCGTGAACAAGAGGTCATCGCCCGAGCGGGTAATGCGTAGGATGCCTAGACCCAGCAGGTTCCCGTCCTCAAACTTGTAGTTCATGTCCAGCAACCGCTTTTGGAGCGGGTGCGAGACCTCTCCACTGGGTGGGTCGATAGCCATCCGGCCCAGACCGGCCTTGAAAGGGTTACCCTCAAGCATCGGCATCACCAGGTGGTCATAGAGCGCATTGAGTTCGTCGCCATAGTTGGCGGCCCGTCCGTTGATCACGACCACTAAGTCCAACTTGGGTACCACGTAGATGAGTTGTCCGCCGTAGCCAGCGGCAAAAAAGCACTCTACTCGCGGGTGCTGGATGGCTTTGGTCTGGTAGCCGTAGCCCAGATAATAGTCATCGATGTTATAGCCTGTAAACCACGAGCGGATGGTGTGCCAGATACCGCGCAAGGCCTTCAAGATCTTCTGGCCCCACGACAGATGGCTGTCGGTGTCCTCTTGGGTGCTGATCAGGCGCTGCGTCATGTCGTGAATCCATTGGGCGCTTACCAGTTGATGGCCGTTCCACCGGCCATCCTGTAACATGAGTTGACCGAGTTTGGCTTGGCTCTCGGCATGCAGGCGCAGTCCCCAGGCTCCCACCTCGACACTGTCGGGCGCCAATTCCCAGTCACACTCGGTGATGTGCAAAGGCGTGAAGATGCGTTCGCGCACATATTCCAGCAGGGGCTTGCCCGTGAGCCGCGTGACAATCATTGCCAGCGCATGGGTGCACATCGAGTCGTAGTTGAACTGCTTGCCCACGCCATGGAAATCACCTTTAAACCAGGTGGATAGCCAATCTTGGTCACCCTCAAAGATACTCAAGTCCTCTTTCCTGCCAGCCGCCATCATGAGCACATCACGCACGGTCAGGCTGTCGAGGGCTGGTGATAGGGTGGGTGGCATCTTGTCTCGCAGGTGCTTGGAAATCTTGTCATCGACGCTGAGCAACCCGTCATCGACAGCGAGGCCCACAGCGAGGCCTGTGACTGTCTTGCTGGCGCTGTAGAGCGTGTGCAGATGTTCTGCCCGATAGGGCGATACGTGCCATTCGCCGATGACCTTGCCGTGGCGCAGCACCATCATGTGATGGATATCCACATCGGGCAGTGTAGTCAACTGGTTGTAGAATCCTTGCAGCAGCCCGCCGTCCACGCCCTCGGCCTTAGCCGTGGAACGGGGCAGGTCGCCCACCTGAGCCACAGCAGCCAGGCACGAACTCAGCATCAAGCCGATGACTAATAACCGGAATCTTTTCATCGCCTATCCTCTAATGCCAACAAAGTGGATGGTCTCGGGCTTGGAACTGGGAAAATTGTCGCGCATGGTCACTTCGTTCTTCTCGAAGTCGAAGACGAAGGAGGTGCGGCTGATCCAGTTCACATAATGGACGCTCACCTCGAGCGTGGTGGGCGACGTCCATGCATAGGCCGACGCGGCCACAAAGTCCTGCCTGAGGTCGCGCATGCGGTTTACGGCATTGATGGAGTAGGGCGGGAAGCCCCTCATCTTGGTATAGTGCCACTGGCCATAGCCGCTGCTGATGAGGTCTTCAGTGCCGTCGTTATAGGTGATGATCAATGAGCCATCATAGGTAATGGTCAGCGTTCTATAGCCATGCTGGTTGGCGTCCAACTGCATGATCATGCCTGCGATTTGCTCGCCCTTCTTGGTCTGGCGCTTGCCCTGTGGCAGGGGCAGCGATGCGGTGGCACACAATTGATTCAGGCGCGCTTGGAGTTTCTTTTCGGGCTGTAAGGGCTCGTCAGCCTTGATGCTTGGCATCAACTGGTTCCAGATGCAGGCCAGTTCGGGATGACCGTTGGGAATCATGCCCAGGATGACCACCACGAGGTCGGCTTGGGGCACAGCCACTGAGTACTGGCCGAAGGCACCGTCGGCGCGTATGGCTCCAGGCCACTTGCATTGCCAGATCTGGTAGCCGTAGCCCTGGTTGCCGTCGGTAGGCGCATCGGTTTCTTTTCTGTTCTGATAGTAGATGAGCGGCGAGCAGGCCTCTTCGATATAGTCGGCGCTCACGAGTTGCTGGCCGTGCCATTTGCCCTTGTTCATGAGCAGCAGTCCCAACTTGGCCATCGTCTCGGCTTGGACGCGCAGTCCCCAACCGCCGGTGTTGATGCCGTCGGGGCTCATCTCCCAATCCGCTTGGGTGATGTGCATGGGACCGAAAAGTTTCTGGTTCAGATAGTCGAGCAGAGTGCGCCCAGTCACGCGCTGTATGATGGCGCTGAGCATGAAGGTGCACATCGAGTCATACTGGAAATGGGTGCCAGGAGCCTCGTCACAGGGCTTAGCCAGCCACACTTTGATCCAATCGGTATCTTCCAGGTCACGCATGGCCCAGTCGGGCTTGATGCCAGCGGCCATCATCAGCAGGTCGCGCACGGTCATCACCGCCAAGTTGTCGCCGACGGTATCGGGCCGCTTGTCGGGGAAGAAGGTCAGCACGCGGTCGTCGAGCCGCAGCAGGTTCTCGTCGATGGCGATGCCCACTGCCAGCGAGGTGAACGTCTTGCTGGCCGAGTAGAGTGTGTGGGCATCCTCAGCGCGGAAGGGCGCAGGGTGCATCTCGGCAATCACGCGGCCGTGGCGCACGGCCATCACGTGGTGTATCTCACAATCGGGCAAAGCCAGCAGCGAGTCCATCATGTCGATGACCGCTTGGGTGCTCACGCCCTCGGCGGCGGGCGCACTGCGGGGCAGATCGCCCACCTGTGCCGCCAGCAACAGCGGCAGCAAAGCCAGAAATATAATCAGTTGTCGTTTCATCGTGATGTTATTGAATTATTCTTTTTTCTTCAGTATTGTCCCACACGGTGCGCACTTTGCGCTCCTCAAATAACTGTATTGCTTGTTTTTTAACCATCTTCCTTTTTTCTTTCTCTCTCTTATTGGTAATTCTTGATGGCTTGCTGGAGTTCGGTGAGGATGAGGGTTTTGAGTTCTTGGGGTTCCAGCACCTCGATGGTGGCACCATGGGACATGAGTTCCTCTTTCAGGTCATAGGTGATGCGCATCTGGTAAGTGAAGATCGAGTAATTGTCGTGGACCTCTTCCTGCTGGGAACTGTGCAGCGGCAGGGCGCGGAAGTACTTGGCCTGGGTTGGCTCCACCCGCAGGACAATGCGCTTAGGACTGTTCTGGTTGGTGGTGATGCCGAAGCAGTCCTTGAAGAACTCCGAGGGCTTGACGTCGGCCGGCATCGTGAAGGTGTCTTGCAGCAAGTTCAAGCCGCTCATGCGGTCCAGGGCGTAGGTCTTGATCTGGCCCTCCTTGACGTTGTTGCCGATGACGTACCACAGTTGCTTGAAGATCTTGACAAAGTAAGGCTCCAGCACGATGCCATCGGTGGGCATTGAGCGCGTGTAACTCTTGTAGGAGAAGCGGATGCGGCGATTCTGCTTCAGCGCCTCGATGACCACCGGCAGGTGTTCTCGTGCCGAGGGCACGTTTTCCAGCATGATGCGCTCACTCACCTCATGGGCATTGCTCAGTGTGCCGCTCATCGATACCGAATCGATCAGCCACGACCTCAGGCGGGCATTGTTCTCGCCGTCGGTGTCGTCGATGTAGTACTCAAAGGTGGACTTGTCGCACAGGATGCTGATGTCGAACATGTCTTCCACACCATCACGGTAGTGAAAAAACGTGCGGCGGGCCAGTGGTTTGCCTTCGCTGATGTCGCTGCGCAGCCAGGCCTTGTTCAAGTCCTTGAGGGTGATGCGCCCGTAGCGGCTGATGGTGTCCACCAGCCACACGTAGCGGTTAATCAAGTTGCGTGCCATGGTTTTGCGGTTTGAAGTTAAGCGTTAACGCTGGTCGCCTCGCTTGATCAGCAATGCCAGGCCGATCATGGTCAAGGCGGCATTCAAGAGCAGCAATTCAAAGCCCAGGGTGTAGTCATACTGGTTTTTCAGCCACATCTGGATCAGGAAACTGATGATGGGTGCTGCGATGCACACCACGGGCACCAGACGGTCGCGCACAGGGCTCTTGCACATCATGCCGAAGGCAAACAGACCCAGGATCGGGCCATAGGTGTAACTGGCAAGGGTATAGACGGCACTGATGGCGTCGCTGTTGCTGATGGCGTAGAAGATCAGGATGACCAGGCCCATGCATGCTGCCATCGACACGTGTACCAGACGGCGTGTGCGGCCCAAGGCGGCTTCCTGCTGCTTCTTGTCAGCCTCGAGGATATCGACAGTAAACGAAGTGGTGAGCGAGGTCAGCGCCGAGCCGGCAGCCGAGTAGGCAGCGGCAATCAGGCCGATGATGAACACCACGCCCAGCAGCACGGGCATGCCCTCGCTGAAGGCTACCGTGCCAAAGAGTTCGTCCGTCTTGTCGGGCATGGCTATGCCGTGAGCCTTGACGTGCAGGGTGAGCAAGGTGCCCAGAATCAGGAATAATGCAATGACGATAACCTGCAGGAAGACACTCACGATCAGGTTCTTGGCCGACTCGTTGGCGTTTTTGCAGGCCAGGCTGCGCTGCATCAGATCTTGGTCCAGGCCGGTGGAGGCGATGACCATAAAGATGCCGGCAATGAACTGCTTCCAGAAGTAGGTGCCCTCCTTGGGATTGTCAAAGAAGAAGATGCGTGACGTGTCGTCGCCGGCAACGGCCTTGCACAGGCCTCCCAGGTCATAGCCCAGTCCCTTGGCGACAAAGTAGATGCTCAGTACCACCGACAGAATCAGGCAGAAACTCTTGAGTGTGTCGGTCCAGATGACGGTCTTCACACCGCCCTGCAATGTGTACAGGAAGATCAGCGCGATGGTGACAATCACGTTGATGACAAATGGGATATGCAGCGGTGAGAACACCAGCAATTGCAGGGTCACACACACCACATAGAAGCGCACTGCCGCACCCAGCATCTTGCTGATGAAGAAGAACCAGGCGCCACTCTTGTGGGTGCTGCCGCCGAAGCGCTGCTCCAGGTAGCCATAGATCGATACCAGGTTGCGCTTATAAAAGAGCGGGATAAGCACATAAGCGATCACAAAGTAGCCCACGATGAAGCCTAGCGCCATCTGCAGGTAACTGAAGCCTTTGGTGACCACCATGCCGGGAACAGAGATGAAGGTCACACCCGAAATGGGCGCGCCCAGCATGGCAATGGCGACGATAAACCAGGGGGCCTGACGACCACCGCTCAGTGCGGTGGCTGTGTCGCTTTTGCGTGACGCTGCCCACGAGATGATAAATAGTAAAATAAAGTAGCCAACGATGGTGGCAAGTACAATCCAGGGAGTCATATCTTTTATGTTAGTTGTTAGTTGTTAGTTGTTAGTTGTATAGTTGTATAGTTGTATAGTTGTTAGTTGTATAGTTGTTAGTTGTATAGTTGTTAGTTGTATAGTTGTTAGTTGTGTAGTTGTTAGTTGTTAGCGCTTTCTAGTTCTCAGGTCTCTTAAAGTGGGTTGGCCACGTCAAGAAACATGAATACCGAATGAGTGAAATGAGCGGAAGTCGTAGTCTATTTCAATCCTTACTCGTCATAGAGGAGGTAGGGACGGCGTTGAGCCTTGAAGAGTTCCACATCAGCCTGCCAAGTGGCTTTGATCTCGCTGGCGCTCTTGCCTTGAGCGATCATCTCGCGCACGCGAGTGGTGCCCATCAGCAGGTCAAAGAAGTTGCTCTTGAGGTAGAACTGGTGGCCGCTCTGGGTCAGGTTGCGGTAGGCGTCGATCACGTATTCCAGATTGATGCCCCCAGCGATGACATCCTCGGCATCGAGGTTGTGCAGGTCCACGCCATGGCACAATTTGTCCATCTGGGGCGGGGTCTTGGCGCCAAAGCGGCTCTTGGGAGTGAACTCAAAGTCGTAGCCGGTCATGTCGGGATGGCCATAGACCTGGAAGGGCCAGTCTGTGCCGCGGCCCAGACTCACTGTCGTACCCTCAAAGTAGCACATCGAGGGATACAGGTAGATGGCGAGCATGTTAGGCAGGTTGGGGCTCGGTGCGATGGGCAGAGTGTAGCGGGTCTGGTGGGTATAGTTCTGGCAGGGGATGACGGTAAGGTCACTTTTCTTGCCGTCCTTGAGCCATCCCTCGCCACTAGCCATCTGGGCCAGTTCGCCCAGGGTCATGCCATGCACGGTGGGGATGGGCAGCCGGCCCACGCCCGACTTGAGCGTCATGTCCAGGATGGGACCGTCCACATACATGCCATTGGGGTTGGGACGGTCCAGCACCATGAACTGCTTGCCATAGGTCACTGCGGCATCCATCAGGTTGATCATCGTCACATAGTAGGTGTAGAATCTCAGACCCACGTCCTGGATGTCGGTCACGATCACGTCGATGCCATCCATCACCTGCTTGCTGGGCATAGGTGACTTGCCGTCGTAGAGCGATGCGATGGGAACACCGGTCTTCTCGTCGACGCTGCTCGACACGTGCTCGCCTGCATCGGCATTGCCGCGGAAACCATGCTCGGGCGAGAAGATGGTCACCACGTTCACGCCGTTTTCCAGCATCAAGTCCAGGGTGTGCTTGTCTCCCACCATGCCGGTCTGGTTACTCAGCAGTGCCACTCGCTTGCCCTCGAGCAGGGGGACGTATTCGGCCACGCGGGCAGCGCCCACCACCACTTCGCCACTGGGGGCGGTTGCAGAGGTGGTGTCCTGTTGCCTCGCTTGGGCATCGCCTACTGCGACGACGGCCTTGCCGACTTGGCTGCCACAGGAGTTGAGCAGCGTCATTGACGTGAGCGAGCACCATAGGGCGAGCATCAAGCACATGATTCGGGTCATTTTCTTCATCTTCATTTTGGTTAAGTATTGATGTTGTCGTTTTAAAATCGCAAAGTTAAATCTTTTGCACCGAAATCACAAGCCCCTGTCACAACTATTTTGCCAAAAAGTGGCACACCTCCATTTTGCACTACTTTGCCTTGCGGCGAAGATTGTCTTTCCCTAAGAATACTTGACAGATTTGAGAGCGATTAACTAAGTTGGTTTACACTAATTTTATCGTTCGCCTAAACTGGGTTGACAGTTTTGCGG
>ONQS01000007.1 GCA_900320055.1 uncultured Prevotellaceae bacterium
GGGTCGCAGCCCTGGAAGCGGGCGACATAGGCCTCCCACTCGGCTTGACGGGGCAGCGTCGCCAAGCGGGCATTGTCGGCCTCCCAGTCAAACTCGTCGGTCGTGTCACAGATCATGAACAGGCGGTTGTCATGAATGTAGATCTGCATATCCAGGATGCCCACACTGCGTATGCCAGCCTGGATTTCGGGCCACACATGGGCATGCGCCTCTACATATTTCTCAATCATCTCACGGTCGTCCCGCAATTCAAGGGTTTGGCAATAGCGTTTCATGTTTTAGTTGTTAGTTCTTAGTTGTTAGTTGCTAGTTGCTAGTTGTTAGTTCTTAGTTGTTAGTGGGCATTATGTTCTTATAACCAATGGGATGGCTCCATCGGGAAAACTCTGGCGGTCACGGCAGACGAGCGCCAGGTAACCGCCACCGCCCGCACCGGGCATCTTCCAGGCCAGCACGCCTGGCATGGCACTGTAACGGTCGATGTAGTCCTGCACACCTGGCTGGATCATGGCGGGGAACATGGCTACCTGAGCCTCGAATGAGTCCTTGTAGGCCTGGGCAAACGCATCTATATCCATCTGTTGGATAGCGTTCCAGCATCGGTCGGCTGCAGCAGCCAGGGCCTTGACTTTGGCGACAGTGATGTCTTTGCCATCAACGACACTGCAACCTGGACGTCGAGGGAACATGGATATGAGGCACAAATGGTCCTCGAGCCATCCAAGCAGGGCCGGATCACGCGTATATTCAATGGTTTTGGGCCAGTAACTGCCGTTATAGTAATGACGGGCGAGACCGGGTACACAGATGCCTATGGCATCTTGGGCACCGCTCACGATGCCATCGCTGCGCTCGGGATCATTCTCAAGACAAAACACCAGCCGGGCAAGCATCTCGGGGTCCATGTCGGGCAGGCGGTAGGGCCACACCCGCTTGATGGTGTTACGCGTGCTTGTGGACAAGCCGCAACGCTCCCTGATCTCGAAGGTGGGTTCCAACGAGATGGTCAACGCCCATCCAGGGGCATGGCACGATACATAGGGCTGGTCAATCCATGTTCCAGCCAAGTCCAATCGTGTGGGCAACTGACTGACAGTCTGCTTCAACGCCGTGCTGCTACGGGCCTGCAGCCCCTGACTGGGCACTCGCTTGAGCACGATATACTCCATGCCGCGCTCACGGCACAACCGGCGCTTGTCGTCACGGTCACCATCCTCATTGACCACCAAGCAATCGGGGTGCACGATGTCGAGCGTGGGCAGGAAATCCAGAAAGCCCTCACCTTGGTTAATATAAGCCTCCTTGACATACCTGATTGCCCGAACCATGAACAGGCGCTCCTGCTCGCTGTACATGGTCTTGTGCCCCTTGAGGGCCTCGATGGTCTTGTCGCTGCCTATGCCCACATACAAGTCGCCATACTGCGATGCCTGCCTGAAGAACTCCACGTGGCCCGAGTGCAACAGGTCGTAGCATCCCGAGACAAAAACTTTCTTGTTGCTCACAATCGTCAAAACTATTTTATGGTTTCAACGACAAAGGTACAATTTCCAGCCCACAAGAGCACCATGATGAGCCGAAAAGTCACTTACCGGCGAGGTTTTATTTGCAAGTAGGGCTGTCGGTTAGGGAACATTTTGCCCTCAATAATTTGGATTTATGGCAAAATAAGTCTAACTTTGTAACCATCAAACATCAATGACACAATCCACTATAGAATAACCAACCACATCGATCATGTACACTCAAGAGAACGGATTCTACATCGCCCACGGGCCCAATGGTCCCATTAGCATCCTGGGCAATATGGCCAACCGCCACGGCCTCATCGCTGGCGCGACAGGTACCGGTAAGACCGTGACGCTGCAAGTGATTGCCGAAAGTTTCTGCAAGGCAGGCGTGCCCTGCTTCATGGCCGACATGAAGGGGGACCTCTCTGGTGTGAGCCAACCCGGCAAGATGTCGGGATTTATCGAGAAGAGGTTACCCGAATTTGGCATCGACCCGTCGAGCATCACCTTTGAGGGCTGCCCCGTGAGGTTCTATGACGTCTATGGCGAGCAAGGCATCTCGATGCGTGCCACCATCGGCGAGATGGGTCCCGACCTGATGGCACGCATCCTGGGGCTGAACGAGACCCAGACCGGCGTGCTCAACATCCTGTACCGCATCCTTGACGAGAAGGGCATTCTGCTCGACGACATCAAGGACCTGCGTTCGGCGCTGGACTGGCTGTCCAAGCATGCCAAGGACTACACCACCCAATATGGCAACATCTCGCCAGCCTCGGTAGGCGCTATACAGCGGTCGCTGCTTCATCTTGAGAATCAAGGTGCGGACAAATTCTTCGGCATCCCATCGTTTGACATCATGGATCTGCTGGCCACCCGCGACGGCAAGGGCGTGCTGAGTGTGCTGGCCGCCGACAAGTTGATGCTGCAACCCAAACTGTACTCCACCTTCCTGCTATGGCTACTGAGCGAACTCTACAGCACCCTGCCCGAAGTGGGCGACCTGGAGAAGCCTAAACTGGTCTTCTTCTTTGACGAGGCCCACATGCTGTTTGAAGACACCAGCAAGGCGCTGACCGACAAAATCGAACAAGTCATCCGCCTCATCCGCAGCAAGGGTGTGGGCATCTTCTTTATCTCACAACTGCCCACCGACATTCCCGACGTGATCTTGGGCCAACTGGGTAACCGTGTTCAGCACGCCCTGCGCGCCTACACCCCGCGCGACCAGAAGGCCATCAAAGCCGCAGCCGAGACCTTCCGCACCAACCCTGACTTCAAGACCGACGAGGCTATCATAGGCCTTGAGACTGGCGAAGCGCTCGTGTCGTTCCTTGACGAGAAGGGCGCTCCCAGCATGGTTGAGAGAGCCAAGGTGCTCTTCCCGCTGAGCCAAATTGGCGCTATTACCGACGGCCAACGCCTCGACATCATGAACGCCAACAGCGACATCAACGCCAAGTACAAGGAGGCAAAGGACAGGGAGAGCGTGTTTGAAGTGTTTGCGCGCGAGGCCGAGGCCGAAGCCAAGGCCGCCGAAGAAGAGGCTGCTGCCAAGGAGGCCGAAAAACAAGAGAAGTCCAAGAAGAAGGAGAAAACCATCTGGGACAAGGTGTGGAAAGCCGTGGTTACCGCCATAACAGGCACACTGGCCACCATTCTGGGCAAAACCGTTTCCGACACCATTACAGGCAAAAAGAAAAAAGGCACCAGTGCTAAGGACGCCGCAGGCAGGGCAGTGAAAAACGCCACCAGCGCCGCCACACGCCAGATCGTGCGTGACATACTCGGCAATGTGACCAAGTGATCAACGGCGCCACACGGGCACCGACAAAGCCTCACACGGCAATAATATGACAAGCCGCCGGCAGGAGTAGACTGCACTCCTGTCGGCGGCTTGCCTGTTGAATAATGCTTAGTTGCTGGTTTGTCTGTTTAAGTGCTATGATATAATGGTCGTTTAATAATCTCTCTCTCGTCACTCACAAGGCTTGCCGGCCGCATCGATAGCAATGGTTCATTTATATAGGTATGGTCTGTTTTATTAATATTAATGTGCGGCAAAAGTCGTTGTTTTAAGTGTGTTTGTCGCGACCGGCCAAGCCTAACGAGTGAATTAACATTATTATTAAATCATTTATTTCAAGGGTCCAAATTGCTCAAATCGGCCATCGTTGTAGAAAACCACGATATTGACCACACGGCGAGCGTCGGGCGATGCTGAGCCGCGAGGTGCCATACGGCCGACCGTGCTGTTGCGCATGATGGTCTGGATGGTCTCGTTCATCGATGTGGCCGCCGACAGTCGCTGTGACGACTTGGCAGATGAACGATAACCCATGGGTTCATCATCATCAAACGAGATGGCACGCTGGCCCAGGTCGTCGACATGACTGTCGGCCGACTTGTCCGCTTCAGCATCCGACTTTGACAGGGTACCATCAGAAGCCGACATCAACATTTCGCCGTCGCCAAACATGAGCCACATTACGTTCAGGGATGGATATGCACGATGAATCTTACCGATGACCTCATCACTCACTTTCTTGTTGCGGCCATTGAGCAACTGAGAGAGTGTGGGACGAGGAATCTCACAGGTATCGGCAAATTGGGAATTGGAAATTCCGGTTTGCTCAAGAAACATTTTTAATCTCGTTACAATATCCATTTAAGAACAATTTTTAGTACGCATTCAAGTGCGTGAGAATCTCATAAAACTGAACCAAAAATTATCTGGTCCGTAACGGCGAGTTGGGAACCCCCCAAAAATCGCCGTCAAAACCCAAAATTCGCTGTTTGCGTTTTTTAATTTTGGGATTGCAAATTTATAGCGAATAATTGAAACCACCAAATTTAAAAACGAAAATTTTAAAATTTGCAATTATACTTTCCAAAAAATGACAATTTTCAACAGGTCGCAAAAGTAAACGAATTTATTTCTATTTATACTTTAGATTATATGCCTTAATTTACTATTATTCAGTAGTTTGCCTAATGCAGATGACAACTTCAGCAAGGGCCAAACAGCAATATACTCAAAACATGTAGCAATACTCGAGGTTTTTGTTGTATTATACTGATTTTCAATATATTGTAGTTATTGTAAAAAATAGTTAATCGATATTTTTAATGATTTTGCAAACTTTACGGGTGCAAATTTTCGTTTTTTAAGTGATTGGCGCAATTGCAAACTGGAATCCCGGCTCGAAAATCGCCAATTTTGCTCCCCACCCTACCATTTGAAAACGCAAACCAGCGGGGATTCACAAACCAGAATTTGCCGTTGGTAAAATACCAATTTTGGTTTTTCTGGCGCTCAACTCGATTTCCTTGCGATATTTTCCAGCACTGCCTAAATCTGGTCGAAAAAACGAAGTTTAACAAACTCCTACCCTACATACAACTTGTCAAATAATTACAATTTTCCACTTATTTAGGTGCTTTATGAGTTGTTTTAAGAGTTTTAAAACCTACATTTTTGAGCGGTCAGAAAACTCAACAAAAGACGATCAAGGGCCCATTTTGGACCTTTCCGCTCATTTTAGGCAGAAACAGGGCAAAAAGCGACTTTTAGACCAATTTTGAGACACTGGTTGAGCATCCAGAATGAGGTCTATCTCTCCCACCCTACAAGTGTTTAGCACCAAAAAAATGATTCCGATGACATGATATTTTATCGTTTTTTCTACCACCCAAAAGGGGGTATCAGGTCATCTTGATAGGGGTAAAAATTGAAATTATCTGAACTCGAATTCGTGCTATTTTCTGCTTGGTGGCCTTCATCCCCACCCTGGGGGCACTAAAACAACGGGCCATCGTGCTCCACGATGACCCTGATGATTAGGTTCGAAAAAATGATCCGGAAAGTTGACGTCAACTACCCGTTCAACTCCTGCTTGATAAACTTGCCAGTAACTGACAAGGGAGCCTCGGCAACTTGCTCAGGAGTGCCGCTGGCGACAACCTCTCCTCCTCCCCGTCCACCTTCGGGACCCATGTCGATGATGTAGTCGGCACACTTGATGACATCCAGATTGTGCTCGATGACGATGACCGTGTTGCCCTTCTCGACTAGACGGTTGAGTACACCAAGCAAGACCTTGATATCCTCGAAATGCAAACCAGTGGTGGGCTCATCCAGGATATACACAGTTTTGCCCGTATCCTTCTTGGCCAGTTCACACGCCAGTTTCACGCGCTGGCACTCACCACCAGAGAGTGTGCTTGAAGGCTGTCCCAACTTGATATATCCCAATCCCACATCCTGTAGAACTTTGATTTTTCTCAAAATCGAAGGCACAGCATCAAAAAACTCCACAGCCTGGTTGATGGTCATGTCCAGAACGTCGGCAATGGACTTGCCCTTGAACTTGACCTCTAGTGTCTCACGATTGTATCGCTTGCCCCCACACTCCTGGCAAGGGACCAGCACATCGGGCAGGAAATTCATCTCGACAGCCTTGTAGCCATTGCCACCGCAAGCCTCGCAACGCCCCCCACCTGTGTTGAACGAAAAGCGGCCAGGCTTGTAGGCGCGTATCTTGGACTCGGGCAAGTTGACGAACAAGTTGCGTATGTCGGTAAACACACCCGTATAGGTCGCAGCATTAGATCGCGGTGTGCGCCCCAGCGGTGCCTGGTCCACGGTGACCACCTTGTCGACATGCTCCAGCCCCAGAACAGAGTCATAAGGCATCGGGGCCGTATGGGACCGATACAGGCGCTGGCTCAAAATGGGCTGCAACGTGGCATTGATCAGTGTGGACTTGCCACTACCACTCACGCCGGTAACACAGATGAAGGCACCTAGGGGAATCTCGACATCCACGCCCTTGAGGTTATTGCCTCGGCAACCTTTCAAGACCAGTCTCTTGCCATTGCCTGTCCTGCGCTTGGCGGGAACTTCGATGGCGAGTGTGCCGTTCAGGTAATCGGCCGTGAGCGTGTGCTCTTGCAGCAGTTGCTCAGGCGTCCCTTCAAAAACGACATGGCCTCCCTTACGTCCAGCCTTAGGCCCGATATCAATAACATAGTCGGCCTGGAGCATCATCTCCTTGTCATGCTCGACCACCAGAATGGTGTTGCCATCGTCACGCAAGGTTTTTAACGAATTGATGAGTCGCTGGTTGTCGCGCTGGTGCAAGCCGATCGACGGCTCATCGAGAATATACAGCACGTTGACCAATCGCGATCCGATCTGCGTTGCCAGTCTGATGCGCTGGCTCTCACCGCCAGAGAGCGATGCCGAGTTACGGTTCAGCGACATGTAGTCCAGGCCCACCTCGATGAGGAAGTCGAGCCTTGACCCGATTTCCTTGACGATTTCGCGGGCGATTTCCCATTGGGTAGGCGTTACGTGATTGTGCAGGTCTTTAATCCAATCGCGCAACTCACTGATATCCATAGCCGCCAGTTGGGCTATATTCTTGTCATTCAGCCTGAAATGCAAAGCCTCCCGGTTCAAGCGCGCGCCTCCGCACTCGGGACACACGGCGCGCGAGAAAAATTGCCCGGCCCACTTCTGAGCCTTGCTGGTAGCCGTGTCGTCCTGCTGCATCTCGATGTACTTGATGAGTCCATCATAGGTCAGGAAATAATTGCTTGTGCTCAAGGTCTCGGTGCGTAGGCTCAGGCGCTCGTTGGTACCGTTGAGGATGTCGCTCAATGCCTCCTCGGGCAACTCGCCCAGCGGAGTGTCGAGCGTGCATCCATATTTCTCACAGATGGCTGAGATCTGCCAGAAAATCTGCACATTCTTGAATTTGCCCAGGGGTAGAATGCCTCCGTTGCGTATGCTCAGGCTCAGGTCGGGAATGATTTTGTCACGGTCGATGATATTGACATAGCCCAAACCCTTGCAATGGGGGCAAGCGCCCAGTGGAGAGTTGAATGAGAAGTTATGCGGCGCGGGCTCCATGTAGGACAAACCTGTCGCGGGATCCATGAGCGAGCGGCTATAGTAGCCGATTTGCTCACTCTCGGCATCCAGTATCATCAACTGCCCGTTACCCTGCTTGAAAGCCAGGTCTACTGTCTCGGCCACACGCTTGCTATCCTTGTCTGACACTTTGAGGCGATCCACCACCAGTTCCACGCTGTGGTTGACGTATCGGTCCAGTTTCATGCCGAAGGTGATTTCACGTAGTACACCATCGACTCTCACGTTGATATACCCCTTTTTGCGGAGGTTCTCAAACAGGTCCTTGTAATGTCCCTTGCGATTCTTGACCAGCGGAGCCAGAACATAGATCCTGCGTCCCCGATAACGGTCGAGTATCATGGCCAGAATCTTCTCGGTCGTGTACTTAACCATGCGCTGCCCCGACGCATAGGAGTAGGCATCGGCAGCACGGGCATACAGCAATCGCAGGTAGTCATAGACCTCGGTCGTCGTTCCCACGGTGCTGCGGGGATTGCGGTTTACGGTCTTCTGCCCTATCGAAATGACGGGACACAGACCGGATATCTTATCCACATTGGGTCGCTCTAGCATTCCCAGCATGTTGCGCGCATAGGAGGAGAAGGTTTCGAGATAACGCCTCTGACCCTCGGCAAAGATGGTATCAAACGCCAGCGAAGATTTTCCGCTACCGCTCAATCCAGTCACCACTGTCAGCCTATGGTGTGGTATTTCCACATCAATGTTCTTGAGGTTATGCACGCGAGCGCCCAGCACCTCGACACACTCTATGTCTTTCCCGTTCAGTTTCATTATTCTGATTCAACGATTTAGTCAATCACCCATTCCTTGTTATAGGCACTGAATGAACGCTTGCTGCGATACAGGTCGGCCTGTTTGGGAACGCGCACCTGGTAGGTCTTGCCACTGGCATTGGTCAGTTTGGTCGAGCGAATCCACGGATTAGCCTCACGCAACTGGGCATAGGTAATCCCCTTGCCCTTGGCCCAATCGACCCAATTTGCAACAGGCCCCGTCACGGCGACGGTGGTATAGGACACCGGCTGATACAGATGATTGCGGGAGAAGCGGTAACCATAGCGCTTGGGCGACTCCATCACCAGTTTGTAGGCGATGATGCGGAAGACATAGCGGGATGTTTCCTGCACCAGATACAGGTCAAACGAGTTAGACACCTGTTGCTTGGACAACTCATTGGTCAAGCGTTGCATACCGGCATTATAACTGGCTGCCACGGTAGGCCAGTGGCCATATTTCTTGTAAGCCGCCTTCAGGTATTTGCAGGCGGCCACCGTCGATTTCTCGGGATCGAAACGCTCATCCACCTCGTCGCTCACCTCCAGGCCATAGTCGCGGGCAGTGCCTGCAAGCAACTGCCACATGCCAGCAGCCTTGGCGCTTGAGTAGGCGTTATAGTCCATAGAACTCTCGGTAACAGCGAGATAGAGAAAATCAAGAGGCACACCCTGTTCCTTAAGAATCTTGGCCAACGCGGGGAAGTAACGATTGGCTCGCTTGAAGCAAAGTTCGGTCGTTGTCTGGCCATAGATAATGCCCGTCAATTCACGATCGAGCCGCTCGGCCATGTCCAAACGGTCAAAACTCACCTTCTCGCCAGCGAAAGTCACACTGGCGGGAATGTCGGGGCTAGCCGTCGTGCCAAATACCGTGGATGCGGTAGAACTTGTTTTTGGCTTGGTATACTCTCTCTTGAGTTGTGCCTCGAGCGTGATGGAAGATCCTGCTATCAGCACAGCCATGATCAATATGATTCTCTTCATGATATATCGTTTCTTTAGATATTAGTTTTTAGTTGTTAGTTCTTAGTTTTTTGTTCTGTTAACAACTAACTAACGACTAAAAACTAGCGACCAGCAACTACACAAGGGCCGGTACGGGCTGCAATATCGTTCACTTTGTTTACAATCCACCACTGTCGGTAGAACTACCTGAGTTTCCCTTATAGAGCAAAATGTTGATATCGCCACGTCTCTTATACTTCACTCCGTCACTGCCCGTAGCCGTCACCACATAATAATAAACTCCAGTGTCGACAAGCCGGCCATGATAGGTTCCATCCCATCCACCGTTAGGGTCGGTAAACTCATACAGCAGCGTACCCCAGCGATTATAGATCCAGCAATGGAACTCTACGAGCGATTTGTGCGGCACTGTCCACACGTCGTTCACGTCTTTGGTCGAACCCGGAGAGAATATGTTAGGTAAGCGTTCGGGAATATAACTCTCACTGACCATGATCGTATAGATGGTATCGCCATAGACTTGACAGGAACCCGACTCATTAGCAACCATGTAGCGCATGTAATAGGTGCCCGTGTCGTTGAAGGTATAGTCCACCACATCTTGATTGAATTGCAGGATAGTCTCTTCAAAGGCCTCATCTTTAGCCATTTCCCACAAGCGATAGGCAACATTAGGCGTCGGGAATCCGGTAAACAGGACACGTATCGGGGCTGAACCGCTGATCACATCCCCCTGCTTGCTCACTTCATTCTCGTCGTTATCGAGCAGTTCAGCGAGGGTGGCACAGCCAACGGCCATTGTAGATTCATCAAAGTCTGGCCAAATGGTTACCGAATCCGTCAGATTCCACTGCCGCAGAAATCGGTCACCGCTCAAGGTGAATTCGGTTTTGCAAAGCGGTGGTGTTGATATCTTGATTTGCTCATTCAGCGATGAGTATTCGTTGACAACCGTCTTAGGCTTCCACTCGGCGATGGTGTCATTCCACTCCAGCGTGCTGTAAGTGAATTTCAGATTGCGGTCCAACGTCTGAGGCACACCGTGTATTGAACAGTAAGGGATGGCTTCCCCTTGTCCATCGACGGTGAACACGATGGGGCCATTGGGTGAGACCACATTCATGAACATGTCGTTCAGTTCCAGGTAATGCTTAGCATAGTCGACCACCCAGAAGAAATGAGGGGTTGTCCCATCATAAATGATGTAGCCCATATCGGGAATGACCTCACGAAGCGTGGTCTTCGTACCATCCCAAGAGATATTAGTAATTTCCCTGGGAGAGCCCCAACTGTTGGCGTCAAAAGTGAACCATGTCGCTTTCTGTCCAGTCGATGAGGTGAAAGACATCTCCACCGAATCGGTATCGTACACGACAAATATCTTATGCAAGCCGGTTTCAGACAAACTGGGGGTTTCCTCGATAACACGCTTATTACCCAAAAGGGTAAACGTCACTTGGCCGCTAGCCGACAACAAAGCCAGCGCGGCCGCCATGAGCGAAATCAATCTCTTGTTCATAGTGCGCACTTGAAATCTCTTATTTTGATGTTATATATAACGTGAAAATCGCTCCGCTTATTGCACAAAATTCACTACCTTTGCACAAAATTATATACATTATTAATATAGAATAAGAGATGGAGCAAAATGAGATGATGACAGGCATGCCGCGCCGTGAGCGCGCCGTGATGTACAAGCGCAACTATAACTGCTGCCAGGCGGTGCTGATGGCTTTTGCCCCCGAACTGGGCATGACCGACGATCGGTTGCTGGCCATAGGAGCCTGCTTCGGCAGTGGCATGGGATGTATGGAGGAGACTTGTGGCGCCCTGTGCGGAGCACAGATCGCGCAAGGGTTGTTGAAATTTGACGGCCGCCGCATGAATCCGCAGGCCAGCCAGTTACGCGCACAGTTTGAGCAACGTTGCGGCGCCACCCGGTGCAAGGACCTAAAGGGCGTGGGCACAGGACAGGTGCTATGCTCCTGTGAGGACTGCGTGCGCCATGCTGTCGACGCCCTTGACGAAATGCTCTGATTCTCGCTCTGATGCCGCATCGCTTTTATTGGTTATTAAAAATCAAAAAAAACTACATTAAAACATAGCGGCAGATTGACGAGAATTCTGTAATTTTGCAGTCCAAATCTAGAGATTATTTTCAGCATTTATATCTAACAATCTAACATACAGACAACAATCATGGGATGGTTTTCATTCACACAAGAAATCGCTGTCGATTTAGGAACAGCCAACACCATTATCATCCATAACGACCGCATCGTCATCGACGAGCCCTCGGTCGTGGCCCTCGATTCCAAGACCAACAAGCCCATTGCAGTGGGTGAGCGTGCCCGCGAGATGCACGGCAAGGTGCACGAGGGTATCCGCACCGTGCGTCCCCTGAGCGACGGTGTTATCGCCGACTTTAACGCTGCCGAGCACATGATTCGCGGCATGATCAAGAAAGTGAGCGCCAAGAACCACTGGTTCTCCCCCTCGCTGCGCATGGTCGTGTGTGTTCCCTCCGGCTCGACCGAGGTCGAGATCCGTGCCGTCCGCGACTCGAGTGAGCATGCCGGCGGTCGAGACGTCTACATGATCTACGAGCCCATGGCTGCTGCCCTGGGTATTGGCCTTGATGTGCTGGCTCCTGAGGGCAACATGATTGTTGACATCGGTGGCGGTACGACTGAGATCGCAGTCATCTCGCTGGGTGGTATCGTGAGCAACAAGAGCATCCGCACCGCTGGCGACGACCTCACCGAGGACATCCAGGAGCACATGCGCCGCGCCCACAACGTACGCGTGGGCGAGCGCACCGCCGAGGCCATCAAGATCAACGTCGGCTCGGCGCTGACCGATCTGGGTCCCGATGCTCCCGAAGACTTCATCATCCATGGTCCCAACCAGGTCAACTCACTGCCCCTGGAAGTGCCTGTCACTTATCAGGAGGTGTGCCACTGCATCGAGAAGTCTATCTCTAAAATCGAGGCAGCCGTGCTGAGCGCCCTGGAGCAGACGCCACCCGAGTTGTATCAGGATATCGTCCACAACGGTATCTTCCTGACGGGTGGTGGCGCGCTGCTGCGCGGACTTGACCGCCGCTTGACCGACAAAATCGGTATCGAGTTCCACGTTGCCGAGGATCCCCTGCACGCCGTGGCCAAGGGTACTGGCATCGCACTGAAGAACATCAAGCACTTCAAGTTCCTCATGCGCTGATAACGGCGCGTGACATCGATCGGGCACGATGAACAATCTGCTCAACTTTTTCGTCAAACACAGTGCGTGGTTCATTTTCGCATTCTATGTGATATTGAGCCTCGTGCTGCTGTTTAGGGATAACCCCTACCAGCAGAGCGTCTATCTGACATCGGCCAACTCGGTGAGCGCCGCGGTCTACAAGGCGTTCAACGGCGTCACATCCTACTTCCACCTGCGTGACATCAACGAGAGTCTGCAGGAGCGTAACGCCGCGTTGGAGATGGAACTGATTGAGTTGAGAGAGCACATCAACGACTTGGCCTTGCAATCTCCCGACTCCCTGCGACAGCCGGCACTCGGGCAGTACACCTTTGTCATGGCTCACGTCATCAGCAACAGCATCGCACAGCCCAACAATTACATCACCATCAACCGCGGACACCTGGATGGTGTCAAGCCCGAGATGGGCGTCATCGACCAGAATGGCGTGGTGGGTATCGTCAACGTGGTTGGCCCCCATGCGGCACGCGTCATCTCGCTGCTTAACCCGCACATGCGCCTCTCCTGCAAGTTAAAGGGCAGCGGCTTCTTTGGCAGTCTGGTATGGGACGGAAAGAGCCCACAACTGGCTGTGCTTGAAGAACTTCCTAAACACTTGACGTTCCATAGGGGAGACACCATTGTCACCAGTGGCTACTCGGCTGTCTTCCCCGAGGGTATCATCGTCGGCACCATTGAGGGCCTTGCCAGGGACTTGAGCGACAGTTTCGTGTCGCTCAGGATCAGGCTCACCACCAATTTCAGCCAGTTGAGCAACGTGCGTGTCATCACCAACAGCATGAGCGCGCAGATCGATGCCCTGCGCCGAGCCGAACAAGGGATTGACACCATCGCGGGCATTCAGACCCGACCCGAGATCAAACCCGAAATCGTGGATGTGGTACCTGCCCAGGAGGCCAAGCCCGCCAAGCAGAAACAGCCTGCCAAAGAGGCCCCGCAACCCTCACAACCCGCTCAGCAGGCACTGCCACCCCAACCCGTTGAACCCGAAACACCCGTCGAGCAACCATGACCAAGACTATCGTACAATTCATATTGCTGTTTTTGGCACTGATGGTGCTTCAACTGGTTTGCAACAAGATCATCTTGTTCAACGTGGCCATGCCTGTCGTGTTTATCTATCTGATACTGAGGCTGCCAGTCAACCTGCACACCGGATGGGTGCTGACCATCGCCTTCGTTACCGGGCTGGTCATCGACATCTTTAACAACACACCTGGGATGAACGCTCTGGCATGCACGATAGTGGCCGCCATCAGGAGACCCGTGTTCAACACCTTTGTCTCCCGCGAGAACGACATGAACATACCTATCCCCTCGGTCGACTCGATGGGAGTGGGCGATTACTTCAAGTATATGGCTACCATCGTGACCATCTACTGTGCGCTCGTTTTCCTCATCCAAGCGTTCACGCTTCACAATATCCTGCTCACGCTCGCGCGCATCGCTGCAAGCAGTGTATTGTCTATCATTATCATATTTGGTTTGGACACTCTAGTGAGCACCCGACGTGAGAAAAGACTATAATCTAGAGAAACGCAAACTAGTCATCGGCGGCTTTATCGTTGCGATAGTCATCATCTACATCGTTCGCCTCGTGCAGTTGCAGGTGATGGACAGTACTTATAAGGCCAATGCCGATAACAATGCGTTTATGGAGAAGGTCCTGTATCCGTCGCGAGGCCTCATCTATGACCGCAACGACTCGCTCGTGGTCTATAATGTGCCGGAATATGACCTGGTGATGATTCCTAAGGATGTGACGCCATTTGATACGGTCGACTTTTGCAACACGCTGCAGATCAGCCGCGAGGAGTTTGACCTGCGCTGGCAGGAGATGAAGAGGGGGCGTAGTTACTCCGCCTTCACACAACAGGCCTTCATGCACCATCTCACCCCCGAGGATTATGGTCGACTGCAAGAGAAACTGTACCGTTTCCCGGGTTTCTATGTCGTGCAGCGCATTCTCAGGCAGTATAATTATCCTGTTGCCGCCAATGTCTTGGGCGACATCAGGGAAGTGAATGCGCGCGATATCGAGAACGACGACTATTACCGCCCCGGAGACTACACGGGCGACTTGGGCATCGAGAAGAGTTACGAGACCTGGCTGCGAGGCATCAAGGGTAAGGAGATTCTGATACGCGACGCCACCGGAAAAATCAAGGGACGTTACAATGACGGGGCCGACGATGTCGCACCTGTGGCTGGCAACAACCTGCGCCTGAGCATCGACATCGGGCTGCAGGCCTATGGCGAAATGCTCATGCAGGGCAAAGTCGGCGCCATCGTGTGCATCGAGCCTAAGACGGGCGAGATATTGGCATTGGTCTCCAGCCCCACCTATGACCCGTCGTTGCTGATGGGCAAGGATCGTGGCAAGAATTACCGGGATCTGGTCAATAACAGGCTCAAACCGCTCTATGACCGATCAATCATGGCCGCCTACCCACCAGGATCTACCTTTAAGCCAACACAGGGTCTGATCTTCCTGGACGAGGGCATCATCACCACGAGCACGGTATTTCCATGCCATCGCGGTTACGTCAACGCGGGATTGCGTGTGGGATGCCACGGCCACGGCTCCCCTATCCCGCTGAAACCCGCCCTCCAGACCTCCTGCAACGCCTACTTCTGCTGGGGCTTCAAGTACATGATGGACAAGCGCTCCAAGTATGGCTCAACAGGTAAGGCCTTTGAGGTTTGGAAAAACCACATGGTCTCGATGGGCTATGGGTACAAGTTGGGCATCGATATGCCAGGCGAGAGCCGAGGCTTCATCCCCAACACGGCATTTTATGACAAAATCTATGGTGAGGGCAAATGGGTGGGCCAGACCATCATCAGCGACGCCATCGGCCAGGGCGAAATTCTGGCAACCCCGTTGCAAATTGCCAACCTGAGCGCCACCATCGCTAACCGCGGCTACTACATCACGCCCCATGTGGTGAAGCGCATCGAGGGTGTGGGTGTGCTCAAGGCAAGTGTGCAGCGCCACGATACCGACATCGACAAGCGCTACTACAACGACATCGTCCAGGGCATGCGCATGGCAGTGCTGGGCGGTACCTGCACCGGCGCCAACATACCAGGGCTCGACGTGTGCGGCAAGACGGGTACAGCCCAAAATCCGCACGGCCGCGACCACTCGGTGTTTATGGGATTCGCACCGATGAATGATCCCAAAATCGCGGTCTGCGTCTATGTCGAGAATGCCGGCTTCGGAGCCACCTATGGCGTGCCCATAGGGGCACTGATGATACAACGCTATCTGCAGGGCAACTCTCCCGGCCTGCAGGCGCGCGGCCGTGCGATGGCCAGCCGTCACACCATTTCCTATCCCAAGGCCAAAAAGGCCACATCCAGCGGCAACAAGGCCGACAATCATAAACAGCAATCATCAACTTCCGTCAACAAGGACAGCAATGGAAACAAGGAATGAAGATGAAAATACCAACCTATTGAGGTCTGTGGACTGGTTCACGATCATCCTGTACCTGATCATGGTCGTGGCCGGAGCGGTGAGCATCTATGCCGCTACCTATGACTATGATAAGGCCAGCATGTTTGACCTGAGCGAATTCTCGGGCAAGCAATTTCTGTGGGCCGGGCTCTCATTCCTGATCGGCTTCTCGTTGCTGCTGATCGACAGGCGCATCTATGAGGCCTATGCCTATCCCCTGTATGGCTTCATGATATTAATGCTGATTGTCACTATATTTGTCGCGCCAGACATCAAGGGCTCCCGCTCATGGCTGGTGTTTGGCCCAGTGAGCCTGCAACCTGCCGAATTTGCCAAGACAGCCACCGCGCTCGCCCTAGCCAAACTGTTCAGCACCTACGGGTTCTCGCTGAACGGCTGGCGCAACTATGCCATAGCCATCGGCATCATCGTGCTGCCCATCCTGTGCATCATTCTGGAGAGAGAGACAGGATCGGCCCTGGTCTATACGTCGCTCATCTTTGTCCTCTACCGCGAGGGCATGTCGGGATTTGTGCTGTTTGCCGCCTTGATGGCAGTGGTCTATTTCGTCGTGGTGCTGAAGTTTGCGGCCGTGACGTTTATGGGAATCTCGTTGGGCATGGTCATCGCCTTTATCATGGTCATGGCGCTCATCGTGGCCATGCTGCTGGTATATTGCCGCTCTTGGATACTGGGGCGCAATGTGCTGCTCGGCTATGTGGTTGCCGGCGCCATTGCCGGGGGGCTTGAACTGGCAGGGGTGCACGTCAATGGCTATGCCTTCTTCTTGACAGTCATTATCTTGTCGCTGCTCTACCTGCTCTACGGCATGTTGCACGAGATCCATCTCAAGAAGGTGCTTGTCACCATCTGCTTTGCCGCCGCATCGCTACTGTTCCTGTTCACTGTGAGCGTCGCGTTCAACAACGTGCTGGAGCCGCATCAGCAGACGCGCATCAAGGTCACCTTGGGCATCGAGGAAGATCTGCGCGGCGCTGGTTATAACGTCAACCAGAGCAAAATCGCCATCGGTAGTGGCGGCATCACCGGCAAGGGCTTCCTGAACGGCACGCAGACCAAACTGAAATATGTGCCCGAACAGCACACCGACTTCATCTTCTGCACCATCGGCGAGGAACAAGGTTTTGTCGGCAGCGTGGCCGTGCTGCTGCTATTTCTCGTGCTGATATTGCGCATCATCACCCTAGCCGAGCGCAACCACTCGACCTTTGCGCGCGTGTATGCCTACTGCGTCGCCTCCTACCTCATCTTCCATTTGGCTATCAACATCGGCATGGTCATCGGGCTATGCCCTGTCATTGGCATCCCGCTTCCCTTCTTCAGTTACGGCGGCTCATCGCTGTGGGGATTCACGTTCCTGCTGTTCATCCTGCTACGCATCGACGCCGACCGCGGCAACTACGGCTCATGGTAACCCATTGTCGTTTCCACAAAATGTTTTTCACTAAAAAATGTCGTTTCCGCAAAATGCTTAGTCTTTGCCCTTGGCCATGAGCAGGGCCACGCAGATGAAGAAATGGATGACCAGGTACAAGGTGGTGAACAGGACATTAGGACGTGCATCAGCACCAAGTCCCACATTGTGAATTTCCTCGATGATGGGCGGCAGGGACTCCACTTGATAGAGCGGGTCGTTCATGTACTGTGACGAGTTTTCTACTGCATTGACATACTTGTCATATTTCGCGCGATTGTAGGCAAAGATGCGGCGAAAGGTGTGGCACTGGTTGTCATTGCGGTGATCGGAAACCTTTTGTCGCAGTTTTTCCTGTGCATCGTCATCGGCCTCTTCAATCTCATCGCTATTTTTCCATCGGGTATTATAGTACACTCTGTCATCAAAGGCCAAATAAACGCCATGGCTATCCCTGATTGGGGCAACAACACGGGCTGTATATTTTCTCCGTCCCCTTCTCTCATGGGATAGACTCACATCATAGCCACGGCAATTATCCATCACATCGATTTCCTGCTCACTCATTATATACTCAGCATCGCCGATGCTCTCGCGGGTGATGCTCTTGCAGTGATGATAGGACGAGGTGGCCCGGTGGACATATTGATCAATGACAAAAAGCCCGCCGCCAATGCTCATGCCGAAAAAGAAATAGGCCACAAAACGATAGTTGTCCTTTTTAGGTATTGCACTGAACTGTTTCCTCAAGAGGAAAACCGTCATCACCACCCATGCTAGACCGACAAAGAAACCCATCGAGCGCCTCTGATACTTTAGGTCGGTACAATTCACGCCCCAACATAGCAGTGCAAATAAGGCCACCGACAGCAGTGAGCCCACCGTAACAACCAGGACCCTTTGCCACCCCTGTGACCAATCATGTTTCTTTCTTCCCATCATGAAAAAACGAATGATATTACTGCCGTTGGAGCCATAGGGCAAAAAAGCGGTCATAAACTTGATAAGCGCCTTGGGCATCTAAAACCAATTCCTTTTCCACAAGTGTCTTTAGGGCTGACCTTATAGAACTGGTTGCACCTAGATGATGTTTACTGATGAATGATTGGCCTAAGGCTTGCTGTACAGACTTCTCTTTGGCAATCGCTCTCAGCAACTTAGCCTGGTTAGAAGTCACCAATCTCATGAATGTCTGGAAAGTAGCTTCATTCTCATCGACAACTCTGTTCAAAGTATCATCAATGACATCCAGCGTAATTAAAGGTTCCCCTGACTCATATAAACAGTTCAACAATACTTGCACATACCACGTGTGTCCAGCGAGTTTTTCATATAGATACCCAAACGCATCGGTATTCAACGTCTGGCCATGGCCCGACAGTTTCTCTTTTGCAAATTCGTAATAAGACTGTTCCTGAATCTCATTCAGGTTAAGGATTTGTGTGCTCTGGTAAAATGGGCGGTTGGCAGATGCGAACATGTTTTCCAACACATGACGTTGGCTACCCGAGAAAATGAAATGTACCGACGTGAGATGTTGAATGTGGGAACGCAGCAATGCTTCCACATTTCTTTCCTTATAATTAACTATTGACTGGAATTCATCCATCGCTATGACACACTGCTGTCCCGACTGCTCCATATAAGAGAAAATCTCGGTCAAGGAGTATTCAGCCAATTCTGGTTTCACATCAACGGTAAAGGTTGGCACACCTGACAACGAATCAAAACTGAATAAAGGACGCAATGACTTAAAAAATGTGGTGACCTGCCTTATAATCTTGTCCTCGGTCGTATCAAGCGAGCCCAGTACAGCATTGGCCAATTGCTCCACCAGCGACGACAGGCTATCAGTCTTATATAAATCCACATAATAGCACTTTGCTTGCTTCCCAATATTCATATTATGAAAAGCATGTCGGATAAGACCTGTTTTGCCCATACGTCGGGGACTTATCAGGGTTACATTGCGGCCATTCAGCAATGCGGAGATAAGCCGTTTGGTCTCTTCTTCCCTATCACAGAAATAATCAGGTGACACATATCCTGTTAACAGGAAGGGATTCAGCGGAGTGGATTTCTTGCTGTTCATATATACATCTTATTATTAATTGACCATTGCGAACTTTTCGTTGCGAACTTTTCGTTGCGAACTTTTCGCAATGCAAAATTATAAGATTAATCTCAAGCAACCAAATTTCAGTTCAAAAAAGTTTCTTTTCCCAATAAGAAATACTATCAGGTGATGGTTTCACGTTAATTCATTGTGTGTTGGCATTATTCTTGCCACTTTATTGTTTTGTAGATGCAACGTCTATTGAGGACATATTACATGACAGTTTTGTGTGCCCTGTGTGCAACGGGTACACTCGAGGCTGTGCCCCAACTGCCAGCCAATCCTGCACCGAGCCAGGAGCAACAGGAGGACTCTGTGAGTGTAAGCCTGGTAACATTCTATCCTGGCAGCGAGCCTCACAACATATTTGGTCACAGCGAGATACGCGTCAAGCAAGGCCCTGTCGACTTGTACTTCAACTACGGGGTATTTGACTTTAAGTCGCCTGGTTTCCTATGGCGATTCATGCTTGGCGAGACCGACTACATGTGTCAACCCGTTCCACGGGCCTATGCCACCATCGGCATGGAAAATCGACGCATGGTCGAGCAGGAACTGAATCTGCCGCAGGACAGGGCTATCATGGTGAGAGACTTTCTTTGGAATAATGCCCAGCCCGAGAACCGTACCTACCGCTATAAGTTCTTGAGTGACAACTGTTCTACCCGCCCCCGCGACATCATCGAGATGGCCGCTGGCGACGGGCTACGGTATCCCGCAATGGAGGACAGCGCTGTCACCTACCGTGACATTTTGGCACACTATTGCCGCAACTACGCATGGGAACGCTTCGGCATCAACCTGGTACTGGGTTGGGATGTTGACACCACCCTCGACCAACGTGCCACCATGTTTATCCCCATGCTGCTGATGGATGCTGTGGCCGGTGCTACCGTTAAGACCGATAGCACCGTCTTGCCGCTGGTCAAAACGACAACCGTTCCCATCGACAAGAGTACCGACGGCAACGTCAGGCCTCCCACGCCGTGGTACATCTCGCCGATGGCCGTCGCTCTGCTCGTGCTGACGCTGACGCTGCTGGTGACGGGCCGCGACTGGCACCGTCGCTCCCTATCCCGCTGGTATGACACCCTGCTGTTCATCGCTGGCGGACTGGCTGGTTGCATTCTGTTTTTCCTCATCTGCTTCTCGACACACGAGGCCACTTCGCCCAACATCAACATCGTGTGGCTCAACCCCTTGCTGCTCTTGCTCGCCGTGCTCCCGTGGTTCAAGAAGACTCGCGGCGCTGCCCGCTTGCTGCATGCCCTGAATGCCGTCATCGTGGCCCTGCTGATGCTGGCCTGGCCGTGGCAGCCCCAAGTGGGTGATTGGGCATTCTTCCCGCTCATGGCAGCACTGGTGATGCGTTCTGGCATCAACGTGCTGTTGGGAGCCCAGACCACCCGCGGTCCCACCCCCGTACAAGGCTAACCGACTAACTCATCAGCCAAATCAATCAGCCATTTTCCCACAAAGTGGCGATTATTCACCATAATATGGTCTGTAGTCGGCTAAAAAATTGTATCTTTGCATTTTGGACAATAAAAAACAATACATAATATCTACAACAAGAAACCAAAAATGGGACTTAGTGACATTTTGAAATCAATGTTTGGCAATAAGTCGACCCGTGACCTCAAGAAGATCACGCCTATTGTCAACCAAATCAAAGAAATTTATCCCGAGATTGACGCACTGGACATCGACAGCCTGCGGCAGCGCACGGCCGAAATCCGCAAGTATCTCAACGACTCGGTACAAGACAAGCGAGACGAGATCGACCGCATCAAGGCCGAGATCGAGACCCTTGACTACGAGGAGCGCGAGCCACTGTGGAAAAAGGTGGATGATATCCAGAAGGATATTCTCGACGTGCTTGAGGAAAAACTCAACGAGGTGTTGCCCACCGTATTCGCTATCGTGAAATCGACGGCACGCCGCTTTGCCGAGAACGAGACCCTCGTCGTCAATGCCACCCAACTCGACCGCGACCTGGCGGCACAGGGCAAGGACTTCGTCAGCATCGACGGCGACAAGGCCATCTGGCACAACCACTGGATTGCCGGTGGCAACGAAATCACCTGGGACATGGTACACTACGATGTCCAACTCATCGGTGGTATCGTGCTGCATCAGGGCAAGATCGCCGAGATGGCGACTGGTGAAGGTAAGACCCTCGTGGCCACCCTGCCCGTGTTCCTGAATGGTCTGACCGGCAATGGTGTGCATGTGGTAACCGTCAACGACTACCTGGCCAAGCGCGATAGCGAGTGGATGGGTCCGCTGTATATGTTCCATGGCATGACCGTGGCTTGTATCGACAAGACCGAGCCCAACTCGCCTCAGCGCCGCGCCGCCTACAACTGCGACATCACCTTCGGTACCAACAGTGAGTTTGGCTTTGACTACCTGCGCGACAATATGGCCATGCGCCCCGAGGACATGGTACAGCGTCCCCACAACTATGCCATCGTCGATGAGGTCGACAGCGTCTTGATCGATGATGCCCGCACGCCGCTCATCATCTCTGGTCCCGTGCCCAAGGGTGAAGACCAGATGTTTAACGAATTCAAGCCCAACGTCGAGCGGGTTTACAACGCTCAGCGCCAACTGGTGACCGGCTTGCTCGCCGATGCCAAGAAGATGATGGCCAGCGACGATCAAGAGACCGTCAAGGAAGGCACGCTGAGGCTGTTCCGCGCCTTCAAGGGTCTGCCCAAGTACAAGCCACTGATCAAGTACCTGAGCGAAGAGGGCGTCAAGAATGCCATGCTCAAGACCGAGGCCTTCTACATGCAGGACAACAACCGAGAGATGCCCACCGTCACCGATCCATTGTACTTCATCATCGATGAGAAGAACAACACCGTGGAAATGACCGATAAGGGTATCGACGTGCTCACCAGAGGTACCGACGACCCCGAGTTCTTTATCCTGCCCGATATCGCAGCACAACTGTCGGCCGTAACCAACGAGCCGCTGAGCGACGAGGAGAAGACCAACAAGAAGGATGAATTGCTCGCCAACTATTCGGTCAAGGCCGAGCGCGTCCACACCGTGACCCAGTTGCTCAAGGCCTACACCCTGTTTAACCGCGACGACGAGTATATCGTCGATGCCGAGGGCAAGGTCAAGATTGTCGATGAGCAGACAGGCCGTGTGATGGAAGGCCGCCGCTACAGCGATGGTCTGCACCAGGCCATCGAGGCCAAGGAGGGCGTTAACGTCGAGGCCGCTACCCAGACCTTTGCCACCATCACGTTGCAGAACTACTTCCGCATGTACCACAAACTCTCGGGTATGACCGGTACCGCCGAGACCGAGGCCGGTGAGTTCTGGGACATCTACAAACTGGACGTCGTCACGATCCCGACCAACAAGCCCGTTATCCGCAACGATATGGCCGACCGCGTCTACAAGACTCAGAAGGAGAAATTCAACGCCGTCATTGCCGAGATCGAAGCCATGCGCAATCAGGGCCGCCCCACACTGGTGGGTACCACCAGCGTAGAAATCAGTGAGATGCTGAGCCGCATGCTCAACCTGCGCCACATCCCGCACAACGTCTTGAACGCCAAGTTGCACCAGAAGGAGGCCGACATCGTTGCCCAGGCCGGTCAGTCGATCGACGGCAAGGGTGTTGTGACCATCGCCACCAACATGGCCGGTCGTGGTACCGATATCAAGTTGTCGCCCGCCGTTAAGGAGGCAGGCGGTCTGGCCATCATCGGCACCGAGCGCCACGAGTCTCGCCGCGTCGACCGCCAGTTGCGCGGTCGTGCCGGTCGTCAAGGTGACCCCGGTTCGTCTGTATTCTTCGTATCGTTCGAGGACAAACTGATGCGACTGTTCGCCAGCGAGAGTGTGGTCAAGACGCTCGACCGCTTGGGTCTCAAGGACGGCGAGGCCATCGAGAGCAAAATGGTGACCAAGAGCATCGAGAATGCCCAGAAACGTGTCGAGGAAAACAACTTCGGTATCCGTAAACACCTGCTTGAGTATGACGACGTGATGAATGCCCAGCGCAAGGTCATCTACACACGCCGCCATCACGCCCTCATCGGCGAGCGCATTGGTCTGGATATCATCAACACCTTGTATGACAGTGTCGAAGACACCGTCGAGAGATTTGGTGCTGACGACTACGAGGACTTCAAGATGCAAGTTCTCAAGACCTATGCCCTCGAGGTGCCCTACACCGAAGAGGAATACCGCCGCATGGACGACGGCAAGAAACAGGACATCCTGTATGATGTGGTGCTCAAGACCTTCAACCGCAAGATGGACCGCCTCAGCGAAGTTGCCGACCCCATCATCCAGAACATCGTTGCCGACCAGCAAGCCAACGGCATGGAGCCCCAGGGTCTGATACGCGTGCCCATCACCGATGGCAAGCGCACCTTCGGCATCGTTATCGATATCAAGGAGGCTGCCGAGACCCACTGCAAGTCGCTCACCAAGGCTTGGCAGAAGGCCGTCATGCTGCTCACCATCGACGAGAACTGGAAGGAGCACCTGCGTGAGATGGACCAGTTGCGCCAGAGTGTGCAGAACGCCAGTTACGAGCAGAAGGATCCTCTGGTCATCTACAAGACCGAGGCCTTCAACATGTTCAAGCAGATGGTAGGCGTGATGAACGGCAAGTCAATCGCCGTGCTCATGCGTGGTCAGATTCCCGAGGCACCGCCCCAACAGAATGTGCAGGATCGCGAGCCCCAACAGCGCCAGCGCTACAGCGAGAACCGTGGCGGTGGTGAACCGGATCCCTCGCGTCCCAACGCAGCCCCTGTCGGACCGCGTCCCCAAGGCCCCACAGGCCCCATCCGCAACGAGGGTCCGAAGATTGGCCGCAACGACCCCTGCCCCTGCGGCAGCGGTAAGAAGTACAAGAACTGCCATGGCCGTGGCATTGCCTAGTGCCCATGACTGATAATGACAGCATCACGCCATGCCCGATTGAGGACATGGCGTGATGCTGTTTTTAATCCTATATCTTCTGACCGATGAGGACAGGCCAGCGTCAGGGCATCTCGTCGTCAATGATGAGACGCAACCACTGGGCAGTCGTCAATGGAATCGGTCCTGCAGGTTCACTCGACATCAACTGCTCGTTGAGTTCTTGCAGCAATGGGCGAGCGTCGCTCTCGCCTGCACGGGCAATAATGGCATGGGCTCGGGGCATCGCACGCGCCATCACGGCTTGTGACGATGGGCGCAACAGGTAACTGCGCCAGTACAGCCAGTAGGCATAGTCATAGATGCGCTGGGCATCCTGCGGATCATTCAGGTCAACGTCAGCGGCGATGCACAACTGCCGTGGAACCGGAGCCTGCTCATACTCCTGATCAAGCAGCGTGAAGAATGCAATGGCAAGCGCCTCTAGTTCAGCGCTGTCAGGGGCCAGAGCGTCTTCACGCCCAGCCCCGGCAACCGTCCACCAGATCACATATCTGACGTCGGCGACATTGAGTTCATAATCCACATATTCCTCGTCACGGCCATAGAAAGGCAGCGGTGAACCATGCCGGCTATTGTGCAGCCGGGTGAAAGAACGCCACAGTCCCGCGTCGGCCACCACATCCTGGTAATAGCCTGTCACAGCCAACACAACATCGCGGCGCACATCGTCATCCAGACCATGCAGCCACGGGGATTCATCCCACACCTTAGCCAGGCGCAGCGCTATCCACAGGTAGAACTGGTCGGTCTCAGCCACCTTGGGATTGCCAGGCTGGCGTTCCATATAATCCTTAACGGTAATTTCCATAACTATCGATCTCTGAAAAAAAACAAACAAGAACGGGAAAACGATGCTGTTTCCCCGTCCATTGTGGAGCCGCGAGCGGGACTCGAACCCGCGACCTTTTCGTTACGAATGAAATGCTCTACCGACTGAGCTATTGCGGCTTGGTGCACTGCTGAAATCTGCAATGCGGGTGCAAAGGTAGCACTATTTTTCTAATCCAGCAAACTTTAATCAACAATTTGTTTGCTATAGGTAATCTTGATCTTGGCCTTGTCCAGCAACAACCTCACGATGGCCGGACGCGAAACCATGGGCGAAATCTTGGTAACCACCGACGACCCTGATGTCGAATAATTGTAGTATGAGTAGGACTGGGGATAGGTATAGGTGGTCACATCAATCGGCGTGATCGTAAATGCGAGATCATCATCGGTCGCAATGCCGCCCTGATTGTTGATGATGTTCAAGACATAGTCGCGCAGACCCGTGAATTCATAGGTGCGCTCCGACGCATTATACATCGCATAGAAGGAATCCTTGTTATTGGCGAGGCTATCGCCATTGATAAAGTTGTCCTTCTTAGAGGTCTTGACCATAAGCAGATAGGAGGGTGGCAGGATACCGTATTCGGTGGCCGGCACACTGACGGGCAACGACAGCGACAGCGTGTTGATAATCGCCTGATTATCGCCGACGTTGGCCTGATACTTGTCGATAATTTCCTGGACAGGGAAACGCACCTGCACCTCATAGCCTGCCGGTGCGACAATAATGGCCTCGCCCCGATCGACCATCTCAGTCACCTGATTATCGATGTCGAAGTGGAAGATGTTGTTAGAAATCACCTCGGGCGTCGATGCCAGATAAGTCTGACGGAAGGCCGAATCCACCTCGGCGGTATCGGTGATGATGTGCTTGTGGTAATACACATTCATCTCCGCGGCATTGATATTCAGCACATGGCCACTGCCATAACTGTTAGTCATATAGATGCCTGGGAAGATGTCGGCAAACGCCTTCGGGCTTGTAAAGCGCGAGGGGTCAGCAACATAGGCATTAAACACTTCACGTGCGGTCTCAACCGGCATTGGCACAGATATCACCCTCACAGTATCACGTTGGGTGGTAATGGTAGACGTGTAAGCATCAGGCACCTCGATCCACCCCGAAACCGGTGAGTAGGATTCCGATGCCAACAAGTCGTCACTGTCATAGTAGCCCGTTGGATCAAAATCACTATAGATGGGAGACGGCAACGCCTTATTCAAGCGATACACGTTGAGCCTCATAGGAGCCAACTTATCACCGGTGAAACCATTACGATAGGGGATGCGCAGTTTCAAGCGGCACGAGTCGATCCATTCGGGCTTGACCCCCGTGGTGTCGATTTTGGCTGCAGGCATCCACATGGTGACAGCCGAGGCGCTGATGTGGCCAAATCCATCGGCCGTCAGATCGCCCAGCATCTTGGTGGTGGTGCGCATCTGCACCCGCTGGTTAAGGACCGAGTGTCCGGTAATGACAAACGATGAATCCTCGATGATGGAGGACATGCCGTCGGTGATCGATACACCGATTGTCTCGTCGGTACATGCCGACAAGCCCACCAGCACAGCCGCTGCCAGTACAACATTTAAGAGTTGCTTCATATTCTCGAAATGAATAAACGATTTAAGAATATAGAAATCAGTTTGAACACCTCACAGAGTTTTACAGCGAAGTGTAGAACTCCTTCACCTTGTTGACGTCGTCATCGTCGACAAACTGCAGTTGAGGCAATGATGCCGCCGAGTCGAGCACACTCTGGCTGATGCCTTCCTCACACGTGATCACGGCGTCGCTGTACTTGAGCGAATAGCACATCAGGTCATCGTAGGTCAACTCTTTGCCAGCGATAGGTTTGAGGGCCGCCTTGGGTATGCCATCCTGATGCATCTTCTCACTCAAGCGGGCATCCAGCGGCGATGCGATCTTATCGTTGAACAGAGCGGTAACAATCTTGGCATCACGGAATGAGGGGTCGTCGCCATAGAGGGCGCGGATGTAGACCGGCGCCAAAGCCGAAATCCATCCCGTGCACTGGATGATGTCGGGCACCCAACGCATCTTGCGAATCGACTCAATCACGGCACGCACAAAGAACATGCTGCGCTCATCATTGTCGGCAGGCGAACAGTTCATCTCCAACTCGTCGATACGGTTGCTTGCGAAGTAGTCCTCGTTATAGATGAAGTATACCTGAAAATGGGCTTGTTGAAGTGTAGCAACCTTGATAATCAGCGGGTGATCGGTATCGTCGATGATCACATTCATGCCTGAGAGCCTGATCATCTCATGCAACTGGTTACTGCGCTCGGCGATCATGCCGTACTTAGGCATGAACGTGCGCTCCTCGATACCCTGCTCCTTTACACCCTGGGGAAACATGCGGCCTATCAGCGACAAGCGGCGGTCAGGGACATACGGTGATATCTCTTGCGATATGAATAAGACTTTCTTTACATCCATGTTGAGTTCTGTTGTAGATTTAATGCAAAGGTAGCAATTTTTTTTCATTTTTGGGCATAATTTTCATGGGCTACAGGGCTTTTTTTAATAAAATTCGCTGCTTTTTAACATCTTCTAATCATTTATGATAACAATACCGCCATTATACAGTCACCGCGAAAAAAAAGGAGAGCGCTTCCTTCAAACAGGAAACACCCTCCACTTTCAAAACACACACACGATTAAGTCTATTTCTTTACTACTATTCACTCTTGTTACACTTGCAGTTCTTGCAGCCGTCCTGCTTGGGAGACTTCGGTCCTCGCTGATGGCCCTTGAAATCGCCTCGCCCTTGGCCTCTGTCTCTGCCGCGCTGCTTGATCTCGGCATACTTGGCAGCCTGCTCGTCGGTCAATACCGATACGACCTTGGCATCGGTGGCCTCACGCTGAGCCTGCATCTGTTGATGCCTAGCCTGGCGTGCTGCAGCATCCTCTCCTGTGCCGTCGACTTGCCTCTTAGCCCTCTCGGCGCGGGTCGACTGCATCTCCTCGACAAAAATCTTGGTGATCTCTGTCTTCTGTTCCGCAGTCAGTGCGAGGGCCTTATCAAGTCGCTCAACACGTTTTTCCACCATCTGCTCGGGAGTCATGTCCGGACGACGGTGTTGCTGTGCATTAGTCACAATACTGCCCAACAGGGCCACTGTCAAAATCAAAACAATCTTTTTCATCTTTCTTTTTTGTTAATGTGTTGCTTTTAAAACCTGAAAATGCGAATTTATCTCATACGAACGCGTATCGTAAAACAAATAATATTTCAACTTGTTTCAATGCAAAGAAAAACACTATTTTTCAAATAAAAAAATGGATTTTCGCCACTTCGTGACCAATCAACCAATCATCTTGACAAATTGGGGAAAAATCAAGACAAAGAGCCCCAGCCAAATCTCACCGCAACTACCCAAAACCTAAAATTTATGTCAAGAAATCAAAAAAAATGTAATAGAGCGCTTCAAGTTCTCGAAAAACAACGTATATTTGCAAGTCAAGAAGGATAAAAAAGATTGGTATGCTAACTCAGATTTACAACGGTCACATTCTCACACCAGAGGGATGGATCAATGGCGGATCGGTCGTCATTGAGGATACCCGCATCAAGGAGGTGAGCAAGAGCAGCCGCCTGCTCGATGGTATGGACAAAACCATCGATGCCCACAGCATGCATGTAGTGCCCGGCGGCATCGACCTGCATTGCCATGGAGGAGGAGGATGTGACTTCCAGGAGTGCACACCACAGGCCTTCTTGACGGCAGCCGGCACCCATCTCAAGCACGGCACCACGGCCATCTATGCCACTCTGTCGTCATCCCCGCTCGACATGATTGAAAAGGCCTGCGAGACTTGCGACCAACTCATGCAAGACCCGCGTTCGACCATCATGGGTATGCACCTCGAGGGTCCATACTTCAATCCCAGCAAGGCGGGAGCCCAGATGCCTGAGGTGATCCGCATACCAGATCCAGCGGAATACACCCACATCGTCGAGGATTATGAGTGCATGAGGCGATGGGACACCGCACCGGAATTGCCTGGCGCTGTCGAGATGGGAAAGTACATCACCAGCAAGGGCATTGTCGCCGCCATAGGCCATACCGCTGCCGAGTATCCCCACGTCAAGGCGGCTTGGGATGCCGGCTATACACTGGCCACACACTTCTACAACGCCATGCCGGGCTTCCACAACGTCAGGGAGTTCAAGCATGCGGGCACGGTCGAGAGCGTCTACCTGCTCAATGACATGGCTGTCGAGGTGATTGCCGACGGCATACATGTGCCATCGACCCTGCTCAACCTCGTCTATCACATCAAGGGCGTAGAGCGGACCGCCCTCTGCACCGATGCCCTGGCCGTGACCGACAGCGACAGCGAGCACGCTTTTGACCCTCGCGTGATCATTGAGGATGGCGTATGCAAACTCTCGGACCGCAGCGCCCTGGCCGGAAGCATTGCCACGATGGACCGCCTGATCAAAACCATGGTGCGCGTGGTGAATGTCCCCTTGCAGGATGCCGTGCGCATGGCCAGTGAGACACCGGCCAGAATCATGGGCATCTATGACCGTAAGGGATCGATTCAGCGAGGCAAGGATGCCGACATCCTGCTGCTCGACGGCGACATCAACCTGCGCAGCGTTTACTCGTTGGGAGAGTTTGTCAAGGGCAGCGACCGCATCGCCCCAGCCGAAATCGTTTCGCAATAAGCCCCTCCCCCCTATACCCCATTACGGCAGAGAGTGTGCGACCGCATGCAGCCCAAAACCCAAATGATGGCAAAAAATCAAAGTTTTTTTGGCAATATCCTTGCACAGAATCAAAATTGGTATTATCTTTGCACCCGCGTTTGAGAGAAAATGCGATATATGGTGGACGTAGCTCAGCTGGTTAGAGCGTCGGATTGTGGTTCCGAAGGTCGTGGGTTCGAGCCCCATCTTCCACCCCAGAGCGAAAAGAAAACCCGCATCGGTTGATGCGGGTTTTTCTATATTCACACTCTAGTTCATTGATGAGATACAGCCTGCTGTCATACCGACGCCAGGCATGCTCACTCGAGACACAGAAGGGCCTTGACCATGGCGGTGATGTCGGCGGTATTAGGGCCTGTATAGGCCACAGGCGTCACCGCTGTATCAAGCACCAGGTCGAATCCACCCTGCTCGGCGGCTGTGCGGATTGCTGCCTGCACACGATCAGCGATGGGCTTGGTCAGGGCTGCGCGCTGTGCTGCGATATCGTCGGCTGCACGACGCTCAAAGTCACGCATCTTCTTGTCGCCATCTTGCAACTCCTGCACTCGGCGCTCCTTGATGGTCTCGGGCATTGCGGCATCGGCGGCGGCAGTCTGGTAGTCGGCATATTTCTTGTCAAAGTCAGACTGCAGCAACGCATACTCGGCATGATACTTATCGCTCAGTGCCTTGAGTTGGGCCTCGGCGGCGGCCTTCTCTGGCATGAGGTCAAAGATCTGCTGTGAGTTCACTACCCCGATACGGGCCTGTGCCATGAGCATCAGCGGCAGCAGGGCCATGGCAAAGATGAGAATCTTTTTCATTGTCATATACGTATTAAACACATTACACATTCATTCATTACTAGGACAACAAAGGTAGCACTTTTTCACGTAACGGCCAGCATCGCGAAGCCATCAAAATGTCATTTCACGCTTTTTCGGCAGGTAATCGTGAGCCCTATCGTCGGACGCACGGCCCGCATGACAGCAGCGCCATCAATCATCAAGGCCCCTAAGTGGTTTATTATACCACTTGGGGGCCTCGCATCTTAGCATTATCGTGTAGTATGTTTCCAGAATATCTTACTTGATACCCAATTTGGCTTTCACCTTGGCGCTTACGTCCTCGGCATTGGTACCGGTGTAAATGATGGCACCGGCAGCCTGGTCAAAGATAAAGGTGTAACCACCCTCGGCACCAACGGCCTGAATGGCGTTCTGCAGTTTCTGGGTAATGGGAGCGAGCAGGGTCTCCTGCTGACGCTGCAGGTCCTGAGATGCGGTCTGCTGGAAGTTCTGGATCTTCACATAGTCGTCCTGTAATTCCTGGTTGTGACGATCCTTGATGGCCTGGGGAGTGCTGGCATCCTTGTCGGCAGCCTCATAGTCAGCCATCTTCTTTTGGAAAGCATCCTGCAGGTTCTTGAACTCGGTCTCATACTTGTCACTCACCTGCTTGAGGGTGTTCTCGGCGGTAGCCTTCTCGGGCATGACGTTGAAAATCTCACCGGTGTTGACGTAACCGAATTTCTGAGCCTGTGCTGCAAAGCACATCATAGTAGCCGTAACGGCTAAGAGCATAAATCTTTTAAACATGTCTAAAAACTGATTTTCTATTGTTAGTATACTAAATGATTCTGATTTTGTTGATCAAAGTCGACCGAGGGATTACTTGTAGCCCATCTTCTCGAGCACCTCGTTGCTCACATCGATGCGGGGCGAGGCGAAGATGATGCTCTGGCTGCTAGCGCGGTCAAAGATGACCTGGAAGCCACGCTCGTCACACACCTTCTTGCAGGCGTTGTAGATATCGTCCTGGATGGGCTTGATGAGCGACTGGCGCTTCTTGAACAATTCACCCTGGGGACCAAAGTACTTGTACTGCAACTGCTGAGCCTCTTTCTCCTTCTCGGTGATCTCGGCCTCTTTTTTCTTCTTCTGGTCATCGGTCAGGAAGACCATGTCGCTCTGGTAGTTCTTGTACATGGTGTCGGCCTCCTTTTTGAGTTCGTCGACCTCACGCTGCCAGCGCTGCGACACCTGGTTTAATTGTTCATTAGCCATCTCGTAGGCAGGGATGTTTTTCAGCACATACTCCATGTCGACGAGAGCAAACTTCTGCGCGTGAGCAGCCATGAATCCGGCTACCAGCGCCACTGCGATCAAAACTATTCGTTTCATTTCTCTGTTTGTATTTTGATGTTGATGTTTGTTGAAATCTCGACTCTTAGACTCGGTTTGGACCAAATCGTTTATTCATTAACTTAATTTCGTTAAAACTCTTGACCCAGCACAAAGTGGAAGTTGCTGCCACCTTTCTCTCCAAACACCTTGTCAAAGCCATAGCCCCAGTCGATACCCATCATACCGATCATCGGCAGGAAGATGCGGGCACCCACACCAGCCGAGCGCTTGATGTCGAAGGGGTTGAAGGCCTTGATGTCGGTCCAGGCGTTACCAGCCTCGACAAACACGAGCGGATAGATGGTGGCGCTCTGTGACAGCATCAGCGGGAAGTGCAACTCCAGCACAAATCGGTCATAGGCGTAACCATCGCTACGCGGTGTGAAGGCACCATTCTCATAGCCACGCAGGGCAATAGCCTCGGTTGCATAGGTGTAGGAGCCCGACATGCCGTCACCACCCACATAGAAGGTCTCGAACGGGGACTTCAGCCACTTGTTCCAACTGCCCAGCAGACCGAAGTCGGCACGGGTCATCAGCACCAGTGTCCATCGGCCATCGGGGTCGGTGAGCGGCGTGTAGGTGCGAGCCTGGAATTTCAGTTTCCAGTACTCGATCCACTTGTAGAGTTCCCTCTTGGACTCATCGGTATTGCTCTGGCTCAGTGCCTTCCAGTTCTTCTTGCCGAACAGGCTGGCGGGCGGTGTCATGTTCAGGCTCAAGGTGAAGGTGCTGCCGCGGCGTGTATACAGCGGGTTGTCGATACTGCTGCGTGAGAGGTTCAACCCGAGCACAAATGAGTTGGAGACACCATTGCGCATGTTCAAGCCATAGGACAGGTAATCCCAGTTCTTGAGGCTGTACCACTGGTAACTCAGGCTGGCCATGAAGGTGAAGTAGTCGTCAGGCCACTTCAGTCGCTTACCGAAGCCGATGGTCACACCTGCCATCTGCAGATACTTGTTAGGATCGTATGCGTTCTCATAGTAGTTATACCCGCTACCATAGCCATAGCCATAACCATAATTATAGCCAGGATACATGCCAGGATACATGCCCCCATACATGGCGTTGTAGGCGTAGTTCTGCATCTGCTGCTGGTAGTATGACGAGTTGATACCGGTCTGACGGCTGTAGAAAGCCGATACCGACAGTGAGTTAGGACGCTTGCCGCCAAACCACGGGTCGAGGAACGACACGCTATAGGCCTGGTAGTACTTGGCATTGGTCTGAGCACTGATGGTAAATGTCTGGCCCTCGCCCTGCGGTATCAGTCCCTTGTAGGACGACGGGTGCAACAGATTCTGCATCGAGAAGTTGGTGAACTTTAACGATGCTTTGAGGATAACGCCCGTTTGTCCCCAACCGGCGCTTAACTCCACTTGGTCATTGGCCTTGCTCTCAAGATTGAGGATAATATCCACAGTACCGTTGTCGGCATTGGGTTCGGGACGGATGTCCATCTTCTCGGGATCGAAATGTCCCGTCTGGGCAATCTCGCGGGCCGAGCGCATGAGGTCCTCCTTGGAGAAGAGGTCGCCCGGGCGCACACGCAACTCGCGTCTTACCACCTTTTCATACAGTCGGTCATTACCGTTGATGACCACCCTGTTGATACGGGCCTGCTTGCCCTCATACATGCGCATCTCCAGATCGATGCTGTCGCCCTCGATCTTGCTCTCGATAGGAATCAGTTGATAGAAGAGGTAGCCATTGTTGAGATACAGGTTGGCCACAGCATCATCGTCCTCCTGGGTGCGCTTGCTGAGCAATTTCTGGTTATAGACGTCGCCCTTCTTGATACCCAGCACCTCATCCAGCAGTGGCGCGGGATAGACGGTGTTACCCACCCAAGTGATGTCTGAGATATAGTAGCGCTTGCCCTCATCGATAGTGAGATAGATGTCTACACTCTTTTCGTCAAACGGCACGACGCTGTCCTTGACGATAACGGCATCGCGATAGCCCTTCTCGTTATACTTGTCGATGATGAGTTGCTTGTCGGCCTCAAAATCACTCTTGACAAACTTCTTCTGCGAGAAGATCTTCCACAGGCTTTTCTTCTCGTTGGTCTTCTTCATGGTGCGCTTGAGTTTGGTATCGCTCAGCACCTCGTTGCCGTCGATGTAGATCTTGTGCACTTTGATCTTCTCATGCTTATCGACATTGATATTGACGATCACCTCGTTCTGCTTGCTCAGGTCCGGCACTTGCACAACCTCGCAGGTGGCCTGGCCGAAGCCCTTGTTAGCATAGTATTTCTCGACCAGCAGTTTGATGCGGTCGGCGATATTGGGCGTCATCTGGCTGCCAGGCTGGAAACTCAGGCGCTCGATGATGTCCTTCTTCTCACCGCTCTTCATGCCATTATAGTTCACTTGCGAGACACGAGGCTGCTGGCGCAGGTTAAACACCAGCCAAGCCTGATCCTGATAGATCTTCTCAACAAGGATCTGTACCTTAGAGAACAGGCCTTGACGCCAGAAGCGCTTGGCGGCAGCCTTGAGGTCATCACCAGGTATATCGACATGCTGGCCCACAGCCAGGCCTGAATAGCCGATGATGATATTATCGTCATAATTATCAACACCCTCTACCCTGATACCAGCAATCTGGTACTGAGTGGGGGATGCCGTGAAGACAATCTTGGGGTTATAGATCGTGTCATTTGCCGTGTAGGTATCCTGTGCGCTGAGGGCTGCAGGAGACATTGCGGCAAGGGCTATAACGGACAATAGGGTATGTCTTATTCTTCTCATTTATTATTACGCTTCTTTATCGTTGTTTACCTGTTCGCTCGTCTTACCATAGCGGCGCTCACGCGACTGGAAGTCGGCAATGGCGTCGACAAAGTCTTCCTTGGTAAAATCGGGCCAATATTTTGAGGTGAAGTAAAGTTCGCTGTATGCTATCTGCCAGAGCAGATAGTTGCTCACACGCAGGTCACCGCCCGTGCGTATCAGCAAGTCGGGATCGGGCATTCCACTGGTGGCAAGGTGGCGCGAGAGCGTCTCGTCGTCGATGTCATCGGGATTGAGTGTGCCGCTTGCGGCCTCGCGTGCTATGCTGCGGCAAGCCTCCACGATTTCCCAGCGCGAAGAGTAACTCAAGGCCAGACACAGCACCAAGCCGGTGCAGTGGCTGGTATCCTGCATGCACTTGCGCAGACGGCTAGCCGCATACTCAGGCATGCGCTCCATGTTGCCGATGGTTGTCAGCCTCACGTTATTCTTGATCAAGTCGGGCGTCTGCTGCTCGATGCTCACCACGATCAGATTCATCAGGGCATCGACCTCATCCTGCGGGCGGTTCCAGTTCTCGGTCGAGAAGGTGTAGAGGGTCAGATATTTCACCCCGACCTCACTGGCAATTTCTGTTGCCTGGCGCACCGTCGAGACACCATTCTCATGGCCGAAAGTGCGTTCTTGGCCATGCTCCTTGGCCCAACGGCCATTGCCATCCATGATGATGGCAACGTGGCGCGGGATGCGCATCGGGTCCAGTTGATCTATTTTATCGTTGAGTGATGCCATGATCGTCGTATTATTCAATATAGTTACACTTGATGCAGCGCTTGCCAAACTCGTAGGTTGCCGTGAACATGGCAAACGAGTACCAATCGGTGTTCTTGGCAAACGAGTGCTTGATACCAAACAGGTCGCTATGGCCATCGATGCGGTCGCTGAACTCCTTGCGCATGGTGAATTCGAATCCCAAGTTCAGGCGCTGCTTGAACTTATATTTCACACCGATGCCAATGGGGATCGTGAACGAGGCCTGATTGTGCCCGTTGTTGATAGCGAACACAAAACCCACACCCGCAACCATATAGGGTGAAATCGGCTTATACTTCTTGTAGGCAGGGCCAGCGCCGAAATTCAGGAAATTGAACTCAGCGGTCATTCCCAAGTCGATAAGACTTGCCGAGCACGTGTAGTTCAAGCCATCGGGATACCATGTCTCATCATACATGCTGTTGCCACGTATGTTGGCATAGTTCAGGTTGGCCTTGAATGCCCAACGGCTGTTGTGGTTATAACGGAAGATGCCACCGGCAGTGACACTAGGGTGCTTGAACAGGAAACCGTTGTTGCACTCGCCCAAATATCCCGTCACACCCAAGGCCGGTCCAGCCTCATATTTGTACTGCTGGCCATGCATGTCTGCCACGCCAAGGAGCGTCAGCACCACCACTATGTACCAAACTCTCTTCATCTCGATCTCAATAAACGGGATAGTTGGTCATGCGGATATACACACCGCGCCACACATTGGACAGCAATTGATTCTGGTCGTTAAAGCCACCAAACAGGTAGATAAACGGGCAAGACCAAGTGGTTATAGCCGACGGCATACGGCGCGGAGCGCCATTGGACTGAGTCATATCCATCGACTCGACAAAGGCTTGCGCGCCATAGAATGCGGGCATATAGGGAGACTGGGCGATTGTCGAGTCACCGACGGTCCAAGTGATACCCTGAGTGCTCGATAGGTAGATCTTATCGTTGAGCGTGCCATCGGCAAGACGGCCTCCCATCAGATACCAGGTCTGTGCGCGGCTGTAGCGACGCACTCCGGATTGTCCGGCATAGATATAATAGGGGAAGAGTGTGGCATCGGTGAGTGCGGGCAACTTGCCGCTGTGGATGTTATTGATCTTGCCCCAGCGCGAGCCGTCATAGCCCCACACGGCGCTCAAGACTTCTCCCTCGCTGTCGACACCGCCCACAATCATGGTCTGCTGCGACGCTGTCCACTGGTTGTCGGTCTCGATCATTCCCGACGAGTGAGCGACGGGGAATCCGTCCTCAACCTCGGTAGCCACAAAGCCATCGCTGCGGGGATATTCATCATGATAGTAAATGCCATCGCCACCCGTGATACCGAGTGCACGGCCATCATAGGTTCCTATCAAGGTATGCCAGACCACACCGCACGAGGTCCACTCCAAGCCATCGGCCGAAGAGAAGAGCGTGCCGTCGTCGGCAAGGATATAGAGCGCGTCGTCGCTAGCGCAGAGCGATTGCACCTGTGGCGTGAACGGCATGTCTATGGTCTGCTTGTTCCACATCGGCTGGCTGAGAGAGGTAGCGCTCAACAGTTCACACTCCTGTCCATTGTAGACCATGATGCGATAGATTTCGCCTTGCTTCACTGCCTTGTGGCCGATAGCATCGCTGCGATAACCCGGCAGGTCACGGCGCCACTGCTGCGGCCAAGCCAGTGAATCGGGATTGACCTTGTGAACGAGCACCTGTATGTTATAGTCCTTAACTCGTGACTTATCGGCCGAGGTCACGGTGAGCACCGTCTTGCCCGAGAAGTCAAGTTTCTTGGTCATGGAAGACGTGTACTCGATGGTGGTGTCGGCCTGGGTGCTGGCACCACTGATGTTGAAGATTGCCGAGGATACGGTATTGAGAAACTCCACCGTCACCTTCAGGCCAGTGATATCTGTGCCCTTGGGCAGGGAGTCGGCATTGTAGATCATGCCCTTGTCATAATCTATCGTGAAATGCACCGAATCCAGATTGGACAGGACATCGGCGTCGGCCTGTAGACCAAAAGCCTTGATGAGCGTGGTCTGTTCACTATCACTGTATGAAAAAGTATCGTCGTCGTCCTTGTCCTTGTTGCAAGATACCAGCACCGGCAGCGATGAGAGCATCATTGCCATCGCCAGCATCAGATATAGCGGAGTTGTTCTTCTCATTATCGTCAATTGATTCACTTTGCTTTTATACAAACGGCAAAATTATAAAAAAATTCGGTCACACACTGGATTTTTCCAATTAATAATGTCACCAAAGGCCATTTTCGGGGCTAAAGATACTACTTAACGGGCATACAAGACACGTCCGTTAAAGATAATAAACGGTAATCACCAGTTTTTTACACCTTTTTAACGTAGATTTCACGGTTTGCCGCCATTCTGCCAGTGCCTCGGCCAGCGGTGACTAGTGCTGCCTGGCTGCCGCAAAGCGCACATGGCCGAAACTGTCCTCGATGATGCGCACATCGTCGAGCCCGCACGACTCTAGCAAATGCTTCACCTCGTTGCCAAACCGCTGGTTGATCTCCAGATACAACTTTCCGCCATGCTCCAGCGATTGGGAGGCATAGTGAGCGATGGCCTTGTAATACAGCAACGGGTCGCTGTCGGGGACAAACAATGCCTGCCCGGGCTCAAAGTCCTTCACATTGCGGTCCATCGATTCGCGCTCACTCCAGCAGATATAGGGGGGATTGCTCACGATAATGTCGTAGCAGGCAGATGGTTGGGGTGCGAGCATGTCACTCTCAAAGAATCGCACCCCTGGGGTCTTGAGCAGGGCAGCGTTTTGACGAGCCACAGCCAGTGCGTCGCGCGAGACGTCGAGGGCATCGACCTGAGCAAACTTCAGTGCCCTCGCCAGCGCAATCGCAATGCAACCGCTGCCAGTGCCCATGTCGAGCACCTTGAGGTCGGCATCGGGATTCTCATCAATGATGAGATCAACCAGTTGCTCCGTCTCGGGGCGAGGAATCAGCACGGCAGGCGTGACCTTGAAGCGATGTCCATGGAAGCGGGCACAGCCCACCACATACTGCAACGGCTCATGACGCTTCAGGCGCGCAATGATCTCGGCAATGCGCTCTGGCGCGAAATCGGGCAACTCATGGTCCTGACGCAAGGCCACGTCGACCTGATCATAGTTGAACACATCCTCGCAGATGACACGTATCATAGCCTGTAACTCACCGGCTTCAATTACGGGTGACAGGCTTTCCCTTAATTGTTGTATCGCTTCTTTAACTTTCATGATGGCGCAAATTTAGCAATAATTTCGGAATCATCCCACCACCGACCGGGAAATCAACACTACAGGGCCACGTGACAAGCGGGCTGTCATCGCTGCCGATAAACGTCGTGACGCAATATTTCTATCACAGCCCTCACGTCATCCTCCCCCATTTCGGGAGAGGTCATGATGCACATGGGCACTGACGGCAGCCCAGGCGCATAGGGCGGTTGCAGATAGTCGATGCCGCTGTGCAGCACCAGGCCGTGCCTACGGTAGAAGTCCACCCGCCGGCGAGTCACCTCGTCGTGAGGGGGTTCCACTTCCAGCAAGACGGGCCTACCCTGACTGGCTACCCGTTCCAGCAATTGCCCGCCGATACCCTTGCAGCGCCACGATTTGGCCACAGCCAGATGCTCGATGTAGGAGCAGGCATCAAAGGACCAATAGGTAACAAAACCCACCAGCCGCCCATCGTCACAGGCCTGCATCGCATGGAAACGGGGCTCTGATGCCATCAGCGACAATTCGTCATACCACTCACGGCGCTCACAATCCGGAAAACTGTCCCCGTATAATTGATAAAAATCTGCGATATGGGAAGATTTTTCAGAAAATTTATTATAATTTGTCACTATTTTAAGAAATAATTTGTATTTTTGCAGCCGTATCTGGTGGCAAACTCAAAACGGCTATCAATTACGCTTTAGAAATGAACGTTTTAAAATGCATATTTATTATAAGAATTCATCACTAAAAACTATAAACCTATGGCTACGAAACTAGACTCACTCGATTACAAGATTTTAAAAATGCTGTCGTTAAATGCTCGCAAACCCTATCTGGAGATTGCTAGAGCATGCAACGTATCTGGAGCAGCCATCCACCAGCGCATCCAGAAGTTATATAATATGGGCGTAATCAAGGGAAGCATCTCGCTAATTAACCCGGCGTCGGTAGGTTACCAGACCTGTGCCTACATCGGCTTCTTCCTGAACGACCCCTCAAAGTTTGACGAGGTGGTGGCCAGACTCAAAACGGTGCCCGAGGTGGTAGAGTGCTACTTCACCACCGGCAAGTATGACCTGTTCATCAAGTTGTACGCGCAGAACAACGACCACCTGCTGCAAGTCATCCACGACCGCTTCATGAAGATGGGCCTGGGCCGCAGCGAGACGCTCATCACCTTCAAGGAAGTGTTCAAGCGCCAGATTCCCATCGACCCCGATGGCGAAGAGGTGACTGCATAACAACGATTTAAAGGGGGCGCGACAATCGCTCCCTTTTTTATAAGATTATTCAAGTTTCAGGTTTCAAATTCTAAAGGAGGTAAAAAGATGAAAAACATTGCGACAGACAACTTCACGCCCCTAGAACTCGACTGGCTCGACAGCGCCAGAGACATGGGGCACCAAGCCGGCAAGATACTGAGGAGTTACTTTCGCCGGCAGGACCTCAACATTATGGACAAGGGCAATGCCTATGACATCGTCACCGAGGCCGACAAAGCCAGTGAGCGGCTCATTCTCGACTATCTGCACAGCCGCTATCCCGACCATGCCATCCTCAGCGAGGAAAGCGGCGACGATCACCGCCATGCACGTTGCCAGTGGATTATCGATCCGCTGGACGGCACCGTCAATTACAGCGCCGGCCTTGCCACATACTGCATATCCATCGGCCTGATGGTCGCAGGCGAGACACGCATGGGATATGTGTATGCGCCCACACTTGATGAGGAGTTCTATGCCATCAAGGGCAAGGGCGCTTATGGGCCTAATGGCATCCTGCAGGTCAAGGGCACAACCGACCTGCAACGCGCCGTCGTCTCCACAGGTTTCCCCTATGACAAAGCGACCAACCCCGACAACAACCTCGACCGGGTGGCCCGCGTGATGCCCCGCGTGAGAGGGCTGAGGAGACTCGGCTCGGCGGCGATGGACTTGTGCTATGTCGCCGCAGGCTGGCTCGACGGCTACTGGGAATTAAACCTCAAGGAATGGGACGCTTGTGCCGGTGAACTCATTGCCCAAGAAGCCGGTGCCACCGTAACACGTTACCGTAACGACCATGGCATCTGCATCCTTGCGGCCTGTCCCGGCATCGCTCAGCAACTGTTGGAGATGGTGGTATAAAGTTCATCCCAATCCAAAAAACTAACGACTAAAAACCAACAACTAAAAACTTTATACTACCTTTGCACCCTATAAAATAAAAAATACAAGAAATTGAATATGGATAACAAGAAGATTGTTTTGAGCGGAATACGCCCCACCGGCCAACTGCATTTAGGCAACTACCTAGGCGCCTTGAGTAACTTCGTGAAGATGCAGAATGAGGGCAATTACGACAGTTACTACTTTATCGCCGACCTGCACGCCCTGACCACCAACCCCGACCCCAAGGAGTTGCACACCAACGTGCGCCACATCCTGGCTGAGTATCTGGCGGCAGGACTCGACCCGGAGAAGTCCACCATCTTTGTGCAGAGCGATGTGCCTGAGGTGAGCGAGATGTACCTGCTGCTGAACATGCACGTGGGCATCGGCGAACTGATGCGTACCGCCGCTTTCAAGGATAAAGCCCGCAAGGCCTTGGGTATCACCGCCCCCAATCAGGGCGATGACGACGAGGACGTGGCCAAGGAGATTATCGGTGCCAGCACCAACAAGCGCGTGAACGCAGGCCTTCTGACCTACCCCACCCTGATGGCTGTTGACATCCTGATCCAGCGTGCCGACTATGTGCCCGTGGGCAAGGACCAGGAGCAGCACTTGGAACTGACCCGCAGGTTTGCCCGCAGGTTCAACTCATTCTATAAGACCGAATACTTCAAGGAGCCGCAGAACTTCAACTTCGGCAGCGCGCCCGTCAAGGTGCCTGGCCTGGATGGCAGCGGAAAGATGGGCAAGAGCGAAGGCAACTGCATCTATCTGGTGGATGAGGAAAAAGCCATACGCAAAAAGGTGATGCGAGCCGTGACCGACGGAGGTCCCACCGAGCCCAATCAGCCGATGGCCGAGCCCGTACAGAACCTGTTCACCATCCTCAAACTCGTCGGCTCACCCGACAAGGTCGAATACTTTACCGAGGCTTACAACAATTGCTCCATCCGCTATGGCGACCTCAAGAAGGAGATTGCCGAGGATATCGTGGCCTTGACCACACCCATCCGCGAACGCATCATCGACATCGAGAACGACAGTGCCTATCTGCACCGAGTGCTTGAGATGGGCGCTGAGCGTGCCCGTGCCCGTGCCAGCAAGACCCTTGCCGATGTGCGCGAGATCATGGGCATCACCAAGTTCTAAACGACAATACAAACATAAGGAAAACAATAAGTACAATAAATACAAATCATTCATTTTCATCAAATTGTATTTATTGTCTTCTTTGGGGGCATCAGACCATGAGAGGTTATATCGAGGACAAGGAGTTTGGAAAAGTATATGTGGAACTGCGCCGGGGCATGACCTCGGTGCGGTTCTCTTATCATGCCGATGGCAACCTGCTCATGCGTGCCCCGTTGGGCGCTAGCGCCGCTGATCTGCAACGCATGATTAACATCAACCGCGAGCAGTTGAGGCGGTTGCCCCAACCCGTGTCTGTATCGTTCCGCATCGGGCAAGTCATCGAGTGCTACAAGTGCCGTGTCGTCATCGAGTCCCAAAGCCGCATGCCCGGGTACATCCTCAACCATTGGGAAGGAGACACTCTGCACCTGCAGGTGCATGAGAGTGCCGACCTCGACGACAACGGCATCAAGCGCACCATCTCAAGTGTCATAGGTCGAGCCATGGAGGTAATGGCCAGAGCCGTACTTCTCCCCTATGCACAGCAGATTGCCGATGAATTGGGCCTCATGCCCGCCGGCCTTGAGGTAGGGCGAGGAATGCGCAAACTGGGTCACTGCACCAAGGGACGAGTCATCCAACTCTCGCGCAACCTCATGTTCATGCCCGAGCCACTCATCCGCTACATCATCTGCCACGAACTGGCCCACCTCACCCACATGAATCATTCACCTCAGTTTCATGCCCTTGTCAACCAATACTGCAGCGGCCAGGAAAAACAACTCGAACGCCAACTGCGCCAATTCCGCTTCCCCATCCTCAAATAACAAGTGACTTGCAGGAGGGTTGTAAGAGTTGTTCTTGTTGTCCTAAAAAAATCAGTGGATGGTGACTTGGGTAGCGCCGAAGCCATACTCGCGGAAACTGGCGTCCTGTGCTGTGCACCGAGGATAACGGCGCCTGAGTTCGCCCAGCAAGTGCTGGCGCAGTTTTCCCTCACCCTTGCCGTGAATAAAGACGATGCGCTGGCCATGCTTGTTGATATTGGCATCCATCACCTCGCGGAACTTATCCATCTGATACTCAAGTATGGCGGCCGGAGTCATACCTGTAAGGTTATCCATGAGCGAAGCGATGTGCAGGTCCTGGACGATGATGCCGTTCTGATCGTGTTTCTCATTCTTCTTGACGGGCTTGCGCTGCGGGCGGTCAAGCCGTTTCTTTTCCTTCATGGCACGCTCGAGTTCACTGCTATCGATATGCATCTGGCGGGCAGGGCGGTCGTTGGTGACAATCTCGATGGCGATCACGGGCACATCATAGTAGGGATTGTCATGGAAACAATGCACCTTGTAGAACTTGGTCACATCCAGGCGCTGCTCGATCAGAGCAGGATTCTTGAGTTTGAAACCTTTGCCCTGCTTGAATGCCACATACTGCACAGCGATGTGGGTCATATCGTTGAGGTCGTCGTGCCCAAACTCCTCTAGTTGCACCTGGATATTGGGCTCGACGATGCCATGATATCGGGTCGTCCATTCGCTGGTCTCGTCGCCACGGGTCATGTAGGTGAAATACAGATAGTAATTCGAGTCATTGACCAGCGAGGCATAGAATGTGGTGGTGTTAAGATGCTTAATCTCGCGGGCCTCATAGCCTAGCACGACATTGAGCACCTCGCCCTCGGGTGTCTCCTCGACGGGCAGTACGGGTTCGGGAGCAGGCTGTGCCTTGGGAGCGGGTTTATCGGGTTCTACCTGCCGAGCGCGTATGTCGAGCGGGCGCTCATAGGCCGAAGCCTTGGTGCCGGCCTGTCCCACGACAACCAATTCGCGCTCCAGCACAGGGCGTTCAAATCCATCCTCATCCTCCACATAGATGGTTTTACCGTCAATTCTTGCCACACGTCCGCCTCCCACGTCATTGAGGAAGCGCACGATATCGTTAATCTTTACATTCATAATCTGATTTCGTTTTTTTTAGGCTGCAAAAGTACAATTAATTCTTCTCATGACCAATTCTTTCTCTGGGTGTCTTGTTATCGGAACAGGAGCAGTTCCTCGATGTTGTCGTGATGGATGACGGTAAACGAGGCGTTGGGATAGGCGTTGCGGAATGACAAGGGCGCTGAGCATTTGCGTTTGGGATTCCACTTCAGTTCAAAGGCATTGAGTTGGCCGTCTTTTTCTTCAATATAGTCTATTTCTTGCCGGTTGGTGTTGCGCCAGAACCAACTATTGGCATAGTCGCCAGTGTACTCCTTGCGCTTGACGCACTCTGCTATAACATAATTCTCAAACAGGGCTCCCACGTCGTCACGGTTCTCCACTTGGGAAAAGTTGCCGATGATTGCGTTCCTGATTCCATTGTCATAGAAGAATATCTTGCGGCTGCTTTTCAACTCGTTGCGCAGGTTGCGACTGAACGATCCCAAGCGGAAAATGATATAGGCTTGCTCCAGTATGGTCACATAATTGGCAATAGTCTTGGCGTCCAGGTCGCACAGTTGAGCCAATTCGTTAAATGATACCTCTGAGCCTATTTGGTAGGCTAATGCCTGTAGCAGTTTCGCCAGTTTGTCCGGCTTATGGATTTTATCAAACTCAAGGATGTCTTTATACAGATAACTCTGTGTGAGTTCGCGCAGAATCGCAATCTCGTCGCCTTGATGCGTCACCACATCGGGATAACTGCCATAGACCATCCTGTGGGGTATCATCCGCTTCTCCTCAAGCAGGTTTGTTTCGCCGACCAGTTCTGCAAACGAGAGCGGGAACAATTTGTATTCCCATTTTCGGCCAGTGAGCGGTTCATTGATTTTATTGGCAAGGTCAAATGACGAACTGCCCGACGCCAACAGTTGGACTTCGGGCATCTGGTCGGTAATCAATTTCAATTTGATGCCGATGTCTGTAATCCGCTGAGCCTCGTCAATCACCACAAGACGAGCATTCCCAATGATGGCCTTCAAGCGTGTAGAAGTTATGTTTTCAAACAAGCCGCGCACGTCTGGCTCATCACCGCTCATCCACAAGACGTTATCCTCTGATTCCAGCAGTTGGCGAAACAACGTGGTCTTGCCTACGCGCCTCGCGCCCATGATGACAATAGCCCGGCCGCCAAATAACTGTTTACGGATTCTTTGTTCAATGCTGCGCGTAATCATATCAAAATCAATTGTTTTTCAGGCGCAAAGATAAGGTCTTTTCACAATAAATCCAAAAATATATCGATTTTTATGGAACGTATTCCTGAAAAATTGTGATTTTCATGGAACGCAATCCATAACAAATGCAATAATCATGGAATTTGCTATAAGTGGGCAGGCGGTTTTTGAAGAGTGTAGTCACAAAATGAGGCGGTATTAAAGAATATCGTGGGAGTGGATTGCGTTATTCAGATAATGAAACCAATAAATTGAGTAAGACATGAGAAAGATTATCTTATTATTTGTATTGATGATGGGTTTGGGCGTTGCCCATGCCCAGGATGTGGTAGAGGTGGCTCCTGCACAGATTACCGAGGTCGAGGGCTTTAATCCAGCCAGCAAGCGGGTGTATGCCGAGTTGTCGGCTTCGTCCAGGCCATTCAGCACCAAGGTGAACGTAGCCATCGACTTTGGCCAGAGCACCTCATGGTTGGGAGCCATGAGCGAGTCGATGATTGTGGATGAAAGCGGCAAGGAAATCAAGTTCAACTCGATGATTGACGCGATGAACTACCTCGGCCAGTTCGGCTGGAAGTTTGCCCAGGCCTATGTGGTGCCCTATGGAGACGATGGCGACATCAGTGGCACCGTTTACTGGATCCTCTACAAGGACGTTGACGACTACAGCCAGATTACTGAAGGCTTCATGACCAAGCGCCAACAACGCGGCCACTAACCCCACCCGACACAGTAAAATGATAAAGTGGCACCCACCTCGCGGATGCCACTCTAAACTCTAGACCCTAAACTCTAAACCCTAGATAGACCCTAGACCTCCATTGAGCGCCTGCGCTCAATGGACTAATACTTGTGGTCGGTGTGGTTGAGTTCGTCGGTGGTAATTTTCTTGTGATCCATCTTGTACCAGCAGTAAGCGATATAGGCCAGCACAAAAGGTACAAGAATCGAGACCACACTCATCACGGTGAGGGTGAACTCACTGGACGAACTGTTGCGCAGCGTGAGCGAACTCTGCACGTCGAGCAGCGAGGGCAAGTAGGCCGTGTTGTTGTAGCCCATGACCCAGAACAGCGTCATCACCACCAGCACGGTGCCGATGCCCGCAGGCCAGATACCCTGCTTGTAGTCACCCTTGATGAGCGTCTTGCCGACGCCAAACAGTACCATCACCACGCCCAGCAGCAGGATCACCAGGGCCCACCACATGGTCAGATAGTTGTGCAGATACTTGTAGGAGATCCACTGCATGTTGCCGCTATCATCATACCCCACACCCGGCGAGGTGAGAATCACGACCACAACGGCAAGGAACAAGGGCACAAACACGCCCGCGTTGACCAGCAGCAGGTGGCGCTGGCTGGCGTTGACCTCGTCGTCGTCGATGTTGTTGATAAAATAGAGCGACGCCAAGGTGCGGGCCAGGAAGAAGACCATCACGCCAAACAGCAGGTTCTTCCAGCAGATGATCGCCTCCAGGCCATGCTGGGGTCCCCACTGCGAAATGGTTGAACCCTGCACATTGAGGATATTGCTCTTGGTCACCGTGAATTCGGCGCCAAAAAACATTGTTGCCACGGCCACGCCCAGCAGCACGGGACCCACGATGCCGTTGATCAGCAGCAGTGTGTCATAGAAGCGCGAGCCATAGATGTTGCCTGGCTTGGAACGGTACTCGTAACTGATGGCTTGGATCACAAAACTGAACAGGATGAGCATCCACAACCAATAGGCACCGCCAAAACTTGTGCTATAGAACAGCGGGAACGAGGCAAAGAAAGCACCGCCAAAGGTTACCAGCGTCGTGTAGGTCAACTCCCACTTGCGGCCCATCGAGTTGATGAGCAGCGCGCGCTTGTCGGGCTTGCCGTAATGAATCAGCATCGACTGGCCGCCCTGCACCATGAGCAGGAATACCAACAATGCACCCAGCACCGACATGATGAGCCACCAATAATTCTGCAAGATATTATATGTTGTCATAACTTGGTTCCTCCTTACTTGATTAATCGTTAACGGTGTCTAAGTTGGTCTGTGACCTTTTGGAAATCTGCTTGCAGATGATGCCGATGTCGGCTATGAGCAGGGCGGTAAACACCACAGCAAAGATCCAGAACGTAATCTGCACATAGCCCGCGCTCAGATCACTGATAGCCACTTTGTTGGGCATCAGATCCTGAATGGTCCACGGCTGGCGTCCCACCTCGGCCACAATCCAGCCGCTGGCGCTACACAGATAGGTGAGGGGCACCGTGACGATGGCCAGGATATGCCACCATTTTGCCCACTTGGCTTTGGCCAGAATCTGAGGCTTATAGACAAAGAACAAAGCCAGCAGCAGGAAGAGCATCAAATAGCCGCCCACGGTCACCATAAAGTGGAAGGTGTAGAAAGTCAACGGCACATTGGGTATAGCCTCCTCGGGCTTGTCGAGATAGGCATAGCCGAAGTGCTTGAAGTCGGCATTGATGGCCGTCTTCAGGCTGTCGGCCACCACCTGGTTGCCACTGCGGGCCGCCTGGTCATATTGCGCCATCATCTCCTGCAACTGCTTGCCGCGCTCCATACGCTCGGCATAGGAGACCGTATTGATCTCGTTACCCTCGTTGTCATAACTCTTGCCGTTGATGATATCCTCGATACCAGGCACAAAGGCATGGAAATCGTGGGTGGCCAGGAATGACAAGCCATAAGGGATGCTGATGTCGAACAGATAAGGATCCTGCTCGTCAAAGGCCTGCTTCGACGGGTTCAAGATGCCAAAGGCCACAATCGACTGCTCGTGGTTGCCCTTGTACAGACCCTCCATGGCAGCCAGTTTCATGGGCTGATACTTGGCTACGGTCACGGCGCTGGTGTCACCAGTGATCATCGTCATCACGATACCAATCACGCCCACCCAAGCGCCGACTTTGAGGCTGCGCCAGCAGTGATCCATGTTGCGCTTCTTGAGCATCATCCAGCCACACACGCCACAGACAAACACGCCGCCAAGCGTCCATGCGCTCAACACCGTGTGCAGGAACTTGCTCACGGCCATCGGCGACAGTGCCACGGCCGCAAAACTCGTCATCTCGTTACGCATGGTAGCGGGGTTGAACTCACAGCCAGTGGGATACTGCATCCAAGCATTGGCCACAAGTATCCACAATGCCGACAGACTGGCGCCGATAGCGGTCAGCCAGGTGGCTGCCAAGTGGAACTTGGGGCTCACCTTCTTCCATCCGAAGAACATCACGGCGATGAACGTCGACTCCATGAAGAAGGCCAAGATGCCCTCGACAGCCAACGGAGCGCCAAAGATGTCGCCCACAAACCAACTGTAGTTGGACCAGTTGGTGCCGAACTCAAACTCCAGGATGATGCCAGTGGCGACGCCGATGGCAAAGTTCACGCCGAAGATGGTCATCCAAAACTTGGTTGTCGCCAGCCATTTCTCGCTCTTGGTCTTCAAGTAAATCGTCTCCATGACGGCAACGATGATGCCCAGACCCAGCGTCAATGGCACGAACAGCCAGTGGTAGATTGCCGTGAGCGCAAATTGCGCCCGCGACCAATCAACAACATTGATTAATTCTTCCATATCAGTTTTTTAAGTTTATAGTTAATGATTATTGTTCTATGAAAATCAGATTAAAGTCCCCCATCTAATGAGAAGTGCCTCACTCCACGTGCTAGCGGTCGACCAGTTGATGACGGACATATTCGGTCTTCTGCTCATCGGTATCACACTTGGAACTCAAGAAGTTGGGGAAAAATAACATCTTGATAATGACAAAGAAGATAAACAACTTGATGCCTATGATGAGCCATAGCGTCTTGCCCACGGTCATGCTGCGGAATCCATCATAATAGAGATGGAAAACCTGCGACCAGAATCCTTGTTTAGTGGCTTGATTGTCGCTCATAGTGTGTAAGGTGTTTTAGTGTTAACAAATCACAAAATTAACTCAATTATTTGAAAATGCAAAAACCTGGGCCCATTTTATTTCAATCTCGTCGAAAATCGGCACAAAATCCGTCAAAAACCTTGTCAGACCCATTATTTTGATTACATTTGCAGTATCATATCTCCAAAATCAGAAAAATAATTATTCACCATATTAAACCTATACGCTTATGAACAAACTTATTTACTTCAAAATCATGGCAGTCCTACTGGCCTGTATGGTCTCGGTCCAAGCCAGCGGCTACGACTTTGTCCAGGATGGTATCTACTATAACATCAATGGCACAAATGCCTTAGTGACCTACAAGGACAAGAACTTCAATTACTATAGCGGCAGTGTGACCATTCCCTCGAGCGTGACATTCAACGGCACGACCTACACCGTTACGGGAATTGGCAATTACGCGTTCATGCAATCGCCCGACCTGACGGCAATATCCATTCCCAGTACGGTAACGTATCTGGGCTACGCGGCATGCTATAACTGCACGTCACTGACAAGCGTAAACTTTCCCAGCAATGTGACTTCGCTGGGAGAATACTGTTTCCAGAATTGCTCTGCGTTGACCACTGTAAGACTCAATAACACCCAACTCACCACGATACCCAGACAGTGTTTCATGGCATGTACGGCGTTACAGACACTCACATTGCCGTCTACGCTCACACTGATCGACTCGTTTGCTTTTTACCGATGTGAAAGTCTGGCATCGGTCAACCTTCCCGTAGGTTTACAGACCCTCAATCCATCATCATTTGCCGATTGCTCATCGCTCACTCAAGTTTACATCCCATCCAGTGTTAACCTCATCTATGACAATGTGTTCAATGGATGCCAAGCACTGGTTGCGATCACCGTCAACAGTGCCAACAGCAATTATAGTTCCATCGACGGAGTATTGTTCAACAAAACCGGTGATGCGCTTATTGCCTACCCCAACATGCATGCCCAGAGTTACAGCGTCCCCGACGGAGTATCGGTGATTATGGGTGCTGCTTTTGAGGGTTGTAATAATGTCACCCGTGTCACCCTTCCATTGAGTTTAAAGCGCATCGAGGGCAACGCTTTCACCGATTGCATCAACCTTCAATCCATCAGCATTCCCTCTGGTGTTGAATATATCGGTTCTGCAGCATTCATAGCATGCAAAAAACTCTCATCCGTCACGATTCCACCCTCTGTCACTTATATTGGCGATGCGGCGTTCGCGCTCTGTGATGAGTTGCAATCCATCTATGTCGAGTCCACCAATGCCCATTACAAATCAGACCTCGGTGTATTGTACACCAAGGATGGGCTCAAACTGCTGCAGTACCCGTGTGGACGTCCCGACAAGCATTACTCGGTGGTGAACGGCACCGATACCATCGGTGACCGAGCGTTTGCCTACAGTAATGTTAAATCGGTATACCTGCCCAAGAGTGTGAAAGCACTGGATTACAGCACATTTATGTACTCAACTGTGGAGCGTGTAGTTATTGACGAGGGATTGACAACCATCCCGATGAACACCTTCTATGAATGTGAGCACTTGCAATCGATCTATCTGCCATCTACCATCCAATCAATTGGCAATCAAGCATTTGCATACACCTACAATCTCAGTCAGATCACCATTGCCGTCAACGGCAATGCTCCTACCTTAGGGAGAAATGTCTTCTATGGCATGGGCTATAATCTGCCCGACCAGACGGTAACCGTCTATGTTCCCAATGGCATGGCCGGGAAATACAGCGGCCTTGACGGGTGGCTTGATGGCATTGCTTCCTATTCAGATATTGTGCCCATCGCCGCACAGACCGAATTCACCGTCGACAGTCTCATCTATAAGACCTCCGACGCGCTCCTGAACGCCACTGTCACCGGTGTCACTAGCAAGACGCTCACCGACCCCGGTATTCCGCCCAAGGTCGCTTATCAGGGCAACCTGTGCACCGTCAACACGCTGGGTTACAACTCGTTGCAGAATTGCACCAAGATGGTGCGCGCCGAGGTGCCCTTCACGGTAACGTGGATGGATGATTACACTTTCTATGGGTGCACCAACCTCCAAACAGTCATCCTGCGCAATGGGCTCAAGCAGATCGATCCCTTCTCTTTATCACACATCAATCAGTTGAAAACGCTGCAGATTCCCGCTAGTGTGGACAGCATCTCCGGCACCTTTGTCAACTATTCCTCAGCATTGAAAAACATCTTTGTCGAGAGTGGCAACACCAAGTACACCAGCCTGAGTGGTGTGCTCTTCTCCAAGGACAAAACACGTCTGGTCGCCTTCCCAGATGGTAAAACGAGCAGTTACACCGTTCCTGACGGCACGGTCATCATCGGCTCCAGTTCGTTCCGTGGAGCATTACAGTTGCAGGAGGTAATCCTGCCCAAAACGTTGCGTTCGATTGAGGGCAGCGCGTTCTTTGACGACCAGGGATTGACCCATATCGAAGTGCCGACCGGGGTTGAAACCATCGGCAACTCGGCGTTTGGCGGTTGCACAGGCATTACTACTGTTGAACTTCCCTCAACGCTCACCTCGCTGGGATACAACGCCTTCTACAACGTTCCCAATCTCACATCCCTGACGGTAAAGAGCACAACGCCTCCCACTTGTGCCACCCACATCGACCCCAGGACCCACGATGTGTATATACCGTTTATGGAAGCGCATTTCACAGGTTGCACACTGTATGTGCCACGCGGCTGCAAGGCTGCTTACCAGGCGGCTAACATCTGGAAGAATTTTACCAACATCGTCGAAATCGACGTCCCCATCGAGGCTGCTCGTGGCGATGTGAACCAAGACGGACAAGTCAATATTAGCGACGTGACATCACTCATCGACCTGCTGCTCAGTAGCGATGGCACAACCAGCGAGACTGCCGACGTCAACCTTGACGGCAATGTCAACATCAGCGATGTGACTGCACTTATCGACTATTTGCTCGGTGGAGAGTGGCCCGCCACAGTCATCGACATGTGGTATCTGATTGGCGATCGTGTTGGCAGTCAGCCCCTTGAAAATCAAGGGCAGAGCAGCATCGGTCGCGGACTGATCCCGCTGTATCCAGTCGGCTCTTTCGACGAGTATGGCAAGGGACAATTAACCTACGTCGGTTACTTTGGTGCTGACGACGCCGTCATGCTGATCCACCATCCGGGCAGTTATGATGACTGCTGGGGCAAGAAGCCCAACGGCGTGTTTGGTCACGGAGGAGAAGAGATCACACGCATCAAGACCGGAGCCGACGGCTACTTCGTGATTAGTCTGAACACCCAGACCGACCAGTTCCTTTTTTATCCTTACACCCCGAGTGACCAGACTAGCACATTCGAGAGCATCAACATCGTGGGTAGCCACTCCTACTGGGCTGTCAGTGACCCCGCCTACAACATGACAAGCCTTAATCCCAACAAGGAGAACCATAACTGGACCTTCAAGAACTTCCAGATCAGGAGCGACGGCGAAATGAAATTTGCCGCTAACAATGAATGGAACTTCAACTGGGGCGCCAACGCTTTCCCATGGGGGACGGGAGAGCGCGATGGGTTGAATGTGCCCGTCAAGGCAGGCACCTACGACGTCTACTTCAACGACCTCACGGGTGACTACCACTTCAGCAAAAAATAAGCAAAAATCCATCTAAATCCACAAAAATGAGGGCGTTACTATCCCAGCGCCCTCATTTTTTGGTCCCTTGAGGTATCACTGCCCTTTAAATAATGTGCCGAGAGTGACTGCCGTTTGAACAAAAAACATTATCTTTGCTTTTTAAAACCATTATATTTAGTTTTAATCATGGAGTTCAGGACGACAGTGAAGACGGGCGAGAACCGCGGCTGGCTGCACCACAGCGACAAGGTGGTGCTGCTGGGATCGTGCTTCAGCGACAACATGGGGGCCAAAATGCGCGGCGCCCTCATCGACGCCACGGTCAATCCCATGGGCACGCTCTATAATCCGATGAGCATCGGCCGCGGTGTGCAGCGCCTCATCGAGTGCCGCCCCATGGCTGGCCAGGAACTGTTTATGCAAGGGGGCGTATGGAATAGTTTTGACTTCCATTCACGCTACAGCATGCCCGACAAGCAGGTGACACTCGATGGCATGAACCGTCGCATCACCGACGGGCACCATGCGCTCAAGTCGGCCCGACTGCTCACCGTGACACTCGGAACGGCCATCGTCTATCGTCTGAAATCGACCGGCGATGTCGTCGCCAACTGCCACAAGGTGCCTCAGCACGAGTTTGAGCGCTCGATGGCAACTGTCGACGAGATGACCTCCCAGTTGGACACGATGCTCACAAGCCTGCATGAGTTCAATCCAGAGTTGCGCGTGATCATGACGGTAAGCCCCATCCGCCACATTGCTGATGGGCTCGGCATCAACTCACTGAGCAAGGCCACCCTGCGCGTGGCCATAGACCATGCCCTGGCGCGCCACCAAGACTACTGCGACTATTTCCCTGCCTACGAGATCATGGTCGACGATCTGCGCGACTACCGCTTCTATGCCAGCGACATGGTGCATCCCAGCGACGTGGCTGTGGAATACATCTGGCAAGCGCTGCAAGCGACCTATCTCGACGACCATAGCGCCCTGGCTGTAGCCCGTTGCGAACGCGTGCACAAGCGCTTGCAACACAGACCCATGAGCGCCAACCGCGAGGCCGTGGACCGCTTTAATGCCGACACAGCCAGCGTGGTGCGCAACCTGATCAAGGAATATCCCTACCTGAGTAATAACCCTGAACTGCAACAAGCACTTGACCGACAATGAACTACTCAATCACCGAAATATGCAATGTGCTGGATGTGACCGGCGGACAAATCGTTGACGAGGATGCTATCGTGAGCCTGCTGCTCACCGATTCCCGCTCGCTGACCAGTGCCGAAGACACCATCTTTTTTGCCTTGAGGACCGAGGGCAACGATGGTCATAACTACATTCCCGACCTGTATGACAAGGGGGTGCGCAACTTTGTCGTCGACAACGACTACTACGCGCTGCCCGAGTGCACAGGGGCCAACTACATCGCCGTGGATTCGCCACTGGACGCGTTGCAGGCGCTGGCCACCTACCACCGCAGGCGTTTCCGTGAGTTGCCCGTGATCGGCATCACCGGCAGCCGTGGCAAGACCACCGTCAAGGAGTGGCTCTACCAGTTGCTCAAGGATGACTACCGCATCGTGAGGTCGCCCCGCAGTTACAACTCACAGATCGGCGTGCCCTTGTCGCTGTGGGACATCGACAACAACACCGACCTGGCCATTATCGAAGCGGGCATCTCCACCACGGGCGAGATGGACAACCTGCAGGCGATGATCAGGCCCACCATCGGCATCATCACCAATCTGGGCAGCGAGCATAACGACGGCTTTGCCTCGATGCAGCAGAAGGCTCAGGAGAAGGCCAAAATCCTGTATAACTGCGAGTGCGTGGTCTATTGTGCCGACGACCCCTTGGTGACCCACACCATTGCACCGCTGGTCGAGAGCGACGTGGCCCTGGCCATGTCCTGGTCGCGCAACCACTGCGACGCGCCACTGCAGATCGACCATACCGACCGCACCGAGAGTCACACCACGCTGCACTACACCTGCGACGGCCAACAGGCTCAAGTGACAATTCCGTTTACCGCCGACCGCGACCTGGACAACGCCATCACCTGCCTGGCAGTGCTGCTGCAACTGGGCCTCGACCGCGACACCATCGCCCAGCGCATGGCAGCGCTCACGCCAGTGGGCACCCGCCTGAATGTGATCGAGGGCGTGAACAACTGCACCGTGATCGTCGACAGTTACACCAGCGACTATAACTCACTCACGCCAGCGCTCAACTTCATGACCCGCCGTGCCGGCAACAGGTCGTGCACTGTGATCCTGAGCGACTTGGCCACGGAGAGTTACAGCGGCAGCGAACTCTACATCCGCGTGAGCGAACTGCTCAAGACCAAACGCGTGGACCGCCTCATCGGCATCGGCAAGGAAATGTGCCGCTACGGCCAGTATTTTGAGGGGTTGCCCATGGCCAGATTCTACAACGACACACAGGACTTCATCACCGATGTGGCAAAGGGTGATTTCGAAAACGAGACGATCCTGATCAAGGGAGATCCCAGTTACGGATTCAGCCAGATCATCGACCTGCTTGAGGCCAAGCAGCACATCACCGTCATGGAGGTGGATCTGAATGCGCTGACCCATAACTTCAAATTCTTCAAATCGCTCATCAAGCCCAGCACCAAGACCATAGGCATGGTCAAGGCCAGCGGTTACGGAGCAGGCAGTTATGAGATTGCCAAAACGCTACAGGACTGTGGCTGCGACTATCTGGCCGTTGCTGTCCAGGACGAGGGAGTGGAACTGCGCAAGGCCAGCATCACAATGCCAGTGATCGTGCTCAATCCCAATGGGGTGAACTATAAGGCCATGTTCCAGTATCGCCTGGAACCCGAACTCTACAGCATCGAGATGGCCAAGGACCTCATCAAGGAGGGCAAGCGATATGGCGTGCAGGGATTTCCTGTGCACATCAAGATCGACAGCGGCATGCACCGACTGGGTTTCACGCGTGAACAACTGCCCGAGTTGATCGAGTTGCTCAAGAGCCAACAGGTGGTTAAGCCAGCATCGGTATTCACCCACTTGAGTGTCGCCGACGAGCCTAATCAAGACGAGTACACCCGAGAGCAGTTTGACTATTACGACGCCTGCAGCGACATGCTGCAAGAGGCTTTTGACCACCATATCATGCGCCATGCGCTCAACACCAGTGGCATCGTCCGCTTCCCCGAGCGGCAATACGACATGGTGCGCATCGGCATCGGGCTCTATGGCATCCGCACCCTGTTTGACGGCAGTGAAGACGCTCTGATGCCCGTATCGGCCCTGCGCTCGATCATCATCAGCATCAAGCAATGGCCTGCAGGCACTACCGTGGGTTACGGCCGCCGTGGCTTGCTGGAACGCGACAGCCGCATCGCTACGGTCAACATCGGCTATGCCGACGGATTTGACCGCCACTTCGGAGGCGGCAAGGTGAACATGTGGGTTGGCGGCAAGTTGTGTCCCACGGTGGGCAACGTGTGCATGGACGCCGTCATGATCGACGTCACCGACGCCCCGTGCAAGGTGGGTGACACAGTCGAAATCTTCGGCGAGCATGTTCCTGTCGAGCAACTGAGCGAAGCCCGCGGCACCATCCCCTACGAGATTCTCACCAGCATATCTCCGAGGGTTAAACGAGTATATTATAGGGAATAAGACCAGATGAGGAATTTTTTTCTACACATGATAGCCATCGCAGCCCTGTCTCTAGTCACAGCAGGACAGGCAGCAGGACAGGATATTCTGGCCGGCGGCATCTACTATAACATCATCAGCGACACCCAGGTGGCTGTTGCGCCAGCCTATTTCGACGGGGTTAACCACTACGAGGGTTGCATCATCCTGCCCGAGAAGGTGTATTGCGACGGTGTGAATTATGATGTGGCCGCCATCGCTCCGAGAGCATTCTGGCAGTCGGCCGTTACCCAAGTGCAGATTCCCAACAGTGTCACCATGATTGGTGAGGCCGCGTTTGCCGACGCCGAGGGCCTCACCGACATCACACTGCCCCTGGGACTGACTGCCGTGAGCCGCTACATGCTGGCCGGCACGGGTGTGCGCAACGTGGTCCTGCCCGAGGGCGTTACCTCGATCGGCAAGGGCGCCTTTGAGGACTGCGCCCAGTTGCACACCGTCTTCCTGCCCCTCACCCTGAGTGAGATCGGCGACCACGCCTTTGCCTACTGTTCCAACCTGATGGAAATCTACAGCGATGCGAGCACCCCACCCTACGCGGGACAATCGGCATTTGAGGGATGCTCGGGCATCAACGTGATGGTCAGCAATGCCTCTACCACCCTCCGCTATCAGGACGATGAGGTCTGGGGCGACGAGCAGGTGTTCTCGATGTGGATCGACGAGGGCTTGGCAATCGTGCCCTCGATGCAGCAGGATTATGCCGGTGAGAATTGGACAGCATTGACTCTAGGCAACAGCCTGGCTTACAAGATATATGGCCCGGACGGTTACCTCATGGCCCTCACGGCCGCCGACCGCTACTTCCTGCCCGTGGATGCCTTGAGCACCGATTATCTGGTGGTACCCACCACGCTGATGTATGACGACGAGGAACTGCAACTGGTAGCGACCTCCGAGCCTGCCGCAATCGAGGACATCGAGCAAGAGCGTCCCGAGAGCAAATTGACTATCGTGGGCCTTGACGGCACCATCTATATCGGCGGCGACACCCACGGCATGTGGACCTTTATCTATGACGTGTATGGCAACCTGTGGTATGAGCGGCCATCCGTCAACAACTGGATCAATCTGCCTGGACAGCGAGTATATATTATCAAAGTGGGCAACACCGTTCGCAAAGTTTATCTGAACTAAATCATGTTACAGACCGGAGATATCGACATCAAATATATGCGCATGGCCTTGGACGAGGCACACCGCGCGCTGGAGCGCGACGAGGTGCCTATCGGAGCCGTGATCGTGAGCAAGGGGCGCGTCATTGGCCGCGGGCATAACCTGACCGAGGCGCTGACCGACGTCACAGCCCATGCCGAGATGCAGGCCATTACCGCCGCAGCCTCGACCCTTGGCGGCAAGTACCTGACCGACTGCACGCTGTATGTCACCGTCGAGCCATGCTTGATGTGCGCCGGAGCGCTGGCCTGGAGCCAGATTTCGCGCATCGTCTATGGCGCCAGCGACGACAAGCGGGGCTACCACACGATGTGCGCCGCCCCCTTCCATCCTAAGACGGTAGTCACCGGCGGTGTGCTAGCCGAGGAGTGCGGCAAGTTGATGACCGACTTCTTCAAGAAAAAACGACCCCTCAAAAAATAGAGAGAAATGATGAAACGTACCCTATTGTTACCGCTATCGCTGGTTGCAGCCATGATGCTCATGGCCACAACGGCATGCGCCCACAACACCGGCAGCAAGCAAGACGACATCGACATGGCCGCGCCCGAGGAGGGAGCCACCATACAAGTCGACACCATCGAGATCATGAGCCAAGCCATGGGCCGCACTATCAAAAATGTGGTCGTCACCCCGTGGGATTACCATCGCTATGCCGACGAGATTGCCGACGACGTGAGATACCCCGTGCTGTACCTGCTGCACGGTGCCTACGGCTGCTATGCCGACTGGTCGCGCAAGGCCGACCTGGCCAGCATGGCGAGCCGGTATGGGTTTATCATCGTGTGCCCCGATGGACAGGACAGTTGGTACTTCGACTCGCCCGTGGATCCCAAGATGCAGTTTGAGACCTATGTGAGCCAGGAACTTGTCGCCTATATCGACAGTCACTACCGCACCTATGCCAACCGCTATATGCGGGCCATCACCGGCCTGAGTATGGGAGGCCACGGCTCGCTGTTCCTGGCGTTCCGTCATCCCGACGTGTTCTGGTCGTGCGGCAGCATGAGCGGTTGCATGGACATCACCAAGTTCCCCGAGAAGTGGCACATCAAGGATCGCCTGGGCGAATATGCCAGCAACAAGCAATCGTGGCAAGACCATGCGGTCTGCAACCAGATCGACAAGGTGAAAGCGTCCACCCTCAAGCCCGCCCAGAACATCATCATCGATGATGGCACCAAGGACATCTTCTACTCCTATAACGTGGCGATGCACGAGATACTGCTCGAGAACAATATCGACCACGACTTCATCGTGAGGCCCGGCGCCCATAGTTGGGACTATTGGGTAAACGCCCTCGACTACCACATGGTATTCTTTTCCAAAGCGTTTAGCCGCGGCTTCACGCTCATGGACCAACCGCAATCAACCGACAACCAATAATATACCATCTGACACGACTATGAAACGACCCAAGATACTCATCATCTACACCGGCGGCACCATCGGCATGATCGAGAACCCCGAGACCCATGCCCTGCAACCGTTTGACTTCTCCCACCTGATGGACAATGTGCCCAAGGTCAAGAAGTTGCAGTACGACATCGACAACATCCAGTTCAATCCGCCCATCGACAGCAGCAATATGGATCCGAGCCACTGGCGTGACATCGCCCTGGCCATCGAGGAGCACTACGACCGCTACGACGGCTTCGTGGTGCTGCATGGTACCGACACGATGGCCTTTACGGCATCGGCGCTGAGTTTCATGCTCGAGAACCTGAGCAAACCCGTCATCATCACCGGCTCGCAACTGCCTATCGGCGAGGTGCGCACCGATGGCGAGGAGAACCTGATCACCGCCCTGCAGGTGGCTGCCGCCATCGACGAGAAGGGACGCCCGCGCGTCCAGGAGGTCGCCATCCTGTTTGAGAACTACCTGTGGCGCGGCAACCGCGCTACCAAGATGAGCGCCGACAACTTCAACGCCTTCAAGAGTTTTAATTATCCCGAACTGGCCGAAATCGGTCTTGACATTGATTATAACGAGGCCAGCCTGAGGAAGATGCCGCCACGCCCGCTGCGGGTATGCACCGACATGGATACCAATGTCATGTTCCTGGAACTCAACCCCGGCATGACTGAGCAGACACTCGATTACCTGCTGCACACGCCCGGCATCAAGGGCATCGTCCTGAAGACCTACGGCGCGGGCAACACCCCGAGCCATCCCTGGTTCATCAAGTGCATCAAGGAGGCCGTGGACCGCGGAGTGGTCATTGTGAACGTGACCCAGTGTGTCAATGGCGGCGTGAACTGCACGCTCTATGAGACGGGTAACACCATCCTGGGAGCAGGCGTCATCAGCGGATTCGATATGACCAGCGAGGCTGCCATCACCAAGTTGATGTTCCTATTCGGCATGCGGTACTCCCCCAGCATGGTCAAGAAATACATGGTGAGCGACCTGTGTGGCGAACTCACCATCCCCTGAACCCCACCCATGCCATCGCACCCCCATAACACAATAATCCGCCGAGCGGCAGACGCTTCGGCGGATTATTGTTAATCAGTGGATTATATGACCTTTTTATCGTCGTCTAGTAGGTCATGCGAGGCTCGAGTTCCTTGGCCTGGTCGATCATCTTCTGGATCTCCACCTCGGCGGGCACACGGCCGCACAGGTGTTTCTCCTCATTGACCTCGGCCACCTTGGCGGCGAGGTTGGCTGCCACACGGTGGCGCAGTTCCTTGACGGTATCCACGCCGGCAGCCTCAAGCAACTCTGCAAACTGCGGGCCGATGCCGTTGATGCGGAACAGGTCGGCATGGTTGGTCCACTTGAGGATCAATTTCTCACTGATGCCGGTCTTCTCGGCCAGTTCCTTGCGGCCTGCAGGAGCAGCGCAGCGGTCAAGCAGTTGTGATACAGACGTGATGCCCTCGGCTTGCAACTTAGGAGCATAAGCATCGCCAATGCCCTCGATATCAATAATCTTGTAATCCATAATAAAGTGATTATTAAATGTGATTATTACTCGGCCTTCTTATCGCAGTTGCAGTCGATGATCTTCCAGATGCAGGCTGCAAGGGCGCCGCCAATGAACGGGCCGACGATGAAGATCCACAGGTTGGCCAGTGCGGTACCACCCTGGAAGATGGCGGGAGCAATGGAGCGAGCGGGGTTCACCGAGGTGCCGGTGTAACGGATGCAAACCAGGTGCACGAGCACCAGCGACAGACCGATGGCCAGGCCGGCAAAGTTGTTGGTAGCGCCATTGGTCTTGGCTGTTGCACCGAGCACAACAAGCACAAACACGCAGGTGAAGATGATCTCGGCCAACAGACCGCCCAGGACAGACACGCCCTCCTGCAGGTCGTTAGCGCCCGTGCCATCCATGCCCATCACATTGGTGGTGAGCAGGTAGAGCAATGCCGATCCGATAAAGGCACCGATAACCTGGAAGATGATATACATGCCGCAATCCTTGGCGCTCATGCGTCCGCTCAGGAAGCAACCCAGCGTGATGGCGGGATTGATGTGGCAACCGCTGATGCCGCCGATGGTATAGGCCATGGCAACTACAGCGAGGCCAAAAGCCAATGCCGTTCCCACAACTGCGGGAATGTTGTTAACGGGGTCACACCCCAGACTAACGGCAACGCCACAGCCCATCAACACGAGGACCATAGTGCCTACCATTTCTGCTAAATACTTTTTCATAGTGTAAAGAAAATTATATGGTTAAACAAGTTAGATTCACTCACTAAACAACGACTCAATGTGGTTTAGGAATGGCAAACTTAGCAATTTTTAATGGAAAACACAAGAATTTCTGATAAAAACTTCTTATATTTGCAAATTGATTACACTTGTGAACCCATATATAACTGATAATTTAAGATAAGATGAATGTTTCGATAGTTGGTACAGGATATGTCGGTCTGGTGAGCGGTACATGCTTTGCCGACCTGGGTGTCAACGTGACCTGTGTGGATCGTGACAGTCAGAAGATTAACCGCTTGGTCTATGGTGCCATCCCCATCTATGAGCCGGGATTGGACAACATGATCAACCGCAACGTCAACGACAAGCGGCTCACCTTTGCGAGCGACTACAAGCAGGGATATGTCGACCAGGATTTTGTGTTCTGCGCCATCGACACCACAGCCGATGAAGACGGCTCGACCGATCTGGGTCCCATCCTCGAGATCGCCAAGGATTTTGGCAACCACATCACGCGATACAGCGTCTTTGTCATCAAGTCGACTGTGCCAGTGGGCACGGCTCAGCACATCCACAAAATCATCAGCGAGACGCTGCAGGCCCGTGGAGCCAACATCAAATTTGATGTTGCATCCAACCCCGATTTTCTGACCGAGGGCAACGGCATCAAGGACTTTATGAAACCCGACCGCATCGTCATCGGTACCGAGACGGCCAGCGCCCGCCAGGCGATGGAGCGTCTGTACCGCACCATCCTGATGCACAACAACCGCAACGTCATCTACACCGACACCCGCACGGCCGAGATGATCAAATATGCCGCAACCTCGATGCTCGCCACCCGCGTGAGTTTCATGAACGAGATTGCCAACTTGTGCGAGATTGTCGGAGCCGACGTGAATGTGGTGCGCCACGGTGTGGGCACCGATAGCCGCATCGGTCCCAAATACATCTTCCCGGGCTGTGGCTATGGCGGCACGTTGTTCCCTCAGGACATCAATGACTTGATCAAGATCGGCAACGAGCATAACTTTGACATGGAAATCCTGAAGGCTGTCGAGAATGTCAACACACGGCAGAAGCGCATCCTGTTCAAGAAACTCAACAATCACTTCAAGGGCGACCTCAAGGGCAAAACCATCGCGCTGTGGGGCCTGAGTTTCAAGCCCGAGACCGACGATATGACCGCTGCTCCTGCTATCGACACCATCAACCTGCTGATGGAGGCTGGCTGCCACGTCCGCGTCTACGACCCTGTGGCCATGAATGCCACCAAGCGCCGCTGGAGCAATGTGTATTGCGGATTGGACATGTATGATGCCGTCAAGGGTGCCGATGCCGTGATGCTGCTCACGGAGTGGCGCCAGTTCCGCATTCCCGCCTGGCAGGCCATCAAGAGCCTGATGAACACCCCGCTGGTGATCGACGGCCGCAACGTTTATGACGGCGAGGAACTCGAGGAACTCGGCTTCACCTACTATTGCATCGGCCGCTAACCCACAACCGGGTCTGAGCGCAGACATATAAAAAACCGCCTGTAAGCATTAAGCAGGCGGTTTTTTCTTTTTTGACTTGCTGTCGTCGCTAATATTCGAAACTGGTGTCGATGACCTGGAACTCGGTGCGCCGGTTAATCTGGTCGGCGATTTCCCGATCCTCCTTGCTCAACGTCTTGACATACTCCTCGTTGAGCACCACGCCTTCCTCAAACTGCGGATACTGGCTGTTGATGCGCTTGGTCACGGTCTTGGGACGTGTCTTGCCATAGCCAGCGGGCTTGAGCCGCTCACGCGGAATGCCATTCTCAACCAGATAGTCCACCACACTCTGGGCACGCCTCAGCGAGAGGCCGTTGTTATACTTGTCGCTGCCCACACGGTCGGTGTGTGATGCCATCTCGATCACAATGTTGGGATGGTCCTTCAAGAGCATCACCATGCTATCGAGTGCCAGTTTGGACTCATCGCGCAGGACGGCTTTGTCAAAGTCATAGTAGATGTTGTCGATGATCTGTGGCTTGAACATGGCGTTCAGGATAAAGTCCACATTATACTCGGCATCCTCCTCGGCCGAGTCGCTCTCAAAGGCCTGCTTGGCATTGAGGTAGCCGTCGGCACCAGCCATCATCACATATTTGACACCCCGCTGTAGGTCAAACCTGAACGAACCGTCGGGCTTAGCGGCAGTCTTCTGATTGCTGCCGTCGTCGCCCACGATACGGATCACGGCATTGGGGACGGGCTCATCGTCCTTATCGACCACATATCCCGAAATCCACACCTGCAGGTCGGGCTTGATGAAACTGAAGATGTGGTCATAGCCACGGGCATCGCCACGGTTGCTGGAGATGAATCCGCTCTCGCCTGTACCAAATGTGATGCCAAAGTCATCGCCAGCCGAGTTCATGGGAACGCCCATATTCTCTACCACCCAACGGTCCAGAGAGAACTTATCGTCCTCGTCGCGCGGTTGCAACTTAGCGACAAACAGATCGAGTCCGCCCATGCCTGGATGGCCGTCACTGGAGAAGTACAACAGGCTGTCGGTGCGCATGTTGGGGAAGCGCTCGTTTCCCTTGGTGTTGATCTGTGGGCCCAAATTCTCGAGCGTGCCATGCTTGTCCTTGAGGTTGATGCGCCAAATGTCGGTTCCTCCCTGTCCGCCCGGCATGTCGCTGGCAAAATAGAGCCACTTACCATCGGGGCTGACGGCAGGGTCGGAATAGTTGCTGAGCGTGTCGGCGGTAATCTCAAACTTCTGCGGTGCGCCCCACTTGGCCTCGCTGCGGCTGCTGGTATAGATTTCGACCGTGGTAGGCCAGTTTTGCCGCACAGCACGCGCCACATACATGGTCGAGCCATCAGGAGAGAATGCGGCCGCCCCCTCGTCATGCTCGGTGTTCAGGCCGCCATCGACGAGTTCGGGTCGAGACCACACGCCCTTCTCATCCTTCTTGAAGAAATAGATGTCGCCCTTCTTGGTGCCGGTGATCTCGCTGCGCAACTCGCCAGTCGACTTCTCGTTAGTGGAGGTGAAATAGAGGTACTCCATGTTCTTGTCAAGGTACATCGGGCAGTAATCGGCACGGCGCGAACTGTAGAATGACTTGACGGTATAGCGTGAACCTTCCTCTTTCCACTTCGGGGCCAGTTCACAACCTTGCTTGCCCGCCAGGGCTTCCCAATCGTCGGGGAACATGGCCAGGTACTCGTTGTAACTCTTGATGGCTGCGGCATATTGGCCCTCGCGCTGCTGCGCCTGTGCCAGCCTCAACAAGGTGGTGGAATCCTCATAATTATATCGTATCGCGTTCTGAAAAGCAGCCGTCGCACGGTTGCCTTGATTCAACTTCAGGTGGCACATGCCCAACTGGAAAGCCAGTTCGCCACGCAGCCAGGCATCCTCCTTGCGATTATAGCGGTTGTAGAGTTTACGATAGATGGTCGCGGCGTCGAAATACTCGCCACGATTATAGGCTTCGTCGGCATCCTTGAGTTTGGGTCCCTTGCACGAAGCCAACGACATCACCATCGATGTGAGCATCAAGCCCACCAAGATATAGAGTATCCGTTTCATGAAAATGCGATACGATTGCTTTAACATTTAAAACGATAAAGCATCGCCATTTATTGTTTTCTGCCCCTTGTTTCTGCTACTGGGCAAAACAACCTGTCTACATACTGTAACTTCTGGTAATGGTCATCTGGTGCTTGCCGTCGAGCGACACGTCGACGCGCGTGTAGCGGCCATGCGTGTCGATGTCGTAGTCAAACGTGCGCTCGTGCACCACATCAGCCCCTTTCATCTCCTTGATGGCGATCAAGAACTTCTTGCCCGTAGCCGTGTCAAAATCGTAGTGGTAACGGAATACTTTGCCAGCGGTCTCCTCGCGCACCACATAGCCGTCCTGATAGAGCAGAGTGCGCTTGTCACCGCTGGCGGTAACGATAGCGACCTTGGTCAAGCGGCCATGCTCGTTGAAGGTGTAGTCCTGGCGGCTGCCGTTGTCGCCCTTCAAGGTCACACGGTAGCCATTGTCGTCAAACAGCGGAGCGAAGTTGATCGTTTTGCCCTTGCGCTTGCTCTGCTTGAGCGAGTAGCCGTGCACATGGCTGAACGAGTAACTGTAGTTGACCTCCGTCTTGTTGCCCTTGCTGCCCTGGATGATGGACTGCGTGAGCAAGCCCTTGTCGTTGAAGATAAAGACATTGTCGCGCTGGGCACCACTAGCCAACTTCACATGCTCGTCGACACGTCCCGTGCAGCCGTTAAAGCCCACATCGAGGTGCTCGATGCGGTAACTATGGGTCGGGTTGTTAATCAGGTTGGCATAAAACAGTTTCACATGGGGATCGGCCGTGCGCATGGTGTCGATGTAAGTGGCCAGGCTCTCGAGAGTGGCATCCTCACCGTAATAGACCTCGCCGTTTGAATCTTGGGCGCGCATCGTTCCTATCATCACCAGAACGGCAAAAGCCGATGTCAATATCAGTCTCTTGATCATAATCAGTACAATATCTGTTAATCGATTTCTCCGCAAAGATAATTAAAAACTTCAATCTCACAAAAAAACACACATTTCGGCTCACCGATGATGAGAGTTTGTTGATTTTTACTTAACTTCGCAGTTTGTTAACCGTCTAAAAGAACCAAACATAATTATATCAATCACAAATCGATTAGTTTTATGAAAGACGAAGAAATCATTGTTCAAGATCAGCAAGACGAGATTTCACTGCCGGAAAACGCCGCACGTGAACTCAAGCCTGGGGAAAAATATATCCCCATCTTGAAACCCGACAGGACGTATCCCGAGATCACGCCCTACTCGGTTTCGCTGGGTCTGATCATGGCGGTCATCTTCAGCGCCGCCGCAGCCTATCTGGGTCTGAAGGTGGGCCAAGTGTTTGAGGCCGCCATCCCCATTGCCATCATCGCAGCCGGTATCGGTGCGGTGACCAAGCGTAAAAACTCGCTCGGCGAGAATGTCATCATCCAGTCGATCGGTGCCGCGTCGGGTATCATCGTGGCTGGAGCCATCTTCACCCTGCCTGCCCTCTACATCCTGCAGGCCGAGTACCCCGAGATCACGGTCAACTTCCTGGAAGTGTTCCTCAGTTCGCTGCTGGGTGGTGTGTTGGGCATCTTGTTCTTCATCCCCTTCCGCAAATACTTTGTGAGCGACATGCACGGCAAGTTCCCGTTCCCCGAGGCCACCGCGACCACCCAGGTGCTCGTCAGCGGCCAGAAGGGTGGCGACCAGGCACGTCCGTTGCTCATCGCCGGTCTGGTGGGTGGTCTCTACGACTTCCTGCTCTCGACCTTCGGCTGGTGGAAGGAGGTGCTCACGACCGCTGCTATCCCTGCGTTGCAAAACTTCACCGACAACGTCAAGATGATCTTTAAGATCAACACTGGCGCCGCAGTGCTGGGTCTGGGTTACATCATCGGATTGCCCTATGCGTTTATCATCTTTGCCGGTAGCGCGTTTATCTGGTGGGTTATCGTACCATTGCTGGGAATGAATCCCGAGTTTGCGCAGATGGCTCCTGAGGACATCTTTGCCGGCGGTGCCCGCTATATCGGTATCGGTGGTATCGCCATGAGCGGTATCATCGGCATCGTCAAGTCGTGGGGCGTCATCAAGAATGCCGCCGGTCTTGCTGGCCAGGCCTTCAAGGGTCAGGACCAGAACGTGCAGGTGGAGCGCCACCAGCGCGACATCTCGATGAAGGTGCTCGTGTTTGCCCTGCTGGCAGCCTTGTTGGTAACCTTTGTATTCTTCTATATCGGTGTGATCCACAACCTGGTGCAGACGATTGTCGCCTTTATCGTTGTGCTGGTAATCGCCTTCCTGTTTACCACCGTGGCTGCCAATGCCATCGCTATCGTGGGCAGCAACCCCGTGTCGGGTATGACGCTGATGACCCTGATCGTGGCCAGCGTCATCTTTGTGGCTATCGGCCTCAACGGTTCCAAGGGTATCGTTGCGGCGATGGTCATCGGTGGCGTGGTGTGCACGGCTCTGTCGATGGCTGGCGGTATGGTGACCGATATGAAGATCGGTTACTGGATCGGTACCACTCCCGCCAAGCAGCAGACGTGGAAGTTTGTCGGCACCCTCGTGTCGGCAGCCACCGTTGGCGGTGTGATGATCATCCTGAACGAGGCCTACGGTTTCACAGGCGAGAATGCCCTCGTTGCCCCCCAGGCCAACGCGATGGCAGCCGTGATCAAGCCCCTGATGATGGGAGGTGAGACGCCGTGGCTGCTCTATGGCGTGGGTGCTATCCTAGCCCTGTTGCTCAACTGGCTGAAGGTGCCTGCCCTGCCCTTCTCGCTGGGTATGTTCATCCCCTTGCAGTTGAATGCCCCGCTGCTCGTGGGTGCCATCATCAGTTGGTTCGTTGGCAGCCGCAGCAAGGATGAGAAGGTCAACAATGCCCGCAAGGAGCGCGGCACCCTGCTCGCCAGCGGTTTCATCGCTGGTGGTGCCCTCATGGGTGTCGTGAGCGCTGCGATGATCTTCTTCGGCTTCAAGTACACCAGTCCTCTGGGCGAGACCGCAAGCAACATCCTCGCCATCGTGATGTACATCGCCCTCATCCTCTTCCTAGCCGTTTCCTGCCTCCGCGCCAAGAAGGACAACTGATAAAACACGAGCCGGTGGCTCGCACTACTACAACAGCGACACATCCTAGTTGCGGCAAGAGTTGTAGCAGTGCGGGCCACTGGCCTGTTTTAAACCCTTTCCCAAATGAGAAACGAGAGAAACGAGCGTGACGAGCGACGCAGGCAGTGGTGGAAAAACCATCATGATGGCCTCCAAGTGAACCGCTCCATGAAGCGGCGCAATGCTTGGCACGACTACCACAGCCGCTGCATCTACATGGTGACCATGGCAGTGGAAGGACGCAAGCCTATCCTCGGAAAACTCTTTGCTCCTAATGACAATCACCCCATGCCCTGGGTGCTTCCTAGTGCACTAGGCGAAAAAGTGCTCAACTGCTGGCAATCCATCACAATCCATTATCCCGAAGTGCGGCTGCTGGATATCCAATTGATGCCCGACCATATCCATGGTGTGCTATTTGTCACCCGCCAGGTCCCCTACCACCTGGGCAAAGTAGTGAATGGCTTCAAGGTGGGATGCAATGCTGCGGCACGGGAATTGTTGGGAACGACCCTTTGGGAAGAGGGATACCATGACAGAATCCTGATTAACAAAGGGCAGTTGGAAACCATGTTGAACTACCTGCATGACAATCCCCGCCGACTATGGACCAAACAACATCATCCCGAGTTTTTCACCGTCCAGCAAGATATCACCGTAGGAGATACAAAAGTCGCCATTGCTGGCAACCGATTCTTGCTTGACCATCCTTTCAAGGGTGTTGAAACCCAGCCGGGTGAATAAATCGAATTGCCGACCAACGTTACCCCCGCTAACGAATCACACAAATAACTACACAACATCTACCATTCAACAAAATTGCTATTACAGATATCCTAGTTGTCTTTATTAAGTGGCAACCAAGATGAAGATTGTGTATCTTGTATTTCTTGTTTTCGTTATATAAAAAAGGACGACTGTTGTCGTCCTTTTTGGCGGAGTGACCGAGATTCGAACTCGGGATACGCTTTTGACGTATACACGCTTTC
>ONQS01000023.1 GCA_900320055.1 uncultured Prevotellaceae bacterium
AAATGTTTCCCATACTATAGGTATTCTCTGAAGTCCATATCTTAAATGGATTCAAATAATTATAAAAAGGTCGCACAATAGAACGGGACAAATCCAATGAAATACTGTGGTTGCCATTTGCCAAATCAACTAATAAGCTTAATTGAGGAAACAAATTCCAATAATTGCGGTTGAATCTTTCATTTGAACTAACTTGATTGCCCTTGACATTTGTATTCTCGGCACGCAATCCCAATGTGGTGCTAATCACATTGCTCCACTTTCTATTATACGTAATGTATAAGGCATTCACCTTTTCATCATATATAAACAGATTGCTGCTGCTCTCGTTTTTGACATACTCATTTCCATTGTGATCATAGCGGACAAAATCATTAGAGAGATGTGAGGCATCGAACTCATACCCAGACTTGAGGGAAGTGCCATCATGAAAAGAATGGCTATAATCTGCCTTAAATTCATATCCATAACTATCTACGGTAGTGTTTTGCTGAAAAAGAGAATACGGAACAAGTTCGTGTGAATCTACTCCACTTGCATACTCCATTGTTCCCATAGTAGCGTTTACCGATGAGGAATAATTGGCACTCACATCCAGATTACTTCCCTTATCGTCTGTCTTGAGATGATAATAGGCCACGATACTCATCTGTGGCTTTCTGTAGGGATTCTCGGTTTCTGCGTAAGACTTCGAGTACTTGTCAATGGTGCCCCTAAGATAGTTTGAACTTACAGTCGTAGACTTACTGTTACTTTCAGAGCCGCCGATATGGAATGAAGTCCCCAGGGTACTTCGCTTGGTCAAGTCATACGATATACTGATATTTCCATTCAAGAAATGGCCTGTAGTTAGACTATTGCTGGAATTAAGAATATCTGTATAACTGTCTCTATAATTATAGGTCGTCTCCTTTTCAGTTTGCGAATTGTAATACAGATAACTCAGATTGGCCGAGGCATTAAATTTATTCTTTGAATAGCCTAAATACAAACTAGCCCTTGGCGTTATTCTCTCGCCAAGATATGTTGCGCTCACGCTTGCGCTACCAGTTAGTCCCTGATTGGGATTCTTCTTCATGACAATATTCACAATCCCTCCTGTAGTCGATGCCTTGTAAGAACTATTGGGAGACATGATAATCTCAATCTTCTCAATCTTGTCAGCAGGTAATGAACGTAACATCTCCATCAGCGATGCGTTGCTCATCACAGGCTTTCTGCCGTTTATATAAACCGTGGATGTACCTTTACCTAATATACTGACGGTACTGTTCTCTACACTTACCAACGGAGCATATCGCAGTAATTCATAACTGTCAATACCTGCAACTTCTGAAGGACTTGGCTTATATATGAATTTACCAGGTTCTTGCTTTAGTCTAGGTGCGGAAACGGCAACAACAACGCCATTAAGTCGCCTTGAATCAGGTTGCATCTTGATGGTGCCGATGTTGTCGCGGCTGCACAGGCGATAGGCGGTCTTGTAACCGACGTAGGTGATGCGGGCGATGACCTTGCCAAGGTCGTTGGGGATGACGAAGCGGCCGCTCTCGTTGGTCACACCGCCGCCCACCATCGTCGAGTCGGCGGGGTTGAGCAGGGTGACGTTGGCATAAGGCAGCGGCAGGTTGTTCTCGTCCACCACCATGCCCTTGAGGTGGTGCTCGGTCTTGTGAATGCACTCCACATAGATCTCGCCCTTCTCACCCTGGGTCATTTGGATGGGATAGAAACCTATCATCTGGCGGATGGCCTCGGGAACTGGTTTGTTCTTGACATGTGTGGTTATCGTGAAATCCTCCAGTTCGTTATAGAGGAAGTAGATGGTATAGTCGCGGGATTCTTCAGCCAGTTGGCGCAGGGCATCGGCAATCGACACGTCACGGTAGTTGCGGGTCACGCGCTGGGCTTGTGCTGAGACGATGGTCATGCAGCACACAAGGAAAATAATGGCTTTTCTCATGGTATTACTGCACGATTAATCGGTTTCCGGTTTGCTCGATAGTCACGCTCTCAAAATGGCTCATGTTGTCCAGCACCTTTTCCAGTCCTTCACCCTTGTTCCACACAAAGTGGAAACGCAGGGTGCGGGCCGCCTCGTTCTGGAACTCGACCGTCATGCCGTAGTAAGCGGCAATCTCGCCGAGCATCTGCTCCAGCGGGGTGTTGTCAAACACTATGGGCACCGCGTCCTCGGCTGCCGTCGTGTCGGGCACGGCTGTCGCTGCCAGGCTGTCGATTTCGTCGCCAATGGCAGCAGTGGCGGTGATTTCGGTCTCGGGCTTGGATGGAGCAGTCGTGATGATGTGGCGCACGGTATAAACCGCGGCCCATGCGATGCCCGACATCATCAAGATGCCAATCACGGTAGCGGCCACCCTAATCCACAAGCGTTCGCGCCGCTGCGGTGCCAGATGCGTTTGCTCAAATTGTTCCCAAGCCTTGTCCACATCGGCGGGCTGGGAAAGGCTGCGCTGGCTGCGGCGCGCACGGGCGACCTGCGTGAGACGGCGGTAGAACTCGCGGGTCTCATCGTCGCGGTTCACGGCATTCAGGATTTCTTGTTCGCTGTAACGCTCGGGGTAGTCGAGCATATCCAGCAGACGGTCGATGTTGTTGTTAGTTTCCATTGCGGTTGATGTCATTAAATGAATGATTTAATACGGCTGATGCACTGACGCAGATACTTATAGACGGTTCCCACGCTCATGTCAAGACGGGTGGCGATTTGCTGGAAGGTCAACTCCTCGTCAAAGCGCAGGCGGAAGATGGTCCGTTGCGGCTCCTCGATATGCGCTTCGACGATGGCGTTGATGCGATCAAGTTCGGCCATCAATTCCTCGATGCTGTGCGTTTCGTCGGCCTCGCCAAGCGGATGCAAGTTCTTGAAACGTTCCCTCAACTGCATATTTCTAATGCGGTTGAGGCAGCCGTTGCGCACAGCACTCATCAGATAGGCTTCGGTCTTGACGCCCGTCAGTTGGCACTCATTTTCCAGCAGGCGGGCAAACACGTCCTGGACCACGTCTTGGGCCTCGGCGTCATCGTGCAGCAAGGTTCTGGCCAGATGTATCATCTTGCCGCAATGTTGCCTGAACAGCCCCTCGAGTATGCTATTGTCATTCATGTCAGTGTCTTCGTTCTATATTGATGACACATCAACCATTAGTTTTTTCACACTTAGATGATTTTTTTTAAAAAAACGATGACTACAATAATATATTTTTTATCAATGGTGTCCGTAGAAGTTTCAGTGTTGCTGTAGAATGCAGGGCATCACCTTGGCGTAATACATTGTAACTAAACTGATTAGTTGCCATATATCCCCAAAAATGGCAAGTTTTGCCCCAAAAGGGGAAGATACGGGGCACTTCAGAATGACATACCCTCTTCTATGACATTAATGATAAGTGTTGTGTATCGGATGATTCACTGCTGGCCTGGGGTGCCCTTGGGGTCGACGCGGAAGGTGACGAAGCGGTTGTACACATAGTTGGCCAGAGTGTAGGCTACCATGGCAAGGATCATAACGATGTTCTGGCCGGCCTTCTGCATCGGGAAGAAGGGGATCACATCGTCGGGCAAGTTTTTCCAACCGAGACCTTCAAGTAATATCCAACTTACACACAACTGCAATGCCAGACAGATCAGGAAGCCACACACAAACAAGAACAACTCCCGCTTGACATTATTCTTGGTCTTGAAGACCCAATTGCGGTTCCATACGAAACTGTTGATCACGCCCAGCACATAGCCGATGACATTGGAGATGCCGTATGGAAGATCCAATTTGGTGTTTAACAGATAGAAAGCCACCATGGTGATAAGCGTATTGGACGCGCCTATCACAGCATATTTGAGCAATTGTATACCCGTCTGACGGGCTTCGGCTTTATCTATCTTCATGATACAAGTTTTAAACTCGGCAAAATTAGGTATTTTTAACGAATTATCAAAATTACTCGTAGATTTTTGGATTGACTAGTCGTTATTTTTGCTCAGAGGCGAGGTGACGAGCCCTACGTTGACCAAGCCCGTGAGCGTATCACAGCCCTGCATGGTCTGCCAGACGACTACAGCGCGTGCTCCATCGGGCGCGATACCATACAGCAGGTCGACCTTGTCCTGATAGAGCGCTCCGAATCCCCCACCCGTCCAGTTGCCGTACTGATCTGCGAGCACCATGTCGACATGCTGTCGCGAGATTGTCGAATCGGCGGCGATGACATCAATCACCAACGAGAGGTTACGATACCGGTAACTATTGTCATGACGCACTGCTAGAGCAATATCATAGCGAGCCGTTGAGTCGTCATACACGGGATTGAACTTTAAGGGCATCGTGGCATGCCATCCTGTGGCCGAAAACGTTACGAATTGGGCATGGGCCATGACTGGCTTACGCTCGCATGATGCCAAAATGACCATAACGGCGGCAATGAACACCATCGTCATTGCCACCGCACTATCAGTCATTGCACGCACAAGGCGTTTAGTCCTTAGCATTATTTTGTTTGCCTTGCCCATCGTTGTTATGTGCAGTATCGCCCTCACGGGATTGTCGCGGCTTAAAGGTCTTGACAGGCTTCTGAGAGCGATCGCGCCGCTGGCGCTTTTCACCGCGTGGCTGTTGCTCGCTCTTGTCTTGAGGGGGTTCACTCTGCTGACGCTTGGGCTTGGGCGCACGCTGCTTGCGGTCGGGCCTTCGCTGAATGCCATTGTCATTGCCTTCGGGCGAGACGGCTTCAGCAGCATTGCCACCATTATCCCTATCCTGACGATTCTGCTTCTCGACACTTGCGGACTTATCGGCCGACGAAGAAGACTTCTTTTTCTTCTTCTTTTTCTTTTTGTCAAAGCGGCTAATGCTATCCTGCGACAACAGATCGCCAAACGGCGACGACTCTTTGACGTTCTCATCCTCGGGCTTGAGGGCATCGGGCTTAATGCCGTTTTTGTTCAAGGCGATGATCTCAAATGCTTGGGCCGCTGTCAGCGTAACGGTGTTGACAGGAGCGTTGCGCTCGGTCGAATAGATGATTTCGCGCTTCAGGGCATCGGCCTTAAAGTAATAATAGGTGGCATCCTTGGTCTCGAGGTGGACATCCTTGGCCGGCAGTTGGCGGATAGCCTCGACATAGGTGTTAACCTCAAAGTTGATGCAGCACTTGAGTTTAGCACACTGTCCAGCCAGGTTCTGCGGGTTGAGAGAGATATCCTGGAAACGAGCCGCGCTGGTGGCAACGGAGACAAAGCCAGACATCCATGTGGCGCAACACAGTGGACGGCCGCAAGGGCCTATGCCGCCGATGCGGCCAGCCTCTTGCCGAGCGCCAATCTGTTTCATCTCTACTCGTATCTTGAACACGTCGGCCAGCACCTTGATCAGTTGTCTGAAGTCGACACGCTCATCGGCGATGTAATAGAAAATCGCCTTGTTGCCATCGCCCTGATACTCGACGTCGCCAATCTTCATCTTCAGTCCCAGATCGACGGCAATCTTGCGCGAGCGGATCATCGTGTCCTCCTCGCGAGCCTTGGCCTGCTCATAACGTTCCATGTCAGAAGGCTTAGCCTTGCGGAAAACACGCAGTATCTCAGCGTCTTTGCGCAGGTTGACGCGCTTCATCTGATTCTTGACCAATCGGCCGGTCAGCCCTACACGTCCCACATCATGACCCGGATTGGCCTCAACGGCCACCCAATCGCCACGCTTGAGGGGGATGTGGGTGCTGTTGCGGTAGAAGCCGCGTCGCGTGTTCTTGAACAGCACCTCAACAATTTCAAAATCGTTGTCGGGCACATCCTCAAGCCAGTTGGTGCTAGTGAGGTTACAACGGCCGATATCGCCATTGCAACATCCCCCGCTGCACGCGCCGGCACTGCACTTGACGCAAGTGTCGGGCGCAGGCTCAGGGATGTTAACTTGAGTTATCTTATTCTCGTCCATCGTGGTACGCGCACATTATTTTGCGTAACTAACGGCACGGGTTTCACGGATGACGGTGATGCGCACCTGGCCGGGATAAGTCATCTCATCCTGGATCTTCTGAGCAATCTCGTTAGAGAGTTTCTCGGTCTCGGCATCACTGATCTTGTCAGCGCCTACGATGACGCGCAATTCACGGCCAGCCTGGATAGCATAAGTCTTAACCACGCCGGGATAGGACAATGCCAGATGCTCAAGGTCGTTGAGGCGCTTGATATAGGCCTCAACAATCTCGCGACGGGCACCAGGACGAGCGCCGCTGATGGCATCGCACACCTGCACGATGGGAGCATAAAGGCTTGTGGCCTCCTCCTCGTCGTGGTGGGCTCCGATGGCATTGCAGATGTCGGCCTTCTCCTTATACTTCTCGGCCAACTTCATACCCAGTTGAGCGTGTGGCAGTTCGGGCTCATCGTCGGGCACCTTGCCGATATCGTGCAACAGGCCGGCACGGCGAGCCTTCTTAGGATTCAATCCCAACTCGCTGGCCATGATGGCGCACAGGTTAGCGGTCTCACGCGAGTGCTGCAGCAGGTTCTGGCCATAACTGGAGCGATATTTCATCTTACCGATGAGTCGGATCAGTTCAGGATGCAAGCCATGGATACCCATATCGATGGCCGTGCGCTTACCAGTCTCAATCACCTCTTCCTCGACCTGACGGCGAACCTTTGCCACCACCTCCTCGATGCGGGCGGGATGGATACGGCCGTCGCTCACCAACTGATGCAATGCCAAGCGAGCGATCTCGCGGCGCACAGGGTCAAATCCCGACAGCACGATAGCCTCGGGCGTGTCATCAACCACGATCTCGACGCCTGTTGCAGCCTCCAGAGCACGGATATTACGGCCCTCACGACCGATGATGCGACCCTTAATTTCGTCATTATCAATATGGAACACCGTCACAGCGTTCTCGACCGCAGTCTCGGTAGCGACACGCTGGATGGTCTCGATGATGATGCGCTTGGCCTCTTTGTTGGCAGTCATCTTGGCATCATCCATGATATCGTTGATGTAACTTGCCGCATTGGTCTTAGCCTCATCCTTGAGCGACTCGATCAGTTTCTCCTTAGCCTCATCGGCCGACAAGCCGCTCACGTGCTCAAGCGTGTCGCGAACGCTCTTCTCCATCTTGTCGATATCCTTCTTGCGCTCGTCAAGCACTGCCATCTGGTTCTCGACATTCATCTTCAGGCTCTCGACCTCATTGCTGCGGCGCTTGAGTTCGCCCTGTTGCTGGTTGAGGGACATCTCACGCTGCTTCAGTTTGGCTTCGCTGGTCTGTACCTTGCTCAGGCGTGAATTGGCTTCCTTCTCAGCGTCACTCTTGATCGACATACCGATTTCTTTGCCCTTAAGCACCTCCTTGTTCTTGAGCACCTCGGCTTCAAGACGAGCCTTCTCAATGATCTCGTTGGCTTGTGATTTGGCATTCTTACGCGAGAAGTATAATGCCGCCACACATCCAATTGCCATCGCCAGGATGGCTACAATAACAGTAATTATAATGTTCATTTTAATTGATAAAATATTAAACAAACGCGCCACCATAGGTATCAAACGCATCATGCTGGCAATCAGCATAGTGCATCATCATTCCTAAAGTGGTGCAGGAACCTAATTCTAAAAACGACGCATTCAGCAGGACATCACTCCCCGTCGCCCAAAAGGGCATCGAGACGATTGTCCAGATCATTCAGGAACTCATTGACCTGACGGTTTTCACCGTAAGCCTCCAGATAGAGGCGGGCAAACTGGAAAGCCACCCTGCCAAGCACATCGGCCGACTCCCCGTTGAAGCGGTTCATCCATTTCTTCCACAATGTGTTGACAAGTTCCTCGGCCTTGCGGTAATTTTCCTCCTCTTCTGGGTTAATACTCAGCGCAATCGGATTAGCCGCGTCGGCGAGTTGTATCCATATTTTTTCTTTATTATTGTCGGCCATAACGGTAGAGAGTCGTTTCAAGCGTTCAATTGTTTGATGCACCGGTCAATGTCCCGCACCATTTTGGCAACTTGCTTCTTGTATTTCGCAACCGACTCCGGGTTACTCGGAACAGAATGCGCCACACGCAGAAACTCATTATCTATCTTGAGTTGGCTCAATTCCTTCTCCAACTTTTCGATCTCGAGTTCCTGGCGCTCGATCACGCGCGACATTTCCTTTTTCTCATTCAGGAGCGCGACATACCGCTTGCCCAAGACCTCCATCTTGTGCGACAACTGCTGCAGTCTATCTTTCAACTCCATCGAGGGCATAGTTACCAATTTTTTTGCAAAAGTACAACTAATTTTGAATTATCGGCACTCAACACGGCAAATATTTTGCATTTTGAGGCGCAAAAAATAGCATTTTGCGATTAATCGACACATATTCAGTTATGTATAATCTTTTTTTGAAAAAAATCCGCAAAAAAGTTTGTCAGTTCTAAAAATGGTATTACCTTTGCATCCGCAAATCGGGGCATTAGCTCATCTGGTAGAGCGCAACACTGGCAGTGTTGAGGTAAGCGGTTCGAGTCCGCTATGCTCCACAATTCAAAAATAAGCGACTGATTTTCAGCCGCTTATTTTTTATTTCATTGGTTGCTAATTCTGCGAGACGCGCACAGCACGTATTGCGAAACCGTTGAAGCGGTTGAAGTTGAAGCAGTTGTACACGTTAAACGAATAGAAGTTCAGGAGGTAGGCATCGGCGGTGTCGTACGAGCAGAGCGAGCGCGACCAATAGCGACCGACCGAGCCCACGTTGCTGAGCGACTCGCGCCAGCGGTAGCCGGCGGCGGGCAAGAAGATGGTGTTGCCATTCTGCCCGGTCCCCAACTGACCGTTCACGCCATTGCGCTGCGTCCACTGCCAAGAACAGCAATTTACCAACTCTTCAATCTGGTCACTGGTCGGCATGCGCCAATACGGGTTCCAATTGACGTAAGCCGCATCGTCCTCGGGATCCAATTCGGTCTTGCCGTCTCCTTCAATAGTCGGAAATGACGAATAATCATATTTCGTCAACTGCCAATACCCGTTATTATCATAGTAACACCACTTGTAGGTGCTACTGTCGTAGTAATCCTTAGGAGAGGTCTCGCCCCAGGCGAAGTGGTCGCCGTACTCTTCTGGGCTGCTGGCACCGACGTTGCACGTAGCCCACAGCGTGCCGCTGGGCAACCCTAAGTCAACATATTCATGATTATCTTCTATGGCAGGTACCTCGAAAGTCTGCTCAACCGTATCACTATTCTGTAAATTGATGCCATAGCCGTAACCCGACACCACAATGGTCTGTTGCTTGTAGGTTTGAGTAATTGTGTAAGGAAGAATTGTTTCAATACCATTAACGTATGCTTTATAGGCATTGGCGCATGTTGCTGTGATTTCATAGTTCTCGTCCATTGCAAAAACGGGAGCCTCTGCTATGTCAGGCCCATCATCACTACATGATGTAAGAGATGCCAATCCTGCAACAAAAGACAGTAATATAAATATTATCTTAACTGTTTTCATATTGTGAATCATTAAACTGTGAATTCAAATTAAGTGATATCTCGTTTATATATCATTGTGCATTGCAAAGGTATGAAAAATATTGCTAAACATTTCATTATCTCAACTTTTTCGGTGGTTATCTCGCTTTTTGGGGGGTACATTGATTCCCCCCTTTTACGGGATAACGGGGTATAAATCGAGATGAATAGAATCGATAGTTAGATCTAAGCAACTGACAATCTGAACATTATAGATCCTATGGGTGTCAATCCATATCGCTCCATAAAGCGCTATGCTCCACAATTCAAAGATAAGCAACTGAATTTCAGTCGCTTATTTTTTTTAATTTCCCTGGTTGTTAATACTTGTTTTTTTCCAACGTAATAGTATACTCTGCGCATGTGTAGGCTCAGGGCTGACATCAGGCTGTTGCAAAACCAGTACTGGCGAAGAGAGACCGCACTATGTGCGAAATTTACAATAGACTGGCTCATCCCCACTCCTTTTATCGGTTGAGCCACACTATCTCAATCATGTCGAAATATTTGCGTTTTGAGGGCAAAAACAACCGATTTTGGGCCATTTTCAAGAGAATACGCAACGATTTGTTGCGTATTACCATAGAGACAGATGATAAACCAAGAGGAGCGACTTCCTGCATTGTGGTGGAGTCGCTCCTCTTTCATTATCAGTTTATCGACTGATGGCCAGGGCTCACTTCACGAGCACCTTGCGGCCATTGTGGATATAGATGCCTGCGGGCAGATTGTCAGCACTGAACTTCTGACCCATCAGGTTATAATAGGCATTGTCGCTAGCGGTAGCAGCCTCAATTTCCTCAATGCCAGTGGCATTCTCGTTGTAGGTGTAACCGATCTTGGTCACGGGCAACTCTACGTTGGTACCGCAACCCAGCATAGCGGTAGCATCGGGGAAATCTTCACCCTGGGCAAAGTCAACGAAACTGGTCCAGTTGTCGGTGTAGACCATACCCTTGTTACGGATGCCAGAGGTGTAGAAGGGGGCATAATCCGAACCCATCGTGCAGTTGTCATCGTCCTGAGCATCAAAGACGATGGTTACCAGCAGGTTCTTGCCGCTTGCCAGAGCGAAGGGCTCGGGCAAGGTGAACTCTACGTCCATATCCTCACCATAGTAGTTGAGCATCTCGTAGGTCTGTTCAACCTCCATCACGGGATTCTCGAAGGGGAAGAATTGCTTAACTTCCTTAACAACAGCAAACTCGGTGGCATCGGTAGCCTCCAGATAGATTTTTACATCACGGATGATATCCTCGAAGGATTCACTATAGAACTTGAAAGCGAGACTCGTGATCTTCACTTCGTGCTTGTCTTGCAGATCGGCCAACTCATCGGCAGTGTAAATCAACTGGGCACCCGTGTGTGCCAAGTAGAAGTTGGTCGGAGCCATGTCAAAATAGGAGCCATTGTATAACTCGGTAGGAGCATCATAGTCGCCGACAGTGATTGTGCCTGCGGTCTGAGCCTGAACAGCAACAGTGAATGTGGCCAATACAGCCAAGAGCATGTAGAATTTTTTCATTTTTACATAGAAATTTAAATGGTTAATAATACTTGAATTAAAAAACTGGGCGATTGCCTAACAAGCACCCGAAACACAAGGCAAAAATAATAAGTTTATTCCGTTCTATCAAATATTCTTTTCAAAAAAAAATTATAATTGACGATGTTCGGAGGCGAGATGTCAATAAGGCCAGGAGTTTGCGTGATGCCATATATCGGCCTCTTTCGGTTTCAAGATAAAATCCTGTGATTTTTACCCAATGTATGGCATATATGTCCCAATTTTTATGTAGGTTTGCAGTCACGATTAATCATTCTCTGCTGACATGACCGGACATCGACTACCGCATCCATCTATTGCGATTATTCCTATCGCGTTGCTCATCACCTTGCTGGTGATTGTCATCACCCTGTTTGGCTCCGACTCGCTGAGCGGAGGCAGCCAGATAGCCCTGCTGATGGGCGCTGGCGCGTGTGTGTTGATATCAATGTCCGTCTACGGCATGCCGTGGAAGACCTTCGAGCACCAGATGACCAAAACGATTGGTGATGTGTCGATCACGCTGCTCATCCTGCTGACTGTGGGCATGCTATCTGGATCGTGGATGGTAAGCGGTGTGGTCCCCACACTCATCTATTATGGTGTGCAGATACTGTCGCCCAAATTTTTCCTGGTGAGCGCTTGCATCATCTGTTCTCTGGTATCGTTGCTCTCTGGTAGTTCGTGGACCACGGTCGCCACCATTGGCGTGGCACTGCTAGGCATAGCCCACGCACTAGGCATCTCTGAGGCATGGGCGGCTGGCGCTATCATCTCGGGCGCTTACTTTGGCGATAAGATGTCACCGCTGAGCGACACCACCATTCTGGCATCCTCGTCGGTACGGGTCGACATCTTTGAACACATCCGCTACATGATGCTCACGACCGTCCCTTCCATCTCAATCACTCTGATTATCTTCCTGATTGCGGGTTTTGGTTGGGGAAGTGGCGACACGGCCCTTCACATCGAGCAATATACCAATGGCCTGGCATCGACGTTCAACATCTCGTTGTGGACGCTGGTAGTGCCTGTCGTGACAGGCATCCTGATAGCCCGCAAAGTGTCTTCGCTCATCGTGCTGTTTGCATCATCCATCATGGCAGGAATCGCAGCACTCATCCTGCAGCCACACCTGCTGAGTCAGATTGCTGGAGATCCTGCTTTGAGCACTGCTGCCGCCCAATTCAAGGGATTGGCCATTACCTACTATGGTGCAACGGCCATCCAGACGGGCTATGACGCGCTCAACGAGTTGGTATCGACCGGTGGGATGGCAGGCATGCTCAACACCATCTGGCTCATCATCTGTGCCATGTGCTTCGGCTCGGTGATGGTGGCCAGCGGCATGATTGAGAGCATCACGCGAGTCATCATCAAGTGGGTACACACACGCTTGAGTCTGGTCACCTCGACCGTAGGCACCGGGCTATTTCTGAATCTGACCACTGGCGATCAGTTTATCAGCATCGTGCTCACCGCCGATATGTTCCGCAAGGTATATGAGAAAGATGGCTTCGAGCCACGGCTGCTGAGCCGCACCACCGAGGATGCCGTCACCGTCACCTCGGTGCTCGTGCCATGGAACACCTGCGGCATGACCCAGGCCACGGTGCTCGGGGTCCCTACCCTCACCTATCTGCCATACTGCTTCTTCAACATCCTAAGCCCGCTGACAACTATAGCCGTAGCAGCCATCGGATGGAAAATCAAGCGATTGACAAGGCCTAGCGCAATCGCTGAACAGGAAAATTAAAGTAGGTGTCGGGGAAAGGCTCGCCTGCAAGACGGAAGTGCCACCACTCGTTGTCCAGCGGCAAAAAGCCGTGGCGCAACATGGCCGATCGCAACACCATGCGGTTATAGAAATGCTCACTGGTGAATGTGGGCACCTTTTGCTCAAAGTCGAGCGTCTCGGGGTTGCCACCTCCATAGTCAGGGTGGCTCTCAATGCCAAACCAGTCAAAAGTGCCGCCCATATCCACTTCCTTGCCGGTCTTCATATCCACGAGCGTCAAATCCACCGTCGAGCCACGGGAGTGACCACTTTTCTCAGCGACATATTCTCCCTCAAACACCTGTTTCTTGGTCAGTCGCGGATAGAAATAGGCCTTGGTGAGCGTGTCGGTCTCGTCAAGCGCCCAGCGCAGGAAGTGATCCACCGCACGTTGAGGGCGGTAAGCATCATAGATCTTCAGGCGATAGCCATGCGCCTTCAATTCGTCGCTCACAGCACGCAGGCTATCGGCAGCGACACGTGTCAGCAGCGCGGTGGGCTCCAGGTAGCCATCAATGCGAGCGCCCACAAAATTGTAGGTACTGAAGTAGCGAATCTCCAGTATGGCATCAGGCACAACGTCGGTAATGTTCACAAACTGGCTCGAATCCATCGTCTTGTCCTTTGCCAGCCCCATCTGTTGAGCACTCTTACAACCCGTCAGCAAGCCTCCAATAGCCAACAGGCCCACTGCAATCATTAGTCTGTACGTTTTCTTCATATCCATTGGAGTTTTAAAAAACCTAGTAGGCACAAAGGTACAATAAATTTCATTATCCTGTTATAAAATGGCCATAACCACCAATGCACAGGGCTTACTCATCCAAGCGCTTGTGCTTGATTTTGCGGGTGTAGGTCTTCTTGGAACGATGGATGCGGTTAGTCGAGTGGAAACCAGGACCCAGCAGTTCCTGCTCGCCTTCACGGTTGCCTCGGTGCATCGCGGCAATCACATCATCGAGGTTGACCGCTTGTTTCTTCTGCTTGCGTTTCATCTAGTGAAAAATCGATTGTTTGTTCTCGTCTTGCTTTGTCAGATTATTGATGCCATCGTCATCAATTCATTTCGCCACCAGGAGAAATCAGGGCGGATGCCTAGTTGGCGTCCGCCCTGAACTATTCTACGGGGAACGGTCGGAGATTACTTCTCGAGTTCCTTCTTGATGCGCTCGGTCAACATGGGCACAATCTTGTGCAGGTCACCCACGATACCCAGGTCAGCGACACTGAAGATGGGTGCAAACTTATCCTTGTTGATAGCGATGATGAAGTCACTCTCTTCCATACCGGCCAGGTGCTGGATGGCACCGCTGATACCACAAGCCATATAGAGGCTCGGGCGGACGGTCTTACCGGTCTGGCCCACCTGAACGTCGTGAGGCATCACGCCGTTGTCGACCATAGCACGCGACGAAGCCACCTGACCACCGAGCACGTCGGCAAGAGCCTGCAACTTGTCGAAGCCTTCCTTGTCATGCACGCCACGGCCACCGCTCACGAGGATCTTGGCCTCGGCGATGTCGGCCATCTGCTTGTCGGCCTTGATGGTCTTGACGAGTTTCACTTTGAACTTGCTGGCATCGAAGTTGGGAGCAAAGTCGGTCACGATGCCCTCGCGACCTGCCTGGCGCTGCATCTTCTGCATCACACCGGGGCGAACGGTCGACATCTGCGGGCGGTTGTTCGGGCAGATGATGGTAGCCATCAGGTTACCGCCAAATGCGGGACGCGTCATGCGGAACTCGGGTTCACCCTCCTTGTCGGGCTCGATCTCGAGTTTAGTGCAGTCGGCGGTCAGACCGGTTTTGAGGCGCGAAGCGATGCGGGGAGCCAAGTCACGGCCAATGGTGGTGGCACCATAAAGCACGATGCTGGGCTTGCGCTCAGTGATGATCTGACCTACTGCCTGTGAATACTGCTCGCTGAGGAAATCCTTCAACTCGGGAGCATCTACGACGATAACCTCATCGGCACCATACTCAATGAGCATCTGGGCCTGATCCTTGATTCCCTGACCGAGAAGCATGGCTACGACCTTCTCGCCGAGAGCGTCGGCCAAGTCACGAGCCTTACCTAAAAGTTCGAGTGCAACGGACTGGATGACACCCTCGCGCTGCTCAGCAAAAACGAATACGTTCTTATAATCTTTCTTATCCATAATGCAGTTAACTTTTAGATAATGTGTTTAACTTTGAGTTGATTAACAATGAGTTCTACTGCCTCTTCGGGGGTTACCTCGTGAACCTCGCCAGGAGCCTTCATAGCCTTGGGGAAGGACTTGAACACCTTGGTGGGAGAGCCAGCGAGTCCCAGTTTGCCCTCATCAACGTCGATCTTGTCGGCACTCCAGACCTCGACTTCCTTGTCATAGGCCTCCATAATGCCGCTCACGCTCATATAGCGGGGCTCAAAGGCAGATGCGAGCACGGTCAAGAGACACTTGCCCTCGACCTCGAGAACCTGAATGCCATCCTCGTTCTCCTTGTCGACCTGCAGGTTGCCATTGTCAAGCACCTTGGCGTCGGCAACATAGGTGATCTGGGGCAGACCCAGATGCTCGGCCAACTCGGGACCCACCTGTGCGGTGTCACCATCGATAGCCTGACGGCCAGCGATAATGAGGTCATAGTCCAGAACGCGGCACAAGCCGGACAAAGCATAGGAGGTAGCCAAGGTGTCGGCACCGGCAAACTTGCGGTCGCTCAACAGGATGGCACGGTCGGCACCCATCGCATAAGCCTCACGCAGCATGACGTCGGCTTGGGGAGGACCCATAGAGATGACGGTGACATGGGCACCGAACTGGTCCTTGAGTCTCAAGGCGAGTTCGAGGCCGCCCTTATCGTCGGGGTTCATAATGCTGGGAACGCCTTCACGAATCAAAGTGCCCTTAACGGGGTCGATCTTGACAACGGTGGTATCAGGAACTTGTTTGATACAAACGATAATATTCATATTCTTGTTCTAGTTTTTTGTCCTAAGTCATTAGTTGTAAACGAAGACAATGTCACCTGTAATGAAATAGGCGAAGTCGCTGCCTTTACAACACAAACTCAAAACTCAAGTTTATTTAAACAACTGACCGGCGATTACCATGCGCTGAACCTCGGATGTACCCTCGTAGATCTCGGTAATCTTGGCGTCACGCATCATGCGCTCAACAGGATATTCACGGGTGTAGCCATAGCCACCGTGGAACTGTACGGCCTTGGTCGTAACTTCCATTGCGGTCTCGGCAGCAAAGAGTTTTGCCATAGCGGCATCGGCACTGTAGGGCAAGTGCATGTCCTTCTTCCAGGCGGCACTGCGCACGAGCAGACGGGCTGCCTCGACCTTGGTCTTGAGGTCGGCCATCTGGAACTGGGTGTTCTGGAACTTGGCAATGGCACGGCCAAACTGCTTGCGCTCCTTGGTATACTTAACGGTTTCATCCATAGCGCCCTGAGCAATACCCAGAGCCTGCGATGCGATACCGATGCGACCGCCGTCGAGGGTCATCATAGCAATCTTGAAGCCCTTGCCGAGTTGACCCAGCAGGTTCTCCTTGGGAACGATGCAGTTCTCGAAAATCAACTCACAGGTAGCGCTGCCGCGGATACCCATCTTTAACTCCTTCTTACCGATAGAGAAACCGGGCATACCCTTCTCGACGATGAAGGCCGAGATACCCTTGGTACCCTGGGACTTGTCGGTCATGGCCATGACGATAAACACATGGGCATTGGAGGCGTTGGTGATGAAAATCTTGGAGCCGTTGAGCACCCAGTGGTCACCTGCGTCAACAGCGGTGGTCTGCTGCATGGCAGCATCGGTACCGGCATTGGGCTCGGTCAGACCAAAGGCGCCGATCCACTCGCCAGAAGCGAGTTTAGGCAAGTATTTCATCTTCTGCTCCTCGGTGCCATGCTCCATGATGGGAGCGATGCACAGCGAAGTGTGGGCCGAGAGCACGACGCCAGTGGTGGCGCACACGCGTGAGAGTTCCTCAACGGCCATGATATACATCTGCACAGTACCGCCAGCACCGCCATACTGCTTGGGGACAGGAATACCCATCATGCCGAGTTTGCCCATCTTCTGGACAGTCTCGAGGGGGAAGCGTTCCTGCTCATCGATTTCGGCGGCAAGGGGCTTTACCTCGTTCTCTGCAAAGGAGCGTACCATCTGCAGGAACAGTTGTTCAGTCTTTGAATAACTAAAATCCATATTATATTGATCGTTTTAGTTGATTAATATTTGTAGAAACCTTCACCAGTCTTGCGACCCAGCAGGCCGGCACGAACCATCTTGCGCAGCAGCGGGTGAGGACGATACTTGGGATCGCCAAACTCGTTGTAGAGCACTTCCATGATGGCGAGATTCACATCGTTACCGATGAGGTCGGCCAGTGCGAGGGGACCCATGGGATGGTTGGCACCCAGCATCATGCACTTGTCGATATCCTCGGCGCTGGCAATGCCATCGGCCAAGATACCTACTGCCTCGTTGATCATCGGGATGAGAATGCGGTTAACGACAAAACCGGGAGCCTCGTTAACGGGAACGGGGGTCTTGCCGATCTCGGTGGTCAGGTCGATGATGCACTGAGCGGTAGCGTCGCTGGTGAGTTGGCCCTTGATGACCTCGACGAGCGCCATGCGGTCGGCGGGGTTAAAGAAGTGGCAACCGATAAACTGAGCGGGACGGCTGGTGCAAGCAGCAATCTCAGTGATCGAGAGCGATGAGGAGTTGGTGGCGAAGATGGTCTCGGGCTTGCAGATCTTGTCCAGTTCCATAAAGACGTCCTTCTTCAACTGCATATTCTCGACAGCAGCCTCGATAACGAGGTCGGCATCGGCAAACGTGGCATAGTCGGTCGTGGTGGTGATGTTAGCCAGGATAGACTTCATGGCATCCTCGGTAATCTTACCCTTCTCGACAAGTTTGTTGTAGCCCTTGGAGATCGAAGCCATTGCTTTGTCGAGGCTCTCCTGGGTGCGGCTCTTCATAACGACGGGCATCTTGGCGGCAAACGCCTTAACGATACCCTTAGCCATTGTACCTGTTCCAATAACACAAATTTTCATGATTTGATATTATTATATTGATTATTAATGATTTAGTTTCAATTATTTACCATTAAACTCCGCTTGGCGCTTGTTGAGGAAAGCATCCATGCCCTCCTTCTGGTCGCTGGTGGCAAAGCACTTGCCGAAGAGTTTATTCTCAAGCGCTATAGCGGCATCGGCATCGAGGTCGTAGCCCTCGTTGATGCTCTGCTTGGCCAGGCTAATGGCAACGGGAGCATTGTGGAGCATCATCTGAGCCATCTCGACGGCTTTTTCCATCAGTTGCTCGGGTTCATAGACAGCATTGACCAAACCGATACGGAGTGCTTCGTCGGCACGGATCACCTTGCCTGTGTAGATCATCTCCTTGGCATGGCCCTGGCCCACAATCTTAGGCAGACGGTAGGTGCCTGAGAAGCCCGGGATTATGCCCAGGCCCACCTCGGGCTGGCCAAACTTAGCCTTGCTCGATGCGATGCGGATGTCGCAGGCCATAGCCAGTTCACAGCCACCACCCAAGGCAAAACCGTTGACAGCGGCAATGACTGGAATGGGCAATGTCTCGATGGCACGGAAGACCTGAGCGCCGAGGCGTCCGAATTCATAGCCCTGAGCCTCGTTGAGGTGAGCCATCTCGGAAATGTCGGCACCAGCGACAAACGACTTCTCACCGTCGCCCGTGATGATGAGCACACGCGTTGCAGCATCCAAGTGGCTCAAGCAGTCGCTTAACTCCTTAAGGATGGTGGAGTTGAGCGCATTCAGCGACTTGGGTGCCGAAATCTTGAGGATGGTGATACCCTGGGTGTGCTCAATCTTTATGAAATTGTATTCCATCTGTAACAAGGCTGGAATTAGATGTCCATAGGTTTCAGATCAGGCGAGATGATGAGTTTGGCCTCGGTTGCGGCCTGAACATCCTCGACGGTGAACTCGGGATGGAGTTCGCGCAGAACGATGCCCTCGGGAGTGATATCCATTACACCCATCTCGGTGATGATCATGTTGACCTGCCCGGCAGCGGTCAGGGGCAGAGTGCACTCTTTCAAGATCTTGGGGTTACCCTTCTGAGTGTGCTCCATGGTGAGGATCACACGCTTGGCACCAACGACGAGGTCCATTGCGCCACCCATACCGGGAGCCATCTTGCCAGGGATGATCCAGTTGGCCAGATTGCCTTTCTCATCGACCTGCAGCGCGCCAAGGAACGAAACGTTGACGTGACCGCCACGGATGATGGCAAATGAGGTGGCCGAGTCAAATGTGCAAGCACCCGGATTGAGGGTTATAGCACCACCACCGGCGTTGATGAGGTTCTTGTCCTCCTTGCCCTCTTCGGGAGTGGGACCCATACCCATAGCGCCATTCTCGGTCTGCAGGGTCACGGAAATGCCATCAGGCAGGTAGTTAGGGATTAAGGTAGGGATACCAATACCCAGATTCACAACATCGCCATCGTGCAATTCCTTGGCAGCACGCTTTGCGATGACTTCTCTCATTTGATATTTATCCATAATAATAGTACGGTTTTTGAGATTAATTATATGTTTTTTTGTAAAAAAGTTATTTCATTCCTCTCTTGACCATCTCTTGAACGACAAACGATGCCACATCATCGGCATAAGTGTTCATGCCGAAACCGGCATCAAAACCGAGTTCCTTAGCCAACTCGTGGGTCACACGGGCACCACCGCAGCAGCAAATCATCTTGTCACGCAGGCCCTCGGCCTCCATGAGTTCGATAAACTCAGTCATGTTCTTGATATGGACGTCCTTCTGAGTGACGGTCTGTGAGACGAGCAGGGCGTCGGCATGCAGTTCGATGCCCTTGGCGATAAACTCGTCGTTAGGCACCTGCGAGCCGAGATTGTAGGCATCGATCATCTCGTAACGCTCGAGACCATAGTGTCCCGCATAGCCCTTCATGTTCATGATGGCGTCGATGCCGACGGTATGGGCATCGGTGCCGGTCGATGCGCCCACGATGACAATCTTGCGGCCGATGTTCTGCTTGATATACTCATCGGTCTCATACATGTCCATCGTGTTGCTCTCGACCTTAGGAACATAGATGGTCGAGTAATCCACGGTGTGGGAACAACTGCCATAGCAATTAAAGAAGGTAAAACCGGGGGTCAACTCCTTATAGAACACCACGCTGGGATTTTCCAAGCCCATCTTGCGGAGTAACTGCTTTGCAGCCTCGACAGCCTCGGCGCCACAGGGCACGGGCAGGGTGAAACTCAGTTGCACCTTGCCATCGTTCATGGTGTCGCCATAGGGTTTTATCTTAGTGAAGTCCAAGGTTTTGTCAAAATCCTTGGCTTCCATGCTATATAAACCTTCGCTCATAGTATTATAGTAACCTTATTTTTATTATGATGTGTTGTTATTATCTCTTGCCCTTCATCAGTTCCACAAACGGGTTGTAGTAGTTCTCCCCCTTCATGGTAACGCCTTCAAGGCCCTTACCGCCATTCTTGGGACGCTTTACATCGCCAAAGATTCCCTTCTCAAGTGCGGTAAAGAGGCCTTCCTTGGTGATATCCTCGAGCAACTTGATGGTGTTGCCCAGCACTTCCTTAACACGGTTACGGCAGATGCCACCCTCTACAAACTCCATTTCCTCGCCGATGCTCTTCATGTTATTAAAGATGTACTTGGCGTTTTCGATCGAGAGGTAACGGTCGCTCATAAATGGGGTGTGGATTGCCTCAGTGGGCATACCCAATAACTGGATACCCTGGTGGGTCCAGATGCCGATCATATTGAACAAGGCGTCCTGGATGTGGCCGCGGAAGATGTTGCCCGTCATGAACTTAGTGGGAGGCATATACTTCAACGTGGCCTTGGGGAAAATCTCACGGGTCATCTGGGCCTGAGCGAGTTCGAGCAAGAAGCCGTTCTCAAGCATCGGGTCCATCTCAAAGGCGTGACCCAGACCCATCTGCTCCTCGGGCAAGCCTGCCATGAGGGCCAGTTGCTCGTTGATGAGGTCCGAAGCCAGCACCGTGTGCGCAGCCTCGACGGCATCGGCGGTAGTCAAGTAGTTGTCCTCGCCAGTGTTGATGATAACTCCGGCAAAGCCATTGATGATGCGGCTCATGTATTGATCGACGAGCGTGCGCTGCATGTTGATGTCACGGAACAGGATGCCGTAGAGTGCGTCGTTAAGCATGACATCAAGGCCCTCAAAGGCACCCATGATGGCAATCTCGGGCATACACAAGCCTGAGCAATAGTTGCACAGACGGATGTAGCGGCCTTGTTCCTCGCCCACCTCATCGAGCGCCTTACGCATGATGCGGAAGTTCTCCTGGGTTGCAAACGTGCCACCGAAGCCCTCGGTCGTTGCGCCATAGGGCACATAGTCCAGCAGACTCTGACCGGTAGTACGGATCACAGCGATAACATCGGCACCCTGGCGCGCTCCTGCCTGAGCCTGCACCACGTCCTCATAGATGTTACCCGTAGCCACGATGATGTAGAGGTAGGGCTTGGGACCTTCACCGATGGTCTCCAGATAGTGTTCGCGACGCGCACGGCGTGTGCGTATGCGGGCCATGCTCTCGTCGATAACGGGTTGCAGGGCCTCGGCAATCTGCTTGGGATCACGAGTGACCACACGCGTGATGTCCAATTCATCGGCAGCGACCTTTTCGGCAATCTGCTGCGGGTTGAGACCGGTCTGGATCATGGCATTGGCGATAAAGAACAGCGCGCCCTCGCTCAGGACACCCTTATCCTTCAATGCCTCAACCACGACGTTGGGCAGAGGCACATCGTTGTCATCAACGCCATCGATGCCCATCAAGCGGCACAGCGTGCGCTCAACAGCCACCGTCGTGTATTGCTCGACAAAGGCTTGCACATCCTCGGCAATGCCCTTGGCCAATCCTCTGGCATACTCAACTTTTTCAAAATCTAGTCCTAACTTGCTCTTTTGCATATTGTCTGTAATAGTATATAGTGTGATTGATGTGTGATATCTAAAATCGCTATTGGGTCGCTAGCATCGCACGAGCCGTTTCGATCCACTCAGTGTCGATGCCTAGGTTCTGGGCTATGTTGAGTGCCTCGTGTGGCACCTCGCCGTCTCGAACCTCAACCAGCCGATAGTCCATTTCGCCATTCTCAAAGCCTTTTACTCTCAGGCAATGAGCCTTGCCTGGCTCTATATCGTAATGCGTCGTCATGACGAGGCTCATGTCCTTACCATCCAGCACCCTGAGCAGTGCCGAGACCAGTGCGGCACCCTCGGTGGGATTGGTCGTGCGGGCTGGCTCGTCGATCAACGCCAGTAATTTCTTGTTCATGCGCGATGCCTTGATCACGGCATCGATATTCTTCATCTCTGCGGCAAACGATGACAAGCCTTTCTCGACGGACTGCTCGTCACCGATACAGAAGTAGATCTCGTCCTTGACGTCGATCCGGGCTTGGGCCGCAGGTATTCCAAACCCAAACTGAAAAAGCAGTTGACACAAGGTCAATGTCTTGAGCACCACTGTCTTGCCGCCCATGTTAGCGCCCGTGATCAGGGTGGGTTGCAAGCCGTATGCAATATCCACATGCTGATATTTCCGGCCATGGGAAGTGACGGCAGCCAGGACCTGAGGATGGAAGATACCCTCATAGCGGCACATGCCGTCGAGTGACAATTCTGGAAATGTCAGTCCCATAGCCCGCATCTGCATCGCCTTGGCCATGAGCACATCGGTCCGAGCCAGTGCGAGTTGCGCCTGCTCTATCGCGGTTGCGAACGGACGCAATCGCTCACTAAGGTCGGCCCGGACAGAATCTTCCAGAGCATCGGCCTGCAGTATCAAGTCATCCTGCTGATCGGGATGCTGGCGCATTTGGGACCTCAATTGCTTGAGTTGCTCACAGTAGGAGTCATATATATAAAATGTGGCAATCTTCATTCCGTCAGGGTCAAGAACATTAATCACCTGATCCAGCGGTGGTATTGCCACCACACTATCCAGGTCATGCTGCTTGAGCAATTTAGCGACATCACCGGCCAGAATTGCCAGATGCTTAACCTCAAACAACTCGATGTCATCCAGCACTTGCTTGCCTGCCAGATTACGGATGGTAGTGCGTATGTCCTTCAAGCCCTGTAACTTGAAGAGCAACGTATCGATGTGAATCTTATCGACTCGCTCGACAAACTCCACAAAGTGGCGCAACGCGTCATAGCACACCACGATATCCTCGGCACGGGTCATCATCTCCGTATCGAGGAGCCAGCGACGCGCATAACCGGACTGGAGTTCCAGTTGGTCAATCATGTACCGCAAGCCGCAAGGCGATTCTATGACATTTTTGAGTTGCATCTATTGCAGGTTGTCGTTTTTTAACAGGTCATACACAGGAAGCCCGATGGCTTCGCTAAGTCGGTCACACAGCATGTCCGAGTCTAGGACATATCCGCTGGGTGATGTGGGATTGACGGTAACAGCGATGAGTTTGCTCTTATGCAGTACGCTCACACGACCGCCACCCTTCACAAAAAGACTCAACTGCTGGGGAGTGACAAATATCTTGGTGAAGTCCCTCACCACCAGTTCTACTTGCTTGAGGTCTTTGTTCTTCCGCACCTTCTCGAGGAATCCATCAACGAGCGCTCCTGCCACATACAGGGTCTTGCAGTCACCCATCCCCTCGAACTGGATGTCCCTTGAGAGCGATGTCAAGGCGTCCAGTCCACGCATGCGGCCTTCACTATCGATTGCCCAGAGTCCCTTGTCGACCGGCTCCAAACGGCTGATGTTGTCATCGCTGGTCAAGTCCAGGTTCACGAGATTGACCACATGGGCCGTCTTGCTCACCAGCGTGTTGATATTGGCCGAATAGGCCGCGCCCGTAGCCAGAATCATCGACTGGCTGACTGCCGGAGATGCCGAACTCATCCGTGAGAGGGCTCCGTCGATAATCACCAGGTCGATGTTCAGCCGTCGCATGTCGGCCATCCATCGCCTCAGACTCGCCGCCGAGGAGGGTCCGGAAAGCAGGATTTTGCCCCCAGTGAGCGCCTTGGCGGTCACTACCCTACCCAGCGAGGTGTTCTCGTCGCTGACGTCATACAGTTCCGACACCAGTCGTCGCTGCCCGTAATGCATCTCACTCGTGGCGAAATACATGCCCTCACGCAGGACGATTTCTGGCTTCTGGGTGCGTGTCACCTGGTCGACGGTCTCACCGTCAATGCCAATCGAGGTCACTGCGATGCGTCGGCTTTCCACGGGCAAGCGATTGAGCACATACTTCAAGCACTCTGTCTTGCCGGTGTTCTTTTCCAGGCCCACGATAGACAGGCTATCGTAACGCAATATTTCGTCGATGAACGGGAGCACTACTCAGTAACAAGTCAGTCCGCGTGGAGAAGCGCCATTTTTAGCACTCCTCCACGGAACCGACATCATGATTTACTTCTTGTTGCGGATCTCGTTGCGCTCATGGCGTTTCAGCGCCTTGGGCTCAATGTTCATGCGCTCACCCTCGAGCAGCGAGATAACACCGTCAACAGCCTTGTCGGCAGCAACCTGCTCGCGCTTGCGGGCAGCCTGGCACTCGGGGCAGTTGCACTCGTTGTGATACTCTGTGGGCTCAGTGTAGGTAGTGATCACACCCTCGAAGTTACGCAGCACGACCTTGCCAGGCGACTGTGAAATCACATACTGGGGCATAACCGGGGTCTTGCCACCGCCACCAGGAGCGTCGACCACAAACGTGGGCACGCAGAAGCCGCTCGTGTGACCGCGCAGTCCCTCGATGATCTCGATACCCTTGCTGACAGGAGTGCGGAAGTGCTCCAGACCCATCGACAAGTCGCACTGATAGATATAGTAGGGACGAACACGGATCTTAACCAACTCATTGACGAGTTTCTTCATCACATGCACGCAGTCGTTGACGCCACGCAGCAGCACGCTCTGGTTGCCCAAGGGGATACCGGCGTTGGCCAGCATCTCACAAGCGCGGGTCGACTCGGCAGTCACCTCGTTGGGGTGATTGAAGTGCGTGTTGATCCATATGGGGTGGTACTTCTTCAACATATCGCACAATTCGGGCGTGATGCGCTGCGGGCAAACCACGGGAGTGCGGGTACCCAGGCGAACGATCTCGACGTGCGGAATCTTCCTCAACTCCGAGATGATATACTCAAGTCGCTTATCGCTCACCATCAGAGCGTCACCGCCAGAGAGCAGGACGTCACGCACGGTGGGCGTGTTGCGGATATACTCGAGAGCCTTCTCGATGCGATCGATGCCGCACTCGTTGTCGGTCTGACCGGCAAAGCGGCGACGGGTGCAGTGACGGCAGTACATCGAGCACATGTCGGTGATCAGGAACAGCACGCGATCGGGATAACGGTGTGTCAGGCCGGGCGTGGGCGAATCCTCATCCTCATGCAGGGGGTCGAGCAGATCGGCAGCGGCCTGATGTGTCTCAAGGCCGGTGGGGATGCACTGGCGGCGCACGGGATCGTGAGGATCATCGGGATTGATGAGGCTCAGATAATAAGGAGTGATAGCCATACGCAGGGTCTTCAGGGTCTGCTTGACACCTTCTTCCTCCTCAGCAGTAAGGCTTACATACTTCTTGAGTTCCTCAAGGGTCTCGATGCGGTTTTTGACTTGCCATTTCCAGTCATTCCACTGCTCGTCGGTTACTTCGGGAAAGAGTTGTTTTCTTCTAGATTCTGCCATAATCATTCTATCTGATTTCTTGCTGCAAGTGGCGTGACAAAGCACGCCACAGCAGTCCATAAGATGTATCGTCTAATAATTAAGCGTACAGTTCCTCAAAGATCTTGCGCAGTTTCGGGCACTCGCGCAACTCTTGCAGGGTAATCTCAGCGTGGCCCTTGGTGTAGCCGTTACCGATGATCATGTTCACGTCAGCGCCAATACCCTCGGCACCGAGAGCAGCCTTGGTGAAACTGGTGGCCATCGAGAAGAAGTAAACGGTACCATCCTCCTTGGTGCAAAGCACGCTGGTCATCTCGGTATCGGGCACATTCACGTTGTTGATGGTAACATCGGCCATCTTGCCGTCGGTCAGTTTGTATACCAACTCGTAAACCTCAACAGGGGTCATACCGGCAACGCTCTCAACCACGTCGCAGAAGCCGAGATCCTTGATGCGCTGGGTCGACTTGGGGCTGTTGGCCAGACCAATGACCTTACCAGTGACACCAACGCGCTTCTGAGCCTCATAGCAGCACAGCATACCGCTCTTGCCGCCAGCACCCAGGATAACGACGGTCTGACCGGGACGGCACAACTTGGCGGTCTGTGCGGGAGCGCCAGCGACATCGAGTGCGCTCAGAGCGAGTTTCTCGGGCATGTCGGTAGGAATCTTGGCATAGATGCCGCTCTCGAACAGGATAGCCTTACCCTTGATGTCGACCTGGTCAACATCGGCACGGATATCGAGGATCTCGTCGATGCGCAGCGGAGTGAGCGACAGCGACACGAGCGTTGCGATACGGTCACCCTCTTTGAGGTCGATCTTGCCCTTTAAGGCATCACCGATCTTCTCCACCTTACCCAAGAGCATACCACCCGAACCGGTGCGACGGTTGCGGTGCTTGCCCTGCAGTTCTACGTTATAGAGCATCTCCTTCTTGATCTCTTCCATCACCTCGGCCTCGTTGTTGGGATCCTTAGCCTGTGCCTTGGCATAGTTGTGGATATCGGTAAACGAAGCGGAGTCGATATTGAGCGTCTGCACGTCAATGAGGATCTCATTATCGTAGATCTCGTCCATGTTGTTGTCCAACTTGTTGGCGGGCTGAGGAAGAACGCCCTTGGGTTCGATTACTCGGTGTGTACCGAATCTGTTTCCGTGTTTCTGCATTGTTTTAATATGTTTTAGTGTTAAACGTTGTTTTTGTTATTACTCATTGTGTTGTGGAGATATCAGTTGCGGGGCTTGAGACCGAGAATCTCGCGGGCCTCGTCGCTGGTGGCGATGGGACGGCCCAACTCCTTGGCTAGGCGCACCACCTTCTCGACGAGTTCGCCATTGCTCTTGGCCAGCACGCCCTTTGAGAGGTACAGATTGTCCTCGAAGCCTACTCGCACATTACCGCCCATTGCGATGGCGGCAGCAGCCATGGGGAAGGCATGGCGGCCCACACCGGTAACCGTCCAGGTCGATCCAGCGGGGATGCCGTTGACGAGCCAGCACAGGTTGGCCACTGTTGCGGGAGTGCAACCGGGAACGCCCAGCACGAAGTTGAACTGCATAGGGTTGCCGGGAACCTCACCCTTGCGGGCCATATTCAGGATGGTGTCGAGGTGACCCATCTCGAAGCACTCATACTCGGGCTTGATGCCACGCTCCATCATGCGCTTGCCAAAGGCACGCATCGTGGGCATCGTGTTGTCAAATATCTCGTCGCCAAAGTTGCACGTACCGCAATCGAGGGTTGCCATCTCGGGCAGCGGCGTGGTATCGGTCGACTGCAAGCGCTCGTCGGGAGTCATGCCGACGGCACCGCCTGTCGACGGAATCAGGATGACGTTGGGGCACACCTTGAGGATGGCCTCTTCACATTCCTGAAAGCGGGCGCGGTCTTGAGTTGGCGTGCCGTCGTCCCAGCGCACATGCAGATGGACGATGGCGGCACCGGCATCGACTGCCGACTTGGCCTCTCGCACGATTTCTTCGACGGTATAAGGCACGTTGGGATTCTGCTCCTTGGTAACCTCGGCGCCACAAATGGCGGCTGTGATGATCAGTTTATCCATGTTATGATTTTGAGTTTTACTATGAATACTATCGCCTGTAGGCAGGTTTATTATTTCTTGCGTTGGCAATCTTTGGGAGTCACGCAGGTACCGGAAGCACGGCACACAACCACGGGCTCGTCGAGAATGTCGGCAGCCGATGCCGAGATGTCGGGACGGGCCTGAGCCACCTTGCGGGCCTCAAACACCATGTGACGTGAGGTATTGCCCTCACGGTCAATCCAACCCTCAGCCTCGATAAAGTCGCCAGCATAGACGGGGGCCAAAAACTCGATATTGTCATAGGCGCAGAAGAGACCTTCGTCGCCATCACGCATGATCAACAACTCGGTTGCCACATCACCAAACAGGTGTACCATGTGAGCACCGTCAACCAGATTGCCACCGTAGTGAGCATCCTTTGCGCTCATGCGCAGCCTAATCATCGTTTTGTATTCCATTGGTAGTGTTTTTTAGTTTTAAGTTGTTAGTTTATTGGAGGTATTGATTACTGCTCAACATAGATGCCGTCAACATAGATGCCTGAAGCGTGTACCTGCTCGGGCTTGATCTCGCCCACGGGAACCAACTTCTCGGCCTCAACGACTACATAGTCGGCTGCAGTGGCCATCAGGGGGTTGAAGTTGTTGGTGGTGCCCAGGAATACCATGTTGCCAAACTCATCGACGATGTTGGCACGCAGGAAGGCGATGTCGGCCTTCAAGGGCTTCTCCAGCAAGTAGTCCTTGCCATCGACCTTGACGATTTCCTTGCCGTCGGCGATGATTGTGCCCAGGCCTGTGGGAGTCAGCACGCCGCCCAGGCCAGCGCCAGCCGCACGGATGCGCTCTGCCAGTGTACCTTGGGGAACATATTCAACGATGAGGGTGCCCTCATTTTTCTGCAGTGCGGTCTGCTTGTTAGTACCCGTGTGGGAAACGATAGCCTTCTTCACCTGATGGTTGGTAACCAACTTGCCATGGGCCACCTCGTCATAGGCGGTGTCGTTAGCGATAATGGTGAGGTCTTTAACACCTTTCTCAACAATGGCGTCAATAATCTGGGTGGCACTGCCGTTTCCCAAGAATCCGCCAAACATAATGGTCATGCCGTCATGTACCTTCTCGACGGCTTGCTGCAATGTGATTTGTTTGTTCATAATTGTTTATGTTTTGGAATTGATTGGTTTATGTCTAATATTGGGTGCAAATATAGAAAAAATTCATCAATAATTTGCCCCATAAGTGGCTTTTTTTTAGCATCAAGAATATAATAGCAACTGCCACAGCGCATTGCGACTTATTAACAACTGTCTTTTTCCTATGTTTTTCACTCAATTACCATGCAATATAAGGGCTTGGCGCCCCCTGTGCGGCTAACGCGACGACCGCCCATAGCCAACACGCCTTTCAATGAAAGTCCCCCACAGGGACTCATAGAGCCCTTGCGGGGGACGCGCGTATAAATTACTTGTTTCTGTTTCCTTTGTAGTTCAGGCTATGATTACATCATGCCGCCCATGCCGCCGCCCATGCCGGGAGCACCAGCGGGCATTGCGGGCTCGGGCTCCTTCTTCTCGGCGATGACACACTCGGTGGTCAGGAACATGCCGGCAATGCTGGCAGCATTCTCCAGAGCGATGCGAGCCACCTTGGCGGGATCGATCACGCCTGTCTCAAACAGGTTCTCATATTGCTCGGTGCGTGCGTTATAGCCAAAGTCGCCCTGACCTTCCTTGACGCGGTTAACAACCACTGCGCCTTCTAGACCGGCGTTGGCAACGATCTGACGCAGAGGCTCCTCGATGGCACGCTGGATGATGTGGATACCAGTGGTTTCATCGTCGTTGTCACCCTTCATACCCTCGAGGGCCTTGAGGCAACGGATGTAGGCAGTACCGCCACCAGGCACAATACCCTCGGCGACAGCAGCGCGGGTAGCGCTCAAGGCGTCGTCGACGCGGTCCTTCTTCTCCTTCATCTCGACCTCGCTGGGAGCGCCGATGTAGAGCACAGCCACGCCACCCGACATCTTAGCCAGGCGTTCCTGCAGTTTCTCCTTGTCATAGGTCGACTTGGTGTTCTCGATCTGGACACGGATCTGAGCGATACGATCTGCAATCTGGTCCTTGTTGCCAGCGCCATTGACGATGGTGGTATTCTCCTTGTCGACGGTGACCTTCTCGGCGGTGCCAAGCATGTCGAGAGTAGCCTTCTCAAGGGTCAGACCGGTCTCCTCGCTGATGACAGTGCCTCCAGTGAGGATGGCGATATCCTGCAGCATCTCCTTGCGACGGTCGCCAAAGCCGGGAGCCTTAACGGCACATACCTCGAGCGAGCCACGCAGGCGGTTCACTACCAACGATGCAAGAGCCTCACCATCAACATCCTCGGCGATAATGAGCATGGGGCGATGAGCCTGTACAGCGCCCTGCAGCAGAGGCAGCAAATCCTTCAGGCCAGAAATCTTCTTGTCAAAGATGAGGATGAAGGGGCGCTCCATCTCACATGCCATCTTGTCGGCATTGGTGACAAAATAGGGCGAAATGTAGCCACGGTCAAACTGCATACCTTCTACCACGTCGACGCGGGTCTCGGTGCCCTTAGCCTCCTCGACTGTAATCACACCATCTTGTTTCACCTTCTTCATTGCCTCGGCGATGAGTTGACCGATGGCATCGTCGTTGTTAGCGCTGATGCGGGCCACGTTCTCGATCTTGCCAAAGTCGTCACCCACTTCCTGAGCCTGCTCCTTGATACCGTCGACAACAGTCTTAACGGCCTTGTCGATACCGCGCTTCACATCCATAGGATTGGCGCCTGCAGCGACATTCTTGAGGCCTTCGGTGATGATTGCCTGAGCCAGAACGGTAGCGGTAGTGGTACCATCACCGGCATCATCGTTGGTCTTGCTGGCAACTTCCTTAACGAGTTGAGCACCAATATTCTGGAACTCATCTTCCAGTTCCACCTCTCGGGCTACGGTGACACCATCCTTGGTGATATGGGGTGCACCATACTTCTTATCAACAATCACGTTGCGGCCTTTGGGGCCAAGAGTAACCTTAACGGCGTCGCTCAACTGGTCAACGCCCTTCTTCAACTCTTCACGAGCCTTGATATCGAATTTGATTAACTTTGCCATTTCAGTATTGTTATGTTTTAATTTTAGTCAGTTATCGGTCGGTGATAAACCAACCTTCTTTCTCTTTACAAACTATTAACTCTATATAATACTTTTAGTCCGTGACGATGGCCAAGATGTCGTTCTGGCGCATCATGAGCAATTTCTCTCCGTTGATCTCGATTTCATTGCCTGCATACTTGCCATAGAGCACAGTATCACCAGGCTTGACGATCATTTCCTCGTCCTTGGTGCCATTGCCTGCGGCACGCACAATACCCTTGAGGGGTTTTTCTTTAGCACTGTCGGGGATGATGATTCCGCCGACAACTTCCTCAGCCTTAGCCGGTTCGATAAGAACGCGGTCGTTTAATGGTTTAATAGTCATGATTGCTTAAATGTTGTTTTAGAATTATTGTTTTTTTAAGTTGATTTACGCCTTGCGAGACTGCAACCTGCGTGCCAACGACCGAAATTTGCGCACAAAGCGACATTTTGTCACCCCACCCTGCCATACCTTCACGCCATCACGTGTCACACAAGACATACCGAATGCAATCGTTAAAGAACGGAAATAAATGTTAGACACTCCTATAATTTTGGTCAAGACGGGAAAATTGACTAAGTTTGCACCCTCAAAACGACATAGTGAAACAGAAATATATATCCGTACATCAGATGAAGATAATTACCAGAGCAGCACTTGCCGCTATCGTGGCTCTGCTGATGACCGCATGTGGCGGCAACGAGACGACCTACCAGTACAAGACCCAGTATCTGCCTGTACAACTCGAGGGCAGCGAGAAGTGGAGTATCCTTGATGTGAATAGCGGCGAAGTGGTCGTGAAAGACGCCTTCGCAACGGCGCCATCGCCCATCGTCGACGGCATGTTCTACGTCAAGAACGACGAGGGCACTTACGACTACTACGACATCAGCGCACCCACACAGCCGGTCGCTGGCCACTTTGGCAGCGTGACGTCGTTCAGCGACGACGGAGTGGCAGTGTGCAGCCGCGTGGGTGGCTCGTTGTGTGTCATCGACCGCAAGGGCGCCGTGATCAAGGAGTTGCCTAAAGAGGTGTCGCAGTGCTCGATGTTTGCCCGTGGCATGGCAGCCTTCCAAAACGACAATGGCTCTTGGGGTTACATCAACGTTAGCGGCGACACCATCGTGCCCGCCAACTTCAGCACGGCCAACCTGTTCCTGTATAACGACTACGCCCTGGTCATCGACGAGAACCAGGCCAGTGACAGCATTGTTTCCTTCAGCGTCATCGACAGGCACGGCAAGGTCATGTTCACGTCCAACACTGGCGAGTACCAGCCCATCCAGTCCTATTACATCAATGGTGTGTTACCGGCCATGAAGGGCGACACCGTCGTGTGCCTCAACAAGGATGGTAAGGAAGTCGACAACCCCATCACCGACCAGAAGCAGGTCGAAAAAGCAGGCTACAACCAGTACTCTCGCACTCCCTCGGGCGACTTCATCGTCCTCAAAGACAAAAAGACCGGCATGGTTGACAAATCAGGCAAGGTGCTCATTCCTATGGAGCACGACGACCTGATCGACATCAATGGCGACCGCCTGATTGCTGTGGATGCGGGTCTTTATCACATCATCGACCGCACTGGCAAGCCTGTGGGCAACGTCAAGTTCAGCAACGCCCATGTGAGCGAGGACAATCCCTATGCCACTCGTGGCTTTGTCGACACCGACCTGGCTGCAGCATCAATGATGATGCTCTTTGACGAAACGTCGTGCTGTGGCGCGAATGCGCAGACGACCCTGATGGATATGAACAGCATGGTGAGCACCGATGCCCGCATGTATGCCGGCAGCAACACGCTTATCATGCCACAAGGGCCGTATGTCATCCAGTATGTATTTGACCGCGAGGTGGCGACCGCCGACAGCGTGACAGGCAATGCCGAGTTCAATTACGACGCACGCGTCAAGTGCGTGATCATGACGCTTGGCGTCAATCACTGCCCGGCCAACACCGAGCCTACGATCGTGAACAAGGTAGAAAGCCGCCTAGGTACCAAGGGATTTGTGCTTGCGCGTGAGGGGATCTTCTGCAGTGACTACCTGACAGCCTTGACTATGGGCTACGACAAGGGCATCATCAACCTGATTTACTACATGCACTTCAACGAGTCGGTGCCTCAGACCAGAAACAAGAGGAGCGAGAAGTAACCGAAGCAAAGAACGCACACCCGCCCAACTAACAACTAACAACTAAAAACTAAAAACTAACAACTAACAATATGTACTACGTCAAGAAAACTCTCGAGATTTCATCAGCACACATGCTATATCTGGACCACAACAGCAAGTGCGAAAACCTGCACGGGCACAACTGGATTGTGAACGTGTATTGCAAGGCAAGCCAACTGGACGACAACGGCATGGTTACCGACTTTACCATCATCAAGGAGATGGTGCACGGCAAACTCGACCACCGCAACCTTAACGAGGTGCTGGACTTCAATCCCACGGCCGAGAACATCGCTCACTGGATTGTTGACACCGTGCCCAACTGCTACCGTGCCGACGTGCGCGAGAGTTCCAATAACCTGGCTATCTACGTCAAGGACGAGGATAACGATGTGGAAGATTAATGAAATCTTCCATTCGCTTCAAGGCGAAGGCTTCAACACTGGCACCGCTAGCGTGTTTATCAGGCTCAGCGGCTGCAACTTGCATTGCGACTTCTGCGACACTAGGCATGAGTCGGGCACGATGATGTCGCTGCCCCAAGTCGTGGAGCAAGTGATGCGTTACCCCAACGCTCCGCTGATTGTGCTCACTGGCGGCGAGCCGTCGCTGTGGATCGATGAGACTTTTGTGCGGGGACTCAAAGATATGACCGGCAAGCGCATCGCCATCGAGACCAACGGCACCCATCCGCTGCCCAATGGCATCGACTGGGTGACGCTGTCGCCAAAGACAGGCATTGGAAATAGCGGAGACCGTCCCGTGATACTTGACCGATGCGACGAATTGAAGGTAGTGTATCTGGGTCAAGACTTGACCCAATATGATAACTTCGCGGCTGCCCACCGCTACCTGCAGCCCTGCTGGGTAGATGATCCGGAACAATGCCGCCACAACATGCAGGCCACTGTGCAAGCGGTCCTCAACCACCCCGAGTGGAAGTTGTCGCTACAGACACACCGCATCCTCGGCATCCAGTAATCGCACCGCCAACGGAAGAACAAGAGATTTTGTTAACAGATTTTTTTGACGATTAACCATCCTATAATCACAATCTTGATTGTAGCCTCCGTTTCATTTCCGACAAGGCCCAAGAGACGGGCAGCACGGTCAGCATCAGGATGGCTATACCCAGATAGGGATGCGGGAGCATCAACGATTCCTTCACTCCAGTGTATTGGTACAGGAGCATGATCAGTACCTGATGGATCAGATAGATGTCCATGCCATTTCGATCCAAACCGTTGAAGACGGAATAGATCTGGGAATGATTGCCAAACTTGATTGCCGACAACAAGTCTAAGGCAAAAACACAGATACCAATAGTGACAAAGATGTTTACAAGGCCATGAGCCAGCGAGACAAAAACGGTCAAGCAGGCGGCATGACATGCAAGCAGAAACAATACCAAGACAGCCTCCAGTACCTTATTGCGCAAGGCGAGCCTATGCTTGTATGCCATCATGCCAACCACAAAATAACCCAGATAAGTCAATACCCGACCTATAAAGAGGCTATCGTGAATCTCACATCTACGATACACCAAGTACAGAAGGTAACAAGCGATCACTATCGCACATGCGATAGCGGCATCGGCCTGGGCTGTCCGCTCTCTGACCAACCATGGGGTAATCAGTCTGACAAGAATAAAGACACTAAACAGTACCGGCAGGAACCACAAGTGCTGAATACCAGTCAACACTTCTGTCAAGGGATACCTAAACGGCAGAATCATGAGGTAAATAACCGTCCAAATGACAGTCGGGAGTATCAGGCGCTTGAACTTGTTAGCCACAAACGATGGCCAAGCCCTGTATTTGCCTTTCTCCACATAGTTGTAAGCATTAAGGAATCCCGATACAAAGAAGAAAATCGGCAATGCGAGTGCGGCCATTATTGCCGCTAAATCGTGCAGCGCACGGCTGGGCTCAGGACAATGAAAATACTCATCCCAATATCCGGCACTGAAGCACATGCAATGAATCAGAATGATCATCAGCATAGAAATCACGCGAAAGATTGATACACTCATCAATCTTCCTTCTGGCTGATGATCATTCTGGCTATGAATACCCTTCATTGCTGATTGATTTTAATCAAGCAAGCAAAGTGTCCACTCTGCGAACCCAATGCTTGCTTGCTCTATCGTAGAAGTCTACCCTAATCTGGCAGATTACTGGCGGCCGCTCAAGGCCACCTCACGGCTGGTCTTGCCGATGAGACCTTGCAGCACCTTGCCTGGGCCAAGTTCCTCGGCCTCGGTCATGCCGTCGGCAACCATGTTGGCAACGATGTGGCTCCAACGCACGGGAGCGGTCAACTGTTGCAGCAGGTTGGCCTTGATCTCGGCAGGATCGGTGTGGGGCTTAGCATCCACATCCTGGTAGATGGGGCAGCGGGGAGCCGAGAAGTCGGCAGCCTCAATAGCCTCGGCGAGTTCGGCACGGGCGGGTTCCATCAGGGGCGAGTGGAAAGCGCCACCCACCTTCAGGGGTAACGCACGGCGTGCGCCAGCCTCCTTAAACTTCTCACATGCAGCCTCGATTGCGGCAATCTCACCCGAGATGACCACCTGTCCGGGGCAATTGTAGTTGGCGGGAACGCACACACCATCGATGGTGGCGCAGATTTCCTCTACCTTCTCGTCGGGCAGGCCGATGATGGCAGCCATCGTCGAGGGAGCGGCCTCACAAGCCTTCTGCATGGCCAGGGCACGTGCCTCGACCAGTTTCAAGCCCTGCTCAAAGGGCAGTGCGCCTGCGGCAACCAGAGCCGAGAACTCACCGAGTGAGTGACCGGCTACCATGTCAGGCTTAAACTCGTCGCCCATGGTGAGCGCTAGGATAACAGAGTGCAGGAATACGGCGGGCTGGGTGACCTTGGTCTGCTTCAGGTCATCCTCCGTTCCTTCAAACATAAGGTCGGTGATGCGGAATCCCAACACCTCGTTGGCTTTCTCAAACAATTCTTTGGCCTGTGCATTGTTGTCATACAGGTCTTTACCCATACCCACAAACTGTGCACCCTGACCGGGGAATACGAATGCTTTCATTTTCTGTTGATGTTCAATTTTTTATCGTTAATTACGGATTTTTTTCTTTAATGCGGCTGCAAAGGTAGCACTTTTCGGCGAAAAGTGAACAGTTAATAGTGAAAGTTTTAATAAAAAACGCTTTTCTGCAAACGGTGAACAGGGTTTCTTCTACTCCTTACCGTTAACTATTACTCCGCCAGGTACTCGGTGGGATCATCGATTCCGGCTTCTTTGAGCGCTTGACGGCGTTCGGTACAGGTGCCACAGGTGCCACAGTGTTTCTCACCGCCCTTGTAGCAGGAGTAGGTCTCACTGTAGTCCAGGCCCAGGGCCGCACCATGGCGGGCAATGTCGGCCTTGCTCAGGTCGGTATAGGGGGCAAAAACCTTGATGCCCTCATAGGTGCCCGTCTGCATGGCAGTACTCATTGCGTCGATAAAGGGCGAGCGGCAATCGGGATAAATCGAGTGGTCGCCGGCATGGTTGGCAATCATGACGCGCTTGAGGCCGTTGCTCTCGGCGATGCCGCAGGCGATAGCCAGCATGATGCCGTTGCGGAAGGGGACCACAGTCGCCTTCATGTTCTCGTCGTTGTAGTTGCCGTCGGGGATGGCGTCGGCGCTCTCGAGCAGGGCACTCTTGAAGTACTTGTGCATGAAATCCAGTGGGATAATCAGGTGCTTGATGCCCAGTCGCTCACAGTGCATGACGGCACAGCGGCGCTCGCGGCCGTTCTGGGTGCTGCCATAATCAAAGGTTATAGCCATGGCAATCTCGTCCCTGTACTCATAGAGCATGGTGGTCGAGTCCATGCCACCCGAGGTGATAATCACCGCATCTTTTTTCTTTTCTGTTGCCATATCAATCGTTATGGAAATTGCTGAGAAGGCGGGCACGCACCATGTCCTGATGCTCGCTGTCGCCATAGTTGGCAAAAGGTTTGATGCTGATGCCGCCACGTGGGTTGAACAGACCGATGACCTCCAGATACTTGGGATCCATCAACTTGACCAAATCCTTCATGATGATGTTGACGCAATCCTCGTGGAAGTCGCCGTGGTTGCGGAAACTGAACAGGTACAACTTCAGACTCTTGCTCTCGACCATGCGCACGCGCGGGATGTAATTAATGATGATGCGGCCAAAGTCGGGCTGGCCCGTCTTGGGACACAGAGAGGTGAACTCCGGACAGTCCAGCGTCACCACATATTCGTTCTCGGGATGCTTGTTCTCAAAGGTCTCCAGAACATCCGGTCGGTAATCAAACTCGTAGGTCGTGCCCTGGTTACCCAGCAGCGTCACGCCCTCAAGTTCCTTCTCATTTCTTGGCATAAAAATCAACTGTTTAATTCATTTTAGGGCCACAAAATTACTAAAAATTTGAGCAAACCGAACACAATACCCAATAAATTTGGGTATTGCGCTCGGTGCATCAAATTAATCTAAGCCACCAAGAAACGATGATTCTTCAGCCGGAAAGAATTTAGAGGGCTAGGCGGAAGCCTAAGCCATCGGCAAATTGGTCAGCAGACGAATGGTTACGGAACCAAACACGATGGCCTGCTTGATCATTGAAGAATGCTCCACCACGGGCAACTCGTTCTGATCCTGATGTGGGTCCTGTCGGGTTGGTCTGGGCATTGGCGCTGTACACATCATAATAATCGTTGCACCATTCCCAGACACTACCGCTCATGTCATACAGGCCCAACTCGTTGGGCGCCTTCTGCCCCACGGGTTGAGAGATATTAGTTGAATTGTTATTGGAATTCCATGCCACATCGTCAAGCGTGTTGCTGCCGGAATACATGTATCCATGACTCATATTGCCACCACGGGCGGCGAACTCCCACTCGGCCTCGGTGGGCAGGCGGAAGGTCATGCCCGTCATCTGGTTCAACTGGGTGATGAACTCCTGGCAGTCGTTCCAAGAGACGCTCTCCACAGGCCTGTTTGTATCACCGGTGTAGTGACTCGGGTTGTTGCCCATCACAGCCACCCACAATGCCTGCGTCACCTCGGTTTCACCAATTCTATATGACGACAGCGTCACTTGATGGGCGGGCAAGGCGTTCTGCTCATCGCTAGTGGGAGTTTCTCCTGTAAATCCCATCGTGAAGGTGCCGCCGGCAACAGGCACCATATTGAAGGTCACACCACCGATGGTGAAAGAATTACCAGGCCAACTGCCACTCAACAGGTAGTCGATCAGGGTGGTCACGTCGCTGATATTCACATTGCCTTCCTGGTCACAGTCAGCATTGCTGAGATTGATGCCCGATGCATTTCCGCTCAGCAGGTAATCGATCAGGGCTGTCACGTCACTGATGGTCACACTGCCATCTACATCCACATCACCTCGCTTCTCGATACTGTGAATGGTGAGATTGTCCACGGCAAAGTAGTCCCCCGTGGGGTTAACGCTGCTGTCCTTGGTATAGCGCCACGTGAGCGTATGGGTGCCGGGCGTGACATCCATCGTATAAGTCTCCCAGTCGTTCTGACGCGCGCCGTAAACAAACTGGCTCACGCCATCGACGAGGAACTCACATTTGTCCCACGCTGTGCTTGTGCCCTCGCCCCAGGCCTTGAAATCAAACGAGAGCATTGACAAAAGGGGAACCTTAACGATTGTGGTCATCTCGGACGTACTGCTAGCCACGCCGGCATTGCCCGATTGAGCATAGGTGCGGCCGCCCTCGGTCACCTCGGTCCAGGGATAGGCTCCAATGGACGTGACAGTGAAGGCGCCGTCGCTGACTGCTTCACTGAGGTCGGCACCGAAACAGACATTGTCCACGGCAAAGTAGTCGCCAGTGGGGTTGACGCTGCTGTCCTTGGTATATTGCCACGTGAGCGTGTGGGTGCCTGCTGTCAAAAGCACGGAATAGGTCTCCCAATCGTTCTGACGCTGGCCGTAAGCAAACCGGGTCACGCCATCGACGAGGAACTCACACTTGTCATACGCAGGGCTCGAGCCCTCGCCCCAAGCCTTGAAATCAAAGAAGAGCGTCGTGGGACTGCTCAATGTCACCGTGGCTGTCAATATCGATGCGCTGCTGCCCACGCCGGCATTGCCCGATTGAGCATAGGTGCGGCCGCCCTCGGTCACCACCGTCCAGGGATAGTCGCCATTAGAAACGAAGTTGATGGTGCCGCCCTCGATGTTGAGTGCGCTGTTCAACGCTTCACCCGATTCATCGGCGAATCCCTCTACATGCGTGAACTTGTTCCAGTAATTGGTATTCTGATAGGCATTAAGAGCACTCGAGGGAACATGCAGCGTGGCAGTGGTGTAGGTGCTCTCATCAAACATGGGCTCATAGAACTCCCAAGCCTGGAGACTACGGCACGTAATGTCAGTTAGGCTAGTACACCCCTTGAAGATGTTCATACTCCAACTACCAGAACCATTGAAACGGCAGTTCTCGCCCAAATCAACAGTGGTAAGCGCAGAGCAGCCAAAGAATGCCATTCCGGCCACATAGGTCACCGAATTGGGGATAACCACCTGGGTTAGGGAGGAACAATTCAAAAAAGAACAACTGCCGATGGTGTTCAGCGTGTTAGGAAAAGTGACGCTGGCCATGCCGCTGCAGCCCGAGAATGCATTCTCGCCGATTGTCACGACATTCTCATTGATGGTAATTCTTGTAATCTTGTCACAATCTTTGAAGGCTCCCTCTCCAATCTCGGTGACTCGATAGGTGGTTCCTTCATTGGTAACAGTACCATAGATAGAATAAGAGCCGGAAGGCGATGCCAGCACGTGACCGACGACCTTGGCCGTGGTGCTGCTGGTGATGACATACTGCAGATTGGAAGAAGTGAAGTCATAAGTGTCGGCGGCGCTGGCACCGAGCGCGCACGTTAACCACACCACTAGGGCTGTCAACAGATGGAGGTAATTCTTGTTCATAGTCGGTAAGTTTAAAAGTTAATAAAATAAATCGTTATCGTCAAATTCATTGATGGGGAGTGAGGCAGGCAGAAAAGCACTACTTGCTGCTAAACTGTTCCCGCTCGGCAAAGATATTGAAAAAATGATTAAAATGCAAGTTTTTATTTATAATTTTCAAAAAAAACTCATCGATATTCATTTAGCAGGTCAAGGGCAAAACGGGCTGCGGCAGGTCCCATTGGCAACATCTCATCCAGACTGCGCAATGCCTTAAGCCTAACGACCTCGTCTAGGTCATCGCTGCAGTTGGTGAGCAAGTGACGGCTATAGGCCACGGTAAACTCGGGATGGCCCTGAAAAGTCACCACCTGACGGCCTATGCGATAAGACTCGTTCAAGCAGAAGTCACTCGTAGCGCATCGCGTGGCGCCGTCGGGCAGAGCCATCACCTGGTCGTGGTGACTATAAAGCAGACGCATCCTTTCGTCAGGGAAAAAACGCTTCATCTCATTGTCGATAACCCTCGACTGCCGCACACCAGCACCGAAGCCTCCGTCATATTTTCTGACTTCGCCGCCCAGTGCCCGTGCAATCACCTGATGACCAAAGCACACGCCCATCATCTTTGCACCACGGCAATAGGCCTTTTCTATCCAGTGCAGCAGCGAAACGATCCAGGGCTTGTCGTCATAGGCCGAATCGAGGCTGCCGGGCACCAGATACAATTCGTCTGGGTTGACGGTTGAGGGTAATTCGCCCTGCCACGTCTGGTAGATGCGGTAAGTGGCCTCGACGCCAATCGATTCAAATAAGTCGAAGAACAGGGACTCGTAATTTGGAATGAAATCGGGCAACCGGCCCGGAAAAGTGTCACATAGCAGGATGTTGATGTGCATCATAACTCGTCGATTTCCTCGCCAGAGCGCTCCATGATGCTGGCAGCCAGTCCGTCAGCAGTCTGGATAATAGTAACCAAGGGATAGAGTTTGCGGGCTGCATCATAGTTGCGCATGTCCTCATAACTGTTTTGGTTCACACCCCAGGCGCCCATGTGCCAGCGGATGGCCAGCATCTCATCGTCGTTCAAGGGCAGACCGCTGCACAACAGCAGTGCAAGCGATTTCTCGCCATGTCCCATCGGGAAACCTTTGTAGGTGATCTTATAGCCCTCGGCATCTTCCCAGATGCCCAACGCGTTTTTACGTTTCTTGACCGTGCGCTTGTAGATGTCACACTTGCACACGTCATGCAACAGGCTGGACAGGATGATGCTGTCACGCTTCACCTCATGCTCGATGCCCGGCTCGACCGTCTTCATGGCTTCAAACACGGCAAGCGCTGCCTGGCATGTGTTGAGCGAGTGACGGGCCAGACCTCCCTCGACATTCAGGTGATGTGCGGCCGATGCCGGCGCTGTGAAGAATCCCCACGCCTCCAGATCACTGATCACGTCCTCGATGCCCTCACGCTCGGTAGAGCGGAGCAACTCCAGTATTTCTTCCTTACAGTTTTTATCGCTTGTTTTCATTGTTTGTCGTGGTAATGATAGATAAAATGGGTGGAATAGACTGAAAGATAGACGATATCTACCTCTTGGTGGGCGTATAGCCGTGTTCGCGACGATACTTGCGCACATCGCGGAACAGGTCGGTGGCATAGACAAAGTTGTTCAGGTCATCGTTGTCCACATCATAGATTTGATCCTTGTTGCCGATCCAGCCCACATGACCCTTGTTGATAAAGACGATGTTCTCCCCGATGCCCATCACCGAATTCATATCGTGGGTGTTGATGATGGTGGTGATGCCAAACTCATGGGTGATGTCGCTCAGCAGTTCATCGATGACGATTGACGTCTTGGGGTCAAGGCCCGAGTTAGGCTCGTCACAGAAGAGGTACTTGGGATTCAGCGCGATGGCGCGGGCAATGGCGCATCGCTTCTGCATACCGCCAGAGAGTTCGCTGGGATACTTGCTCTCGCTGCCCGTCAGGTTGACGCGGTCGATACAGAACTGCGCGCGGTCTCGCATCTCGCCAGCGCTCATCTTGCCAAACATCACCAGTGGGAACATCACGTTGCCCAGCACGGTCTCGCTATCGAACAACGCCGAGCCTTGAAAGAGCATGCCGATCTCCTTGCGCAACTCTTTGCGCTGCTTGCGGTCCATCCGGGTGATATCACGCCCGTCATACAGAATCGAGCCCTCGTCGGGATCAAACAGGCCTACGATGTTCTTGATAAGCACCGTCTTGCCCGAGCCCGACTGACCGATGATCAGGTTGGTCTTACCGTCATATAACTGGCAACTGATGTCGTACAGCACTTGGCGCACGCCACTGTCCTCCTTAAACGATTTAGAGATATGCTTGACTTCGATCATTTTAAGTTGTTAGTCTTTAGTCCTTAGTTGTTAGTTGTTAAAGCAGTAGGAGGGTTAGGATGACATCGGCAATCAGAATCATGATGTTGCTCATCACCACGGTGTCGGTACTGGCCTGACCCACCTCGACCGAGCCGCCTTGCACAGTGTAGCCGTAATAGCAGGCGATAGTCGACATAATGAAGGCGAAGAACAGCGACTTGATCAGCGCGAACCACACATACCACTCGATAAACAGCGACTGGATGCCAAAGATATAGGTGTCGGGGTCTACAATGCCTGTGACGATACAGATCAGCCAGCCGCCAAACAGGCTGGTCGCCATACAGATCACCACCAGAAACGGCAGGATGGAGATCAAGGCCAGTATCTTGGGCGCGGCCAGAAAGTTGGCGCTGTTGATGCCCATGATGTCGAGCGCGTCGATCTGCTCTGTTGCACGCATGGTGCCTATCTCACTGGCGATGTTCGAGCCGATCTTGCCCGACAGGATCAGGCACAGGATGGTCGAGGAGAACTCCAGCAGGATGATCTCGCGGGTGGTCAGACCCACCGTGTAGCGCGGCAGCAGCGGGTTAGAAATATTGAGTTTGATCAGGATCGTACACAGCGAACCGATAAACAGCGACACGATGATGATCAGCGGTATCGAGTCGATACCCAGTTTGTAAATCTCGTTGAGATAGCGCTTGAAGAACACCCTCACCTTGTCGGGGATCGCGATGACCCGCCACATAAACATGCAGTAGTCTCCAAACTTATCCAGCATTTTTGTCAATAACATAACGATGATGCTTCTATTATTATCAACACAAACAATAAATAATGTTTCCTACATCAGGGTGCTCTCGTCCACCAGATTGTTGAGCATGGCATAGACCGTAAGGCCCGCCACACTCTTGATGCCGGTCTTGCGGGTGATGTTCTTGCGGTGGCTGATCACCGTGTGCACGCTCACGTTGAGGGCGTCGGCAATCTCCTTGTTGGTCTTGCCCTGGGCCAGTTCCACCAGCACGGCCGTCTCTCGCTTGGTGAGTTCGTAGTTGCTCTTGGGCGTATCGTCGTCGCCAGGCGTGGCCTGCGACAGCGTCTCGATGAGTGCGGCGCGGCTGTCGCGGATGTCGATCACGGCGTCATAATGCTTGAGGCAGTCACGCTCCACATACTGGTAGACCAGCGCCACCACCGCCACTTCATGTTCGTGGTGCAGCAGGTCAGGGCTGCCGATCAGCGTGGGATTGATCAGCACCACGTCGGGGCGGGCGGCAATCATGCGCTCGTCGAGATGATCGGCGCTCATCTCGGGCTCCAGCACCTTGAAGCGGATCTGCCCGTCGAGCATGGCCTTCAGCCCCGCGACTATCACCTCCGATGGTTCCACTATCAGTAGCCGCTTCTTCATCATTTCAGTATAGCGTTTTCGAGATGCCCTACCAGCGGCACCATTATCTTCTCTTCGATAAAGGTGTGCTTCTTCAAGTCCTCGCTCAGGCGCAGGATGTCATACACCACATCGAGCACGTTGTCGTCATCCACCTGGGGCGGCAGATACTTGAACACGATGTTCAGCAGGTCGCCCAGTTTGCCCTCGATGTCGCTGTGGGATTGCAGGAAGTCACCGATGCGGTACGATCTGTCGCGCTCGCCGGCCATCAGGCGGCCGATGTGCGGGAACACCTCCTGCTCCTCGTGCCGGAAGTGCTCCTCCACCTCCCTCCTGTACTGGTCAAAGAAGCGGATAAACGCCTGCCCTAGTAGAGGCTTGCTCAGTTGATGGGCGATGGCGTCGATGTGCTTCTCGATGTGCGGCAAGCGCTTGTCCACATAGTAGCGGTGCGACTTCTCGAGATAGGGCACCAGACCGCTCATGTCGGTCCCCAACAGGACGGCCGTCGACGGCACATAGCCGTTAAAGGTGTACACGTTGCATATCAGCAGGAAGAAGGCGGTGTCCACACCGCTGGCCTCGCACACGTCGGCTATCGAGCGGTCACCGAAGCCCAGCGGGATATTCAGTCGCGCCAGCAGCGACAGCAGCGACGGATGCGCGGTGACCAGATCGCTCAGACGAGCGTCGCTGGCAAAGAGCCGTGATTTGATATCTTTCATTTGGCAGTGGGTTGCTTGATTTGATGTCAGGCTGCAAATATAGCACTTTTGCGCCAATCCCGCAAATCCGCCACGCCCCAAAGTGCCCTCAGCGGGCCCAAGCGCGGTCGAGGATCATCAGGCGGCTCATGTCCCAGGCTTGGAGTTGATGCGGGGTCAGCGCGGTGCTGTCGCCCAGGATCGACATGTTGCGGGGCTGTATCGCACTGGTGACGGGATAGCGCAGTATGCTGTGGCCCAGTCCTTTCCACTGATAACCATTGGCGCCCATCACATCGAGCAGCGTGGGGAACACATCGACCTGACCGATGATCGGCTCGTAGCGCAACGATGCCGTGGCATGGGTGATAATCAGCGGAATAGACCAGTCGTCGGGGACGGCCTCGTAGTCGGTCAGGCCCTTGACGCGGTTGAGATACACCTGGGTGTGATCGCTCACGATGGCCAGCACGGTGTGGTCATACAGGCCCGTGCGATGCAGATCGCCGATCAGCGCCCCGATGCAACTGTCGGTCAGGTTCACACAGTTCAGGTAGCCGCGGGCCTCGGCATTAAGGGTGTCGCTGGCGGTGATCCACGAGGGTCTCACCTTGCCGGTCGGGTACGGTGTGTGCATCGTCATGGTCACCATCTCCAGAAAGAAGGGTTGCCGCATGCGGGGCAGCAGGCGGGCGGCAAAGTCGGTAAGCGCGGCGTCATCGACGTTGCCATGGCGCTGCAACGCGCCGTCGGCCATCAACTCGGTGCGCGTGTAGAGTGTATCAAAGCCGTAGGCCCTGGCGGTCACGTTCTGGTTCCAGTTGACGCCTGGCGTGCAGATTACCTCGCGGCAGTCATAGCCATCAAGGGCCTGGGCAATCGACGGATAAGGTCCTGCTCCCCAGTTGACAGCCACCACGCCGTCACGCAGGGGCAGCAGGCCTGTGTTGTAGATAAAGTGGGCATCGCTCGAGTGACCATGACTGGTCTGGAACAGCACGTGCGGGGCATAGATGACGCTATCGGACGCCACCAGGCGGTTGAGCACGGGAGTCACCTCGCGTCCGTCGACACGCATGCCGATGGGCCACGTGTGCAACGACTCCACGATGATCAGCACCAGGTTTTGGCGCTCACGGGCGGCAAAGCGGTTGTCGCTGTAATGCGGACAGTCCTGTTGGAGAAACCGCTGGAGCGCCTCGCGTTCAGAATCGGTCACGTTGTGGCTGCTCATCGCCTCGTGCAGGGTAAACAGGCCATAGGGAATCAGACCGTTGCGGGCAAAATACTCCCTGTTGCTGAAGTTGTGCAGGAGGCGCTTGCGGTAATTGGTGTCGCCGCCCGTATAGCCCAGAGCGGCCAGCAGCAGCCCCGCCGCCAGGGTGATTGCCAGCGGTCGCAGTATGCCTTCTCGGCCACTGGCATGGCGTTTTGACAGCAAATGGGCAGCGATCAATGCCAAGAACGGGAGCAGCACCAACAGGTCCTGCCAGCGCATCAGGGCCACCGTGCTCGAGGCCAGGGTGGAATTGACGTTGTCGGTCAGGGTCAGGCTCTGCCACGGCATCAAGTCGTCATAGGCACGGCAATAGCACATCTGCATCAGGCACCACAGGGTGAGCAAGGCCGATGGAATCCATACAGCCCAGCGCCAGCGCCTAGGAAGCAGCCAGTACGGAGCCAGGAGCAACAGGGCATTGGCGGCAGCGACGACGGCCATGCGCCCCTCGTGCAGCATCTGCCCCACCCCGCCGTGCAAGGTGTCCAGCGCCATCACAAAGCACTGCCAGGCGACCACTGCCACACACAGCACATAGAATGTGCGCCCATAGCGGCTGATATGTCCGTTACCCGTGGCAGTCATGGCGGTCACACCCTCTTGATGACGTGCGACACCACGCCCCATACCTGGAAATTGCTGTCCTCGCTCACACGCAACTCGGGGAAGTTGGCGTTGGCGGGCGTAAGAAACACGCCGTCAGGCCTCACGCTAAGTCGCTTGACGGTGAAATCGCCGTCAACAAAACACACAGCGATGTTGCCATCATGGGGCGTGAGCGATCGGTCGATGATGAGCATGTCACCCTCGTTGATACCGGCATCCACCATCGAGTTGCCGATGACCCGCGCACAGAACGTCGAGGCGGGATTGGTGATCAGGGCGCGGTTCAGGTCGATGGTATCGGCATACTCGCCTTGTGCAGGACTGGGAAAGCCCGCCTGCACCCTACCCTCAAAGAACTGCAGCCCACTGGTGCGCTCGTCAGTGATGGGTTTGACCTGATTAACTTTGATATCGTCTTGCATGATCAGAGATTCACACTTTCACAATCTGGCCATCATAGGCCAATTCGACATTTGAGGGCAACATGTGCACCGAATCGGCATGCAAGCCCATGCGGTCACTCATGTGGATGAGGTAGGCGCGTTGCGGCTTCACCCGGTCGATGACCTCGAGTGTCTCATGCAAGCACATGTGTGACAGATGCTCGCCTAGGCGCAACGAGTTGATTACCAACAGCGGAATGCCCTTCAGGCGATCCACCACATCATCGGCGATCGTCTTGGCATCAGTAATATAGGCCATAGGGCCTATGCGGAAGCCCAAAATCGGCATCTTGTAGTGCATCACAGGGATAGGCTCCACCTTGACGCCCTCGACCAGAAACGCGCTGTCGTCGACGATGGCATGCTCCTCGAAATGGGGCACACCTGGATAGGGGTGCTCGGAGAAGCAATAAGGTATGCGCTTGTGCAGATTGTCGAGCACATCGGCACGGGCATAAATCGGGAACGGCTTCTCAAAGCAGTAGGAACGCAGATCATCCAGACCCGCCACGTGGTCATAATGGATGTGGGTCAACAACACAGCATCCAGATTGTCGTCGCTGGCGCGTAGCATCTGGGTGCGGAAGTCAGGGCCACAATCGATCAGCAGCCGTGCACCCTGATAGCGGACAATGGCCGACGTGCGCAAGCGCTTGTCGCGCGGGTCTGCGCTCATGCACACAGGGCACTTGCAGCGCAGCATCGGCACACCCGTCGAGGTACCTGTCCCGAGAAACTCTATTTCTAAAGTCGTCATCATCGTCATTTCCTGAATTGGCTCAGCAGACCATCCACAAAGTAGAGATAGGCTCCGCCATCATAATACCAGTATTCCCTCATGCCTGCCTGATCGGGGCGCTCATTGATGCTCTTGGGATTACCCCACGACAGTCGACACTCTTCCTTGGTCATGCCCTCAACCACCTGCCCGCACGTGATGCGTTGCCAGTTGGCGGCATCGATAGCAGGATAGGACTGATGAGGGTCGGTGGCCGAGAACAATGCGTCAAAGTCACGTCCACGCATTGTCGTGGCGCTATTGGCAATCCACACCATAGCCTTCTCCTGAGTGTCACAGGTGGTGAACAGCACGCGCAGCGGCAACACGGCATTGCCCGGCTGCACACTGTCGATGTGTACCTTGATGAAATGGCGACCATCCCTCATCTGTTCAGATTGGCGGTCATACCAGATGGGGGTGCGGATAAAGAATTCCTTACCCTCCAATTGCCGAGCCACGTGAGCCACCATATCCATATCGATGAGCATGGGCAGGCTGAAACCGGCCCGGTAAGCATCACGGGCTCTTCCATAACGGTAGACGAGCCGCATACCTGTCTGCTCATCGATAAAATCAATATACAATCGGCGGTAATCTTCGTCAGTGACAATACCGCTCTTGGTCCAGCCATCATACACAAGGGTATGGCCCGCCAGATGCAGGGTATCCTTGTCATAAACGGTGCTCACGGCAAGCATTTGTGCGACCTTGTCATCAGCCACCCAGAAGCGCTTGCCTTCTTTCCATGCGGCAAACGAGTCGACATAGGCCTCAAGTGTCACCACGGGCTCGTGCGCGTCGGCCTGCTCCAGCACGCGCCTCACGTCCTTATCCGTGACATGCTCTCTCACCTCGATGCCAGTACCACATGCCGATGCAAGCAGCACTAGGGCTAATGCTGCCAAAACAAGATGAGTGCTAGAGGGTCGACGCATGGCAAACGATCCGAGTTGGGCAGTTACTGCTGTTTTGCAGCCACCTTTGCAGGCTTGCTGTCGGCCTTTTCCTCAAGCACCTTGTCGATGGCATTGGTGACGGCATTGATGTCCATATCGCCATTCATCACATCGTTGACAACATCCTTGACGGCGTCGTCCGAATTCTGACCGTTTTTAACCTTCAGCGACGTGATATAGGCAATATGACGCTGGCGAGTTTCCTTCAGGGCAGCCTGGAAATCGGCGATAGCGGCAGAGTCATTCAGTGCAAGGATTTCCTGCTCGGCATCGTGGATGGCCTTGTCGGTGGCAAGCACAGCGGCGGTGTCCTGCAACTCGACCTGCTCGTCTAACTGCTTAGCCAGTTTTTCGCCCCTAGCCTTATACTGATTGGACTCACAACTGAATAGAGAAACCGTGATGGCTATACCCATCAGCATGAATAAAAATTTCTTAGCGATCATAATACTATAATAATTATTGATTAATATCTATTGATTGTCAGTTGGCACTCTTGCCCAGAGCCTCACGCAGGGCCTGAGCCAACTGATCGGGGCACGAAGTGCTCTTATAGCCACAGCGTATGCCCTGCAACTTGGAGATAGCATCCTGAGCGTGCATGCCTCGCACAAGCATCGAGATTCCCTGCAGATTACCGTGGCAGCCACCCAGAAACTCCACTTGGTTGATGATGCCCTGATCATCCACATCCACATCGATCTGGATGGAACAGGTGCCTTGAGGATAATAGGTATGTTTCATCTTGATAGGTTGTTATAATTCATTTGCTTAATAGCGCTGACAGACCTGCCAGGTCCTGTACACGCAACTCATTGCTGTCATACTCGATGATGCCATCGGCCGACAACTTGTCGAGCGTAGAGATGAGTGTCGTGCGCTGAGTGCCCAAGAGGGCGCACAGGTCCTTCTGCTTGAATCGCAAGGCCACATCGATGGCTCCCGGAGAGGCCAATGTGTCCACCACCATAGCAATGCGCTCGGCTACTGAGCCATCATTGAGCCGCCTCATCAGCGAAACGCCACGCTGGCTGCCCGATGACAGGTAGTTGAGGATGTTGAACAGGAACACTTTGTCGCTGCTCACCATACTGATGTAATCGCCCTTGCGCAACTGCATAATGCCACATGAGCCGTCAGCAATAGCGCTATAGGGATAGACCGTCTTGCGTCCAAACAGGTAATCAGCAGCGAGCACATGAGGTGCAGACAGTGTCTGAAACAGTGAAACCCTAAGGTTGTCGCAGGCTGTTTCCAGCCTCACTTTACCCGAGACGATAAAACGGATGTGGGTGCAGGGATCTCCGGCGGTAAAAATCTGCTCACCGCCACGAAACTTCAGGAAGTGGAACGGCAGTTTCTCGACCAGCGCCCGGAGGATATCGGTGCTCATGCCCTGAAACAGGGGCAACTGCTTCAACTGCTGATACATGCTGTTCATGACCCTGATGGTTATTAGAATGACGGGTTAACCTAATTTATCAATCACCTGCTCAATGGTGAGACTCTGCTGCTCACCGCTGGTCATATCCTTCAAGGCAATGGTCCCATTGCTCACCTCGTCGGCTCCAACGATGGCCACATAGGGTATCTGGCGATCATTGGCATAATTCATCTGCTTCTTCATCTTGGCACAATCCGGATATAACTCGGCACTGATGCCAGCACGGCGCAGAGCCATGATATGGCCCAGCGAAGCCGAAGCCTCCTGCTCGCCAAAATTGACAAACATCACCCTAGCCGTTGCCATCGTGTCGGCAGGATAGAGGTCAAGCGCATTGAGCACGTCATAGATGCGGTCGGCACCGAAACTGATGCCCACGCCCGACAGTCCCGGCATGCCAAAGACACCCGTCAGATTGTCGTAACGCCCACCGCCAGTGATACTACCGATAGCCACATCGAGGGCTTTCACCTCGAGAATCGTACCCGTGTAGTAATTCAGGCCGCGAGCCAGAGACACGTCGAGTTCGACCTGTGCGCGGGTGCCGAGGGACGACACATGATCAAGCACGTAGCGCATCTCCTCGATACCCTTCAAGCCGATTTGGCTCGAAGCAAGCATCCCGCTGAGGGCTTCCAGGCGCTCCTGGTTGGTACCCTCGAGTCCGAGCAGAGGCTGCAATGTGGCGATGGCTTCATCACTCAAGCCCTTTTCCCTCAACTCGGCATTGACGTTATCCAGACCGATCTTGTCGAGTTTGTCGATGGCGACTGTGATATCGATGATCTTGTCGGCAGCGCCGATCACCTCGGCTATGCCACTCAGTATCTTACGATTATTCAATTTAATGGCCACATTGATATTGAAGCGGTTAAACACCTCATCAATCATGGTAACCAATTCCACCTCGTTGAGCAGCGAGTCGCTGCCCACGATATCGGCATCGCACTGATAAAACTCGCGGTAGCGTCCCTTCTGCGGACGGTCGGCACGCCACACCGGCTGCACCTGGTAGCGTTTGAAGGGCATCTGCACGTCGTTGCGATGCTGGACCACATAGCGCGCAAAAGGCACCGTGAGGTCATAACGCAGTCCTTTCTCGCTAATCTTCGTGGTCAGGTGCAACGAGTCATGGCTGGCCAACAAATCGTCGGGGGCATCCTTGAGGTAATCACCACTGTTCAGAATCTTGAACAGGAGTTTATCGCCCTCCTCGCCATACTTGCCCATCAACGTTGACAGGTTCTCGATGGCAGGGGTCTCGATCTGCTGGAAACCATAGAGCAGGAACACGCTCTTGATGGTATTGAATATGTAGTTGCGGCGCGCCATCTCTATAGGAGAAAAGTCGCGCGTGCCTTTGGGTATTGACGGTTTTTGTGCCATTGAATTAATAATTTAAGTTTTGCGAGCCATTAACTTGCTCTCTAATTGGTGATTAATGATTCTCCACTTCAGTTTCCAGTACACTTTCCTTATCAGTCAATGTCGACTCCTTATTCAACCATTAAGCCTTATTCAATTTTAACCTCAAGTATCTTAAAGTGGCGATGAGACTATATAAACTTGAATGAAGAATCACTGTAACTCGTTTTCTTTGTACTTTGCTTAATTTGCGTTTTATCGACGATTACCCCCAAAAATCATGGCGATATAGTATAATAATGTAGCCAGCGAGCCGATTGCGCCAACGACATAGGTATAGGCGGCTGCATGAAGCGCGTCCTTGGCATAAGCCAACTGCTGACCGTTAACGATTCCAGAGCCCTCGAGCCACTTGATGGCACGGCGGCTGGCATCCACCTCAACAGGCAGTGTAACAAAACTGAACAGCACCGTCGAGGCAAACAGGGCGATAGCGACATACAGGGGTATCGGCGTGATCTGCACCAGCATGATGCCGGCAAGCAGGAGCCATTGTACCGTGTTGGATGCAAACGAAACGACAGGCACGAGTTTTGATCGCAACTGAAGCATGCTGTAACCGACCTTGTGCTGAACGGCATGGCCGCACTCATGGGCTGCCACGGCAGCAGCGGCGATGCTATTGGTGCCATAGACGGGTTCGCTCAGATTCACAGTCTTGTTGGCGGGATTGAAGTGGTCGGTCAACTGGCCGCTCACGCTCGTGATCTGAACATCGTTGCAACCATTCTGCTGCAACATGGCCAAAGCCACATCACGGCCTGCCATGGGCACGCCTAAGGACATCTTACTGTACTTGGCGAACTTTGACTTCAGTGAATTTTGCACTACAAGGCTGAGTACAAAAATCAGGCCCATTAATAGGTATATCATAATTAACTACAGGTTTATTGGTTAATATCTTAACTTTTGGCACGAAATTTGTAACGGGAAGTCCTGGACAAAATTCCGCACTGCAAAGTTATAGTTTTTTGCCCGCAAAACCGCCCAAAAGGGCAATAAAAGTCTTAAAAAATGAAAATTGGCTGAAAAAAATTTGGTAATTCAAAAATAGCCGTTACATTTGCGGCGTTGATTCGTTTTATTATTATTAATCATTTATTAAAAAAGTTGTTTTATTATGAAGAAGTTTTTATTGATGTTTGCAGCCGTTGCTGCTATCGCTTTTGTTGGTTGCAAGACCGAAACCAAGCCCGCTGAGGAAGTTGCTCAGGACCAGACCGAAGAGGTTGCTCCTACCGTTGAGTCTGTTACCGCTGACCTGATGAATGCCGCTGACGAGGCTAGCGCCCTGTCGCTGCTCGATGGTCTGAAGCAGAAGGCTCAGGCTCTGCTCGATGGTGGTGACCAGGCTGGTTACTTCAACATCATCAACATCATCAAGACCGTTTGGGAGAACAACAAGGAAGCCCTCCTGGCTAAGATCCCGACCCTGGCTGAGAAGATGAGCGCTTATGTTGACGTTCCCGAGGAACTGAAGGCTGGTTTTGCTGACTACGTTGCTAAGGCTGCTGCCGAGAAGGTTGAAGGTGCCGTTGACGCCGCTAAGGACGCCGCTGGTGCTGCTACCGATGCTGCTGCCGAGAAGGTTGACGCCGCTAAGGACGCCGTTAAGGATGCTGCTGGCAACGCTGTTGACGCTGCCAAGGAGAAGGCTGCTGAGGGTGTTGACGCTGCTGCTGACAAGGTAAAGAAAGCGCTCAACTAATTCATAGTCATCCGAACCAGATTATTCATTAATCCCTTATAGCATCAGGGCTGCCTCTTGACGAGACGGCCCTGATTTGTAGTTGGCGCCCCGGCATGGGGTGAGGTGTCCACTGCTGTGCAAACGGGAAATTACTGCGGGCGTTTGGGCGGGAACTGATAGGCCAGGCGCTCATCGCCATTGAGCAAGTAGATAATCCCACAGTAGTCAAAGCCGTAACGCTCGATGACATGGCGCATGATCACATTGTCGCGGTGGGTGTCGATACGCAGATTACCCGCCACCCCGATACAGTAATCCATCACCTGCTTGAAGATGCCATGAGTGGCGGCAGTGCTGGCCAGGCGGTGCACCACGTGATACGGTTTGTCGTCCAGCCACTGACCCTCAAATATTTCTTTGTAGGTTGGTTCAGGCCCGGGAACAAACGCAAACGAAGCCACCACCAAGCCATCCTCTTGCTCTAGCACATAGGCATGCCCGTGGCTGATGTCTGCGACAATGGTCTCGCGACTGGGATAGCCGTCGATCCACTGGTTGACATTGCCACATGAGCGCATGATGCCGCGCGCCTCATCGATGAGAAGCATGATTGCTGGCACATCGTCGAGCGTTGCATGCCTGATTACTCTCTTCATCCTTAAAAAAAACAATTATATTGTTATTCAATCAGTGATTCCTGCCTGATGACAATTTGATCCCGTCACGCCGCATCATGGCCTCGATGCGTGGCTCATGGCCGCGGAAACGCTTGTACAACGTCATCGGCGCTTCTGTGCCGCCTCTTGACAAAACGTGGTCCGCCCATGAGCGTGCTGTCTCGCGATCAAAGATACCGTGTTGCTTGAACTGGTCAAAGGCGTCACACTCAATCATCTCGGCCCACTTGTAGCCATAATATCCCGCAGCATATCCGCCCGAGAAGATGTGCGTGAAATGGGACGATATGATGCAGCCATCGATGGGTTCAAAGGCTTGTACCTCCCTGGCAGCATCCTGCTCAAAGTCAAAGACATCGCCATCATAGGGCTCTGTGATGCTGTGCCATGCCATGTCGATAAAGCCAAAGCCCAACTGTCGCACACAGGCATAGGCGGCTCCATATTGACTCGAGGCCAACAAGCGGTCGATCAATGCTTGAGGCACACGCTCACCGGTCTGATAATGGCACGCGAAACTATCCAGGAACTCCCGCTCATAGACGTAGTTCTCGTTGAACTGTGACGGCACCTCGACAAAATCGCGATACACATTGGTGCCGGACAGCGACTGATACTTGCAACGGCTCAACAACTGATGCAAGGCATGACCAAACTCATGCATGAACGTTTCAACCTCCCGGATCGTCAACAGCGAGGGTTTGGTATCGGTGGGACGCGTAAAATTCATCGTCAAGGTCACAAGGGGCCTCACGTCATTGCCGTTATCATCGATATACTGCTCGCGGAAACTTGTCATCCAAGCCCCGCTCTGCTTGGTGGGCCTCGGGAAGAAATCCAGATAGAGCATACCCACCGTTTTACCATCCTCGTCGGTCACATCATAGACCTCGACATCGGGATAGAACACTTGGGCATCATGATTGGCGACAAATCGCAGACCATACATCCTGGTGGCAAAGCCAAACACTCCCTGGGTTACACGTCCGAGTTCGAAATAGGGCCTCAACAACTCGTCGTTGATATCAAACATCGAGTCCTTCTCTTTGTTGCTATAATAGGCATAATCCCATGGCAGTATGTCTACTGGCTTACCCTCAACCTGGCTGGCAAACGCTGTTAGCCGCTGCATCTCGCTGCGCTCCACAGGCAAGTAGGCATCCCGCAACTGATGCAACATGTCATAGACGGCTTGAGGCGTTTCGGCCATAGTGTGTTGCAACTTGTAGTCGGCAAAGGATTTACAACCCATCAGGCGTGCCATTTCCAAGCGCGTGTTGGCTATATCCCGCAGCACCTCCAGATTGCAATAGTCGCCGCTGGTGCACTGGCGGTTATACATCTTGTATAACTTCTCCCGCAAGTCACGGCGAGCGCTATACTTCATAAAGGGCATATAACTGGGCGCGTCGAGCGTCACCAGCCAGGCATCGTCACGGCCCTTGTCATGGGCGGCCTGACGGTAGGCATCGATCGCGCTCTCGGGCAGTCCTTCCAGATCATCGTCAGCAAGCCACAGTTCGTAACGCGGTGTTTCCTTAAGCGCATTTTGGTCAAACTTCAAGGTCAGTTCCGTCAGGCGCTTGGCCAGTTGGCGGTAACGGTCGCGGTCATCACCTTCCAGATTGGCTCCACTACGCACAAAGCCGTCGTAGGTCTCACGCATCAGCATCTGATCCTCGGCATCATGTGCGGTCGCGTCGAAGTGGTCATGCACATATTTCACCCGCTGCCACAGTTGCGTGTTGAGCGTGATGCTGTTGAAGTGCTCACTCAGCAGCGGAGCCATGCGCTCACTCAGAGCCAACAACTCATCATCGGCATTGGCCGAGAGCATGGGATAGAAAACTCCGAGCACCCGGTTCAGGGTCGCCCCCGCACGATCCAGCGCGACAATTGTGTTATGGAATGTGGGTTCGGCTTCATTGCCGATTATAGCATCGATTTCATCGTTGTGCTCTTGGATGCCACGGCGTATGGCCGGCTCATAGTCGGCAGTGGTTATCCGATCAAACGGTATAGCACCGCCCGTTGTCCTAAAATCCCTAAAAAATATATTATTCTCTATCATAATCCTCTAATCACTATATCTCTAATCACTAATCCAACTCCACAACAGTGATGCCGGCTCCTCCAAACTGAACGTGCTCGTCACGGAACGACTTCACACCATTGACGGAACGCAGATACTCACGTATAGCGGCCTTGAGCGCCCCGGTTCCTGTACCATGCAGGATGCGCACTCGCTGAGCGCTGAACTGGATGGCATCATCGATAAAATAAGTGATTGCCTGCAATGCCTCGTCGGCCCGCATGCCGCGCACATCGATGTCGGGCTTGAAATGGAGTTGGCGCGAGCGTATCTCGTCGGTCGTACTGCGACTGAGTGATTCAGCCTTGGGCACTTTCTCTTTACGCATCGTGCGCTCGATCTGAGTGGTCTCGATGCGAGTCTTGATGTTGCCAAAAGCCACTAACGCATATTTCTCGTCAATGCTGATGAGCGTGCCCACGGTGGTCGTGCCCTTGATCACCACATTGTCACCCGCTTGCAAGGGTCGGTTCTTATCAGCCGATGGCTTGGGCTGTTGTTTCTTCTTAGGCGGCTTGCGATGGGCCTTATCTCTAGGGGTGAGTTCCTTCAGCCGCGCGGGGGCCTCGGGCTCCTCGGCATTGAGGCGCTGCTTGAACTCGTCGAGTTGACGACGCAATTCCTTGGTTCGTTCCTTCTCGGCTTGCTCACGGCGTATCTCCTTGATGGTCCGCTCGATTTGCGCATTACTGCCCTGAAGTATCTCCTGAGCCTGTGCTCTGGCGTCATGTATGATCTGGCGATGCTCGGCACGGATGCTATCCAGCCGCTCATCGTAATCCGAAATCATCTGGTCTAGACGTTTCTCCTTGACACGCACATCTTGCCGCTTGTTCTCCCAATAGCGGCGGTCACGCACGATGTCAAGCAGATACTTGTCCATGTTGATGTAATCGCTGCCCACAATCTCACTGGCCTTGTCGATAACTTGCTGCGGCAAACCGGTTTTGCGTGCTATCTCGATGGCAAATGAACTGCCTGGATAACCCATCGAGAGTTGGAACAAGGGTTGCATGCGCTGCCTGTCATAAAGCATCGCTCCATTGACCACGCCGTCGGTCTCATCGGCAAAATGCTTGAGATTCTGATAATGGGTGGTGACAACTCCCATCACCTGACGGTCGTTGAGTTGCTCCAGTATGGCCTGGGCTATGGCGCCTCCCATCTGGGGTTCAGTGCCGCTTCCCATCTCATCGATCAGGATAAGCGTTTCTCTACCACCACGAGACAAGAAGAGTTTCATGTTCTGCAGGTGACTGCTGTAGGTACTCAGATCGTTCTCGATACTCTGCTGGTCACCGATGTCGATAAAGATGTCAGCGAAAAGCCCCATGTGCGAGTTATCACGCACGGTGGGCAACAGTCCGCACTGCATCATATATTGCACCACGCCCACGGTCTTGAGGCACACCGACTTGCCGCCGGCATTAGGACCAGATATGACTAGGATGCGGTCACGCTTGTTCAGGTTGATGTTCAAGGGTACCACTTGCTTGCCTTGCGCCCTCAACGAGATCATCAGCGCTGGATGGATGGCTGTGTACCACTCCACAACGGGCTTCTTGTCGACATGGCACAACTGCGCGCCCACGTCCTTGGCAAACAAGGCCTTAGCGCGAATAAAGTCGAGTTGACCCAGCGTATCCATGATAGAAGCCAATTCACCGAGATGTGGCCTGATCGTGTCGGTCAACTCAGTGAGGATGCGGATAATCTCACGGGCAATCTCGGCTTCGGTCTCGCGTATGCGATTATTGGCCTCGACAATGGCGTCTGGCTCGATAAAGACGGTTTTGCCGGTGGCGCTCTCGTCATGGACAATACCATGCAGCCGTCGTTTGTTCATGGCACTCACCGGCAGCACCAGCCTGCCGTCGCGCAGCGAGGGCTGCACATCATTATCCAAGATACCATCCTGCTTGCCCTGGCTGATAATGCGCCGCAGTGTGCCGTTGATGCTGCTGGTCACCCGGGTTATCGTCGTGCGCAACTGCTGGAGTTGGGGCGAGGCGGTATCCTTGATGTTGCCAGCCTTGTCCAATACATGGCCGATGGCAGTGCTCAACTCGGGTAGTGCTTGCAGATTGCTGGTCAGTTGCCTCAGCCGCGGATATGACCGCTGCCCGTCGCCTCCATCGGTGGCAAAGAAACGCACCACTTGGCCAACAGTCTCCAGCATACGCTGCAGGTCGAACAAGCGCTCCGCCGCGAGAAAAGTGCCTGGCGTGGCCACCTGCTTGAGCACCACACGCAGGTCGAAATAGTAACTCAGCGGAAACTCGCGCCCCGAAGCCAATATCGAGACAAACTCATCGGTCTCCTCCAGCCAGCGCAACACCACGTCACGATCGGTCGAGAAATGCAGTTGCTGCACACACTCTGTGCCGAGTGTGCTCACGCAGTACCGCTCAAGTTCACGCCTGACCGCGTCAAAGCCTATTTTAGTCTCAAAATTTGAGGGATAAATCATGTCACAAAAGTAATCATTTTTCGTCACACCACGAAATATAGCGCCAATAAGGCGGAAAATCGGATTTCAAAAAAATGTGTTTTTACGCTCCACTTGCTGCATTTTTTGTAAATTTGCGGCACTAAAGGGATCTTGTTCCCTTGAAATCATCATCAATCAAATCTTATCTATCTGATCCAGGAAAAACAGTGCCCTCATGATGGTCCATTCAACCACCTCAGGGCACTTTTCTTGGATAAGGGGCAAAATCTTTTCACAAAATCCTTTATTTTCCAGAAATAATGACTACATTTGCAAGTTACAACGCTAGAAACACAATTAACCTATACATATTATTAATAACTCAAACATCAGTATGAAGAAATTATTTTTAGCAATGCTCGCATCGGCCATCGCTATCAACGTCATGGCCGACGACAAGATTGTCATCCCCGACAGCACGGGTTTCAAGTTTACCGACACCAAGATCATCAAGCACACCCCCGTTAAGGACCAGAACAAGTCCGGCACGTGCTGGTGCTACTCGACCAACTCCTTCTTCGAGAACGAGATCTTGCGCCTCACAGGCAAGGAAGTACACCTGAGCGAGGGCTTCGTTGTTAACCACTGCTACTATGACAAGGCCATCAAGTACATCCGCATGGATGGCGAGATCAACTTTGCCGAGGGTGGTGCAGCCGAAGACGTTCCCTACGTATGGCGCAACTACGGCATGGTACCCAACGAGGTCTATACCGGCATGACCTATGGCGACAAGAAGTTCGACACCAGCGAACTCACCTCACTGTTGAGCGGCTATGTCGGCACCATCAACAAGCGCAGCCTCAAGAAACTCACCCCCGCGTGGAAAGACGGCCTCCAGGCCATTCTCGACAGTTACATGGGCAAGATGCCCGAGAAGTTTGTCTATGAGGGCAAGACCTACACCCCGCAGACTTGGGCAGCCAGCCTGGGCCTGAACATGGACGACTATGTGCCCATCTGCTCATTCAACCACCACCCCTACTATCAGCCGTTCATCCTCGAGGTTGCTGACAACTGGCTCTGGTCCAGTTACCAGAACGTGCCCATCGACGAACTGATCGAAATCGCTAACTATGCCATCGACAATGGTTACAGCATCGCATGGGGTGCCGACGTGAGCGAGAAGGGATTCAAGTGGCGCAATGGCTACGCAATTCTCCCCGTCGAGAAGGAAGTTCCCGATGCAGCAGGCACCGACATGGCACGCTGGGCCCAACTCAGCGACAAGGACCGTGAGGCCGAACTCTGGGACATCAAGGGCCCGGTTAAGGAGCAATGGGTTACCCAAGAAGAGCGCCAAGAGATGTTCGACAACAAGCAGACCACCGACGACCATGGCATGGTCATCATGGGCAAGGCCGTCGATCAGGAAGGCAACAAATACTTCAAGGTTCAGAACAGTTGGGACACCAACCAACTCTATGAGGGCTACTTCTACTGCAGCGAAGCCTTCTTCCGCGCCAAGACGATGAACATCCTCGTCCACAAGGATGCCATCCCCGCCAAGATTGCCAAGAAGATGGGCATCAAGAAGTAATCACCCCCATCCGCTTCAAGCAATCCACACCCTCTCATGGCCTGTCACCCTCCGCGGTCGGCAGGCCATACATTTTTTTTGAGCACCCACCTTTAAAAAAGGCGCCCATCATATTGACATCAGACAAGAAATGATTAACTTTGTGCCATGATACACGACGGCCCATCACGCAACCGTCACAGGTCAACCACAGGATAACAACGATGTTAGGCGACTCCATTCACACTACCAAGACAGACCGCATCGCCCTCGCGGCGATAGGCGCCTTTGCCGTCATCGCACTGCTGCTGGTGTCCTGGGACTCCTACCTCTACGACCTCTGGCAACACCACGACGTCATCTGGTTCTACATGTGCGGCAAGGCATGGGCCAACGGCATGACGCCCTACGTCGACTTTGCCGACAGCAAGGGACCCCTCCTATGGCTCATCTACAGCCTAGGCTACCGACTCAGCCCACGCAACTACATCGGCATCTACTGGCTATCATGCCTGCTCTACACCGGCATCTTCTACTATTGCTACAAGTGCGCGCGGCTCTATGTGCGCGAGTTACGACTCGCATTGATGGCCGTCCTCTTCTCTGCCGTGTTCTTCCTGAGCGCGCTCACCCACATCGAGGTCCGTGCCGAGGACTTCTGCTACCTGCTGATGCTGCCCGTCTTCTACCGCTTCCTGCAGCACAATGTGGAGCACAAGAGCAGCCGCAAGTTTGCCCGCAACACAGCCATCGCACTAGGCGCAGGCCTAGGCCTCACATTGCTCATCAAGTACAGTTGCACCCTCGCACTGGCCATTTTTATCCCCTATTGCTGCATCGTGCTGCCACGCCGATGCGGCTATTCCGTATGGCGGGCCCTAGGCTGGTGCGCCCTCACAGGCATAGCCGTCATGCTGCCCCTGCTCGCATGGCTGGCATGGCACGACTGCCTCGACGACTTCATCCACGAGTATTTCCTGATCACCATGTCGACCTTCGACAACCTCCATGGCGACAAGATCACACCCTACACCGTGCTCTGCATGTTCCTCGGCAAGCGCGTCATCATCTTCACACTAGGCATTCTGGCTTGCGTCATCATCTACTGCAAGACCGTCCGCAAGGGCAGCGCCTTAGCCATCATCAGCCTCCTGTGGTTCATGGCAGTCATCCTCCTCAACGGCACCGACCGCATCTACCTCAACCTGCTATCACTCTTCACCGTGCTGTCAGCAGGCATCATCACACAGATCTTCTCCCGCTGGCTACGATACTGGGCCGCCGACGCCGCCATAACCCTCGCCACCCTAGCCATCCTCTTCGCCGCCACCGACCTCAAGTCCATCTTCGCCGACGAGAACCTCGAGCGCAAAGTCTGGTATTACTATCCCATGCTACTCAGCCGCATCGACCAGCCCCGCCTGCTCTACCTCATGTGCCACGACCACGGCGAGAGCGTGCCCGTCAACGGACTCCCCGCATCCAAGTACTGGAGCCTGCAGATGGGCTACACCCCCGAGATGCTCGACGACCAAGTCACCACCGTCAAGCAGCACAAGTGCGACGCAGTCTTCGTCGTCAACACCAACGCCCCCATGGTCAGCCTCCTCGACTCCTGCGGCTACCACCGCTACGACTTTGCCGACGCCTACCCAGAGTTCGACCATCAATGGGAGCACTTCGTCATGTACAGCGACCACGACCTGCGACCCACCCAGCCCGCCTATCCCACACCCTGGCAGGTACTATTCAAGCGCAACATCTTTTCTAATTCACATAACATTATTAACCACAAAAACTAACAACAAACAATTCAATGAAAGCATTAAACACCGACAAGGCACCCGCTGCCATTGGTCCCTACAGCCAAGCCATCCGCACCGGCAACCTCGTATTCGTTTCCGGCCAACTGCCCATCATCCCCGAGACAGGAGCCTTCCCCGAGGGCGGAGTGAAAGAGCAGACCCACCAGAGCCTTAAAAACGCCCGCGCCATCCTGCAGAGCGAAGGCCTCGACCTCAACAACGTCGTTAAGACAACCGTCTTCCTCAGCGACATCGCCAACTTCGGACCCATGAACGAAGTCTACGCCGAGTACTTCACCGCACCCTACCCTGCCCGATGCGCCTTCGCCGTCAAGGACCTCCCCAAGGGAGCCCTCGTCGAGATCGAACTCATCGCCGAAGCCCAGTAATTAATGAGAATCCATCCAGATATCAGATAAGATATCATTCCTGTCCTACAAGGTTCAATTTTCATAGAGACGTCATATTTAATATAAGGCGTCTCTTCATTTTTGCACGTTATCATTAACGAGAAAAACAAAACTATTACCTGTTCAGTATCAAGTATCCAGCAAAAAGTGTTACCTTTGCAGTCCAAAAATCAGGTTTAATCAATCACATAAGGTAAAATACTCTATTATGGCAAAGAAAGCATTATTAATGATATTAGATGGTTGGGGCGAAGGTCCTAAAGGTCACAGCAATGCGATATACAGCACACCGACGCCTTATCTGGACTTTCTGCGCGCCGCCTATCCGCACAGCACGCTCAAGGCCTGCGGTGAGGACGTGGGTCTGCCCGACGGCCAAATGGGCAACAGCGAGGTAGGTCATCTGAACATCGGCGGCGGCCGCGTGGTGTATCAGGATCTGGTGAAAATCAACAAGAGCATTGCCGACGGCTCCATCATGCAGAATCCAGAAATCGTCAGCGCATACACCTATGCCCGCGACCATGGCAAGGCCCTGCACATCATGGGCCTGACCAGCACCGGCGGCGTTCACAGTTCGCAGGATCATCTGATGGCCCTGTGCGACATCGCTAAGAATTACGGCCTGGACCGTGTGTTTGTTCACTGCTTTATGGACGGCCGCGATACCGATCCCGAGAGCGGTAAAGGCTTTGTCAATACCGTAATAGAGCATTGCCAGCAGAGCGCAGGCACCGTGGCTACCGTCATCGGACGCTACTATGCCATGGACCGCAACAACAACTGGGACCGCATCAAGGTGGCCTACGACATGCTGACCGCAGGCGCTGGCAAGAAGAGCGACGACATGGTGAAAGCCATTCAGGAATCGTATGACGAAGGGGTGACCGACGAGTTTATCAAGCCCATTGTCAACTCGGCCGTGGATGGACGCATCCAGGAGGGTGACGTGGTTATCTTCTTTAACTTCCGTAACGACCGTGCTAAGCAGATCACTATCGCCCTAACTCAAAAGGACATGCCCGAAGATGGCATGAAGGTGATACCTGGACTGCAGTACTACTGCATGACGCCCTATGATCCGACCTTCAAGGACATGCACATCCTGTTCCCCAAGGAGAATGTGGACAACACCCTGTCGGAGTACCTGGCAAGCCAAGGCAAACGCCAACTGCACATTGCCGAGACCGAGAAGTATGCCCACGTGACATTCTTCTTCAGCGGCGGCAGAGAGCAGCCCTTCGAGAACGAGGACCGCATCCTGGTGCCCTCGCCCGACGTGGCCACTTATGACCTGAAACCGGAAATGAGCGCCTATGAGGTTCGCGACAAACTGGTAGCCGCCATCCGCGAGGACAAATACGACTTTATCGTAGTGAATTATGCCAATGGTGATATGGTTGGTCATACTGGCGTATACGATGCCATCACCCAGGCCGTCAAGGCAGTAGACCGCTGTGTACACGACACGGTAGAGGCCGCGCGAGCAACCGGTTACGAAGTAATCATCATCGCTGACCACGGCAATGCCGACCACGCCATCAATAGCGACGGCACCGCCAATACCGCCCACTCGCTCAATCCCGTGCCCATCATCTACGTCACCGAGAATCCCGAACTGATCATTAACACAGGCCGCTTGGCCGACGTGGCACCCTCGATCCTGCAAATCATGGGCTTGCCCCAACCCAAAGAGATGACAGGGCACGGACTGATCGACATCACCAAGTGATCGTCGAGCCAGATTCGAGAATCATCCCACACTCGCGGGCATGACAATAAAGCGCGGTACCCACATCGAGGTAACCGCGCTTATTATTACACTGTATGAGAATTACAATCGTTTAATTCCTTAACAGACTGTCAATCATCGTGGTAACATCATCGATGGTAACCTTGCCATTGAAGTCCATATCGGCGGCCGAAGCGTTGAATGAAGATGAGCCGCCACTTAACAGATAATCGATCAGAGCCGTTACGTCATCGATCGTCAACGAGCCGCTGCCATCAATGTCGCCACTGCCATAACCCTGACGTTGAAGAATGAGCCTGATGCCAGCCAGCGCATCAATCTTGCCATTGGCACCGAAGTGGGAAGACATACTTCCAGCAGTGTACTTATCGTGGATGGCTGTGTTGGCCATAATATCCTTGATCTGAGCAACCGACAAGCGAGGATTGGCTTGGAGCCACAGCGCGATAATGCCTGCAACCGTAGGCGCAGCCATCGATGTGCCACTCATTACGCACCAGCAGGAACCATCGTCAGTCTTCATCACCGTATAATTACTGTTAGCGGCTATAGGCGAATAACGATTGCCAGCGGCAACCACATTAGATCCAGGCGCACAGATGGTGGGCAGAGCCTTGCCCGTGGGTCCAACGCCTGCAGCCTGATAACTGGAGAACGACGAGATCTGGCCGATGATACCAGAGCCGGAGACCTCCTTGTTCTGTAACAGAGAGTAATAGGTTTTGCGGGCAACATAAGATCCAGCCGAGATGATTGAGTCGTTAACGGCATAAGTGCCGATAGAGCAGTCCGCGCTAGATGGTGTATAGAAATGCTCCACAATGCTATCCTGAGGATTGGTAACCGGACGAGCATACTGAGCAAAACGGCCTGTCGAGTTGCCTACCCAAGCATCAATAACCGATGCCTTGCGAGGCCAAATGGTGACACCGATTGCATAGCGACTGTGCTTCACATTACCAACCATAGTATAGTCCTGGCAGACGAGATTGACGACTGACGAGCGCAGACGGTACTTCTTGCCATCAGAGGATGTCTCCACATAACTGTTGATGTATCCTGTCGGGCTCACGGAAGTGTCGATGGCATAAAAGCCCTCAAGTGCTGAGCCATCTATCGTCTGATTAGCCGACAACAGGTCTGAAGTCCATACAATCTGATCTGTGGTCTGATCTATCACGTGATACTGATAGTCAAACTTGGTATATTGGCCACGGACCCAAATATCAGACAAGAACTTGGAGTAGTAATAGGACGAGTCGCAGCCATTGATTTCCTTGGTTTTGAACAACAGGCTCAAAGGATCTTCGGGAGTAGCGTTCTTGTAAGCATAGATGGGCTTGTCGCCATTATTGCCAGCGGCAATCACAAAGATGCGCCCCGGTCCCATGCGCTGCATGATGGATTTAGAGAGGTAGTCCCGTCCATCGTGCTGGCCATTAGCCGTGCTGACGCTGACACTGATCACACAGGGTTTGCCTACGCTGTCGGCATAAGCGTCGATGTATCGCACACAATTGGCAATCTCGACCTGAGAGAGGGAACCATCGAGAACAGATACGGCACACAGCACAATGTCGGCACCAGGGGCCATGCCCCCATAGCCATTGACATGGGTGCCAGCGGCAATGCTGCTTGTATGGGTCCCATGGGTACCCGCCGCATCGTCAGTTGTCAGGGACAAAATCTCATCGTCCATAAATATAGATCCACTGATCTTGGCATTGTTCACCTTGGCCACATGTCCAGAATTGTCTTGGGTGTCATAGACCCTGACGATACGCGATTTGGTCGGGTCATCTGCCCGGCGGAACGCCAGATGCTGATAGTCAAACCCGACATCGATAACACCAACCACAACACCGGAGCCATCATAGTTCAGCGGCAAGGAGTTGGACAGTCCATCCAGAACTTGCGACACATTGGTCACCCTCATAGTGCTGTCGGTACACAACTCGACACGCTCGCTCAGGCCCACATCCGTCACGCCAGGCATTTGTGCCACATGCGCCAATCGGTCGAGCGGAATCTGAGCCGTCACAAAACCATCAAATTCACAATTCACGACTACCCCCTGAGACCTCAGTGTGGGGATAACGGCAGGGCTCTCGATGGCGACAAAAGCGTCGACCATCTCTTTACCGTCAACCATGCGTGGAGGCAGATAACGTGACCAGCGCATCATTTGATCACCGAGGCTGTACTCATCGAGAAATTCTCTCACGTCGCCGTGCAAGAGCGTTTGAGCCTGTAACGCGACCGTGGACATTGAAATCAACAATATGGACAAAAGCAATTTCTTGGATAGGTGTGCCATCATTTATCTAAATATATTGGTTTTAAACGGTTTATAATCACTATTAATACATTTTTCGTATACGGTTCTGAATCTCTTCGGGCATGCTCTATGCTTCACAATCAGTAACACTACCATGTGAGAAATTCAGGGTCGGGATTAGGGTCTGGATCTGGATTATCTTGCGGACTGACATAGTCAAGCAGCAAGTCGATCAAGGCTGTCAAATCCTTAATCGAGATCGTCCTGTCGCGGTCGACATCAGCGTCAATCGGCAGTTCATCAGATTCATTATAGTCGAGCAGGATATCAATCAATGCCGTCAAGTCCTTGATTGACAAGGTCCCATCGCCGTCCACATCCCCGACAAGCAGGTTGACGTCCTCATGCTCCAACAAGTAGCGCGCTCCAGCCATTGCATCAATCTTGCCATTAGGTCCAAACCGGAAACCAGATAGAGGTGATAATGTGTAATCATCCTTAATGGCGGTTTCAGCAAGGACTTGCTTGACTTGGCTGGGTGACAGATTGGGATTGATCTGCAACCACTGGGCGATGATACCCGCCACTGTGGGCGCAGCCATCGACGTGCCAGTCATAACTCCCCAATAATTATTCTGAAACTCTGAGACGGTGCTATTGTATTCAGGCTTGTAAGCATATTGCGAATAACGGCTCACTGCCGCCACGACATTGTAGGCTGGAGCGGTAATTGTAGGCAGCGCCTGACCCGTAGGCCCATAACCCTCGCGCTGGAAACTTGAATTATACAGGTATATCCCCACATATGGAACCAGCCTTACCGTATCGCCAGCCAATGATCGGTAGAACGAACGAGCATCGTATCCGCCAGCCGAAATAATCGAGTCATGGACCGCATTAGAATTAATTGAACAATAGTTGTTTGGGGTCACATAGTAATCATAGACCGTATCGGTCAGAAGTTCACCCACATCATTAATACGGTCAACATAGATGGGCTCGGTCCATTCCGTGCGTCGACCATTAGAAGTGCATAGCCAAGTATCGACAAAGCAACTATCCCTGCCATTTGGATTAGTCATCGCAGGCGGATAGATCGAGACTCCGATTTGATACCTGCTAGTAATCCACGGGCTACCATCGATCGTGTCCACCTGAATCTCTTTGCACTTGAGGTTGCGAAACTCGGCTTGCAATTCATACTTGCCGATATTTAATTCAAAGACACCCTTGCCTTTGATATAAGCCTCCTGAGTGGAATCAATCGGCACATAATAATCGCTGAACGCCGACACAGGCATGGCCTCGGGAGGCGTCTTGACAAACTCTGATTGCCACACTACGCGTTTGGTCTGCTTGTCAAGAATGTGAAACCGGAATGCGGGCTTTGACTTCAGCCTGTCATACATGTCAAGCCATGTGAAGTCGTATCGGTATGAGTCATCGGCATGATAATAGTAGTTGCCAATCAGCATGTGCATCGGTTTGTCGAGGGTCACCGGCGCTCCTGCATAATGCGGTATGTCGGCATTGTTGCCCGCTGCGATGACAAAGATGCGGCCAGGTCCGGTCAGTTGCGCGACAGCCTTGGACAATCTGTCGGTGCCATCATGCGGACCTTGACGGGTACTCACACTAACGCTCACGACACAGGGTTTAGCCACACTGTCGGCATAGGCATAAATGTACTTAAGGCAATCCACGATTTCACTTTCCTTCATCGTAGACATGATTGAAGCAGATGCGCAAAGGACCAATTCCGCTCCAGGAGCCATGCCACCAAAACCGTTGATATGCAAGCCTGCAGCGATGCTCGCTGTGTGTGTCCCGTGAGAATTCTCACGCTTATCGGTAGTCAGCGTATCAATTTGCTCTCCTATAAACACCGAGCCAGACAATAGTGATCCATTGACAATGACGGGATGTCCTGTGGTGTCGGTTGTTGAATAAACCCTGCTGATACGTGTGCGATTCAGGTCGCTAGCGTGCTTAAAGGCCACATGCTGGTAATCAAAGCCAGCATCGATGATGCCGATGATGATGCCGGTGCCGTCATAATCCATCGGCAAACCATAACTGTAACCGTCAATCACCTGGCCGGCGTGAGTCATGCTCAAGGTGCTGTCGGTGCACATTTCCAACATACGACTCCGCTCCACTTGCAGCACGCCAGGCAGACTCGAAATCTCCTCAAGGCGCGAGACGGGAATCTGAGCGGTAACAAAGCCGTCAAACTCCGATCCGACAACCGCGCCATGACTGGTCAGCAACGGTATCGCGCTAGGGGATTGGATGTCGACAAAGGCATCGACCCACTCTACCCCGCCTCTTACAAACGATGGCGCATACTGCTGGGCATTTCCGAAAGCGAATGCCGCCATTATGAGATAAGCAAAAAGTAATATTCTCTTCATTGGATTTCGATTTAAAATGCAAAAATAATCATTTTTTGCTACAAAATGCTATAAAGGCTTTAATTTCAATCAAAAGAAGTGTCATCCGGACGATTGCGGACGAGCGCACATCAATGATCCCATCACAAGCGGGAGTCACATCAGGCGTGTAAGATCTTATAGACAAGTTCTTTGAGCAAGGCATAGGCATCTTGACGAGATGCGATGCCCTTGCTACGTGTATCACACTGTCGCAGATAACCGATGATATTGATCAGCGATCGGGTGTTATACATGCGCGTCGTGTCCAGAAACTGGCGTGCCCTCCACTGGCTGCGGGTGCCCGTCAGCGCCATGACGGCTTCGGGCGACTTGTCGTGAGCGGTCGATGCCAACAGCACATTGGAGAAGAAGGAGAAAAGTATGGCAATACTTACCACTGAGGGATTGCTCTTAGGATTACGCTCAAAGTAGTCAACGATGCGAAAAGCCTTCTCGGCATGGCGCTGGCTTAGGGCTTTTTCCAACTCGAAGTTGTTAAAGTCCTTGCTGATGCCAATGTTCTGCTCGATAAGCAAAGGCGTGATGTTGCGATCGTCGGCCAGCATCGACAGTTTGTCCATCTCACTGAACAGGCGGGCGACATCAGTGCCGATGTGGTCGGCCAGCATACTTGTTGCCTTGTTATCGATATTGCACCCCATCGAATTGGCATAATTGACAATCAGAGCCTCGAGTTCTCGCCCCTCTTTGACCCTGTTAGAGTCAAAGATGACACCACACTGTGCCCGCTTGAGCGCATCGATAAATGGTTTGCTCTTAAGCGCCGCGCCCTTGTGGCAAATCACCAAGATGGTCGAGGTCAACGGCTTCTCGGCATAGGATGCAAACAGATCCAAATCATCTTTGTGGCCAGGCTGCTTGGGAATCAGTTGCGCCTCGCGCACAACGACTACCTTGTGCTGTGAGAATGCGGGATATTGTCGGCATGCGCTGATCACTTCCCTCACATTAGCCGTGTTGCCATAGTATAACGACAAGTTAAAGTCGCGCTGATCCTCGGTCAGCACCGTATCGATAATCAATTGCTGCAAGCGGTCAATATAGTAAGGCTCTTCGCCCTGGAGGACGTAGATGTTCCTAAACTTGCCGCTCTTGATTTCCTTACTGAGTGCGGTAAACGTAACAGTTTCTCGTTTTATGGCCATATTTCAGTGATCGGTTTATCTCAGTGCAAAGGTAACGAAAAATTTGTGTAGACACAGCGCAGAAGCGCATATTCTGTTAGTGGCTGGTGTAGAAATCAGTGATGCGCTGTATGGCACGAGTGCACACTGGGCAAAAACCGGTTACCTCGTTGACCTTCATGCGGCACTCCTGAGCAGGACGATAAACCCCTTTGGACTGGTATCCGCCACCCTCGAAGACACCGACCCGCTGAGTCGCAGCATCGAGCAGGCGCTGCTCCTTTTCATTCTTGATATTACGGTAGTTGGGTACCTTGGGATCGGCAGGTGTGGGGACGGGAGTGCCCTTTGGCACCATATCGGCCCACTTGCTTTGGAAGTCGACAAGGGTAGTAAGATTAGGCTCCCAAGGCTCGGTATCGGCAGGATACATCGACTCATAACCATCATCATAGAAATACTCGTCGCCCAATCCGGCATAGGCATGACCAAACTCGTGGACGAGCACTTGGCTGAACGTGTAGTGATCGCTGGTGGTGACAGTCAACTGGTTATAGATGCCGCCGCCACCATAGGTGTCACTATTGACCAGCACGATGATGTGCTCGAAGGGCACGCCCGACAGCACATCATACAAGCGGTGAACGTCCTGGGTCATCAAGTAGCGGTCGCTATAGAACGTGTCGTAGTGGGTGCCAACGGGTGTCGCGCTCCAGCGCCCCAGGTGTGGCACACTCGGTCCGCTAGTGAGTGACTCGGCAGCGACAGCGACCACATTGAAGCGGTTTTTCATCGATGTGAAGGGCTCGTGAGCAAACAAGGCATCGACTACGCGCTGGCAGTCGGCATAGAATTTACCCATCTGAGCGCGGGTGTAGCCTTCGGCAACAATCGCCAGGTCGATACATCCGGTAATGTCGGGATCACCGTCAAGGTCGCCTTGAGTGGGCTGATAATTGCGGCGACCCGGCTCATCGGTCTGACGCGCCGACTGATCAGAGGTCTTACCCTTCCAGATATAGTGATATGGTATGCCATTGTCACCCAGTTGACGAATAAGGATATCGCTAGGATCAACCATGTGGGAGAGGCTAGCCACGACCTTGCCGTGGAAATCGGTTAGCGAGACAGTGATGTCAGCAGGCTGCTTGGGCATGGGCACATTGTAACTGGTGGCGAAGGCTTTGCTGACCTTGGTCGCCTCCTCGGTTGCCAGCCACTCCTGGAACAGTGTTGAGAAGGTGTGGACAAACAACGTCCTTCCCGTAGCATGGTCCTTAACCTGAATCTGGCCGTTTCCCTTGAGAGGGACATCGGCGAGGCGGCTCCTACGACCGGCCCACTGCGGGGTGACATACATCTGCTCGAGATAAATCTGCTGGGCATCATGATTGCCGGCAAAGACATAGTCCAGCCTCAATGTGCGACCATCAAAACAGTCATCAAACGACTGCGCCAAAGCCGCCAACGACATCAGGCAAGCGGCGGCAATAAGAAAAATTCGTTTCATAATCAGTGTATCATTCAATGCCACAAATTTACATCATTTTTCTCATTAGGGCTCATATCTCGAGTTACAATTGTCAAGAAAAAAACGGGGCACCTGCAAAACTATGTGTTCAGCAATCAGAGATACCACCCAGCGGGTGGCCCTATGAGTAACCCCGCTGGGGCGGATTTCCGAAGCGTAGCGAGGACAGCCGCCCCGGCGGG
>ONQS01000024.1 GCA_900320055.1 uncultured Prevotellaceae bacterium
GTCAAAATGGACAAACTGCTGATTACCAAACGATAGCGAAATCCACCAACACGCAATAGGGTGGGGCGGAACTGTTAACGAAAGGTTAAAAGCATTTCCAACCCCCTGCGTTGCAAAGGTACAACACCCCATCGCCCCCTGTCAATGACAAAAAGCAGGATAAACTACGAATTACATGAATCTAACTAATTCTTGGGTCTCCGCGCACTTTTTTAATGCGAATTACACGAATGACCACAAATCATCCATAAATCATTGACAGAAATCAAAGGTCATTCAATGTCAAATTAAAATAGACATCTATTCTATAAAACCATAGAAATACTTTTCTGTATCAATTTTGGCCTCTAAAACTTTCATCGCGTTTTTCAAAGCCGTAGTGAAACTAGAATAGTCATTATCAAGATTGTACTCTTCATCAGTCAGACAGGCTTTAATCTGGTACAATCCAGCATCCCAGGCCCCAACTTTGTATTTATTGGTATTCAGCAATGCGGATTTCTCATAAAATTCCTTATACATTTCACGAGCGGCATCTATCACTTGTTGTGCTTCTTGTGTCAATGTCTTATTCTGTAGCCACAAAGCGGCAAAGCGGTCACTATCGGCACTGATTCCACTTGTAATGTCGGGGTCACTACATTTCCATTTCTTGACTTCAGTGATCAAGAATGGGAACAGATGATTTGGGATGGAGTTGACGGATAAAACGGATATAATGGATGGGACGGATGGAACGGATGTGACGGATATAACGGATGTGACGGATGTGACGGATGAAACGGAGGTGACGGATGGGATGGAGTTGACGGATAAAACGGATATAACGGATGGGACGGAGGTGACGGATGGGAGGGGGAGTGACTGATATAACGGATGGGATGGAGGTGGCGGATGGGATGGAGGTGGCGGATGGGAGGGGGGTGACGGATGGGACGGATGGGAGGAAGGTGGTATTAGGAAGTTGAAACATTTTTGCTATCTTTGCGAGTGTAAAACAAGATTTTAGTGTATATGATGATGAAGAAGTTTTTTTGTACGGTTTTGATTGCCCTTATGGGTGTGATGGCTGGCATGGCACAGACTGCTGAGGCTGGCCAGGGTAATAACGAGATCATTCTCCACGCGTGGTCGTGGTCGTTCAACACCATCAAGGAACATCTGACTGAGATCAAGGATGCGGGCTACACGATAGTGCAGACGTCGCCCATCAATGAGTGTGTCGTGGGTGAGGACGGCGGCAGGCAACTGTTCGGCCACGGCAAGTGGTATTATCACTACCAGCCGACGGACTGGACGATAGGTAATTATCAGTTGGGGACGCGCGACGAGTTCAAGGCGATGTGCGCCGAGGCCAAGCGTCTGGGGCTGCGCGTGATTGTGGATGTGCTGCCCAATCACACGGTGATTGACCGCACGCAGATCAACGCGCGCCTCGACAGCGCCGTGAATGGCCGCGAGAACCTGTTCCACGCCAACGGCCTGTGGCCTATCAAGGACTACAGCGACCGCTACCAGTGCACGACGGGCGAGATGGGTACGCTGCCCGACGTGAACACCGAGAATCCTGATTTCCAGGACACGGCCAAGCACATCGGCCTGCCGGGCGAGATGCGTGACCCCAAGTCGCCCGAGAACGACTTCTGGGACGTGGCGATGGGCCGCAAGGCCGTCAAGGGCCTGCGTCTGGCTGTGCCGCGTGAGGACCTGTTCATTTATGGCGAGGTGCTGCAAGACCGCAATGTGCCCGAGCAGGGCTATGCCGAGTATATGGACTTGACGGCCAGCAACTATGGCTGGGTGCTGCGCAACGTGCTCAACAAGCACGATGCCCGTGCCGACAACCTGTTGACGTGGCACCACTCGGTGGATCCCGCCCACCTGGTGACCTGGGTCGAGTCGCACGACACCTACTGCAACGACCACGCCTCGGCCGGCATGAGTGACGAACTCGTGCGCCTGGGGTGGGTCTTCCTGACCGCAAGGCAGTATGGCACGCCGCTGTTCTACAGCCGCCCTCACGGCAGCACCCGCGAGAACTACTGGGGCGACAACGAGATCGGCAAGGTGGGCAACGACGAGTTCAAGCACCCTGTGGTGAAAGCCGTCAACGAGTTCCGCCACCGCAACGTGGGTCAACCCGAGAACATCATCTATAGCGAGAACGGGAAGCAGATTGTCGTGGAACGCGGCACCAAGGCCGCCGTGGTGATCAACCTCGACGAACAGCCCGCTGAGGTAGCCATCCCCGTCACCCTGCAGAACGGCAAGTACCGCGACGCCGTGACCAAGCAACGCATCACCGTGAAGAAAGGCGTCCTTAAGGGAACCTTGGCACCGATGAGCGCGTATGTTTTATAACGGCTAAAGGTAAACTTTAGCCGTGGGTAATGGATAATTGCAGCACGACGCAACTGGTCGCACAGGGCATAGTTCTCGGTTTTCGGGAATTTTCCCAACAACCGATAGACCTCTACCCACTAACTTACGTGCTTCGTGCCAAGCATTCAGTTTCTCAAATTGAAATAGAAAATCTTCTATATTGCGAATGTCACTGGTATTATAGTCATTAAACATTCTCCATTACCCATTATGCACAACTTTGGCTGTTAAATGGGAGATGCGCCGAGGAGGCGGAGTGCGGCAGAGATGCGGGTGGCGTGGTCGCCACGGACGATGACGTGGTGGTTGCCGATGCTGCGCTCCAAGAAGTAGTCGAGAGGCTGCTCCAGACGCAGGCGCAACTGGGTGCGGCACATGTTGGGTTTGGAGGTGCACTCCAGCAGACGTGCCTTGCTGATGAAGTAGTGTTCCATGCTCGTCCCGCCGCACTTGACCACGGTGACATCCATCGGGTCGAAGATGCCCTCGACGGCGACGCCGCTGAGCGACTCGTAGTGGTCACGCACGATGTAGCGGTCGGTCATCGCGGGGGCGATGGTGCAATGGGCAAATACCATCTCACGGGCATCGTTGTCCAGAATCTTGGACGGATTGGCCATAAAGGTCATCTCGCCTGTAGCGGCTTGCACGGCCAGCATGGTGAGCAGGGTCTGCTCGTCGCCTTCGCAACCAGCCGGGATGCCCTCCTGGTTGAGCAGTGCCAAGGCCACGCAGCCCGTGGTGCGGGTGGTGGGGATGAGGTCAAAGCAGTTGAGCGTGAAGGCGTCCAGGTGGTAGCGCTCCACGATGGCCTTGACAGCGCGGTAGAGGCGCATGGCCTTGACCACCTCGTCGCGCGACGGCTCCTTGACGCCGATGGCCTGGCTGATGAACTCGTGGGTGATGTCCTGCACCTCGTCGTCGGCGATGGCTTGGTAGCCCTTGACCACCTCGTCGAGGGGAACGTCCACCATCTCGATGCCCCAGCGCTCGCTCAAGGCCTGGTAGTCCACATTGCTGGCAATGAGCCATCCCGACGGCTTGCCGATGACGCCCACGCGCTTGCCGTTGAGTCTGGCCAAAGCATCATGGGCGCAGGCATAATCGTCGATGCCCTGCATGATGAAACTGGTGGTACCGTGAAGCACACGCCCATGGCGTCGGTCGATGCGCATCCACGAGAGGATTTCGAGCGATGCAGCGAGCGAGTTTTTCAGGCCGTCGGCAATGAGCACGACATAGGGCGGCAAACGGTCGATGCAGGCCTTGACCATTTCCTCGACACCTCCACTGCCCACGAGTACCATCGTGGCGCCGTCGGGAAGGGGCTTGTCCAGATCCTCGGGGAAGATATACCGTACGTCATATTTCTCGGCGATGGTGTCGAGCAGTTCATGGTGGTCGGTGAAAATCGACTCGCGGCTGGCGAGCGATGAAGCGAAAGTGATCAGGTTGAGTTTCATCATGATGTCTTGTTGTTAGGTTGTTATTGTAGCGCAAAGTTAGCGATAATTCCCAACAGGCACAAATAAAAGCGGCCCGAGTAAAGTCTCATGACCGCTTTTTGTCAGTTGGTTGTTAGTGTCAGAACTTGCAGCGCACGCCAGTCAGTGCTACACCCTGCTCACCGACACCCAACTCAATGAATCCGCGGACGTGGTCGCTACCTGCTTCGATGCCAATGAGCGAAGCCTGCCAGTTGAAACCCCAGCCTGTTTCGACCTCACTCTTGCCGACTTTCTTGCCATTCACGTCATAGCCTTTGTCGGCAAAGCGGCCAAAGTAAACACCTGCTGCCGCCTTGCTATACAGACCCCAGAGATCCTTGCGCAGCCAGTTGAGTTTTACCGCCGGCATCAATGAAAAATAGGACTTGGTGCGGTAGGACTTCAGTTCATCCTTGGAATAGACATCCTCGCTGGCAACATTGGTGGTAAAGATGCCACCCACGCCCACCAGAGGGCTGGTGTGGTAGAAGTACTCGACACCGAGCGATCCAAACCACTTCTTGTTGTCGGTCCGCTGTCCAAACATGGCCGGGATAATGTCGGTCATGGCATCAACCCAGACGGAATTGGGCTCGACACCATAGGAGATGGCAACCTCATGACGGAGTTCATCGTTTTGAGCCTTGGCAGGCACACACATCAGAGCCACAAGAGCCATCAGGGACAAGATGCGATAAATCTTCATAATCTGCTGTCAGTTAATTGTTAAAAGGTTTTATATCTTAGTTTTGGTCTGCAAAATTACTCATTTATTCCATATCAAAGAGCATAATTGCCCTTGTAAATGATAGAAATATGTCTTAATCCGGATGGCGGCAGCCTGTTTGGCCAGACAGATGGCGAGGACGTGTTTGGTGACGACGGCTACAAGCGCTTTGACTTCGGCCTGGGTCTGCGTGCCGGCCTAGAGTTTAACCAGAAGGTGCCCGTTTCGATCGGTTATGACTTCGGCCTGCTTGATATCAACGACGGCGTGTCGGCCAAGAACCGCAACCTGACGCTGTCGGTTGGCTACAAGTTCTAATCGACAAGGAAATACATTATAGGTGTCCATCACTCGAAATCATTTTTGAGTTGTGGACACTTTTGTTTCGCTTGAGGTGCCCATCATTCAAATAATTGTGTAATTTTGCAATTCATGGAAAGGAAAATCATTTAACCAAATCTGATATGAGTGAGACGATTAAGCAGCAGCCTGAAGGGGACCTTCACGATAAATATACGTTGAAGGGAGAGGGCTTTGTGTGGCCCCTGATTCGCTCGGTACTGATTTTCATAGGCACTCTGCTGGTTGCCATTGTTGGTGCAGAAGTGGAGGCAGGCCGTGGGCTGGATCCTTTTGCTATTGTCTACTGTGTGTTATTGACGCCGTTTGCCTTTATCAATGCATTCTTCCAATGGTTACTCTATCATTTCAATATCGACCGTAAGCCGCTGGCATCGGCCAGGTTTTGTCTATTGGAGTGCGTGTTGGTTGTGGCGGTTTTGATTCTTGTTGCCTGGGTGCAGGATTATGCTGCTGACATCCTGTGGTATGAGCCAGTCGAAGTGCTGTTCTGGTATTCCCAAGAAGCGGCAGTGCTGTTCACCGCTCTCATCGTTGTCACATTCTACTTGATCAAGAAGTGGGTGACAACTATCGGCCATCGCAAGTGTGATGAATGAGAAAATGACCACATTGCAGGTGCTATGGAATACCATGGCAACCCAATGTTTTGCTACCTTTGCAGTGGAATTCAATAACAATTAAAAAACTGATGAGGTTATGAAGATACATGTGTTGCATACTGGGTGAGGGCGGACTCGACGTGGTTGAGGGCGGCGATAGCAGCGTTCTGATACTGGTCGAGGGTGCGGGACTTGCGGATGGCCTTGAACAACTTGTGGTCGGTGCCCGGGAGGAAGGTCTGCCAGATGTCTTGCAGGTGCCGCACGAGTTGGGCTTCGCCGCCATTGAGTTGCTCGGTGTAGCCCTCCACAAGCAGGTCGTGGAAGCGGCGGTAATCGTCGGTAGTGGCCTTGGGGCTGAACATGCCTGGATTGGCGGCAAGTCCGCTTCCCACCATCACTGCAGCAAGGGTGGGGTAGCGCTGGATGGTCCGCTCGATGTCCTGGATGGAGCGCAGGCCACCGTTATAGACAACAGGCCACTGCGAGGCTGCCAGCAATGCTTCGAATTGCTCCATATCGAGATCCCCCTTGTATTGCTGCTTGCCGATGCGCGGGTGCACGGCTATGTGGCGGGGCGATATGATCTCCAACTGGGGCAGGATGTCTCGCCACTGGTCGTTGCGGTCCCAGCCGAGGCGCATCTTCACGCTGTACTGCACGTCCTGGACCGTTGCGAGCGCTTGGAACAGGGTTGCTGTGAGGTCAGGGAATGCCAGCATGCCAGAGCCTTTGCGATGAAGGGCGATGGGCGGAAATGGGCATCCCAGATTGATGTCGATGTGACGGTAGCCCATCTGCTTGAGGGCTTCCACCATCATCAGGGCATGGTCGCTCTGGCAAGCGAGAATCTGTGGCACAAGGGTGATGCCGGCATTGCGCTCGGGCGACACGTCGCGCAGGTCTTTGCGCCTGACCTCACCGCGCTCGACGCGCATAAACGGGGCATAATAGGCATCCACTCCGCCAAAAACGCTGTGCTGCGCCATGCGCCACACACTGTCGGTCACACCTTGCAGCGGTGCTGCAAGCATTGGTATCTTGATGTTATTCATATTTATTGTTGTATGATGGCAGAATATCTTCCGCCTGTGATGTTATCGATGGTCAACTGCTGGAACAGCAGGTCGTAGGCCGTCGGGCTCACGTTGTCGTTGACATCCTCGTAGAAGAAGGCGATGTTGCCGTCGAGGGTGGCGATCATCGTGGAATAGGCTGAGTAACGATCGGTTACCTGATAGGGTGTCCAACCCCAAGAGAAGTCGGCCGGCTCGTCGTAGTCGCTGGCATCCAGCAGGGGCTTGTAGTAAATGCTCACACACTGGCGGCCCTTGCCGCGCGGTACCGATTGCAGTGCCAGGTGGACGTGCCTGCCGTCGCTGTTGCGCCTGACAGGGACAATGAGCAGTTCGCCATTGCAAGAGCAGTGCTCGCTGTAGGTGCCCGATAGACTATCGTTGCTGACAGCCATGGCGCCCCAAGCGTGTGTCTTGTAGTCGTAGATGTTAAACAGCCGGCCGCTGGTAGCATTCTGCTTGGAGCGGCAACTGAGCAGCACATTGCCGTCGGGTAACTCTTCGATTTTAGACTCGTCGCCCCAGGGTTGGATGGTCGGCCGGGCGCCTGGCCTGCCCAGGGCGTGCCACGAGAGACCAAAATCATCACTATAGAGCACCAGGCAACCCACCCCCATCGGGACATCGATGGCCGAATAGATGCGGTAATAGTCACCCTGCTTGATGAGGTGGCTCTGGCAGATGCGTCCGCTGGCAAAGAATAGGCCGTTGACCTCGGGAAAACCGCCAAACAGGCCATAGATCTCACGGGTCACCTCGTCTTCGGTCCAGGTCATGCCGCCGTCATCGCTCGTGTAGCGTCCCACGCAGATCGGATCCTGCAAGGTGGAACTGAGGAAGCCCTGCTTGCCCGATGCGCACATGACGAGCACCCGGCCCGACTCCCGGTCGACGGCCAGAGCGGCGTCGCCATGGCTATCGTGAAAATCCACCCGCAGGCCATCGCCGTCGGCAATCATCAGTGGCTCGCTCCATGTCGAGCCACCATCGTCGCTGACCTTGCCCACGATGTCGATGCCCCAGTTGCCACCGATGTCATAATCGCTGCCATGGCGGTCATCGGCAATGGCCAGCAGGCGTCCGCTTGGCAGTTGTGCGATGGCAGGGATGCGGTAGTATTGTCCTGACGGCTCATGGGTGTCAAACACGGTCACCCGCTGCCCGGCCACGCTTTGTAGCCCGGCTGCGGCCGCTACCATAGACGTCATCAGCAATAACCATCTCGTTTTCTTCATGATCTAGGCACAATCTTGTCTCACGACAAAGGTAAGTATTTTTTATCTATGTCTGTTTATATCAGGGCAAAATGAGTCGCATTAAAAATGATAATCAAACTTTTTTCAAAAAAAATTTGCGGGGAAAGGAAATTGGTTGTACCTTTGCAGTCGCTTTGGGAAAATGGCGGGATAGCTCAGTCGGTTAGAGCGTCGGATTCATAACCCGGAGGTCCTGAGTTCAATTCTCAGTCCCGCTACCAAAAAGAAGCGCTTCGATCATGAGGCGCTTCTTTTTGTTTTCTGGTGATTAACCCGCTGGCACTTTGGCAAGGGCGTTACATATACAGTTTCTGATTCTCGAAGTCGACTTCCCGGTCGAGCAGGTCTATAAAGTCGTCGAGCACCTCTGGGTCGATGTCTCCCAGTGTGTACTCATTCTCGGCGTCTTCACGGATGAGCGCGATCCACTCGCGCCGTGCTGTCACATAGTCCTGATGGATGCGGTCGATGGCTTCGGTCGTGAGGGCGTCGATGCCGTAATAGTCTAGGATGATGCGGTAACTCCACGACCAGCGCAGTTCGTTGTAGGCCGCATCGATCTCCTTGAAGCGTGCGTTGACGGCATCGATGGTGCTGAGGCGGCCATTGATGATGTCGTCGATGAGTTGATCCTCGGCACGCTGTGGCATGAGCAGTCCTGCCAGGTCGATCCAGTTGCCCTCGCCGTCGTGAGTGACGGGAGGCACAGGCTTGTGGCGCTTGAGCACGGCGCCCATGTAGATGCGCAAAGCCATGTCATAATACTTGATGCCCTTGTGCAGCAGGGGCGCCTTGATGACATACTCGTGGTAATTATAGGTGCTTACCTTGTCGCCGCTGGCAGCGCGCAGGTTTTCCAGAATCTTTTTTCCTCGCAGCACCTCGCTGATGGTGAATGGGCTGAGCCAGTCAAAGTTGACCACGCTGCGATGCTCTCCGCGATCTCGCTTGTCGCGCTTGGGCCACTTGCGGATGTCGCGGTAGAGTCCCACGGTGGCAAAATTGCGGCCAGGTTTCAGATACATCGTGTCGCCGTAGGCGATGAGATAGGAGAAAGGCAGGTCGCGGGTATCGGGATGGTACATGAGTTTGCCAAAGAGCACGCTGAACGATCCGATGTTGGCAGGCAACAGCAAGTAGGCACCGCTGGCTGTTTTGCAACCGCGTTCGAGCGCACCATAGTGCATAGGCCCCATCTTGTAGGCGTGGTTGCTGAAATTGGTGGCCGAACCGGCGTTGTAGAACGAGAACATGGCGCCGATGAGCAGCGAACTCTTATGGTGGCTCACCGTGAATGGTCCGCAGAAGGCCGCGCACGCCTCACCATTGGACATGTAACTGTTGGCAAAAAAGACGCTGCTTGCAGCCGTGAACCCATTCTCGAGGCGGCAGGATTCGCCCACAAAGCAGTCGGTCAACTTGACGCTGCCGCTGAGGTGAGAGCCGCCACCGATGATGGTGTTCTCGCAGATGACTCCGGTGCGTATGACGATGGGATTCTGGATGGTGCTGCTGATGGTGCAGTTGGACAGCCGTGATACGCCACAGATTTGGCAACCGTCATCGATAACGGAGTTGATGATCACGCCTGTGTTGACCACACGCACATGATTGCCAATGGTGCTGCACGCGGGGCGGGAGGCTGCCACCGACTGGGCAGCCATGCGCTTGATGGCGTCCATCAGAGGCGCGTTGACTCCGTGCTTGACCATGAGTGCGGCCAGTTGACTGTTGAGTTCTTTCAGGAGCAGGAGGTTGCCGTTGCCCACCTCGTTGAGCACCGCGATGAGGTGCCCCTGGGCATAGTCGGGCGTGCCGTGTGTGTCGATGGTACTCACGTTGGAGATATAGCATCCGTCGCCGATTGCGACATGATTCAGGTAGTTGCCGATATTCTCGATCAGACACCCGTCGCCGATGGTCACGTTGCGCAATGTGGCATTGTAGATGCCGCAATTCTTCACAAAGCCATCGGTGACTTCGATGGTGCCCTCGCTGGCACCCAGGCGTGCCCAACCGTAGAACTGCACGCGGTGGCATCGGTTAGGATCAAATGCCGGGGTTACCATGATGTCATTCCAGTCTTGTGCCCAACAGTCATTCCTCTTCAAGGTATCGATTTGCTGGTTTGTGAGGTGTATGTATTCATTCATGTGTTAGATGTCTCCTTTTAGGTTCATGATTGCGGCGCAAAGGTAGTGCTTTTGTGAAGCATAAAACGACAATCCCCATCATTTTAATATTTGATAGGGATTGTAAATGCTTTTTTTGAATAATCACACGGGGCTCAGTCCAGACAATGGATCAGCAGGTCGGTTTTGCCCTTGTCGATGAGGTGTATGACCAATTCGCCGAACAGGGTGTTCTGCCAAGCGAACCATGCCCGGGTGTAGTGGCTGGCATCCTCCTTGTGAAATGACTCGTGCATGAAGCCTGTGCCCGCATCGGTTGTGAGCAACTGGCGCATGCAATAGGCGATTTCCTCGTCGTTGTCGGCCGTAAACGCTTTCATCATGATGCTCATGGGCCAGATGAGGTTGTAGGCCGTGTGTGCGCCGCCGATGCCCTCGCCTGCTTTGCCCTTAAAGAAGCAGGGGTTGTCCTCGCTCCAGACAAAGCGGCGTGTGTTGCGGTAGATGGGATCGTCGAGGGGCACATCTCCCAGATAACCCATAGCCAGCAGACTAGGCACATTGGCGTCGTCAGCGAGTACACGGCCGCCCCAGCCGTCTACCTCATAGGCGTAAATCTTGCCATATTTGGGATGGTCGACAATGGCATATTTGTGGAGCGCGTCCTCCACTTCCTGTGCCAGATCGAAACATTGCTGCGCCAGGGAGGCATTGTGATTGACCGTGCTCAGAATCTTGCCGGCCTTGCGCAGCGAACTCACTGCCATGAAGTTGCTGGGTACCAGAAAAGGCATCACCGTCGCATCGTCGCTGGGACGGAAACAGGATACGATCAGTCCCACGGGATTGACGGGAGGCCCCCAGCCATACCATGTGAGCGACGACTTGGCGTCGATGTCGCGGCGCATAAACTTGTAGGGCCCCTTGTCACCGCCCTTGCGCTGCTGCTCCTTGAAGGTGCGCAACACCGCCTCAATCGCCTGTTGCCACAAGTCGCCGAATATGCTGTCGTCGCCGGTGACAAGCCAGTACTCGTAGGCTAGCCTGATGGGGTAGCACAGCGAGTCGATTTCATATTTGCGCTCATGCAGTTCGGGCTTCATGTCGGTCAAGTCGGCTTGCCACTGGCTGCCGGTGGGACCGTCGTTGAAGGCGTTGGCATACGGGTCAAGGATGATGCACTTGAACTGGCGCAGGACCACACCGCGCAGCATGTGGCGCAATTTCTCGTCCTGGTTGGCATACTTGACGTAGGGCCAGACCTGTGCCCCGCTGTCGCGCAGCCACATCGCGTGGATGTCGCCTGTGTAGACAAAGGTGTCGTCCTCGCCGTCCTCACCGATGCGGTAGTGAACCGTGCTGTCGAGCGTGTTGGGAAAGCAGTTCTCAAACATCCACGCCAATCGGGGATTGCCCTTGATCTGCTTGAGCACCTGCTTGATGCGCTTCTCGATGATGGCGCTGACGAAGAGCCTCTCCTCGGCGGGCGGGCGCTTGGTCACATAGGTGGATGTGGCATCGCTCACCACCGTGGTGTAGCGGGGATGCACGTCGGCGGCCGCAGGAAGCACAGCGGCTGTGGCCACAAGAGTCAGCAATAAGTGTTTCAGTCTCATGATGTATTTCGTTAGTGTAGGTTTTTCTTGTGGCAAAGATAGTCACTCTTGGGCAAAATATCTAAGAAAGATTGTTATTAAACGTTGTTTTCGGCGTTTTTTTGCTGCGGTATTATGGGAATATCAAGAATTATTGTTTAACTTTGTCACCTGCAACCATATTGAATTTGGAACCGATGAAATTAAGGAACATCATATTGGGCTTGATGGTGTGGGTGGCTCTGGTCGCTGCGTCACAGCCTGCACAGGAGCAAGACCAATGGGAATGGTATCTCGACGAGGTCGTGGCAGGCACCTTCGTGGGGCGCAACTACTTTGAGTATTACTATATGCCTAGTGCCAGCGAGATGCAACAGCAGCGCGCCAAAGGCGAGGTGACATATTTCCTGAATTCGCCTGATGGGCTGAACAGCAAGAAGGTGCGAGACATGATCGACCGCTTGATGGACAGTTATGACGATATCCGTCCGGTGGGCACATGGCACATGACCAACACTACCTACTGGAAGGAATTCCGCTTCGACAGCAATCGATTCAAGTTCAGCGTCAAGCGTAAGGCCCTAGACGATGGCACCTACTATGTGAGTGTGACCGAAACTGCCGGCTACTATAAGTCGTTGGGCAAAAACAAATCTGCCGACGCCAAATCCGCCGCCAACGCCCCAAGCAAGCGCAGCACGCGGCGCGACCGCCGTCCAGTGACTCAGCAGGAGGCTGATGCCGCTGCCACAACAGGTGTTGACGCCGCACTACTCGACGCCGAGGAAACCTCCCAGCCCGTTGTCAGCGAGAAGGAGCGCCGGCGCCTCGCCCGCGAGCAGCAAGAGGCTCAGGCAATGGAAGAACGTGCCCGCCAGCGTCGAGCCCAGGAGCAGCGTCGAGCCGAAGCCAAGGCTCAAAAAGAGGCCGAAAAACAACGCAAGGCCGAAGAGAAGAAAAAGAAAGAAGAGGAGAAGCGCCTCAAGCGGGAAGAGGAGCGGCAACGCCGTGAGCAGGCCCGCCTCGAGCGAGAACAACAGCGTCGCCAGCAAGCCGCTGCCCGCCAGCAGGCTGCCGCCCCCAAGCCCGTTGAGAGCAAATACCATTACACGGATGTTGCCCTGTGGCTGAGTGAGAAGTATGATTTCACGCAGACGGCCGCTGGTCAGTCGTCTTGCTCGATGTATTCCACGGTGGTCAAGGATGTGGAAATGGCTAAACTAGCCATTAAGAACGCCCTCAAGGGAAGCAATGCCCGTATGGCTGTTCCCTGGCGCGTCAATGCCCAGACCGGTATGGTCGAGACGGGCTATGAGGTTGACGGTCACGTGCTGGTGTTTGCTATCGGCAAGAATGATGATGGCAACATCGCCTTGGATGTAACCGAGGTCAGTGCCCAGGAGTTTGAATCGTTCAAGCAGGCGTTAGGCAACTGATGTGTGCTTACTGTAATCCGGATAATAATCCTATAAATATATAAATGTGATGAAAAAGTTAGTATTGTTCTTTGCGTTGTTGCTGACCATCACCCTAGTGATGATGGCCTGCAAACCCGGGAGCCGCCATCAAGCCAAGCCCGTCACCGACGAATTTGTCGTGCCCGAGGTGGCTGATGTGGTCATGTACCAGGTCAATCCGCGTGTGTTTGCCCCATCCAACTCCTTACAGGCCATCACGGCCAGGCTCGATTCCATCCAGGATCTGGGTGTGAACATGATATGGATCATGCCGATATATCCCATCGGAGAAGAGAAGAGTAAAAACTCCCCCTACTCAGTCAAGGATTACAAAGCCGTCGCTCCCGAGTATGGCACAGTCGACGACCTGCGCACCCTTGTCGAGGCGTGTCATGAGCGCGGCATGGGTGTCATCCTCGACTGGGTCGCCAATCACACGGCTTGGGACAACGTGTGGCTCAAGCAGCATCCCGACTGGTACACCCACGACTCGGTGGGCAACATCATCTATCCGCCTGGCACCGACTGGACCGATGTCGCCGACCTGAATTATGACAACAAGGACATGCGCGCTGCGATGATCGACGCGATGCGCTTCTGGGTGGATAGCGTGGGCGTAGACGGTTTCCGCTGCGATGTTGCCGATCAGGTGCCCGTCGACTTCTGGACGGAGTGCATCGACAACCTGCGTGCTGCGGCCAAACCGCGTCAACTCATCATGCTGGCTGAGGGTGCCAACCCCGATAATTTCAAGGCTGGCTTTGACTTGAACTACGCATGGGAGTTTATGGGCGCTATTGCCCAAGTGATGAACGATGGCGCCAGAGTGGGAAAGTTGGTCAGTGTGGACAAGCACGAGTACAAGGATTTGGAATCCGGCAAGTACAAATTGCGTTTCACTACCAACCACGACGAGTCGACCAAGGCAACCCCCGTCAAACTCTATGGCGGCGTCAGGGCCTCGATGGCAGCCTTTGTGGCAACCACGATGTTGCATGGCGGTATGCTTGTCTATGGCTCGCAAGAGGTGGGTTATCCCGAGCCCATCAACTTCTTCCATTATGTGCCCGTCGACTGGAATGCCAACCCAGCCCTGCGTGACGAGTACAAGAGCCTGATTGCCGTCTATAACGAGCATCCGGCATTGCGCTCAAGCGGCAAGGTCATCCCCTATGACGACGAGGACAACAACATCCTGTGTGTGGACCGCGTGCTCAACAACGATAATGTGCTCGTGCTCGTCAATGTGCGCGCTACCGCCCATAGCATCGACCTGCCAGCCATGTGGGCCGACAGGAGTGTCACCGACCTGATGACCGGCGAGACCAAGCAGTTGAGCAAGAAGATTACCCTGCAGCCCTATCAGTACCTTTTGCTGGGCAACTGACAGTAAAGGTCCCAGGTCCTGGGCTGGGCATTGGGCATAACCGCCCCGGTCTTGGCTTCAGGTTAAGGCATCCGAGTGTGGATGTGCCCTCGATGGAGCATATCCACACCTGTTTTTGGGGCGAAAATGTTCAAAAAAAGGTGCTTAAATGTTAAATAGAGTTAATTGGAATCATTTTCTTGCTCAAAAATTATGTTTAATAACATATTTGATATTATCTTTGCAGTCGATTTTTCATCAAGACAAAAAATCGTTGCCGTGAGGCATGAGATTATTGTTATGAAGGTTAAGATTTAGTTTTAAGGTTTATGTTAATGGTATTAGAGGTTAATTAGATTTTTTCAAAATGATCCGCGGCGAGAGTCGGGGATTTTTTTTTGCCCTGCGCATAGGGCGTTTCTGTCGCTGAGCCACTGCCTGGACGGGCTGGATGGACTGGACAGGCTGGAGGGGCCGCGACTCAGTCGCGGCATAGATGACTAGGGAGGGAACTGGACTGACTAGATGGGCTGGGCTGTCATGCTCATCTCCCCACCTATTATCGGGTGGAGCGTTTCTATGGTTTCATCACCTCGCGGCTCTCGACGGGGATGTTATACTCCTCGTGGATGCGCTGGTCGAGTTGGTCGGGCGTCATCTTCAGGCATTGCTCGACTTGTTCAGGGACTTCAACCACAGCACGGTTCTTGTCGAGATAGGTAAGGGCCCTCTTGTAGGCATAGGCGAATCCGTCTTCTCCGAGGTCTTTCACCTTGTGTTGCAGGCCATACTCGATCATGGCAAACATCATGGCCAGCATGCCCTCTCCACTCTCACCGATGCTGCAGTCGCGCAGTTCCACCATGATTTCGTCGGAGTTCATGCACCAGGCCACAAGGAAGCCTCGCACCTGGTCCTGTATGTAACTGTTGGTGTCGAGCGGCTGGTCCAGCCACCAGCGCGACAAGCGCAGGGCGTCGGCACTGTGATTGCGGCATCCCTTGGCACTGGAGACGGTCTCACGGGCGGGGATGTCCAGATTGATGAGGCGGTACGCCTTGTTGCGCAGGGTGGGATGCTCGGCCGAGGGCGTGAACATGTGCTCGTCATACCATCGGGCAAAAGCCTCCATCTGATCAGCCGCCGTGGAGTCGTTGGCTCCCCACTGCTGGTAGGCCTCCTCATCGCCTTGGGACAGCAGGAACATGTTATAGGCCTGCCAATGCCCGCTCTGGCGCACCTGTCGCTGGAAGTCCAGAATCGACACGTCATAGTAGTCGCTGAACCGCTCATAGAACGAGTCGATGAAGCGTCCGCGCACGTCGATGAGAGACTGCAGTGTGAGTTCCTTCTTCTCGGGAATCAGAGCGTGCACCATCTCCTCCTCAAATGCCATGGGCAGCGGCAGGAACACCAGTGATGAGTCCTGTGAGATGCTGATCTGGTTCATCTTGGTAAAGGTGGTGTGGATCACTGTCGAGTCACCATTGTTGGTGATTTCGATATGGTCTTTATAGACCTGATAGAGTAGGGCGCTCATCTCCTCGCTGCGCTGTTCATAGATGGTGTAATGCATATTCAGCAGGCGTGCCGCCTCGCCATACATGATGGCCCAGAAGGGCTCGTAGGAGTCGGCATACAGCAACGCCAGGCAGTGGTAGGCCGACGGATGCTTGGGGTCGACCTCGATGGCCTTCTCGTACAGGTCGACGGCCTTTTCATAGTCCTCCTTCTTCTGGGCTATGCGGCCTTGTTCCACATACAGTAGGGGCGCATTGGGGAAGCGCTCCAGTCCGCGGTTGTAGGCCTTGATGGCCTCTTTGGATTTACCCATGTCATCGAGGCAGTTACCCTCCAGATGATACACCATGAATGTGGCTGCCGGGTGGCTCTCCAGCCGCTTGAGGATGTCCAGGGCTTTCTTCTTCTCTCCCGATACCCAGTAGGCATAGCACATCTCATAGAGCACATTGTAATTGTCGGGGTACTCCTTGTCGAGGTTGCTCAGAATCTCGATAGCGGTCTGGGCCATGCCGGTGTCCATCAGCGTGATGGCTTTGTCCAGGCGGGTTCTGGCAGATTCGCTGAGGTCAGCGGCTGTCGTCTGTGCCATCCCTGTTAGCACTGCCAGCAGGGCAATCATCGATAATAAAAGCGTCTTCTTCATAGCGTATCTAGTTATTTAAATGTCTTTGTTTTCGGTAGATTTATCATCGCTGATGTAGATGTTCCAGTTGCGGGAAACCCACTCGATATAGGTGCTCTCTACACTCTTGGCAGCGACCATGTCGATGGTTTTCTCGTAGTAATGCTCTTTGGGCCAGCCGTTGAGGAAGTAGCCAAAATAGGCACTCTCTTTGATTTCTATGCCTTGCGGCATAGCGGTCTTCAACGAGTCAAGGACTTGGTCGCGCACCACGTCGAGGCTATCATTTACCATGTCGCTCAGCATCAGCGAGACGGCGCCAAAGCCGATGTCCATCAGGTCCTCGACAGGCATGGTCATCGTGGATTGGGTCGAGATGGCATAATCGCCCTCAAAGTCGTCCTCCTCGTGCTCGACAGTCGTGTAGCCGATGCGGGCTCGTATGTGGGTGGGATAGCCGTCCTCGTCAGTGTCCTTGTCCTGGTCACCTATGTCAAAGGTGCTGCCGTGCAGGCCGAACAGTTCTTCCAATTCCTCGTAGGATTCACGCACGCCCTCCTCGGTCGAGAAGCGCAGTTGCAGGATTTTTTCAAGTTGCTTGCGGGGCATGATGCTGTCCATGCCCGGCTCTGCGGCGTAGAGGGTGTCACACATCAGTTTGATGCCCTTCTTGACCTCGTCGCGGATGGCGCGCCAATTGTCGATGCGTTGCACCTTCCCCAGTTCGTCGGTCGTGAACTCACACACGATCTTTCCTAAGGCCTGGTTCAAGGACTTGAGCAGGAAGTTATCTTCGTCCTCGTCATCATCAGCCCCATTGAAGTGGACATCCAGCGGGATGAGTTTCATCTTGTAGCCCTTGCTGGTAGAGTCTGTCACCACAATCATGAACTCCTCTTGGAAAGAATTGGTCATGGTGGTGTCACCCTCGACGATTTTGTATTTGCTGGTGGTCCTGGTATAGGTCATCGTGTCGTTCTTGCAGAAGTAGCCCACCACCGCGATCGCATCATCGGCCTCCTCCTCTTGTCCCAGGACCAGGTTCTGTGACCATGCGCTCATGGCCATGCCGATAAGGCATGCTAATAGACAAATCGTTCTCATATTCTATTGTTTTTTTGTGTTAGGTTTCAGTTTTCTTTATAATCAGGGTGCCTTAGTGGCCGTTTCTTCCTCGGCCTTCTTGAAGGCCTCTTTGAGGGCTTCTTCCAGAGCGGGGTCATCGATGTCGTCACCATTATCAAGTTGGGGCGACTGTGTCGCTTGGAAATCGTATAGTGTCTCATAATACTTGGTGAGGCACATCCCTGCTTCTTCTTCGGTCATCTTGCGCCCGGTCAGTCCCAGGGCGCCACGGGCACCGTCGATGACCGCATCGTAATCCAGAACCAGGCCCGTCAACGGCTTCATTCTCATCACCTCAGGGAAAAAGAACGCTGCGGCACATTGACCCATGTCATAGGCTGTCATGGGAGTGGCAGACCTTTCTAGTATGTCGGCCATCCCGGCGGCGAAGGCCTGTTGCTCCTCGACCGTAATGGAGTCACCCTGGTCACGGTCGGTTTGTCGAAACAAGTGATAGTCCCTAAGGCCAAAGAGGATGCCTGCCGTCGTCATGACGCGGCAGGAGTCTCCATCGTCCATCGATAGCATGGCCTCATCGTCAAGGTCAAACAGCAACTGGTGGGCACCGATGGTGTCCCGTGGAAGGACAACGGTATTGTCGGCCACCTTGCGCAGGCCTTCAATCAGGCAGTCCAGAGGAGGCTGATCGTCATCCTCGTGCGACTCCCAGTTGATGCTCATCAGAAAGAAAAGACCCATCTGCTGCCCCTCATAGTAGGAACCGGCTGCAGCCCTCTCCTGGCGGAAAAGGCTCACCCCGTCACTGTAGCCCCGGATGAACCCCTCGCGGTCACTCGTTATCTGCTTGGTCTTCTCATCCTTGCTGTCCAGAACGATGCGCGTGGAGTAATCGCCCATGGCATAGGAGAGCGAATCCAGTTGCTCCTGTGCGGCGATGTTCCCCACCAGGCAAGCGGCCATCATCAATGATAAAAGAAACCGTTTCATCTGTCTGTACTCGGTTATATCGTTCAACAATGCGGATATGCCTCGATTCGCAAAGTTACGGATAATTACCGAATCCAGCAAATATTTGCACTTCATTTCGCGGTTTTCAAATCACTGAAATTCAATCATTTGAAAAATAAAAAGTTCATTTGCAGTCGAGATGGCCGTCGGTGCGTTGGTGTAATGTCAAGAAACTCATAGCGGCGCGGCCACACCCCTCCGTTTGCCCGTGAATGTCAAATTGAACACGCAACAGGCAGGAAAACGGGTGAGGCAGGGGGAGGGCCCGCTTGCGTGAGGGGTATTGGGCGTGTTAAATTTTTAACAATATATTTGTTAAATTAACGTGATTTTTAGACGTGAGTTGGGGGGAATGCCGTATTTTTGCACCCTGTAAAAGACCAAACAAAGGACAATAAAAGAAAAAACAATATTAACATTATGGCAGAAACAGTCAATATCAGGGAGTTGAATGACCTGATTGCAAGCAGAAGCAACTTTGTGAACATGATCCGTCAGGGAATGGATCAGACCATCGTGGGCCAGAAACATCTGGTGGACTCGCTGCTCATCGCGCTGCTGGCCGGTGGGCACGTGCTGCTCGAGGGCGTGCCGGGCTTGGCCAAGACCAAGGCCATCAGCACACTGGCGTCGCTCATCGACGCCCGGTTCTCGCGCATCCAGTTCACGCCCGACCTGCTTCCCGCCGACGTGGTGGGCACGATGATTTACAGCATCAAGAAGGAGCAGTTTGAGGTGAAGAAGGGTCCGGTGTTTGCCAACTTTGTCCTTGCCGATGAGATCAACCGTGCGCCCGCCAAGGTGCAGAGCGCGTTGCTCGAGGCCATGCAGGAGCGTCAGGTGACCATCGGTGAGCAGACCTTCGGGCTGGAAGAGCCCTTCCTGGTGCTGGCGACACAGAACCCCATCGAGCAGGAGGGTACCTATCCGTTGCCCGAGGCTCAGGTGGACCGTTTCCTGATGAAGGTCATCATCGGCTATCCGAGCAAGAGCGAGGAGAGTGAGATCATCAAGATGAACATCGCTGCCGAGCCGGCACAGGTGCGCCCGCTGGTCACCCCCGCCGACATCCTCGACACGCGCAAGGTGGTGCAGCAGATCTACATCGACGAGAAGATCCAGAAGTATATCGTCGACATCGTGTTTGCAACCCGCTTCCCTGCCGACTATGGTCTGAATGACTTGAAGAGTATGATCTCGTTTGGCGCATCGCCTCGTGCGTCGATCAACATGGCTCTGGCCTCGAGGGCATACGCCTTCCTGCGTGGGCGCGGCTATGTTATCCCCGAGGACGTGCGTGCCGTGTGCCACGACGTGATGCGTCACCGTCTGGGCTTGACCTACGAGGCCGAGGCCAACAACATCACCAGCGACGAGATCATCAGCAACATCCTGGACAAGATCGCAGTGCCCTGATGGGGCTAATAGTTTTTTAGTTTTTAGTTTTTAGTTTTTAGTTCTTAGTTCTTAGTTTTTAGTTCAACTACACAACTACACAACTACACAACTAACAACCAAGAACGATACGACTAACAACTCACAACCATCAATGGATACCAATGAACTGTTGCGTAAGGTCCGTAAGATCGAAATCAAGACCAAGGGCCTGTCGCAGAACATATTTGCCGGCGAGTACCACTCGGCCTTCAAGGGCAGGGGTATGACCTTCAGCGAGGTGCGCGAGTACCAGTATGGTGACGATGTGCGCGACATCGACTGGAACGTCACAGCCCGCTACAACCGCCCCTATGTGAAGGTCTATGAGGAGGAACGCGAACTCACGGTGATGCTTCTCGTGGACGTGAGCGGCAGCAAGGACTTTGGTGCCGTGGGCGTGGCTAAGCGCGAGATGATGGCCGAGATTGGGGCTACCATCGCCTTCTCGGCCATCCAGAACAACGATAAGGTGGGCGTGATCTTCTTCAGCGACAAGGTAGAGAAATTTATCCCTCCCAAGAAGGGGCGCAAACACATCTTGCTGGTTATCCGCGAATTGCTCGACTTCCAGCCCGAGAACACGGGCACCGACATCAATATGGTGCTGGAGTATATGACCAGTGCCTTAAAGAAGCGGTGCACCACCTTTGTGGTGAGTGACTTTATCGATGAGCATGACTACAGCAAGTCGCTGTCGATTGCCAACCACAAGCATGACGTCATTGCCGTGCAGGTCTATGACAAGCGTGAGGCGCAGTTGCCCGATGTGGGACTGATGCGCGTGCGCGATGCCGAGCGGGGTACGATGCGATGGGTCAACACCGGCAGCAAGCGTGTGCGCGATGCCTACAGCCGCTGGTGGTACAATCAGCAGCAGGCGGTCAATGGCACACTGCGGCGTTGTAACGTGGACCTGGCCAGCGTAGCAACCGACGAGGACTATGTGTCGGCACTGATGGGACTCTTCCAGAACCGTGGAGTCAGATAGGGTTTTAGTTTTTAGTTCTTAGTTTTTAGTTCTTAGTTCAACTCCACAACTAACAACTAACAACTATACAACTAACAACTAACAACTCACAACTGACAACTGTACAACCAACAATTAACAACCAACAACTAGCAACTGAATCATGTCACAACATGTGAGACATATCGTGATGGCTGCAGTGGTGCTCATGTCGACTGCGCTGAGCGCATGGGGGGGTAATGTGATGTTCAAGGCAAAACTGGACAGCGCCACACTGCTCATGGGCAAAACCACCACACTGCATCTCGAAATCACCCAGGACAAGGACGCACGCGGCTTTTTCCCTGGCGAGCAGTCCGACACGCTTAGCGCTATGATCGAGATTGCCGGACGCCCTGCCGCCGACACGACCGACCTGGGCAACAACCGCATCCAGATCAACCGTGACCTGATCATCCAGAGTTTTGACTCAGGCATGTGGGTCATCAAGCCTATCCCCTATGTGGTGAATGGCGACACGGCCTATTGCAACCAGTTGGCGCTAAAGGTGCTGCCGGTGGATGTGAGCCAGATGCAGGATATTCACGACATCAAGCCTGTCGAGGGCGTGCCGTTTAATCTGTTTGACTGGCTGCCCGACTACTGGTGGGCGTGGCTGCTGGGCCTGTTGCTCATCGGTGGCGGCATCTGGGCCTACCGCAAGTATTACAAGCAAGGCATCAACCCCCTCAAACCCACCAAGAAGCGTCTGCCGGCCTACGAGGAAGCGATGATCAACCTGCAGAACCTGAAGGCCGCCCAGTTGTGGCAGCAGGGTCAGGAAAAGGAGTACTTCACCGGCTTGACCGACATCCTGCGCGTGTATATCGATCGCCGCTTCCAAATCAATGCCGTGGAGATGACCTCGTCGCAGATCATCGACACGCTCAAGGAGAACAAAGAGACTCGGGCGGTGAACGAGCAGTTGGAGATGATTCTCGAGATCGCCGATATCGTGAAGTTTGCCAATGCGCGTCCGCTGGCTGATGACAACGAGGTCGCCTATCAGCGGGCCGTCAACTTTGTCGAGGCTACCCGTCCCGTAGAACAACCCGAGAAGAAGGAGGTGGAGAAATGATGAATCTTGCTCACCCCGGTTGGCTGTGGCTGTTGCCCGTGCTGTTGATACCGCTCATCGCCTGGTATATCTACAGCCAGGACAAGAACGAGCCCGAGATGAATGTATCGTCGACCCGTGCCTTTGACGGAATGGGGACGAGTTGGAAAGTCTGGCTCAAGCACTTGTCATTTGCCCTGAAATTGTGTGCCCTGGCCTGTCTGGTCGTGATCCTGTGCCGCCCTCAGATGCGGGACAGTTGGTCGACCAGCGATGTGGAGGGTACCGACATCGTCATCGCTCTGGACGTGTCCACCAGTATGCTCGCCAAGGACTTTTCGCCCAATCGTTTCGAATGTGCCAAGCGAGTGGCCACACGCTTTGTCAGCGGGCGCGACCACGACAACATCGGCTTGGTGCTGTTTGCCGGTGAGAGTTTCACCCAGGTGCCTATGACCATGGACAATGCCACGCTGGTCAACGCCATCGGGCAGACCGAGATCGGAGCCCTCGAGGATGGTACCGCCATCGGTGACGGTATCGCTACCGCCATCAACCGAATCCGTGACGGTAAGGCCAAGAGCAAGAGCATCATCCTACTCACCGACGGCTCAAACAACACTGGCGTGGTGGCGCCTAACACCGCTGCTGAAATCGCCCGCAAATATGGCATCAAGATATACACCATCGGCGTGGGCAGCAACGGCACGGCCGAGTATCCTGTCGCGATCGACTATGCCGGCAACATCCAGTATCAGCGCATGCCTGTCGTCATCGATGAGTCTACCCTCAAGAACATTGCTGCCAGCACGGGCGGTAAGTATTTCCGCGCCACATCGGGCAGCGTGCTGCAGAGCGTCTTCAAGGAGATCGACCGCTTGGAGAAGACCCACATGGATGTGCAGCGCTTCACCCACACCGAGGATCATTACGAGCCATGGGCGTTGTTGCTGCTGGGCTTGTTGCTGTTAAGCCTGCTGATGGATTACACCGCCTTGAGGCACATCCCCTAGGTTGATGATTAAGCATTGCTGAGAACTAGGGACAAGATATTAGAAACTGAATGATATTATGATCAATTTTGCTCATCCGCAATATTTCTATCTGCTCCTGCTGCTGCCCGCTCTGGTGCTGCTGTTCCTGTGGAATCGCCGCGACCGTCGCCGCAGGCTGGAGCGATTTGGCAAGCGCGCCTCGATCGAGCCATTGATGCCCGAGGTGTCGCGTTACAAGCCGTGGATCCGTCTCGTCTTGGAACTCTTGCTGCTCACGATGGTCATCGTGGTGCTCGCCCGCCCGCTGGCCGGCTCCAGCAAGACGACCTCTAAGGTGCACGGCATCGAGGTGATGGTCGCCGTGGACGTCTCCAACTCGATGAATGCATCCAGCACCGACAATCCCCAGGACGTGAGCCGCTTGCAGCGCTCCAAGATGATTCTGCAGAAACTTGTTGACCGCTTGGAGAACAACAAGGTGGGTCTTATCGTGTTTGCGGGCAATGCCTATATGCAGATGCCCATGACAGGAGATGCCGCATCGGCCAAACTGTTCCTGAACGGCATCAGCACCAATATGGCACCGACTCAAGGCACTGCCATCGGAGCCGCCATCAATCTGGCCCTCAATGGTTTCTCACAGAGTAAGAAGTCGCAGAAGGCCATAATCATCATCACCGATGGCGAGAATTTTGAGGATGATGCCATCGGAGCCGCCCGGCAGGCTGCCAAGATGGGCGTCCAGGTCGACGTGATAGGTGTCGGCTCCACCACGGGTGCTCCCATCCCCCTCGACGGCGGTTACCTCACCGACGACAGCGGCAATCCCGTGACCACCTATCTCAACGAGAAGATGGCTCAGGAGATTGCTCAAGCCGGCACTGGCGTCTATATCTCGGGCACGGCGCCGGATGCTGTATCCACCCTGCAAGAGACGCTGGATAAATTGGCCAAGAGTGATCTCGCCGCGATAACCTACACGCAGCATGACGAGCAGTTCCCGGTGTTTGCCACCATCGCTCTGTTGCTGCTTCTGGGCCTGTTGTTGCTGCTCGAGCGCAAAAATCCGTGGCTCAAGAGGTATAATTTCTTTACTAAGGACACAAACGAAACCACAACCACCACAACCCATGATACTGACAAGAAAAATGATAAGGACGACCGCAAGTAGGCTGTTCTGTGCGATGCTCGTTGCCATGATCGCTTGGGGAACCGCCGTGCCTGCCCATGCGGCAGACAAGGGGAGCAAGATGACCAAGCGGGAGAGGGTCTGCCTGCGCAATGGCAACAAACTCTATGAGAAGAAGCGCTATGCCGAGGCCGAGGTCGAGTACCGCAAGGCCCTGCAGGCCAATCCGTCGAGTGAGAAGGCCCAGTTCAACTTAGCCACGGCTCTCATGCGGCAGGGGAGTGTCACCGCCCAGCAGGATGATGACAAAAACCCGATGAAGCAGGCCGAAGGCATCCTCACCAATCTGGCAAAGGGTGCTCAGGACAAGCAACTGCGTGGCAAGGCCTGTTACGACTTGGGCAACATCGCTTATGGTCGCCAGCAGTATGACCAGGCGGTGGAATTTTACAAGCATGCCTTGAGGTGTAGTCCCGATGACGAGCAGGCGCGTCACAATCTGCGCCTGGCCCAACTCAAGAAGCAGCAACAGGACAAGAACCAAAATAAGGACAAGAATAAGGACAAGAATCAAGACAAAAATCAAGATAAGGACAAAAACCAAGATCAGAACAAGGACAAAAATCAAGACCAGAACAAGGATCAGAACAAACAGAATCAGGACCAGAACAAACAGAATCAGGATAAGCAGAATCAGCAACAGCAGCAAGGCGGCATGAGTCAGCAGAATGCTGAGCAGGTGCTCAAAGCCATGCAGGACCGCGAGCGAGCCACCCAGCAGCGCATCAATGCCCAGCAGGCTCAACAGCAGCGCCACGAGCGGCAGCGCACCAACAAGAAGTGGTAACATCCCTGTTTTTCAGATATAACATATAATCCGAGAATGAGGCAATGAAACGCATCATCAACATAGCAATCCTGCTCTTGACCGTGATGGTCGCACAGGCGGCAACATTTACCGTCGAGGCCCCGCGTCAAGTGGTCGAGGGCAATAAGTTTAACGTCACGTTTGTGCTCAACAACGGGGAGGGCAGCAATTTTTCGCCCCCCGAGGTGAGCGGCGCCAAACTCATCTATGGCCCCAGTGTGTCTCACAGTTACAGTTCGTCGTGGGTCAATGGCAAGTCAAGCAGCAGTTCCTCGGAGGAGTACACTATGATCTATAAGGCCACGGCGACGGGCAAGTGCCACGTTGGCGCGGCTTCGATTGTTGTGGGCGGAAAGCGGATGGCAACCAAAGCGTTCTCCATCGATGTCTTGCCGTCGGGCAGCCATGCCAGCCAGCGATCGCAGCAGCAGACCACCCCTGGTGCACCCACGCCCTATAGCGACCCTATGACGCAGAGTGCGGACAAGGCGGTCAGCGGCAAGGACTTGTTTGTGCGTATCGAGATGTCTAAGCCCCGAGTCTATGAGCAGCAGGCTGTGGTATGCACCATCAAGTTATACACCAAGTATCAGATTTCGCAGTTCATGCCCACGATACAGCCGTCGTTTGATGGCTTCCTGATCGAGGAAATTCCTGTTCAGCCCAGCCTGAACAAGGTGGAGACCCTCAATGGCGAGCGCTATATGACCGCGATTCTCAAGCAGTGCATACTCTATCCGCAGCAGAGTGGCAAGTTGACCATCACCTCGGGCAACTATGACGTGAGCGTGGTGCAGTTTGATACATTCCGCAGCATCTTCGGCACCATCTCTAACCCCGTCGAGAAGAACCTGAGGGTGACCAGCAACAAGGCTACGGTCAACATCCTGCCCTTGCCTGAGCCCAAGCCGGCATCGTTTACGGGCGCTGTGGGCCGATTCAATGTCACCACCGACCTCAAGCCAGCCACAGGCCTCAAATCCTATAGTGCAGCCATCTACCGCTATGTGATCAGCGGCACGGGCAACATCAAGTATATCAAGGCTCCGGAGGTGAAGTTCCCTGAGCAGTTTGATGTGTACGATCCCAAGACTGACGCCCAGGTCAATGATGGCTCCGGCGACATGAGTGGTAAGGTGGTGATGGACTACACGTTTATCCCTCAGTTTGCGGGCGAGTTTGATATCCCGGCCGGTGAGTTTTCCTATTTCGACCCCGAGGCTGGCAAGTATGTGACAGTGACGGTTCCCGCACGTCACCTTTCCGTTGCCAAGGGTGAGGGACAACCGAGTAACCACTACCGCATGAAGAATATGGACATCCGTCCCATCAAGAGTGGTGATCTGGGACTGAAGCCGTCGCATGGCTACCTGGTCGACTCCTGGGGCTATTGGCTGTGGTTCCTGTTGCCGCTCGTGGCTCTGGCAGCCCTGCTGCTGTACTATCGCAAGCAACTGAAGGAACGGGCCGATGTGCGCCGCATGCGTTCTAAGCGCGCCAGCAAGGTGGCTCAGCGCCGTCTCAAGACCGCACGCGGTCTGGCTGCCCGTGGCGATCGGGGCGGTTTCTATGCCGAGATGCTCAATGCCCTGTGGGGATACATGAGCGACAAGTTGTCCATCCCGGTGAGCGAGTTGAGCAAGGATAACATCAATGCCGAACTCGAGCAGTATGGCGTCGACGAGCCGCTGCGCAAAGCCTCAATCGATCTCATCGACAAGTGTGAGTTTGCCCAGTATGCTCCCGAACTGGCTTCGGGCGACATGAATGCCGTGCTCGACGAGGCCGCAGGCATCATCGACCGATTGGAAAGTGTTAAACGCGTCAAAACTACCGTGCAGTCATGAAACAAGTCATCATTACCATCCTGTTAACGCTGCTGGCACTCCCTGTCATGGCTGCCGGCACAGGTATCGATAGGGCCAACCAGGCCTATAAGCAGGAACTCTATAACGAGGCACTGAAACTCTACTTGCAGGAGGCCAAGCAAACGGGTGTGTCGTCGGCCCTGTATTGCAACATCGGTGACACGTATTATCGCCTCAAGGATAATGTGCATGCCGTACTCTACTATGAGCGCGCCCTGCTGCTTGACCCATCGAACGACGATGCTAGGTTCAACCTGGAATTTGTGCGCAGCAAGATGCAGTTGCCCGACGATGCGGGCGACTCGTGGTTCAGCAATTGGGTAGACCAGACGGTGAGCCGGCTGTCGAGCAATGCGTGGGCCGTGATTGCCATAGCCACGTTCTTGCTGTTTCTGGCTGCGGTGGCAGCCTATCTGTTTCTCGACAATGTGATGATGCGCAAGATCGGCTTCTTTGGCGGCGCGGTGCTGATAGTGGTGAGCATACTGGCCAATCTGGCGGCCTTCCATGTCTATCACAAGGCCACCAGTGGCAAAGGCGCCATCATCATGCCGCAGCAAGTGACATTGAGCACGGCTCCTCGAGCGCCTAGAGACAAGCAGGAAGAGGCCTTTGAGTTGCAGCAGGGCACCCGGGTCGAGATTGTCGACTCTATCGTTGACAAGTCAAGCGGCAAGTGGCTGCAGGTGTCTACAGCGGGTGGCCACAGGGCTTGGATCATCGCTAAGGATGTGGAGATTATATAGTTGTTAGTCTTAGTCTTTAGTTGTTAGTTATCTCAAGCGGACATGCTAGACTATCTGATGGATATGGATGCGAGTGCCTTGCTGGCGGTGAACGGCCTTTACAGCCCGCTGCAGGATACGCTATGGTGGATGGTGTCGGCCAAGTGGTCGTCGCTGCTGATGCTGTTGGCACTGGCGTGGATGCTCATGCGGCAGCGTCGTCACCATGCCTTGCTGCTACTGGCGATGCTTGCGCTGTCTATTCTGCTGGCCGACCAGTTGTCATCGGGCTTGATCAAGCATCTGGTAGAGCGTCTGCGTCCCACTCATGACCCCGCTCTGCAAGATGCCGTGCATGTCGTGGCCGGATATCGTGGGGGACCCTATGGCTTCGTGTCGAGTCATGCAGCCAATTTCTTTGCCCTCACGACACTCATAACCCTGGTGACCCGTCAGCGCATGGTGGGAGCCTGCCTGCTGCTGTGGACACTGATGCAGTGTTACAGCAGGGTCTATCTGGGTGTGCATTACCCTGGCGATATCTTGGGCGGTATGGTTGTGGGCGTTTTTGTGGGATGGCTGGTATGGCGGTTGATGCGCTGGATTGAGCGCCGCTGGCGTCTCCCTCAAGGCCACTACTCCCGCCCCGAAGCCGTGATGATGGCCTCGGCCTTCGGTGCCACCGTCATCGGCCTTTTCATAGCCGCCGTCATCCAAGTATTGTGATATGGCTTGTCGCCTAAGGGCAAAGCGGCTTTTTGCCCTGCAGAAACGTCATCATGGTGGCTTTTTTAGGTGTTCCTTGGATGAGAGTCCGATTCGTTGACTGGCTTCGGTTCAGCATTTTGGATGGGTTTGCCGATTTTGTTGCCGAATTATTTTGTGTATTGATGAAAAAGCCGTATTTTTGTGGAAATTAACTATATACTGTATTTGATATTCAATAAAGCCTATGTCGAGAACCATCACTTTTAATGAACTGCGGCGGATCAAAAATCGTCTGCCCGAAGGCTCCATCCATGATATCGCCGACAAACTCAACCTGCCGGTTCAGTCGGTGCGCAACTACTTTGGCGGGTCAAATTATGAGTTCGGGACGAATATGGGTTTCCATCTGGAGCCTGGTCCCGACGGCGGGCTCGTGGTGCTTGACGATCCCCAGATATTGAATATGGCGCTCGAAATTCTTGAAAAAGAAGCCTAATCAATCAACTCTCCACGACTATGGACTGTAACAAGAACAACAACGACCCGAATCGGCTGATCACTGTCGCCATCCACACGTTTGACCGCGCTGTGGAACTGAAGAACACCCTTGAGGAAGAGGGTATCGAGGTGAAGTTGCACAACGTGAACCTCGACGAGAAGGTGTTGGCCTCGGGTGTGCGTGTGCGCATCCGTGAGCGTGACCTGCCACAGGCGTTGCAGATTATCGAGTCGCCAGAGACGACCACCAGCGACCAGCGCTGCGTGCTGCTGCCTGTTGATTTTGGCAAATACTCCCTCAAGTCGGTGAAGTTGGGCATGGAATATGCCCGTCGCAGCCGGGGCCGCGTGGTGTTGTTGCACAGTTACATCAATGAGCGCCACACGATGTCGTTGCCCTTTGGCAGCGACCGCTACGAGAGTCCTGAGGATGATTTCAAGAACATTCGGAAGAATGCCCTCCAGCGCATGGAGGACTTCAAGCAGATGCTGCAGGACAAGATTGCTGCCGGCGAGTTGCCCAAGGTGAAGATTGATGCCAAGGTGAGTGAGGGTATCCCCGAGGAGCAGATTCTGCATTATGCCCAGAAGTATGATGTGTCTCTCATTGTCATGGGCACTAGCGGCACCAACCGTCGTCGTCAGAACCTCATCGGCAGTGTTGCGGGCGAGGTGATGGATGCCTGCAAGTTCCCGATCTTTACCGTCCCCATCGGCATGCCCGATGTGGGCCTGGCAGATATTACTCGGGTGGTGTTCTTCTCCAACCTGATCCAGCAGGACATGATCTCGTTTGACCGCTTTGCCCGCCTGTTCAATATGCGGGGTGTGGAAGTCACCATCATTCCTGTGGTCGATAAGAAGGACCGCCGCTTGGTTGACCAGTCGCTGCAGCAGTTGGCGCAGTACTGCCGAGAGCATTATCCCGAGTGCGTGTTCAAGACCAAACGCATTGCCACCAAGTCGTTTGTGGACAATGTAGCACAGTTCATCAAGGATGAGAGCATCCAACTCATCGCCATTCCTAACAAGAAGTCCAGCATCTTCTCACGCCTGTTTAACCCCAGCATCGCCCACCGCGTGCTGTTCCAGACCGACACACCGATGCTGGTCGTTCCCGTGTGATGGTGGCCATGCGGCAATTCCGGTCCAAACCACATTATGACATCCTAGACGGGCTGCGCGGCGTCGCAGCCCTGCTTGTTATTGTGTATCATGTGTTTGAATGCTTCGACTGGACGCCTGTGCCTTGCTCTGGCGTGGGCGTGTCTGCGCCTGTATGACTTGCCGGTGCGCCACTACTTGATGAATGCCAGCATGATTACCCAGCACAAGGCCAACAGGGCAAACAGTGACGAGAGCATGTAGAGTTGACGGCGTATGTAGCGCCGTTCAGGGCGCAGAAAACTGCCGCGGGCAAAGGTATAGGCTGCCATAAATAGCATGAAGTCGTCCACGTAGCCCACAATGCCCTTGTGGTCAAAATCACCGCTCCAGATCAGATATCCGATGGCTGCGCACACCAGCACGACGCCAATCACTCGGCACAGTTTCATGCCCACACTCAATGGTTGTTTCTCTTTCTTCTCCATTATTCTATCGTTTTTGATTGAATTGTGTTGGTTCAATATATCAGGTAAAACCATGAAAATCGGGAGTGCAACTCCGCATTTTCAATGTAAAATTAGATAGAAATTGTCTAATTTCCAAATAGAAATGTTCATTTTTCTTATTGTAGGCTAGGGGTGGCTTGGCGGTATTACGGCGGCATAGCCGCCGTCCACGGGACAGGTCGCGCGGGGGCATAGCCGAGTCACAGGGGATCTTGCCGCGCCGTCCACGGGACAGGTCGCGCGGGGGCATAGCCGAGTCACAGGGGATCTTGTCGCGCCGTCCACGGGACAGGTCGCGCGGGGGCATAGCCGAGTCACAGGTAATCTTGTCGCGGTGGGGCAAAGGGGGCGTTGCTTTACTTGGGCTGGTCGATGCCGCGCATGGTGAGGGCGATGCGGCCGCGTTCCATGTCGATGCCGGTGACGGCGACTCGCACGTGCTGGTGGACGTGGACCTGACGGGCTGGAGGCAAGCCGCGCTGGGGCATCTGGGAGACGTGCACGAGGCCGTCCTTGTGGATGCCCAGGTCAACAAAGGCGCCAAACTGGGTCACGTTGGTGACGATGCCGTTCAATTCCATGCCCTCGCGCAGGTCCTTGATGTCGTTGACGCTATCGTCAAATTCCCATACCTGCACGGTCGAACGCGGGTCGCGGCCGGGTTTCTCCAGTTCGGCCATGATGTCGCGCAAGGTGGGCTCGCCCACATCCTTTGCGAGGTAACGCCTCTGGTCGATTTTGTCTCGCTGGGCCTTGTCCTTGATCAGATCGGCGATGCTGCACCCGCAGTCTTTGGCCATACGCTTGACAAGGGCATAGCGTTCGGGGTGAACAGCGCTGTTGTCCAGAGGATTATCACTCTCGGGGACGCGCAGAAAGCCGGCTGCCTGCTCAAACGTTTTGGGTCCCAGTTTGGGCACGTTGAGCAATTCTTGGCGCGATGTGAAGTGGCCGTGGGCGGCACGGTAATCGACGATGTTCTGGGCAAGGGTGGGTCCCAGGCCGGCGATATAGGTGAGGAGTTCCTTGGAGGCGGTGTTGACGTTCACGCCCACACTGTTGACGCAACTCTGCACGGTGAAGTCCAGGGCCTCTTTGAGGCGGGTTTGGTCCACATCGTGCTGATACTGTCCCACGCCGATGGACTTGGGGTCAATCTTCACCAGTTCGGCCAGCGGGTCGAGCAGGCGGCGCCCGATGGAGACTGCTCCGCGCACGGTCACATCCTTGTCGGGGAACTCGTCACGGGCGATCTTGCTGGCGCTGTAGATGGAGGCGCCGTTCTCGCTTACGACAAACACGTCGATGGGCCGGCGGTAGCGTATCCGCTTCAGGAAGCGTTCGGTCTCGCGGCTTGCGGTGCCGTTGCCCAGGGCGATGGCATCGATCTTGTAGGCCTCGGTGAGGGAGTGTATCTTTTTGGTCGCGCCCTCCACGTCGTTATGCGGTGGAGTGGGATAGATGACGTCATGATAGAGCAGGTTGCCCTGTTCGTCCAGACACACGATCTTACAGCCCGTTCGGAAGCCCGGATCAACGGCCAGCACGCGCTTGTGGCCCAAGGGGGGAGCAAACAGCAACTGGCGCACGTTCTGTGCAAACGTCTCGATGGCCTCGTCGTCGGCCTTCTGCTTGGCTGCTGCGGCAAACTCGGTCTCGATCGAGGGCTTCACCAGGCGCTTGAAGCCATCTTCGGCGGCCTCCTCGACCAGTTGTGACGACTCGCTGTTGCCCTTGACCACGATGCGCGCGATGTTATCGAGCGTGCGGTCGTCGTTGATCTCAATGCCGACTTTCAGAAATCCCTCTTTCTCGCCGCGGCGTATGGCCAGCAACTGGTGGGAAGAGATGCGCTTGAGGGGCATCGAGAACTCATAGTAGTTCTCATAGTTGCGGCCCTCAATCTCCTTGCCCTTGACAAAGTGTGACACCAGTCGGGCGTCATACTTGAAGCCTCGTCTGACGGCCCCACGCACGGCCTCGTTCTCGCTGACCCATTCGGCAATGATGTCTTGGGCGCCGGCGATGGCGGCATCGGTGTCGGGCACCTTGTCGCCGTCGACAAACTTGCGAGCCCTCTGCTCGATGTCACCGCCACGCTGCGACATGATGATCTTGGCCAGCGGCTCCAGTCCCAACTGGCGTGCGGCCTCGGCGCGTGTCTTGCGCTTGGGCTTATAGGGCAGGTAGATATCCTCGAGCGTGGTGGCGTCCCAGCAGTTGTTGATGCGTTCGGCCAGTTCTGGCGTGAGTTTATCTTGCGCTTCGATGGTCTTGAGGATGGTGGCACGCCGTTTTTCCAGTTCCCGATAGTAGCGCAGCCGCTGGTCGATGGTCTGGATAGACAGTTCGTCCAGATTGCCGGTTGCCTCTTTGCGGTAACGGCTGATAAACGGGATGGTTGCTCCATCGTCAAGCAGGCTGACGGTGCCAGCCACCTGATTGATGGGGATATTGAGTTCTTGGGAGATGAGCGTGGATAATTGTGTTGCCATAACTGGATATTGTGGATTAACTGGATGAATTGGGAGGAAGGATTACTTCTTTTGCTTGAGGGTGATGACTGTGATCTCGGGCGTGGCACCGATGCGCATGGGTGGCCCCACCATGCCTGTGCCGATGTTGACGTAGAGCCAGCGGCTGCCCTCGTTGTAGGCGCCGCCCCATTCCGGATAGCGGATCGAAGCCGGCGACCAGCGCCAGTTACCGATTTTGATCATCAACTGCCAGGCATGGGTGTGCCCAGCGAGCATCAGGTCGATGTTGCTGTTGGTGAGCGTGTTGGCTCGCCATGCATAGGGATTGTGCTGTAATTGTATCTTGAAGTTGCTGTCTCGCAGACCCGGATAGGCCTTGGCCAGATTGCCCTGCTTCTCTCCGGGGCGGTCTCCGAAATTCTCGGTCCCGATGAGCACAATCTGCTCGTTACCGCGCCTGATCAGCGCATAATCATCGTTGAGCAACCGCCAACCGACGGCGTTTTGCAGGTCACACAGCGCTTTCCGGTCATCGAGTTTGGCGCGCTCGTCGTCCCATGTCACGTAGTCGTCATAGTCGTGATTGCCCAGTACCGAGAAAACGCCGTCGCGCGCATGCAGCCTCGACAGCAGGTCGCGGTAGGGCAGGGCTTCGATGGTCTCGCGGCTCACAAGGTCGCCGGTGAAACAGATCATGTCGGCATCGAGCGCGTTGATGGCGTTGATCTGCTTCTCGACGATGGCCGTGCGGCCGTTGTAGGTGCCCAAGTGGGCGTCGCTCCACTGTACGATGCGGTAGCCGTCGAAGGCTTGGGGGAGCCGGTCAAATTCCAGCACCACTTCCTTTACCTCTAGGGTGCCGGGAGTGACGATGGCGCCCCACCACATGATGCCAAACACCAGCGCCGCAACAACAAATGCTGCCAGGGCAGCCCAGCGGCGTTTGAGCCATCGCCCGATGCCATACACTGCCATGCCTAGTGACTTGGGTGCCAAGATGGCAAAAAAAGTATAGAGCATATACTGGCAGGCCACAAACGTGCCGTTAGGCATCGCCGCACTCGACATGGGCAGCACGCCGATGGCGATGACCAGCCCCGCCGACACCAGTGCGAGCACGGCGTTCATCACCATAGCCCAGCGGTATCCGTTGCGGTTCAAGCGACGGCAGATGTATACATCGATGGCGATGCATAGCACCGCCATGATGATGAGCCATAGCCAGTGTATCTTCATACCTGAATGGTTTTTAGTTTTTAGTTTTTAGTTCTTAGTTCTTAGTTCTTAGTTTTTAGTTCTTAGTGATAACTAATAACTATACAACTACACAACTAACAACTATACAACTAACAACTACACAACTAACAACTACACAACTAACAACTACACAACTAATCACTTCGTGGCCTCGAGGTAGTTGCTCAGCGGGTTGCTGTACATCTGCAACATCTTGTTGTACATGTAGAAGCGGTCTGCCTCGCTCAACTTGATGCCCTCGGTCTTGTCGATTTGGCTCGAGAGGTAGTGCTCAAATGCCTCACGCTCCTCTTGAGTGTATTTGTCGGCAAAGTGCTTGTCGTCGAACAGGATGTCGTGGGCGATGTAGTTGGTCTTGAAGATCTTGTAGTTCTGATGGATGGCATGGTCGATGATAGCGCACACGCGGTCCACCTCCAGAAACTTGTCCAGACCCTCGGGGATATTGTCCAGTTCCTCGTTGATGCAGGGCGTGAAGGCATAGTGCACCTCGCCCTTGTGGCCGATGATGCCGGTCTTCATGCTGATGAGGTCATCCTCGGGGGCTTTGCGCCAGTTGGGATTCTTGCTCTTGCAGAGGAATTCCTTAGCCTTGAGGTAGTCGTTGGGATCATACTCATAACTGATCGAGATGGGGGCGATGTTCAGTTCCTTGAGGCTCTCGATAAACGACTTGTCGCGGTTGCCATAGGCCAGCATCTTCACCAGGCTCTCCTGGGTGCGGTCGTTGCTGTCCTTGCAACGGCCCTCGCGCTGGGCAATCCACAGCGATGCACGCTTCTGCTCGACGGCAAAGTGCATATAGCCCGACAATTGCACGGCGGCGGTCAGTGTCTGGATGCGGCCCAGATTGCGCTTCACGATAAAACTCTTGTTCATGCGCACGAGTTTGGTAATCCAGTCATAGATGAGCAGGTTATTGCCGATGGCAATCTCACAGGCGTCACGGCCACCCTTGATGAGCAGGTAACTCAGTTGTGCCGAGTCGAGCACGATGTCGCGGTGGTTGGTGACAAAGGTGTAGGGCATTTCCTTGTCCAGATTCTCGGTGCCGCTCGTGGTCAGCGACGTGCCGGTCTTGGCCATCAAGCCTTCCAAGAAGGGTTTCATCACCTTGACCTGGAACTCATGCTTGGAGTTGATACCCAGCAGCACATGCTTAAATTCCGAATACTTGTAGTTGGGCAATGCCATGCTCACGATGTTCTGGAAACCGGGCTCTTGTACCAGAATGGTCATCGCGGTCTGAAAATCCTTGTCAGGAATCGGGCAGATGTCCTGATACTCCACTGGAATGGGTATGTTCTCGTTCTCTATCATAGTGGTTTGAGTGATTTAGTGGAGACGCAGCGCGCCCCTCAGGTTTAATTTCTAATCTTTAACTGGCAAAGATAATAAAACTCTAAGAAAACACCAATTTTCTTATTGGTTTTTCAAAATAATTGCTTGGCATCAAATGCGGCTTCACCCGCAAGCATCGTGCCGACGAGGTGGCAGGCGCGATGAGATAAGCGCAATGCCATGCCTGAATGAGCATTGCCGAGCGAGAACCATTGATCAGAATCACCGATTAAAAAAAAATGATGGCCATGTCAAAAGATAAAAATTTTTTTAAATAAATCGCCTTTAATGCAACATGAGCGTTTATTGATGGTTCTAATTAATAAAGGATAATAAATTCGCAATCAATTAGTTAAATTAGCATAATTAGCATTAGCCCCGCAGGGGTTGGTACAACTGCTATATCATTGCCAAGATTTTTGCTACCTTTGTAATCCGCAATATAATTTATCTTGAAGTTATGTCTGATAATGAACAAGTAAAAAAAGAGAGAAAAAAGATGATTATCTTAAAGTCTTGCTTCTTGGGCTTTTTGATAATATGCTGCCTCTACATTATTTTGTGTTTTTTCGTCATTATCGCTTTGGGTGGATAAAGAGATTATAGGAGACTTAAATTTTTGCAGAGATGAAACGGAGTAGAATAATAGACGAACGTCGCAAGCATGATAGTCGCAAGACGAGTTTCAGTTACTCTTGAACAATAAATCACCGAAAAA
>ONQS01000056.1 GCA_900320055.1 uncultured Prevotellaceae bacterium
GGCAAAACACAGAAAATACAGCCGCCTGAAAAATATCGCATTCTCAGGCGGTTGATTTGCAAAGAGGGTGAGCCATAACTGAATTATGACACACCCTCATGGACCACCAGGGCGGGAACTGGATGGGCTGGAGGGGCTGGACGGACTGGACGGACTGGACTGACTGGACGGGCTGGACGGGCTGGACGGGCTGGACGGGCTGGACGGACTGGACGGACTGGACTGACTGGACGGGGCTGGACTGACTGGACTGACTGGACGGGGCTGGACGGACTGGACGGGGCTGGACGGGCTGGACTGACTGGACGGGCTGGACTGACTGGACGGGCTGGACTGACTGGAGGGGACGGACGGGCTGGAGGGGACGGGCTGACTGGAGGGGCAGGATGGGGTGACTATTTGTCACCTCATTATATAATGGCATGCTATTTGAGGAGGAGTGATGCAGTGGCCTCCCTCCGCCTTAAACAAATAGAAACTAACAACTAATAAACTAACATACATTATGCCAAAAGGAACAATTGGGGTAACGACAAACAATATCTTCCCCGTTATCAAGAAGTTTTTGTATAGTGATCATGAGATATTTCTGCGCGAACTGGTGAGCAATGCCGTGGATGCGACGCAGAAGTTGAAAACCCTCTCGGGAGCGGGCGAGTATAAGGGCTCGACCGAGGGACTGCGTGTGACGGTTGCCGTGGACAAGGAGGCTGGCACGCTGACGGTGAGCGACAGTGGCATCGGCATGACAGCCGAGGAGATAGACAAGTATATCAACCAGATTGCCTTCTCGGGAGCCGAGGAGTTCCTTGAGAAATACAAAGATACCGCCAATGCCATTATCGGCCACTTTGGCTTGGGCTTCTACTCGGCATTTATGGTGGCCAAGAAGGTGGAGATACGCACGTTGAGTTGGCAGGAAGGTGCCAAGGCTGTGAAGTGGACCTGTGACGGTTCACCCGAATTTGAGATGGAGGATTGTGACAAGGCCGAGCGTGGCACCGACATCATCCTCACCATCGATGACGATGAGAAGGAATTTCTGGAAAACGGCCGCATCGAGGGGCTGCTGAAGAAGTATTGCCGCTTCCTGCCCGTGCCCATCATCTTCGGCAAAGAGCAGGAATGGAAAGACGGCAAGTACCAGGATACCGACAAGGACAAGGTCATCAATGATGTGGAGCCCCTGTGGTCACGTATGCCCGCCGACCTCAAGGACGAGGATTACCTGAAGTTCTACCACGCCATCGAGCCGATGCAGGACGATCCCCTGTTCTGGATTCACCTCAACGTGGACTATCCCTTCACGCTGACGGGTATCCTGTATTTCCCGAAGATCAAGAACAATCTGGACATCCGCAAAGATCGCATCCAGTTGTATTGCAACCAGGTGTATGTGACGGATAGTGTAGAGGGTGTTGTGCCCGACTGGCTGATGCTCTTGCAAGGTGTGATCGACAGTCCCGACATCCCGCTGAACGTGTCTCGCAGTTATCTGCAGAGCGATCGTGCTGTGAAGAAGATCTCGACCTATATTACCAAGAAGGTCGCTTCTCGTCTGGAGGAAATCGCCAAGAACCAGCCCCAGGAGTTTGAGAAGAAATGGAATGATATCAAGATCTTTATCGAATATGGCATGCTGAGCGATGAGAAATTCTGTGAGTCGGGCTTGAAGTTTGCCCTGCTCGAGAATGTTGACGGGAAGCACTTCAAGATTGATGATTACCGCAAACTCGTCGAGGGCGAGCAGACCGACAAGGACGGCAACCTGATCTGCCTCTATGCCACTGACAAGGAGGCACAGTACCCCTATATCAAGGCAGCGACCGACAAGGGTTATGACGTGCTCGTGATGAATGGCGAACTGGATGTCCCCTTTGTGGGCATGCTGGAGCAGAAACAGGACAAGATGCGCTTTGTGCGCGTGGACAGTGACGTGCTCGACAACTTGATCCGCAAGCAGGAAGAAGAGAAACCTCAGTTCACACTCGAGCAGCAGGAAATCGCACAGACGCTGTTCAAATCGCAGATTCCCGCTGTGGAGAAGGCCGAGTTTATGGTTAGTTTTGCCGCCATGGCCGCTGACGACAAGCCCGTAGTCATCACGCAGGCCGAGTATATGCGCCGCATGAAGGACATGGCCCGCTTCCAGCCAGGTATGAGTTTCTATGGCGAGATGCCCGACATGTATGGCATGGTTCTCAATACCAAGCATCCGCTTATCCAGAAGGTCGTTGAGGAGGCCGAAAAGGCCCTCGAAGCCGAACTCAAGCCCGTTAACGAAGACATCACGGCCACCCAGAACGTGGTCAACGCCATCCGAGACCTCGACAAGGACAACAAGGGCGTGCCCGAGGATAAGAAAAAAGACCTCGAGGCCAGCGAGAAGCACCTTGACGAGTTGCGCAAGCAGAAGGAGAATCTGGTGACGGCCTATGCCGCAGGCGACAGCCGGGTGCACCAACTCATCGACATCGCCCTGCTGGGCAATGGCATGCTCAAGGGGGAGGGCTTGGACCGATTCCTGAAGCGCTCGATAGGGCTGCTCAAGTGATGCTGTAGCGATAGCCCCTTAAAAAAATACGCTCGCAGTAGCGGCGGTTTCGGCTTAGATTGAATATCTTTGTACCGATTAATAATGCACAAAGTCAATCATGGTAAGTATGAAACAGTTATTGTTACTAGCGATCGGGTGCCTGTTGCTGCCGCAGTTATCGCGTGCTCAGATGCCGCAATTCTCGTCGGCCTCGTATGCCGATTGGGTATATAACAACCCAGGCGTTGAACTGAATAGCGAGACCATTCTGGCAGACCGCATCACACTGTATGTGACCAGCGTGGGCCTGCAGCAGACATTGACGTCACCCCAGTTTGCGTGTAGCGCAGGCGAATCGATCGACATGCACGTGACGTGGATCACTAAGCAGTGGCAGGATGAGGGCTTTGATGTGAACAAGGTGTCGCTAACGGCTGCTCTGCTCGACGGAGATGGCAGCGTAGTCGACTCGACAACCTGTGCGCTCAGCAGCGTATCAAGAACCAATCTGATAGATCTGACGATAACGTCTCCCAGGCGGTTAACTGCGGCCAGGCTGCGGTTTGCCGCCTGGAAGGCTGATGTAAACAGTTGTGGCGCGGTGCGCAAGATTGTCATCACCTCTACCATCAAGACCGACGTCAACCAAGACGGCGAGGTGACCATAGCCGACATCAATGCGATCATCGGCGTGATATTGGGTCTGAATCACGATCCGGAGACCGTCGCCAGGGCCGATGTCGATGGTGATGGCGAGGTGAATGTGGCCGATGTCAACGCCGTGGTTAAGGCCATCGTGATGTGATGCCGCTATTTTAAAAAAAGACATTTTTGAGGGGAAAATGTTCCAAATTCGGCTTAAAATGGGCGATTTGGCCGTTTTCGGTTCCTTAATGAATGTTAATTTTTGGCTGTATTAGAAAATTGTATTACTTTTGCCGAAAATATCGCCTGATAATTACTAACAATTATAATAGTGTTTAATAAATTATTTTGAAATGAAAAAGATTATCTTGACTTTAGCCCTTCTGATGGGTGTTTTTGCTGCTCAGGCTCAGTCTCTGGAGCAGAACAAGTTCTTTGACAACTGGTCGGTAACCTTGAAGGGTGGTGCAATCATGCCCTTCCAGGGTTATGCATTCTGGCCCAGCGCTCGTGGCATCTTCGGTATGGAGATCCGCAAGCAACTGACCCCGGTCTTTGGCTTGGGCGTTGAAGGCGAGGCTACAATCAATACCACCAGTTGGGAGAAGGAGCCCAATTACTGGGGTCCCAAGAGCCCGAATATCATCGACCACCAGTTGGTAGGTATGTTCGGAACCGTTAATCTGTCGAACCTCTTCGGCGGTTACAAGGGCAAGCCCCGCGCATTTGAACTCGAAGGCGTTATGGGTGCTGGTTGGCTCCACGCTTACCACCGCACTGAGTCGGCCAACGTTTATGGCAACGACTACAACAGTTGGTACACCAAGGCTGGTGCAAACCTGAACTTCAACTTCGGTGAGAACCGTGCTTGGACCTTCAGCCTGAAGCCCGCCGTGGTTTGGGACATGAACGGTGACGTGATGATGCCTTATCGTTACAACACCAACGCCCGCGCCACTTGGGAAGGTGAGCCCCGCAATGGCAAGAGCCAGATGAACGCAAACCACGCTGCCGTAGAACTTGAGGCTGGTCTGACTTACCACTTCAAGGGTAGCAACGGCGAGCGCTACATCACCTTCTGCCCCTACAAGTACAGCCAGAGTGACATTGATGCTCTCAATGGTCAGATCAATGGTCTTCGCAACCAGTTGAACGGTCTGCAGGGTGACCTGGATGCCGCAAACGCTCGCAACGCTCAGTTGCAGCGCGATCTGGATGCTGCCCGCAAGGCTCAGCCCAAGACCGAGGTTGTAGACAAGAGCGCTCAGTACATGAACGTGCTCGTTCACTTCAAGGTTAACAAGACCAACATCACCGCTGATCAGCAGCCCAATGTTGAGCGTGTAGCCATGTACCTGAAGAACAACCCCTCCGCTACTGTTGACATCAAGGGTTATGCTTCTCCCGAGGGTCCCAAGGACAACAACATCCGTCTGGCCAATGGCCGTGCCGAGGCTGTTAAGAACATGCTCATCAACAAGTACAAGATTGATGCTAGCCGCATCAATGCTCAGGGTTGTGGTGAGACCGACATGTTCCAGGAACTCAGTTGGAACCGCGTTTCGATCTGCGAACTCATCGTTAAGAAGTAATTTTCTGACCGAAGGGTTAATCGCACGAAACGGTTAATCACAAAACAAATCGCCCCGCTGACATGCAATATTGTCAGCGGGGTTGATTCTTTTGAGGAGGGGATGTGAGACCAGGTGCCCTCGGCGTGTTGAGGTGGTGGTGCTACTACTACTTCAATAGCCTCTTGTGCTCCTGGTCGAGTTGATGGCCATATCGCTCGCGGATAATGCGTCCCACGGCGTCGTTGCGGTTGATGTGGTCCACGGTGAGCCGTTGCAGAGAGTCGCTGAGCAGGCTATCCTGCCGCACCATGCGCACCTCATCGTCGCGCTTGAGCGACGAGTCGGCCGACATATTGAGGTATTCCTGCCAGGTGGCGATGCGTGCGTCCATGATGCCGTTGCGCAGGTTGATGTAATGCAGATAAGCACTGTTTTGCGGACTGCCGGTGATGTCCCAAGCGCCCGGCCTGATGGTGATGCTGGTGTGTCCAGGCTCGAGCACAAAGTAGAAGGGCTGCTGTGTGGAGTCGTTGTCCCAGCGGATGAGGGCTGCCTTGGGATGGTCGGTCTGGCCTGTGAAGGAGAATGTGCCATCGCTGGAGCGCTGCGAGCCGCAGACCCTGAGACGGCCGTATTCCTCCTCGAGGACCAGCAGGGTGGCGCTGTCGTGCGATATGCCGTTGTCGAGTGTGCAGGTCACACGGTAATCCAAGCCGCGCGAGTTACTGTCGCAGCCCGTCATGGCCATCATGGCCAGAAAAGTGCCGAAGGAAAGAATGACTTTTTTCATGGAGGCAAAATTACGAAATCTTTTGAAATATCACTAGAAAAGCATACCTTTGCGACTAAAATAAAGATTAACCCAAACATATTAGCATAGACAATGAAAATGAACAGACTACACGGCTTGGCGCTGGCGCTGATGGCGCTGGTGACGATGCCCTCGATGGCTCAGAAGCAGTTCACGCTTGAGGATCTGAACTTTGGCGGTAGCAATTATCGCAACATGATACCCAAGAGCCGCTCTCTTGCCTGGTGGGGTGACCAACTGGTGCGCTACTCAAGCCGCCACGACAGTTGCTGGAGCGTTAACCCCAACACAGGCAAGGAGAAATTGCTGTTTACGGTAACCCAACTCGATAAGAAGGGTGGCCGACTCGATGATGAGTCGCAAAGCATCGGCATGGTAACGTCTTTTCCCTATGCCGACAAGCCGCTGGCGATGGCCATGAACCAGGGCCGCAGCCTGGTCAATATCAAGACTGGCAAGGTGGAATGGAGCCAGCCGTCGCTGGGTGAGACGCAGGCCGAGCAGTGGAGTGCTGCCAGCCGTGCGACAGCCTATGTCAAGGACGATAATCTGTATGTCATCGATGGCAATGGCACCACGCGCCAGGTGACCAGTGATGGCTCGCGTGACATTGTCTATGGCCAGAGTGTGCACCGCAACGAGTTTGGCATCGAGGGCGGCCTCTTCTGGAATCCGCAGGGAACGCGCTTGGCATTCTACCGTATGGACCAGAGCATGGTGACCGACTATCCCCTGATCACTGTTCCCGAACTCGACGACACCACTCACGTGTGTGCCACGCCTGCTCCCGAGAAGTATCCGATGGCTGGACAGACGTCACACGTTGTGACAGTGGGCGTGCTGGATGTGGCTACGGGCGATACCGTCTATCTGAAGGCAGGCGATCCTACCGACCGCTACTTCTCTAACATCTCGTGGAACCCCGATGGCAACATCGTCTATATGATGGAGGGTAACCGTGACCAGAATGAGGTGGATCTGGTGGCATACGATGCCCAGACAGGTAAGCGCTTGGCATCGATCTACCACGAGGAGCATCCCAAGTATGTCGAGCCTCAACATCCAATCACCTTCCTGCCGTGGGACAAAGAACGGTTCCTGCTGTGGAGCGAGCGCGATGGTTATAACCATCTCTACGTCTATGACACAACCGGCCGCCAGATGACGCAACTCACCCATGGCAACTGGGTGGTGATGGATCTGTTGGGCTTTGATACCGCGCGCAAGTCCGTCATCATCAGTGCCAATGCCGACAGTCCCATCCAGCAGAACCTCTATCGAGTGGATGTGACCACAGGCAGGATGAGCCGCATCGATGAGGGCGGCAAGGGATGGCACACGGGCCAATTGAGCGCCAGCGGCCGTTATCTGATCGACAATTACCAGGAGCCTGATGTGCCCCGCAATATCGCCATCGTGGACACGCGTAGCAATAAGCAGGTGCGCTACTTCACCGCGCCTGACCCCTGGCAGGGCTACAAGGTGCCCGAGTATCGCTGTGGCATCATCAAGGCCGCTGACGACAGCACGGATCTGTATTACCGCATGGTCATGCCCGTGGACTTTGATCCTAGCCAGAAGTATCCCACCGTTGTCTATGTCTATGGTGGTCCGCACGCACACAATGTGGATGCCCGCTGGCACTACAGCAGCCGCAGTTGGGAGACCTACATGGCCCAGCGGGGTTATCTGCTGTTTATTATCGACAACCGAGGCAGCGAGAACCGAGGCCGTGACTTTGAGCAGGCCACCTTCCGCCATCTGGGTCAGGTCGAGATGCAGGATCAGATGCGCGGCGTGGACTACCTGCGCACCCTTAACTATGTGGACACGGCCCGCTTGGGTGTGCACGGGTGGAGTTTCGGCGGTTTCATGACGATCAGCCTGATGACCAACTATCCTGACGTGTTTAAGGTAGGCGTAGCCGGTGGCCCGGTTATCGACTGGAAGTGGTATGAGGTGATGTATGGCGAGCGCTATATGGACACCCCTCAGACCAATCCTGATGGATACGAGCAGACCAGCCTCTTGCACAAGGCCAAGGACCTGAAAGGCCGCTTGCAGATCATTATCGGCCTGAACGACCCCACCGTTGTGCCTCAGCATGCCTATAGTTTCTTGAAGGCTTGTATTGCCGCAGGGACTCAGCCCGACTTCTATGTGTATCCGGGCCAGGGGCACAACATGCGCGGTCATCAGAGCGTGCACCTGCATGAGCGCATCACGCGCTACTTCGACGACTATCTGAAGTAAAGTGCGGGTAGTCTGTTTCTGTGCTTAGCGCACAATATCCTGCTCGCTATCGGAATTGTGGTGCGGGCAATTCTCTCCGCACAGGTAACCAAAGGGGTCACTCATGGCGGTAGGAAAACTGTAGAATATCCAGTGAGATGGTTTGCGGAAACCGAAGCGGCGTCCGCCATGCTCATGCACCGTGGCTTGATAGCACACGGTGACGCCGCTCACGTATTTATCCTTCTGGTAAGGGCTGTATCGCACGCCATCGGTCTCGATATAGGCGAGGTCTTCGACGCAGTCATGCTCGAGGATATACGATGGCATCACCCGGTTGCCTGCCATCACCGAGTGGGCAATAGCGACATAGTCGGCGGGCGCAGTGGCCAGCCAGTGTCTGCTGGCGTGGGCAAACCATCCGCAGTCGGTCGCCCATTGGGCAATCTCTTGGATGCTGGGATCGTCAGCCTCGGGGTGTCGGCTCTCGTACAGGTTGAGCAGCAGCGACAGTTCGGCCTCGGCTCCGTCGGGGCTGCCTTGTTCGGCCTTACCCAGCACAGCCAGAAACATGTAGCACTCATCGGCGCTCTTGCCATTAATGGTCGTATCCGACCGCAGGTAGGCCTTCCCCTTGACAATGTGCCGAGCGGCCTCGATCAGTGCTCTGAAGTAGTCCAGACCGTCTTCCAGTGACATGAATTGCGAGGCGTTAGCCTCCCCGGCCAGATGCATGCGCACGGCCTCCTCGGGGTGGTATTGTACACCGAGGGCAAAGTGCTGGTCGGTGCGCTCGATGGCCTCGATCACGTCCACTCCGTCATCGCTGGTGACAGCCGTCACCCTCAAAGGAGTGCCGCTGAGGTCCCCTACCGCTTGATGGTGCCAGGAGGGGACATTCTGGATGCAAGTGGTGTGACAGATGCCGTAAAGGATCGATGCCGTGTCGGTGACAGTGACATCGTGCGGCGTGTAGTGCCGATGTCCATTGGCGTCACGCACCGAGCGGTGCACATGGCGATAGCGCTTATTCAGGCTCTGATAATAGGCGCCAAGGTCTTGGATGAGCGGTGCGCCAGAGACGACGGCCAGCATCTGCATGCCACGGCATAGGCCCAGGATGGGTATGTTGTGATCTAGACAATAGGCCATCGTGAGGTATTCCGACAGGTCGCGCGTGGTCTGATAGTTGCGTTCCTGCTCGATGCCATGCCATGGCTCAGGATTGGCAAATAGGGTAGGGCTGATGTCTCCGCCACCCAGAAATACCACACCCTGGATGTCGCGCATCACCTGGTCGAGATAGGTGCCGTGATAGGTGTCGCGTTTCACGATGTCGGCGTAGGTCTGGAGTAGGATTCCGTTCTCGTCGAGATACCGGGGCTGGATTTCTGTGCCGTCATACTCGAATCCTGCCGGCTTGATCTGAGGGAGTATCACGGGCTCTGCTCCAGCGGCTTTGACCGCCTGAATCGCACGGGCAAAATTGCTGGCTGTCTGTTGCCAAGCAATGCCGATGCGAACCGTGTTGTCGGCACTCTGTGCCGCAAGAGCCGCCATCAGGCACATGAGTGCCGTAGCAAATATTCTGAATTGTTTCATCGCTCAATGCTGTTGGTTAAACATGACAAAAATACAAAAAATGCCGTTATCTCTACTGCCAACGAGGGCCAAATCTTATCCGACAATTCCATGCTAGCCTTTTTGCCTCCGAACCCCGAGGGCCAGGGGCATGAGTAAGAAGCAGGTGACGAAACCATGATCGGCATCTTGCAATCACCGATGTGACTGCCTTGATCGACCTGCTGGAGGCGTGCTTTTGGCGTGCGGGCTATAAGACGGTGCGGATAAAGTCGGTCATGGCGGTCTTCTGGTCGCAAACAGCGCGGTACAGGGTCCACTGGTTGCGGGCACGGTCAAGGTTGTGGCTGGGATAGTTGGTCTTGTAGTATGTATCACCATTGATGTAGTCGGTCAGGAACCGCACACATTGCATGTATGGGAACAAGGCGACGGCAAAGGGCAGATGCTCGACCTCGATGGGTGTGAGAAACTCGCGTGTCGACTCCAGATAGCCAGTAGTGAAGGTTTTGAAAATCTCCATATCGAAGCCAACGTGGGTGAGGTCTGCGTCGTCTTCGGTGGTCATGTTGGCGCCGGTGCGCAGGAAGTCGCCATAGTCCGAGAAGATGAATGACGGCATCACCGTGTCGAGGTCGATGACGCACAACACACGGCCTTCATGGTCAAACAGCATATTGTTGACCTTGGTGTCGCAGTGGCAGATGCGCTTGGGCAAACGGCCCTCGCGGTAGAGGTGTTCGGCTTGGCACATCTCTTGGGCATCACACACGATCAGCCCGACAAGGTCGCTCACCTCGTGCAAGCGTCCCCCCGCATCGGCAGCGACGGCTTCGCGCAGTTGGCGCAGTCGCAGTTCCATGTTGTGGAAGTCGGGTATGGTCTCTCCGAGTCGCTCGGGCACATCCACCAGCATTTGCTCAAAATGACCAAAGGCCTTGCCGGCATCGTAGGCGCTGTGTGGCGTAACGGCCTGGTGTGTGACCGAGTCGGCGATAAACACCATCACGCGCCAATAGCGTCCGTCCTTGTCGCGGTAGTAGGTCTTGCCGTCATGGGTTTGGACAAAAGTCAATACCCGGCGGTCGATATCGTCGGCATGGATCGCTTCGAGTTTGTTGCGGATGTGTGCTGTCACCACCTCGATGTTGTGCTGCAGCAGTTCCACATCCTGGAAGACAGCGTTGTTGATGCGTTGCAGCACGTAGTCAGGGTCGCTGTCCGCCTCGGTGATGACGCGGTAGGTGTCGTTGATGAGTCCTTGGCCTAGGGGCTTGACCTCCTTGACGGAGCCCGTAATCTTAAATTGTGACAGGATGCTGGCAGTGTCGATGGTTTTCATAACAGTGAGATGGATAATGGTTTAGTCGTTTTGAGCGGATTTGCGGTCGGCCTTTGCCTCCTGTTTGGCTACCTTCTGCCAATACTTGGCACCGCGGGCCTTTAATTGCTCGGTAAATGCCGTGGCTGCGGCGCGTGTGGCGGC
>ONQS01000011.1 GCA_900320055.1 uncultured Prevotellaceae bacterium
GAAGTAGATGATGCCCAGCGGATAGCCTTTCAGCACCGAGTCGATGACGGCGACATCGCGCTTGCCGTCGGCGTAGATGTAATTGCGCTGGTACTCGGGTTGGATGGTGAGTTTGCCATTCATGCCGTACAAGCCTTTGCCCTCCAGCTCATTATAGATAAAACCCTCGCAGATGTCGCGAACGGTGATGTCTGTCCTTAATTTCGTTTCCATCGTCTTAATGTTTTTTGCGGATTAAAATTCGAGCATATGGCTTCTGAGGGAGTCCATCCTTATCAAAGTAGTATAATTGACCATCCCTTAAACTGGGATTGAGTTTCTTTAATTCACGCGGGAAAGGCTTTAATCCAAGTTCTTTACCTGAGTCGCCTTGTGTTTGTCCAATGATTTCAAATTGTTCGGGACAGTATTTATCGAGGAAAGAGATGGGAACCCCCATTTTTCCATCATAGTCACTTGGAATGGCATCGGTATAGGGCACTTCGATAACTATTTTTGCCCTTGATTTCCTTGTGGCGACTGAATTTCAGGTTATCGGCCATGGTCATTAATTGCAGAGGTTGGTGACGACGACCATGATCAATACTAGTAAACCAGCAAGAATTTCCTAATCGAGTATAATTTCCAACATATCCTAAACGCTCTACCTTTAGCTTATCACTTTCCTTAACGATGGTTCCCTCGGGCACACCAAAGACCATATCAGTGACAAAACCGGTAGCCCCCAACCAGACCTTGTTCTCTTTGATGAGCGGGAAAACCTCTTTATAGGTGATGGCGTTCATGTTGCCGATGATGACGAATTGCTTGTCGGCCTCGACAATCCAGGCGAGGAACTCGCGGAAGAGGGAAAAAGGCGGATTGGTGATGATCAAGTCGGCCTGGTCACGCAGGGCGCGGATTTCCTCGCTACGGAAGTCGCCGTCACCCTCCAGATACTGCCATTGCAGGTCCTCGACGTTGATGCGGCCGTCGCCCGTCACGTCGTGGTCCAGAACGAAGATTTTGCCGTGTGTCTTGCTCTTGTCGGCATCGTAATGGGGTGCCGAGGTCTCGAACAGCGAGGGCTGGTAGCCGAGTTTGTAACGCTTGCTCTCGGGTGCATAACTCGTGGAAATGAGCCGCTTGAGGCCGAAGATCTCGAAGTTCTGGGCGAAATATTTGGTGAAGTTGCTCCACTCGGGGTCATCACACGGCAAGAGCACCGTCTTGCCACGGAACACGTCGGGGTTGTACTCAAGATAGGCCGAGATTTCCTTCTCAATATCATGATATTGAGTGTAGAACTCGTCATTCTTGGCCTCCTTAGCTTTTGATAAACTGTCGTTTGCCATGATGCATTAATAATTGTGTTATTAATGCGCTGGGCCAGTAAACAAAGCGTTCCTGCAAGCACCTCCCTCTCGATAATGGACACAGAATGTGGACGAATCCCCGTCCAACGTTCAAGGTACTTGCAGGAAACCTAACACAAAAGATCAGGAAAACGCCCACACATGGTGAGCGCTACCATTATTCTCTTGTGTTGTTCTTCTACCTGCAAGTTTCTGAACGTTTGAATAATAGCCAACGCTAATTTTTTACCGCAATGTCTTGGAAGCGGCTCGCAGCGGGGCGCGCCGTTTCCACTGGCAAAGATAGTGCATGTCGTGCAGAATACCAAATATTTATGATTGCTGCCCGGTAAAAAATGGCAATAATCATTTTTTTTTATTTCTTGTGCGCCAGCACAATCCACATGACTCACATATCCCCGATGCGGAAAGCAGGGAAAACCTTGTGTATGTCTGGCAAGGGGGGGAGTTTACAGGGCGCCCTGCTCGACACGGATGCAGATGCGCTCAATCATGGCATCCTGCTTGTTCTTGTTGGGATGGTAGCCCGCCTTGAGGCTAGCGCCGAAAAACTTGCTGAAGGTTTGCCAGAAGCCGGCCCTGAACGTGCCCAAAAAGGCCTTGACGATGCTGTAACTGCTCTGGTTGGTCTCGCGGTTGATTAGTTTGATGAGCATCTTGCCTTGGCTCTTGGTCATCTTCTTCATCTGCGGCTTATACTGGTTGAACAGTTCCTTCTCGAAGCGCTTGAGGTAGGCCTGCTTCTGCTTTTGGGTCTGATAGGTATCGATATACTCGTAGGTTTCGAGCAGCGTGGAACTGATGAGTTTGGCATAAGGCAAGGTCTTCTTCACATCACGCACCGTCTTCCAGTAGAGTTTCTCCTCATTCTTGTTGCGGAATCGCTCTCTGGGATAGATGACAATGGGATTGAAGACGAGCATGGCCAGCGTATCGCCCGTGGCGGGCTCGATGAAGTGATAATAGCCGGCAAAGGTCTTCTGCAACACCGAGGGCAACTCGATGTTGTCGACAGCGCCTTGCACAGCGGGGGTGGCGTGCGCCTCGGTGCCCGTCAATGCCGCCATGGTCACGGCAATAGCCAATATGAGAAACAGCCTTTTCATCTCGTTTGAGGGCAGCAAAAATAGAACAAAGAAATGAATCCCGACAAGTTTTGCATGTTAAATAGTCTTTAGTTAAGAGCGTTGCAAAACTTATGCCAAAGGGGAGAGAACCGTCTCTAGCGGAGCAGGCGCAGCACGCCGGCATAGGTGATGGTGGCTCCCACACAGCAGCCCTTGGCAGGAACAGCAAGGTTACCATACTTGACATAGGCGACAAAGGGCGACACGCGCAGCGATGACACATAATGCGACTGGTTGTCGCCAAAGGGGTTGTCCACCAGGCTGCCATGCAACTTGATGTCGATGTCGACACTGGCCATCCAGCCCAGGCTATTCTCGTGGGTTCCCTGCGCGCTCTCGATAGCAGGCCGCTCGATGCCCTCATCGTCAGGCTCATACTTGATGTTGTTCAGGTTCCATGACAGGCGGTTGAGGTTGAGGCCCACCATGGGCGTTACAGATACCCTGCCCTGGCGCAGCACGGTGTAACCCAATTGCAGGCCGAATCCCAGCAGCGTGGGGCTGGAAGTGGCATTGAGTTGGGCATTGCGCCCCTGATCGTCGAGCACGTTATAGGGATTCTCGATTTTGAGCGAGGGCTGGCCAAAGGCCATATCGGCCTTGAGCCTGACGCGGCCATACTCGGCATTAATCCCGCCGGTAAACAGCGCGCAGGCCTTAAGGTTATCGTTCAGTGAGCCCGTAGGTGCCAAGGCGCCTGCACCCACCTCAAAGCCGATGCCCCATCCGTTGTATAACGTCACATCGTCCTGCGCGCGCACAGCGGCAGGAACCAGCGCCAGCATCGCCAATAAAATCAAAATCGTCCGTTTCATCATTTTCTTATCAGTTATATCTATAATAACGGACATCCGGGCTTGAAATTGCATGATAGGCACCCGGTTTTAGGCTCCAGTCGGGAATCATTCCCTCATGCTTAATTCCTAATTACAGTAGGGTTTACCACCACAGACTGCGGTAATACTTATGGAAGAGCGAGAGGCCCTCGCTGATGGGCTTGAGCGAAGCCTTGGCGTCACGCTTGAGGTCGGCCAGGTCTTCCTCGTTATTCCAAATAGCCTTGATGTAGGCCTTATACTCGGGCGTATCTTCCTCGGTCTGGCAGGCAATACGCTCAAAGGCATAGATCATCTTGTCGAGAATCCCGATCCACTCCTCGCGAGGCATGTTCAGGCGCGGTGTGCGCTCACAATGCTGCTTGAAAACCATCAGACGGGGCAAGATGAATCGGGCAATGGTCACATCCAGGTCATAGAGTTCCTCGATATCTATCGACAGGGCGACTCTTTCGGGATTGAAATCGTTGTTCATAATCATCAAGTATAAATTAAGAGAAGTTTTAAGATAAATAGGGTTAAGTGATTCAGGTAGCAATATTACGAATATTCTGTGAAATAACAAAGAAAAATTACCAAAAAGTGTAATTTTACACCAAATCTCCGCCCATTACAGCATAAAATGAAGGTTTGAAGGCTCAGCGGAAAATTAGTGGGGACAAGTATGAGGTCGAAAGACTTCGCCAAGGCCAGCGGCCTTGACTATGCTTAACCCTAGGGCGCACTGGCCGAAGGTCAGTGTGGCCTGGGGAGAGAGGGCTACAATAGGACGGGCCTCGAATGAGGGCCACTTATGTCAGGCAAAAACATCACCAGCGTGTGCATCATCAACGGGAATCTTTTGAGGATGAATACCGCAAACACCTGCTCAACGCAGGAATAGAATGGAATGACTACCGCCTGACGTGAGTGGCCCTCATTCGAGGCCCGTTGATTGATGTCGCCACTTTCCCCACGCCACACGAGGCCTACGGCCTGTGCGCCGTAGGGTTACCTCAATTCAAGGCCGCTGGCCTTGCTGTGGCCTTCGACCACACTGCCCCCACCTTTTATCGGGTGAGCCAGTTTGAACCCAAGCATAGGTATCACAAAAAAAAGCATTGCCTTGACTAGCGCCAAAGCAATGCTTGATAATCGCAGACTGTAAAACTAACGCGGCAAGGTCGCCGCTCTCACGGCCATACCCGACCAGTTGTGTTCACAGCCGATGGGTTAACGTGACAAGAACCTTAGAAATTCCACTTTGCACCCAGAGTGGGGTTGACAAAGAAGGTCTTGTCGTTGTAGGTGTTGTAGATGAAGTTGTTGCTGATCTCAACCTCGGTACCGAAACTCAGGTGCGAGGTGACATTGTACCACAACTGAGGCTCGGTCAGCACCACGAGTTGGCCATGACCATTGCCCTTCTCGCCACGCCACAGATCGATAAAGCCCGAGAACGTGCCCTTGCCCTTGGCAAAGTTAACGCCCCACACGCCGGTCAACTGGAAACTGTGGTAACCGCGGGTGTACTCATAACTCTTGAAGTAGCGCTTGTACATGAGTTGTACCGAGTAGGTCTTGGAGAAATCTGCCGAGTGGCCATTCCAAGCAGCACCCACCAGAGCAGCCTGCTGGAAACTGCCGAAGCGGTTCAGACCGCCGTTGTACTCAACATGGGCAGCGATGGGGACCTTCTTGCTGAGGTTGAATTCGCGAGAAATCTCGGCATAGGCGCCCTCGGTGAACTTGCGGCTGAAATCGATATCAACAAAGTAGAACCACGAGCCCCACTTGTCGGCCTTGAACTGCTCAAGGGTCATGGTAACCTTCTGACGACCTGCTTCCTCGTCGGGATAGATGTTACGACCAAAGTCGTAGTGCAACTGAACGTCCTGTGCCTGTACAGCCATGCCCATGAGCAACAGCATGGCAAAGAGAATCTGCTTTTTCATTTTGTTAATTGGATTTTTATGAGTAACTATTTCAATGATTATATCATTGTTCTATTTAAAACAAGGGTGCCAGATACTTCAGCACAAAGAAGACAGCCAGGATATACATGGCTACCGATACCTCGCGATGGCGACCGCTCAAGAGTTTTACCAGCACATAACTGAGCATACCCAGCACGATACCCTCGGCAATACTTGCAGTGAAGGGCATCATCAGGATAGTAACGAAGCAGGGGAATGCCTCGGTGATGTCTGAAAGGTCGATCTTGGTGATGGTGCGGATCATGAGCACACCTACCAGTACCAGCGCACTTGTTGTGGCAGCGGCAGGAATCATCAGGAAGAAGGGCGAGAAGAACAAAGCCACCAGGAAGAGCATGGCTACCGTAAACGAGGTGAGACCGGTGCGGCCACCTGCTGCGATACCCGTGGTGCTCTCCACATAGGTGGTCACCGTCGATGTACCGGCAAGGGCACCCATTGTGGTACCGATAGCGTCGGACATCAGGGCGCGGTTCAGGCCATGGATGCGGCCATCCTTGTCGACCATGCCAGCACTCGTGGATGCGCCAATGAGCGTGCCCAGAGTGTCAAAGAGGTCCATAAACACCAGTGTGAAGACGATGATGTAGTACTCGATGTCCAGGCTCAGGAAGCGCGAGAAGTCCAGGTGGAAGGCCACGGGCTCTAACGAAGCAGGCACACTGAGCAGGCTGAAGCCCTCGGGAATCTGAGTGACTCCGATGGGGATGCCGATCAGCGTCATGGCAATGATGGTATAGAACAAGGCACCACGCACCTTCAACGCCATCAGCACACTGCCCAGCACGACGCCACCGATAGCCAGCAGCGAAGTGGCCGTCCAGGGAGCGAGCGTCGTCACCGTAGCATCACTCTGGATGATAATGCCACCATTCCTCAAGCCGATAAAGGCGATGAACAATCCGATACCAACCGAGATGGCATAGCGCAGATTCAGAGGGATGGCATTGACAATGGCTTCACGCACACGGAACACCGTTAGCAGGATAAACACAACACCCTCGATAAACACAGCAGCCAGTGCCTGTTGCCAGGTAAAGCCCATCACGAGCACCAGTGTGTAAGCAAAAAACGCATTCAGTCCCATGCCAGATGACAAGGCAAACGGGAGTCGAGCGTAAAACGCCATCACCAGGGTGGCAATGGCGCTAGCCACTACTGTGGCCGAGAACACAGCACCTTTATCCATGCCGGCATCACCCAGGATCAGTGGGTTGACGGCAAGGATATAACTCATCGTTAAAAAAGTCGTGAGGCCTGCCATAAGTTCAGTCCTCACGTTGTGTTTGGCTTTGTCAAAGCCCAAAAGATTTAAAAACTTTTTCATGAAAATTTTAGGGTTAAGTTTGAAAAAGAAAGCGCAAAAGTAGTCTCTTTTTTTGACATAAACAAAACATTTCTTATTATTTTTGATAAAAAAATGAAAAACTGAAAACCGTAGGTAGTCAGAAACGCTGGCAAAACCGCCCTCATGACGGAAAACAGCACAAAACCGACCGAGTCCACCAATGGGAATGAGATGGGAACCAACTATTCGACGGCAAGAGTTTATTGTTCACTAAAAAAGTATTACCTTTGCGTCACTATGACAATACAAGAGGCTCAAGCGCGTGTCGACGCTTGGATTAGACAGTATGGCGTGCGCTACTTCAGCGAGTTGACCAACATGGCCATCCTCACCGAGGAAGTGGGCGAGGTGGCTCGCGTGATCGCGCGGCGCTACGGCGACCAGTCGAGCAAGCCGGGCGACGACCTGGACCTGGCCGACGAATTGGCCGACGTGATGTGGGTGGTCATGTGCCTGGCCAACCAGACGGGCATCGACCTGGAAGCCGCCCTGGAACGCAACTTCGCCAAGAAGACCAGCCGCGACCATCACCGCCATCTGCAAAACGAGAAACTCAAACATTAACCTATACATATAAATTATAACACTGACAATTATGAGCAATCACGAACACGAACACTGCGGCTGTGGCTGCGAACATCACCACGACCACGATCACGAGCACAAGCCCATGGATAAGTACATGACGGCTATCAGCCAGTCGGGCGTCACCACCGATGACGCCGCCGTCTCTGCCGCTGTGCAGGAGATCATCGACAAGCATGCTGCCGAGAACAACACTCCCGAGGTGCAGCAGTTCCTGCTGAACTGCGTGGACCTGACCACCCTGGCCACCGACGACAGCGAGCGCAGCGTGGCCAAGTTTGTCCAGAAGGTCAACGACTTTGACAACAACTACCCCCAGTACAAGAACGTGGCCGCCATCTGCGTATACAGCAACTTTGCCGCCGTGGTTCGCGGCACGCTCGAAGTGACGGACGTGGACGTGGCCGTGTGCAGCGCCAGTTTCCCCGCCAGCCAGGCCCACATCGAGACCAAGATTGCCGAGACGGCTCTGGCCATCGCCGATGGTGCCGACGAGGTGGACATCGTGCTCAACGTGGGCTACTTCAGGGATGAAGCCTATGAGGAACTGAGCGACGAGATTGCCGAGATCAAGCAGGTGGTCGGTAATCGGCCCCTGAAGGTCATCCTTGAGACCGGACTGCTCAAGAGCGCTGAGGCCATCCGCCGCGCCAGCATCCTGTCGATGTACTCGGGCTGCGACTTTATCAAGACCTCGACAGGCAAGGTTTATCCCGGCGCTTCGCTCGAGGCCGCTTATGTGATGTGCCAGTGCATCAAGGAATACTACATCCAGCATGGCCGCATGGTGGGCTTCAAGGCTTCGGGCGGTATCCGCACGACCGAGGACGCCGTCAAGTACTACACCATCGTTAAGGAAGTCCTGGGCGAGCAGTGGCTCAATAACCGCTACTTCCGCATCGGTGCCTCCAGCCTGGCCAACTCACTGTTCCAGTCCTTCACCGGCACCGACGAGAAACCGTTCTAAAACGGCAACTTTGCTCTGTTTTAACGACAACTGAAACAACTATAGGGAAAACAATAATTACAACAAGTGCAATCGATTAAATCCCAGCGATTTGTATCGATTGCACTGATTGTTTTCCTCCATTTATTCAGCATCACCGCATCAATCCTCAGCGCGCACCTTCTTTTCTCATCATGGCTCTATGGGGATGGCTTAAGCAATGGTGGGAGATAGTGGCATTTAGGTTGTCATTTTGTCTTGTCTTCAAAAAACCAGTATCTTTGCAGGCATGAAAGAGGGCATGAATCGGGAGATATTGAAGATTGCGCTGCCAGCGATCGTGGCCAACATCACGGTGCCGCTGCTGGGACTGATCGACACCGCCATCGCCGGTCACCTGGGCGACAAGGTGTTTATCGGCGCTGTGGCTGTGGGCGCGATGATGTTTAACCTGGTATACTGGAATTTCGGATTCCTGCGCATGAGCACATCGGGGATGACGGCACAGACCTACGGCAGCGGCGACTTCAAGCAGAGTGCCAAACTGCTGGGCGAATCCACTGCACTGGCGCTGCTCATCTCGGCCATCATCATCGTGCTGCAATGGCCCATCAGGCTGTTGCTGCTGTGGATCATCGGCCCCTCGGCCGACGTCACCTCGCTGGCCATCACCTATTTCACCATCTGCATCTGGGGCGTGCCGCCAGTGCTGGTGATGATGGCATTCAAGGGGTGGTTGCTGGGCATGCAGGACTCACAGAGCGCGATGTGGATCTCGATCATGACCAATGTGTTTAACATCGTGGCAAGCCTCCTGTGCGTGTACCTGCTGGGTATGGGTTTTGTGGGCATCGCAGTGGGCACACTGGCTGGCGAGTGGCTGGGTCTGCTGTATGCCGCCCTGACGGTGCAGCACAAGTTTCCGCGGCTCAACGGCGTGCTCGACTGGCGCCGGGTGTGGCGCTTCAGGGGCGCGGGGCGTTACTTCAAGGTGAGCCGCGACATCTTTGTCCGCAGTTTTCTGCTGATGACTGTGAGCCTGGCGTTTGTCTCCATCGGAGCGCGTAGCGGCGACCTGATACTTGCCGTCAATGCCCTGATCTTGCAACTGTTCACCCTGTACAGCCACTTTATGGACGGCATTGCCTTTGCCGGCGAGGCTGTCGTGGGCAAGTACTACGGCATGGGCGATATGGCGCGCATGAGGCGCTGCGTGAGACTGCTGTTTGTGTGGGGGGCCGGCGTTGCCGCCGTGTTTACGCTGATCTACTCGTTTCCGCGCATCGCCTTCTGGCTGCTGACCGACCAACAGAGCGTCATCGAGGCAGCGATGGACTATCGCGTGTGGTGCGCGCTGATACCCGTGGCAGGCATGGCCGCCTTTGTGTGGGATGGCGTGTTTATCAGCCTGACGCGATCGATGGGTATGCTCATCAGTGCCGGCATCGCTTGGTCGCTGTTCTTTGTCATCTACTGGATCACGCCCGAGGCCTGGGGCAACAACCGCCTGTGGATTGCCTACCTGAGTTTTCTGGCCCTGCGCGGCATCATCCAGACTATCCTGTACCGTGGCTACTTGAGCCGCGGCGTGCTGGGATGTGCGCGCTGACCCCATCCGCCATCCATCAGATCGAGAGCAAGAGATCGATGAGCGCTGTCACATCGATGATTGAGATCGCACCGTCCTGATTGAGGTCGGCACACTGGGTGCAGATCTCCGTGTTATCGTCGAGCAGGCAATCAATCAGTAGGGTAACATCCTTGATCGATGCCGTGCTATCATGATCGATATCACCCGCGGGATAATCGTGGGTCTGCTTCATGTACCAGAAACTGGCTGTCCCATCACTGTTGATGACCATCTCGGTCACAGGCTTGCCCAGAAAGCCGGCCCTGCCCACGACCTCGCCATGGGCATTCATATTGAGTATGGTGGGCGGCAGCGACGTATCAGTCACCTCGGTCTGGCCTGGCTGCGGCCACAAGTCGCCACTCTCGGTACGCTGCGACAACTTATTGTCGGCAGGCAGCAAAGTCACCAACTGGATTTTATCGTTATTGGGCTTGTTGTTGGCCCACTGGCTGGCGCTATAGGTGATATGGGTCACCATGATGCCCTGACCCGGCAGGTATCTGTCCCATCCCTGGCGCCTGCGGTTCTCCAGGATGAAATACTCGTTGCGGTTGATGTCGCTGGTGATGCACACGGCCTGGTCGCTGGCCTTGTCCCGCATATTCCACACGGGTAGCGTGTAGTAGGTGTTGGGCTCGGGCTTGATGTAGTCGATCCATCCCATAAAGGCCTTCTCGTAGGCCGAATAGCCCACGGGGGTGTACCCGTCGTTGCAATAGCATCCCAGGCACATGACATCCCAGTTGCCCATGCCATAGTTATCATTACCGCCGGTATCATACAGGTCGGGCAGACCCAAGCAATGACCAAACTCGTGCACAAAGGTGCCGATGCCGTCGATGCTCTTGCTATTGTCGTTGCTGCCGCGCAACTCATTAAAGACCGCAAAGTGGTTAACATAGGGATCGCCGGCATTGGGGCTGAAAGCGCCCTCACCGCCTCTGGAATAGTACTTTGCGGCATCAAGTGTCCAGTTACAGGGCCAGATGGCCTCGGGGTGGTTATAGGATGCCTGGGCCTCACCTACTCCAGCGTAGATGATGATGACCACATCGCAGTAGTAATCGCCATCGGTATCATAAGGCCGGAACGACACGCTATCCTGGGCGGCCAGTTGGCAAGCCTCGGTCACCATCCACCCGATGCCCTTATCCTTGGTCGTGCCTGAGTGGCCACCATAGTACTCCCTGCCTTGCGACAGGCTATAGATTCCATACACGTCGAACTGCGGCTCATACATGCCGTTGGACTGGTCCTTGAAGTATTGGCCCACGCTCTCGCTGCCCGTCAGCATCGACTCGATGATCTGCTCGCGGGTGTGGACAAACTTCTTGTCCTGAAATTCGACCAGGATGATGGGGATGCGCCGCAGTCCCAGTGCAGGCACATCGGCAGCGGCATTACTGCCCACGGCATTCAGCGAGCCGCGCTTGCCCGGCAGGCCATAGGGCTCATACTTCATCTCCAGAGCAGAACGCTGAGTGGCGACAAAGGTCTGCTCGGCTGCAGAGCGCTGCGAGGGCTCATGGGCACGCACAGCCGTCATGCCAGTCACCGACGAGAGATAGTAGAAGTCACCGTCACTGCCCCGATCCACAGTCAAGCCATCAGTTGTCAAGATAGCGCTATTGAAGGCGTTGCCCACCGTGCGCAAGGTTAGGGTGGTGCCATCGCTTTGGCTTATGGTGTACCAACCGGGTTTGGCAGGTGATGCTTCAACCGCAAGAATAGTTAACAGCATCGCTGTCAAGAGAAAGAATGCCTTTTTCATCAGATAGTGACTCTATGGACTGTTGATTATATGATATTATACATCATTTCCCCATCATCATCAATTACACATTGATATATAGATAGTTAGAAATTAAGATGGGCGCAAAATTAGTCATAATAATCCAATTTGCCAAACAATTGATCCACAAGTCTAGCGCTGCCAGGGTCCCAACGACGACCGCAGGCTAGGTCATCATTGTGAATTATGACCTAGCCACATCTGTCAATAGTCTATATTGCGGTAGCCTACTCGCCGCGCAAGAGGCGGTCGATGAGTGCCGTCACATCGTCGATAGTGACACTGCCGCTGCCATCCATATCGGCGCAGATTACGCAAGCATCGCCACCACCCCTGAGCAGGTAGTCGATGAGTGCGGTGACGTCATCGATCGACACCACGCCATCGTGATTCACATCACCCCGCTTATAGTCATGCCCAGCGAGGACAACCGGCATCGTGTTGCTCCAAGCGCTCTCGGTGCCGTCGGCAAAGATCGTCTTGACCTTATAGATGTATGAACCACCAGGCTGCAGGCCGTCGACCGTATAGGACAGGCCCTGGATACCGGTAATCAGGCGATACAGGTCATCGCCACTCTCGGTGGCACGGATCGTGCTTGCCTGCTGGCCGGCATAGACCTGTACGGCCTTGAGCGCCATCATGTTTTGGGTGGTCTTGATGGTTACCATATCGGTTTCGTCACCATCGAGCACCAAGGTGTAGTCCTCAAAGTCCTCACCGAGCGTGAGGGTCTGCTGTCCCTTGCTGGTCGATACCTGAACAACCGCCGCTCCATAGTAACTCTGATAATATGAGCAGGCTTTCAAGACGATGGTCACCTTGCCATATCCTGTCAGGTTATACTCCGGTGTGCGGATGATAGCGCTGGAAATCAGGTATCCGTCATAGGCATAAAGCGGAGAGGTGCAGGACCATCCACTGGGCAGATAGCCCTCGGTATCGCCTGAGATGTCGGCAAGATAGCCATTGTCGAGCGCATCGGGCACGCTGCTGAAGTCGGCCGACTCCAGCAAGTCAAATTCCGGCCTTACCTTCACCTCGAGGGTGTAACTGTCGACGTTCTGCCCTGGAGTCTGGTCGGTCCAGTCGGCACGGAATCGCGTCAAGCCGATCGCGTTTTGGTCGGCAGGAAGCATGACGGGAGCATATCCCTCGATCAGGCCATGGCCCCTGAGATTGATGACGACGTCCTGCGCGCCCTCGCTCTTGAGCGTGAGCGCTGTGGCATAGTCGCTGATGGCTTGGGGGGCAAAGGTCACTCGCACGTCACAGCCATTGGCTGCCTGGGCTGCCGTGATGACGGTGGGCTGAGCCGTGAAGATGCCGTTGCCATCGGCCACCGACAGGGTCACATCGCCCTGGAGTGCCTGACCGATGACCCTAATGGTTCTGGTCAAGGCCGTGCCCGTCATCACACCGCCAAAGTCAACTTCGCTCGCGGTGACCGAAATGACGGGGTCGGTGACCGCATCCTTCATGTACCAGAAACTGGCTGTGCCATCGCTGTTGATGACCATATCGGTCACTGGCTTACCCAGGTAGCCGGCACGGCCCGAGATCACGCCCTTGGAGGTCATGTTGAGTCTGGCAGCGGGCGTGGAACTGTCGGTAAAGGCATTGTTGCTGCCCTGAGGCCACAAGTCGGTGCCCTCGTTAGCATAGGACAGGTCGTTGTCGGCAGGCATCAAGGTCATCAACTGGATGTTCTCGTTGTTGGGCGTATTGCCCCACCAGCGGTCGGCATCGTAGGTGACATGAGTGATCATGATGCCCTCGCCTGGCATGTAGCGGTCCCAGCCCTGACGCTTGCGGTTCTCGAGGATGAAATACTCGTTCTCGTTGAGGTCGCTGGTGATGCACACGGCCTTATCGGTGTCGAGGCTCTTCTGGTTGAACACGGGCAGGGTGTAATAGGTGCCGGGATGCGGGGTGATGTAGTCCATCCATCCCATAAACACCTTTTCGTAGGCGGAATAGCCTGGCGGCGTGAAGCCATCGTTGTTGTAGCATCCCAGGCACATGATGTCCCAGTCGCCCAAGCCATAGTGCCCGTCATCGCCCGTGTCATAGAAGTCGGGCAATCCCAGGCAGTGGCCAAACTCGTGGGTAAACGTGCCGATGCCGTCGATGGTCTTGCCATTGTCATTGCTGCCATACAACTCGTTGAACACGGCAAACACATTGACGTAGGGGTCACTGTCGGCTGGACGGAACTGGCCATCACCGCCCTCGGAATAATAGGCGGCCGAGTTGAGGTCCCAGTTGCAGGGCCACACCGACTCGGGATAGTTCCAGTAGGCCTGTGCCTCGCCCACGCCGGCATAGATGACGATGACCACATCGCAATAGTCGTCATCGTTGGTATCATAAGTGTTGAACGTCACACCATCGGCCGACGCCAGTTGGCAGGCTTCGGTCACCAGCCATCCCAGACCCTTGTCGTTGCTATCGCCCTCATGGCCGCCATAGTACTCACGGTCCTGTGACAACCCATAGATGCCATACACGTCAAATTCAGGCTGGTACAGGCCATTGGACTGGTCACGGAAGTATTGTCCCACACTCTCGTTGCCAGTGAGCATCGACTCGATGATTTCCTCGCGGGTGTTGTTAAACTTCTTGTCCTTGAACTCTACCAAAATAATGGGTATCCTGCGCTGGCCCAGGGCAGGCACACCGGTCTCGGCATTGCTGCCTCCCACACCCAGCATGCCCTGGCGCCGCCACACGGGGCGCTGACGGCGCTGCATGGTGAGTTGGGAACGTTGAGCGCTGACAAAGGCCGACTCGGCAGGAGTGCGCAACGCGGCCTCATGGGCACGCACGGTAGACAGGCCTGTCAGCGACGAGAGGTAATAGAAATCGCCATCACTGCCACGGGCTACGGTAAGCCCGTCGCTGGTGACGATGGCACTGCTGTAGGAATTGCCCACAGCCTTCACCTTGAGCATAGTACCATCGCTCTGCTCAATGGTCTGCCATCCTGGCTTGGCAGGAACCGCCATAGCGGCAAATGTGCCACTCATGATCATCATGATGATAAGTAGTAACGTGTTGATTTTCTTAGTCATTTTGGTTATAAAATATTGGAATGATATACCTTTTGTCCCCGAAATAATAAACTTGCAATCGTTAGATGACTGCTATATTCCTTAGCAAAATTATCGTCACGTGCTATTTGTCATTATTCATACATGGAACAGTAAAGTCAAACTGAAAACTTTGATATAGTGGTAAAACAAATCTGACTGAACCCTTGCCCTTTTTCAGATGTTCAATAATGTTCTTGGCGTTCTTCTTATTGTTGCCACCCATATTAGAATACTTGTTGGAATGAACTTTATTGTAAAATGACCCTACGGATTCAAAACAGTATTTTTCATACTTCTTAATCAGTTTTCCGTTTTCATCATAAATACCGACTAAGCCTCTGACCATTTTACCGCCTGAAGCACCGCCACCGTCAAAATCAAATACTTCTGATTCAACGCACAAATAGAAATCTTCATTGTTATTGTCATAGATAATGAATTCTTTACCGTTTTCAACATCTTGAAAAGCATAGCCAATACATGATTTCGTACCCAAGAGTTCATCACCCGCAATCGTGTCTACTATCCAAGACTGTGCATCTACGGTTATGCTTACGCACAGTGTCAATAATGTAAAAATAAACTTCTTCATATTTCTTATAAGCGTTTAATCATAATTATTTACAAAAGTACTACTGTTTTTGCAAAAAGGTCAACATTTTCGTGATTAAAACAATCAACATAATTTATTATCAGGGACAAGTAGTATATCATTCCCTAAAATATTGTTAGGTTAAAATGAGTCAGCCTCAGACTGCAAATATAATTCAAACTTCATCACCACAGGTTACCATTGTGCAATTATTTCACTGATTGCCACGGCTGTCGGCGACCAATGCCGCAGCCATCGCAGCAGCCTGAGAGCGTGCAGGTTTGCCTGTCGGCGTCATGGGCAAGGCGCCAACGGCAATGATGCGCTTGGGCTGCTCATACTTACTGAGCGCTAGTGAGCACGCATGATGAGCCTGCCTGACATCATCACTGCTGCCCTGCAGGAGCATGACCACCATTTCGCCAAACTTGGCATCAGGGCACTTGGTGATCATGAAGGGTTGCTCCAGATAGGGCGCCAATGCCTGCTCGACCTGCTCGATGTGGATTTTTACCCCACCAGAGTTGATGACGTTATCGATACGTCCCAGCACCTGGAATCGCTGCGTGCCAGGCTCCATCTCAACCACATCACGGGTCACCAGAGGCTCAGGGCACAAGTGGGGCGCGTCGATGACTAGGCAGTGGTCACTGTTAACGGTCAAACTGATGCCTGGCATGGGACTGAACCATGATGAGGCCTGAGGGCCACTCACTCGTCTCAGGGCGATGTGCGACAGCGTCTCGGTCATGCCGTAACTGTGCCAGATCGCGTTGTCAAAGCCACGCAACTGCTGCTCGAGCGAGGCGTCGAGAGGGCCACCGCCGATGATAATGTGGCGTATGCTGGCCAGTATCTGCCGCTCATGCGGCACTTGCAGGCTATTATAGACCTGCATGGGCACCATAGCGGCAAAATCGAGTTTTTGCCCCATTTCATCGAATAATTCGGGCCTTGACAGGGGATGGCCGCTCGGTTCTGTGACCACCAGACGCAGGTCGCGTTGGAGGGCTCTGACCACCATCATCTTGCCAGCGATGTAGTCCACGCTCATGCACAAGAGTGCGGTGTCGCCCGGCTTTAATCCCAAAAAATCGCAAGTGGCTTGCGCACTGGCCAGCATGCGGCGTTTATCGACCCGCATGACCTTAGGAGTGCCTGTCGACCCACTTGTGCGCACCTGGATGGTGCTGTCCTGATCATGCCATTGCTCAATAAATTCCTCGACCGTCATGGCAGATACCAGAGTTTGTCACCACGGATGGTGATGGGCATATCGATGTTGTCGGTAAACAACTGGCCTGTCCCCAGCCCCTGCGGCATGGTGATGGACGGGCCATAAACCTCGGCTGCAAAATGGGCTATAGCATTGAGGCCCACATTGCTCTCGAGGGCACTGGTAATCCAAGAGCCGATACCCCGCTCGTTAGCCAGCGATATCCACTCGCGGCACCCTACCATGCCACCATGCAACGATGGCTTGAGGATGATGTATTGCGGCCGGATGGTGTCGAGCAGGTCGCGCTTGCGCTCCAGCGTGTTCACGCCGATCAGTTCCTCGTCGAGGGCGATGGGCAAGGGAGAGCACTGGCACAGCCGTGCCATCTGCTGCCACTGCCCCGCCATGATGGGCTGCTCAATGGAGTGGATGTCGTTGAGCGACAACTGGCGGAGTCTGTCAAGAGCCTCGCTGGGCGAGAAAGCGCCATTGGCATCCACCCTCAACTCGATGCGGTCACTGCCGTATCGGTCGCGCAGACGGCGGATCAGTGCCATTTCATCGGCAAAATCGATGGCTCCGATCTTGATTTTCACACAGCCATACCCCTGGTCTAACTTCTGCTCCAGGCGCCGCGACATCGTTTCAAAATCACCCATCCACACCAGGCCGTTGATGGGAATGCCCTCCTCGCCACGGGAAAACGGCGTGCCCGACAGCGCAGTGCTGCCTCCAAGGTGCAGTTGCCGCCAAGCCATCTCCAAGCCAAAGAGCATCGACGGATAATGCCGCAAAGCCTCGGCATCGATGTCACCGTGGTCACACACGTCGTCGCAATGGCGCCGTAACACCTCGTCGTAATCAGGCAGGTCGTCACAACTGAGTCGAGGCAGAGGCGCGCACTCCCCCACTCCGACCACACCAGGCAGATCGTCGCTGGTGATATGGACAAAACGGCTCGTGCGCGTACGGTACACGCCGCGTGAGGTGCCCGCCGGCTCCTTGAAGTGGAACACCCGAGTGGCGATATCGATGTGATAACGGCTCATCAGGGCAGATAGGGATACTGGTCGAAATCGGGTTTGCGCTTCTCAAGGAAAGCCTTGCCACCCTCTTGCGCCTCGTCCATGCAATAGTAGAGCATGGTGCAGTCGCCAGCCAGTTGCTGGATGCCTGCCTGGCCATCAAGTTCGGCATTGAGGCCCATCTTGATCATGCGCAGAGCCAGTGGTGAACGTTCCATCATGGTCTGTGCCCACTCGACGCACTCGTCCTCGAGGCGTTCCAGAGGCACCACCTTGTTGACCATGCCCATCTGCTCAGCCTCGCGGGCGGTGTACTGTCGGCACAGGAACCAGATCTCGCGAGCCTTTTTCTGCCCAACGATGCGTGCCAGATAGGACGAGCCGAAGCCCGCATCAAACGAGCCTACCTTGGGACCCGTCTGGCCAAAGATGGCATTTTCGCTGGCAATCGTCAGGTCACACACCACGTGCAGCACGTGTCCGCCACCGATGGCATAGCCATTGACCATCGCGATAACGGGCTTGGGCAGACGGCGTATCTGCATCTGCACATCGAGCACGCTCAAGCGGGGCACACCCTCGCTGTCGACATAGCCGCCGCGTCCCTTGACGTGCATGTCGCCACCGGCGCAGAAGGCCTTGTCGCCCGCTCCGGTGAGCAGCACCACGCGTATGTCGGAAGCCTCACGGCAGTGGTTGAAGGCCTGGGACATCTCCAGCGTCGTCAACGGTGTGAAGGCATTGCGGTATCGCTCGCGGTTGATAGTGATCTTGGCGATGCGGTCATATTGCTCAAACAGGATTTCCTTGAAGTCAAATCCCTCAATCTTCTTCCATTCTCTTGTAGCCATATATCTATCAGTATATATTTTGTTTTAGTCGTTAGACTTGCAGGTGATTCAATTTGTGATGCAATGACTCGACGGCTTGCTGCCATACGCTGCGGTCACGGGCCGCATCGGTAACCACTTCGAGCAGGCGCGGGCGGTCGCTGCTATCCTGCACCAGCCAGGTGATGCCGCTATACAGGTCTTCACTGCCATAGGCCGCACGATACTCCACACCGTGCTGCTCACAGCAGCCTCGCGCGTGGGCCGAGTGGCCAGCCGCTATCATCGCATCGCGTGCGGGTGATGCCTCCAGTCCAGGCAGTTGGGAGAATATGCCTCCACCGCCGTTGTTGAGCAAGAGGATGCGCAAGTTGCCACGCAGGTTGCTGTTCCACAGAGCATTCTGGTCATAGAAGAAACTCAAGTCGCCCGTCACACACAGCACGCGCTCATCAGTCACTGCGGCACAGCCTGCAGCGGCCGAGGTTGAGCCCTCGATACCGTTAACCCCTCGGTTACAACGCACGTGCTGCCGGGCAAACAAATTGGCCAGACGCACGGGTTGACTGTTGGCGAAATGCAGTGTAACAGGCTCATCGAGTTCCCTTACCGACTGCAAAGCCAACTTCACAGCCAGCATCTGGGAGAAATCGGGTCGCAGATAGTCGAAATGCCAGGCTATCTGATCCAGATGCTCACACCACAGCCTGGCAAAAGGATCGCCCTTGGCCATGCCAAACAGTTTTTCCAACACTTGTAAAGCCGCAGCAGGAGCACAATGGATGACTTGCGTCAAGTGGCCGAAGGTATCGTGCACCTCACCATGGGCGCTGATCTGAATCATAGGCACATCCGTCAAGCGGCGCAGATAGGCCTTGACGCGCTTGCTCACGAGCGTGCCGCCCATGTAGATGACAACATCGGGCGCAAAATCGGGATTCTGCTCTACCAGAGGCAGTAACTCGTCAAACGCATTGCCGCCGACATCTGAACCCAATGACTCGACAAGCACAGCCAAGTGGGGCACCAGGCAGTTCATGATTTCGGGAGTGACCAAGCCTGGAGACATCTGGCCGATAACCAACATCGGTTTTTGGGCCGATTTTATGGGCTTCAGAGCCTCAAAAAGTGCCATTTCATCGATCGAAACGGCCATTGCAGTGATGATACGCTCCACAGGCAACGCAGGCACTGTGAAGTTAAATAAGGGCTCGTCATAGGGGACATTGATGTGCACCGGTCCGCCACGGCGTGCAGCCAGCAGCGCCTCGTTGGCCAGCCGGTTGCAGTGCCAGCGGGTGAGATCATCGTGGGGCTCCACCAGGTTAACATCCAGCAGCGCAAACCGTGACAAGGCACCTGGCTGATCGATGGTCTGGCCCATCTGCTGGCCGATATGGCCCATCGGACGGTCGGCACTGATGACCACAAGCGGCAGATGACGGTGCCGTGCCTCGGCCACAGCGGGCGCCAGATTGAGCAGCGCCGTGCCTGAAGTAACGACCACTGCTACAGGCTCCTGCAACTGCTCGGCTATGCCCAGTGCAAAAAAGCCCGCACTACGCTCGTCGGTGACGGGATAGCACTTGATCAGCGGATGCTCGTTGAGATTGTGGACGATGGGCGCGTTGCGCGAGCCCGGACACACCACCGCATGCTTTAGGCCGTGGCCCACCATCACCGCACACAGGATGTTGATATTTTCCTTGTCGCTATAACTCATGATATTGTGCAATCTATAAGGGACAACATAGCGTGCATCTTGGCCGCTGTCTCGTCCCACTCCATCTGTTCGACACTCTGCGGCAGGATTCCTCCACCGGCAAACAGGCGATAACGATTGTCCAAGATGCGCATGCAGCGCAACGAGACAAACATGGCAGTGTCGCCATCGAGGTTGACAGGACCCGAGAAACCACTGTAATAACTGCGGTCAAGATCCTCATTGTCAAGGATAAACTGATGTGCCTCGCGCTTGGGCACACCACACACGGCAGGTGTGGGATGCAAGGCGTGAAGCACAGCGCCGATTTGGGTATCGCCAGTGAGTGTAAAGGCAAAATCTGTACGCAGATGTTCCAGGATGCCAGCCCGCGTGGTGTAGGGTCCATCGGCCTGTATATCGTCGCTATACCTTGCCAAGCATGACTCGATGTACTGCGCCACATACTGCTGCTCATGCAGGTTCTTGTCGCTCCATTGCGGCGCGGATCCTGTAGCCCGCATGGTGCCAGCCAGAGCCATCGTGTGATACCGGCCTGCATGGCACGAGAGAAGCACCTCGGGGGTTGCCACAAGCCATGTGCCGCATTGCGGTGCGGAAAACAACGTGACAAAAGCCTCAGGATAGGCCTTGCAAGCCTGCACAAACAAGGTGACGGGATGAGTGGTGCCATGATGCTCGACATCGGCACAGCGAGCCAAGACCAACTTTTGGATACCGGATTCCGAAAAAACCCGATGAAACCGGCCAAAAACCTGGTGATAAGCATCTCTCGACGCTGGCCTGCCGGATAGTCCCGCACCATCAAGATACCATGGCAGATGATCGATGGCAGCCACCTCATCGAGGGTACAGACACACACCTGATCAGGACGCAGCATCACGATGGGTGAATCATCAGTGACGGTGAATGGCGCAATCACAAAGCCTGGCTCGCTGCCAATCGCTTCTACCGACGATAATGTGGCTGGACTGCCGTCTTGACACACCATGCTGCAATGGTCGGCATGGGGCAAACGATATAATGCAAAAGCATCCACTCTTCTGTTCCGATTTATTATTTTCAGTTTTTATCCTGATTCTTAAGAAATTCGACCAATCGCTCTACCGCACGACCACGGTGGCTGATGCGGTTCTTATCTTGGGGCGACATCTGGGCAAAGGTGCTGCCATCACCCTCGACCGGCTGGAAAATGCTGTCGTAGCCGAAGCCTCCTGTGCCATGGCGCTCGGTGAGGATCATGCCCTCGACCTGACCCTCGAACAGATGCTCCTCGTCGCCCTGCAACAGCACGATAGCGGTACGGAAACGAGCCGTCCTGTCGGTCACACCCTGCAGATTGGCAAGCACCTTGTCGATGTTGGCCTCGCTGTCATGGCCAGGGCCTGCATAGCGTGCCGAGTAGATGCCAGGCTCGCCATTGAGCGCGTCAATTTCCAGACCCGTATCGTCGCTGAAGCAATCATAACCGTAATGCTGCTTGACAAATTCGGCCTTCATACGGGCATTGCCTTCGATGGTGTCGGCTGTTTCGGGAATATCCTCGTGGCAGCCCACGTCGGCCAGTCCGAGTATTTCATAGCGGTCGCCCAGCATCTGCCTTAATTCCTGTAACTTGTGGGCATTGTTAGTCGCAAAAACGATTTTCTCCATTTGCCTGAATAAAATAAAGACAACTTAAACAACTCAAACAACAATTTATCGACAAGGCATTGTTGTTGTTCAAGTTGTTTAAGTTGTTTTCCAGTATTATACTACAACGTTTACAATCTTGTTAGGAACGACGATGACCTTCTTGGGCTGCTTGCCGTCGAGCCAACGTGCCGCACCTTCATCGGCCAAGGCTATGCGTTGCACCTCGTCTTGAGCGGTTCCGGCGGGCACCTCGATGTTGTAACGGGGTTTGCCATTGAACAGGACGGTGTACTTCACGGTCGACTCCTTGAGATACTCCTCATTCCAGGTGGGCCACTGGGCGTCACACACGGTGGTATCGTGACCGAGCACATGCCACAGTTCCTCGGCAATGTGGGGTGCGAAGGGCGCCAGCAGCACAACCAGCGGCTCATAAATCCCGCGTGCACGGCACTTCATGCTCGTCAATTCATTGACGCAGATCATAAACGCGGCCACCGACGTGTTGTAACTGAACGTCTCGATGTCGCCGCTCACCTTCTTGATGAGTTTGTGCAGCGACTTGAGGGCTTCGGCACTCGGCTTCTCATCGGTCAACTGCATGTTGTCACCCTTGTAGAAGAGTGCCCACAGGCGCTTGAGGAAACGGTTCACGCCGTCGATGCCATTGGTGTCCCAAGGCTTGCTGGCCTCGACAGGACCCAGGAACATCTCATACAGGCGCAACGTGTCGGCACCATATCGGTCGACGATATCGTCGGGATTGACCACATTGAACATCGACTTGGACATCTTCTCAATGGCCCAGCCACAGATGTACTTGCCATTCTCAAGAATGAACTCGGCATCTTTGAACTCGGGACGCCAGTTGCGGAACTTCTCTATATCGAGCGCGTCGGCATGAACGATGTTGACGTCGACATGAATGGGAGTCACATCATACTGGTCCTTGAGATTGAGCGAGACAAACTTGTTGGTGTCCTTGATGCGGTACACAAAGTTGCTGCGGCCCTGGATCATGCCTTGGTTGACCAGTTTGCGGAAAGGTTCCGCCTCGCACACATAACCGTAGTCATAGAGGAACTTGTTCCAGAAGCGGCTGTAAATCAAGTGACCCGTAGCGTGTTCGGTACCACCCACATAGAGGTCGACTTGACGCCAATAATCATCGGCCTCATGCGAGACAAGCGCCTCGTCGTTGTGCGGATCCATATAGCGCAGATAATAGGCCGACGAACCAGCGAAGCCGGGCATGGTGTTCAACTCCAGCGGATAACCATCGGCAGTGACCCAGTTCTTGGCACGGCCCAGAGGGGGCTCCCCAGTCTCGGTGGGCAGGAACTTATCCACCTCGGGCAACTGCAGCGGCAGGTATTTCTCGTCGAGGGGCTGTGGCTGATTGTTCTCATCATAATAGATGGGGAACGGCTCACCCCAGTAGCGCTGACGACTGAAGATGGCATCTCTCAGGCGATAGTTGACCTTGACATGGCCAATGCCAGACTCCTCGATATACTGCTTGGTCTTGGCAATGGCTTCCTTGACCTGAAGGCCATTGAGTTGCAGGCGCTCGTTGGACGAATTGGTCATGATGCCCTCTTTGGCATCAAAACTCTCCTCACTCACGTCGGCACCTTCGATAAGCGGAATGATGGGCAGGTCGAAGTGTCGTGCAAAGGCATAGTCACGGCTGTCGTGAGCAGGCACTGCCATGATGGCTCCCGTGCCGTAACCCGCCAGCACATAGTCACTAATATATATAGGTATATTGTTACCTGTGATGGGATTAACGGCATAACTACCCGTAAACACGCCGCTCACCTTCTTCTCGATCATGCGCTCGCGCTCGGTCTTGTGCTTCACCTCATCGAGATAGGCATCGACAGCAGCACGCTGGTCGGCCGTTACCACATCATCAACATAGATGCTCTCGGGAGCCAGTACCATAAAGGTCACGCCAAAGATGGTGTCTGCCCTGGTGGTGAAAATCAGCAGGCTCTTGTCGCTGTCAGCGATAGGGAAAGTCATCTCGGCACCCTCGCTGTAGCCGATCCAGTTGCGCTGAGTCTCCTTGATAGACTCGGTCCACTCGATGGTGTCCAAATCACGCAAGAGACGTCCGGCATAGGCCGACACACGCAGGCACCACTGTCTCATCATCTTCTGCTCGACAGGATATCCGCCACGCACCGACACACCCTCGCTCACCTCGTCGTTGGCCAGCACAGTGCCCAACTTGGGACACCAGTTGACCATGGTGTTGCCCAGATAGGCGATGCGGTAATTCATGAGCACATCGTTACGTTCCACCTGAGTCATGGCATTCCACTGGTCGGCGGTAAACTCGTCGGTGCTGCTGGTGTGGGCATTGCAGCCTTGTGTACCATGCTTCTCAAAGTGTGCCACCAGTTCGTCGATGGGACGAGCCTTATCCAGGTGGGTGTCGTAATAACTGTTGAACATCTTCAGGAAAGCCCACTGTGTCCACTTGTAATACTTGGGATCACAGGTGCGCACCTCACGGTCCCAGTCATAGCAGAAACCAATCTTATCGAGTTGCTCGCGATAGCGGGCGATGTTCTCGTTGGTGGTGATTTCAGGATGCTGACCGGTCTGAATGGCATATTGCTCGGCAGGCAGTCCATAAGCGTCATAGCCCATGGGATGCAACACGTTGAAGCCCTTCAATCTCTTGTAACGGGCATAAATGTCACTAGCGATGTATCCCAGAGGATGTCCCACGTGCAGTCCTGCTCCCGAAGGATAAGGAAACATGTCGAGCACATAGAATTTTGGGCGCTTGCAATCAATGTCACACTTATAGGTGTGATGATCGCGCCAGTATTGCTGCCACTTCTGCTCTATCTCTTTATAATTATAGTCCATTAATAGGTGGTATAGTTGTTAGTTGTTAGTTGTTGGTGTTGGTTATTTTATAAGAGTTTCTTGATGTCTTCCTCAATCACCTTGCACTCGGTGGTGGGCTCATAACGCTCTACCACGTTGCCATCACGGTCGACCAGAAATTTGGTGAAGTTCCACTTGATGTCTGACTTGGTGGCATAGTCGGGATCAGCCTTGGATAGCATCTCGTCGAGCAGGGCACCAATCTTGTGACCCTTGTCAAAACCCTTGAAACCGCGCTGTGACTTCAGGTAGGTATAGAGCGGTGACTCGTTCTCGCCGTTGACCTCGATCTTCTTGAACTGGGGAAATTCGGTGCCGAAGTTGAGCGTGCAGAACTGATGGATTTCCTCCTCGGTGCCGGGAGCCTGCTCACCAAACTGGTTGCAGGGAAAATCGAGAATTTCCAGACCCTGATCCTTATAATTCTTATATAAAGCCTCCAGTTCCTCATATTGCGGTGTGAATCCGCAACGGGTAGCCGTGTTGACAATGAGCAGCACTTTACCCTTATACTCGGTTAACGACACGTCGTTGCCACGACGATCCTTCACTGTGAAGTCATATACATTCTGTGCCATAATGCTAAATACATTAAATATAATTAATAATGATAGAATACTGATTTTTTTCATACATACCTTGAATGACTGCTGATGGTGGTTATGTACATTATAGTATACTCTCTACTTGATGATGCCCAGGTCACGCGAGATGTCGAGCATGCGCTGGATGGGCTTGACAGCACGCTTCGCTATCTCGGGATCGACAGTGATCTCGGGCGCCATGTACTTGAGAGAATTGTATAATTTCTCAAGAGTGATCAACTTCATGTACTCGCACTCGTTGCAAGCGCATGTTCCATCCTCGGGAGGCGCCGGGATAAAGGTCTTGTCGGGACAGCGACGCTGCATCTCGATGAGGATGCCGCTCTCGGTGCACACGATAAACTGCTTGCTCTCGCTGTCGACAGCATAGTTGAGCAAGGCTTGGGTCGAGCCCACCTTGTCGGCCAGGATGCGCACGGGCTTGGGACACTCGGGATGCACGAGCACCTTGGCATCAGGATACTGGCGCTTGAGGTCGACGAGTTTCTGTACGCTGAATTTCTCGTGCACATGGCAGGCACCATCCCACAAGATCATGTCGCGACCCGTGATGCTGTTGATGTAATTACCCAGGTTACGGTCAGGGCCAAAGATGATTTTCTCATCCTCAGGCAGGCTGCCCACGATCTCCTTGGCATTGGACGAAGTCACCACCACATCGGTCACGGCCTTGACCGCGGCACTGGTGTTGACATAACTGATGACCGTGTGGCCCGGATGGGCGTTGACAAAACGCTCAAACTCGTCGGCCGGACAACTGTCGGCCAGCGAGCAGCCAGCGCTCAAGTCAGGTACGATCACCGTCTTGTCAGGACACAGGATTTTGGCCGTCTCACCCATAAAGTGCACACCACACAGCACGATCACCGGCGCATCGGTCTTGGCCGCCAACTGCGCCAGAGCCAGGCTGTCGCCGATGTGGTCGGCCAACTGCTGTATTTCCTCGCGCTGATAGTAATGAGCCATGATGACTGCATTGCGCTCGCGCTTCAGTCGCAGGATTTCTTCTCTGAGGTCGATACCATCCTGGATGGGTTCATCGACATAGCCTTTTTCAACATTCATTATATTATATATTTTGTTTTTTAATTTTTTAAAAATCTAAATTTAACTACAATAATTATGCCTGTTAATAGTGTTGAAAACTTTTACAGCCATTCTGCCATCTGGTCACTAATCATCATCCAATCTAAGTTATCGATAGTTTATCGACAAGCCTAATGACTGAGTCATAGTGGTTAAGATAGTTTATTAACAAGGTGTAAACAACCTGCAAAGTTAATAAATAATTGCGGGATTACCCATCAAAAGTTGATGAAAACCATGTTTAAAAGGCAATAAAAAATTATGGCTAAGTTTTTTTGAATTCTAGGGAAACAATGATAAGCAGAATCGAATTGGATTTGTCAAGAGTTTTTTATTGATTTTTGTTGAAGAATTATCAACAACTATTGACAAGGTTGTTGACAGCAAAGTGAACCGGACAGGCTGGATTGTAAAATGTTTTGTACCTTTGTGCTGGAATTTGTTGGAAATAACTACTACATTAATATATTAATCATGGCGAGAAAGAAGTCGATGCTGGAACTGCATCGTGTGGATGTGGAGCAATACAGGCATGTGAGCAAACTGCCTGTGACGGTGGTGCTTGACAATGTGCGCAGCGAGATGAACGTGGGATCGGTGTTTCGCACAGCCGATGCTTTTCTGATCGAGCGCATCATGCTGTGTGGCATCACACCTCGGCCTCCCAAACCCGAGATTCACAAGACGGCTCTGGGTGCTGAGGAGTCGGTCGATTGGCAGTACTATGCTACCACAGTCGAGGCTATAGAGCAACTCAAGGGCGAGGGCTACATGATTTGTTCGATCGAGCAGGTGCATGACAGTGTGAGCCTGGATCAATTTGCGCTGGACCCAGGCACTCGTGTTGCTATCGTGATGGGCAATGAGGTGAAGGGCGTCAGTCAGGAGGTGGTTGACATGAGTGACCAATGTGTGGAGATTCCCCAACATGGCACTAAGCACTCGCTCAACATCTCATGCTGTGCGGCCATCGTGATGTGGCACATCTACCAGTTGCTGAAGCCATGATGATTAAATAGAACAAAAGTTATTAACAAGCGGTAGATTATTAGTAATCGTGAGAAATAATAGGACAAATTGTAAATTTTGGCTTCCAAAATAGTTAAAATTGGAATGTTAAAAGGTGTTTTTTTTAACACTATTATTTGAATATAACTTTTCTAAAATATCTCAGATTTTTTTTATTTAATTTCCTTATTATTAGTTGATTATAATACTTTTTGTTATTATTTGCTCATTTTTTTGCAAAATATTTTTAAAATGAACAAAACGTCAGAAAATAAGTGCAATTAGTTAAAATCTTCCATTTATTTTGCCCATTTCACATTTTTTGACTAGTTTTGCATACATGTAAAAATCGATAGCGGCGCTATTGAAAAGCACCATCGAGACCTTACATGAAACTGATATTTTTGAAACACATTTTACTATTGTATTAATTTAATAAACATCACTATTTTATGAAGAAGCTATTTCTGCTGCTGATAGCCATTTGCGCTATCTCACTGGGCATGAGTGCCCAACAAGTAGTGAGGGGACAGGTTACCGACGCCAACGGCGAGCCGCTGATTGGTGCTACGGTACAACCCATTGGCGGAGGAAACGGCGCAGCCACCGACGTGAACGGTGAATTCTCGCTGAATCTTCCTTATAATGTGAAGACCCTCAAGGTTTCGTATGTGGGTTACAAGACCCAAGAACTTCCCGTTCAGCCTAACATGGCCATCACGTTGAGTGACAACGGCACCGCTCTGGACGAGGTGATGGTAGTTGCCTATGGTACTGCCAAGAAGACCTCCTACACTGGTTCGGCCGAGGCTGTATCCAACAAGAAACTGGAGTTGCGTCCTGTGACCGACGCTACCAAGGCCCTCGAGGGTAACGTAGCCGGTCTGCAGGTTACCAGCGCATCGGGCCAGCCCGGTTCGTCGCCCAACATCCAGATTCGTGGTTACGGCTCTATCAACGCTTACAGCACCCCGTTGTATGTTGTTGATGGTGCACCCTTTGACGGCAACCTGAGTTCAATCGCTCCCTCGGACATCGAGTCGATGACTGTCTTGAAGGACGCTAGTGCTGCCGCTCTGTATGGTGCCCGTGGTGCCAACGGTGTTGTGATGATCACCACCAAGAAGGGTGTTGAGGGCCGCAGCAACATCATGTGGCGTTCGACCTTCGGTTGGTCATCACGTGCCACCAAGCGCTACCAGCATGTTGACCAGAAGGAGTATGTTCAGCTCGTGTATGAGGCTCTGCGCAACCAGGCTATTGACAATGGTAATAGCTGGAGTGATGCTGAGGCCATCGCCCGTGCCGGCCTGAGCGGCCAGTTGGGTGGCGAGCAGTACAACCCCTTCAAGAATTACAGCTGGGATCAGTTGATTGACCCCGCTACTGGTTACGTTCGCGAGGATGCCAAGAGCGCCTGGGACGAGGACTGGTATGACAGCGTTATCCGCAAGAACGCCTTCCGTCATGAGCACCAGTTGCAGGTGACCGGCGGTAGCGAGCACGCACAGTACATGATGTCGTTGGGTTACCTGAATGAGGACGGTATCCTGAAGACCACCAACTATGAGCGTTACACCGGCCGTGCCAACATCACGAGCCAGATCACTGACTGGTTGGGTGCTAACATCAACGCTTCGTTGGCCCACTCGGTAAGCAACTTCAGCGACTATGACGGTACCAGCACTTCTAACCCCTGGTACACCGCACAGTTCATCAACCCGCTGCTGCCTGTTTACTTGAAGGACATCAACGGTAACACCGTATATGACAGCGATGGTAACATCCAGTATGACTGGGGTGAGGCAACTCCCAATGGTACCCGTCCCGGTTCGTTGAGCGACTTCTCGTCGCTGGGTATGCTGATGCTCGATAAGGCCGACACCAAGCGTGACGTTGCTGGCCTGCGCACCGGTCTGGTGCTGGGTAGCGACCTGGCCAAGTACGGCTGGCGTCAGGGCTTGAAGCTGGCTGTGAACTTCAGCATGGACTATGTGAACCGCAACTACATGCGCTACATGAACTCGCAGCACGGTAACCAGGCTAACGCCGGTGGTCTGCTGGAGAAAACCAATAGCCGCACCCAGAGCTACACCTTCAACCAGTTGCTGACTTGGGACCGCTCCTTCGGTGATCACACCATCGGCCTGTTGCTGGGTCACGAGTGGTATGCTTACCAGTACAGCTACCTGCTGGCTGGCAAGACCAACCTGGTTGACGGCATCTTTGAGTTGCGTCCCGCAACCACACTGCTCGAGGCTGACTCTTATACCGACAATTACCGCATCCACTCATGGTTCGGTCGTGCCAACTATAACTTCGCTGGCCGCTACTTCCTGAGTGCTTCGCTGCGTCAGGATGCTTCCTCGCGTTTCCACCCCGATCACAATAAGGGTACCTTCTGGAGCGTTGGTGCCAACTGGCGTGTATCTGGTGAGAAGTTCATGCAGAACGTGGGTTGGGTAAACAACCTGTCTGTAAAGGCCAGTTACGGTGAGCAGGGTAACGATATGCTCCAGACCTATTATGCATGGCAGTCACTGTATGACCTGAGCTACAGCAACGCTACCAACATCGGTGCGCTGATCTCTTCGCTCGAGAACCAGAACGTATCTTGGGAGAAGAGCCAGAACTTCAATGCTGGCTTCGACGCTATCCTGTTCAACCACCGCTTGCAGTTGAACGTTGACTTCTACAACCGTCTGACCAAGAACATGCTGCTTAACCGTCCCATGGCATTGTCGACCGGTTTCACCGGCTTCATGGACAACGTGGGCGACATGCGCAACCGTGGTGTTGAGGCTTCACTGCGCATCACCCCCGTCCGCACTGCCGACTTTGAGTGGAACATCACTGCAATGGCTACCCACAACAAGAACAAAGTCATCAAGCTGACTAAGGAGGCTCCCGAGCTGATCAGCGGTGTTCGCGTGATCAAGGAAGGTATGCCCATCTACACCTATTATATGGCTAAGAGTGCCGGTGTTGACCCCTCGAACGGTCATTCACTGTACTGGGCATATGAGAAGGACGACGACGGCAACATGGTTCCTGGCACTGAGTATATCACCGATAGCTACTCGGTTGCTAACACCTGCAAGTACTACCTGGGCAGCCGTCAGGCTGACATCTTTGGTTCACTGGGAACTGACTTCAGCTGGAAGGGTCTGACCCTGAGCGTGCTGACTACCTATTCGCTGGGTGGCAAGGTTTATGACGGCCTGTACCAGAGCGATATGAACCTGTGGTACCTGAGCTCGACCTGGAACAAGAACGCTATGCGCCGTTGGCAGAAGCCCGGTGACGTGACCGACGTTCCTCGCTCGACCATCGCTGAGTCGATTGCTGCCAACGACCGCTTCCTGATTGATGCTAGCTACTTCGCTATCAAGAACATCACTTTGGCTTACGCTCTGCCCAACAACTGGATCAGCAAGCTGGGTATGACCGGTGCCCGTATCTTCGGTTCGGTCGACAACCTGGCTCTCTTCACCCACCTCGATGGTATGGATCCCCAGTACAACTTCAGTGGTGGTACCGATTATGAATACAGCCCCAACAAGACCTACACCGTAGGTATCGAGCTGAACTTTGGTAAGGCATATGCCGCTCCTGCTCCCGCAGTGAACGTGAACGCTCTGAACAGCCAGATCAACGACCTGCGCGCTCAGCTCGCTGACGCTCAGGGTGCCGCTGCCGACGCCAACAGCCGTCTGGCTCAGCTGCAGGGTGACCTCGACGCCGCTAACCGCGCTCTGGCCAACTGCCGCAACGACCTGAATGCTGCCAAGAATGCCGCTCCCAAGGTGGTTGACAACAGCAAGCAGTACATGAACATCCTGGTTCACTTCCCCAAGAGTGGTACCGCAATCACTGCCGACCAGCGTGCCAACGTTGAGCGCGTGGCTGCTTATCTGAAGAGCCATCCCGAGGCAACCTGCGTTATCAAGGGTTATGCTTCGCCCGAGGGCAAGGAAGAGGTGAACATCAAGCTCGCTAACGGCCGTGCCGCCAGCGTGAAGGATATGCTCGTCAAGAAGTATGGTATCGCTGCCAACCGCATCAACGCCGCTGGCCAGGGTATCAGCAACATGTTTGACGAATTGAGCTGGAACCGTGTTTCCATTTGCGAAATCATTGTTAAGTAAGATTAATCAGTTTTTAGTTTTAAGTTTTTAGTTTTAAGTAATATTACCTTATTGACTATTCAATTTCAGGCGATACTAGCTGTACTTAAAACTTAAAACTTACAACTTACAACTAAAACAAGATACAAACATGAAAAAGATATTTAAATATTTGTTTATTGGGATGTTTGGCGTGCTCTGCCTCTCGTCATGCTCTAGCGACTTGCTGGAGACCGAGCCCACCGACAAGATGTCGGGTTCAACCTTCATGAGCGACGCCACCAAGGCCCTCATCCCCCTGAACGGTATCTACCGCTCGATGTACACTGCTGGCTGGTCCACCACCGGTAACACTCACCAGTGCTTCGGTATCAGCGCCTATAACCTGATGGGCGAGGTCATGGGTGACGACTTCATCATGGGTGCCCAGGGTTCAGGCTGGTTCTGGTTCGACGCTGCCTATAATGTAAAGGGCCGTTTCACCAGCAGCTCATGGCGCAGCTATGACCTGTGGATGGCCTACTACACCTGGATTGCTAACGCTAACTATATCATCGCTGCCGAGGAGACCATGGAAGGCTCCAGCGAGGATGTTGGCTACGTAATCGGTCAGGCTTATGCCATCCGTGCCTACAGCTACTTCATGTTGGCACAAACCTTTGCACGCAACTACAACTTCAGCAACGATCCCTGTGTGCCCATTTACAATGAGCCCACTATGACCACCACCACCGGTCAGCCCCGCTCGACCGTGGCTCAGGTGTATGAGCAGATCGACAATGACATCAACAAGGCTATTGAGTTGCTGGCCAAGAGCCCTGCTCAGCGTCATCCCAGCCACATCAGCTATGCTGTGGCTCTGGGTCTGAAGTCCCGCATCGCCCTCGTCGAGGAGAAGTGGGGTGAGGCCCTGGACGCTGCCCAGAAGGCTATCGCCGCCAGTGGCAAGAGCATTCAGACTGTTGATGCCAGCGCATTTGCTCCCAACAAGGCTAACTTCATCAACTCTGTTGGCCAGGGTAACGTGATGTGGGGTGCTCAGATCGTCAGCGATCAGGCTGGTATGTATGCTTCGTTGATGACCCACATGAGTGGCACCGCCCCCTATGGCGAGCGTGCTCCCAAGGAAATCTCAAGCTGGCTGTATGGCAAGATGCGTAGCACCGATGCACGTCGTGCTTGGTGGAATCCTGCCGAAGGCTACCTGCAGAAGAAGTTTGAGTTCTCCAACTCCCAGACCTGGGAAGCCGACTACATCTGGATGCGCGTTGAGGAGATGTACCTCAATGCTGCCGAGGCCGCTTGTATGAGTGGTAATGACGCTCTGGCCAAGGAGTACCTGATGGCTTTGATGAGCAAGCGTGATCCCAATTACAGCACCAACAAGACTGGTACCGCACTGGGTAATTTGACTACCGATGAGACCGGTTCGCTGCGCGAGGAGATCCTGATCCAGCGTCGTCTGGAGCTGTGGGGCGAGGATGGCCGTATCTACACTATCCGTCGTCTGCACCAGGGCTTCGTGCGTCCCAGCGAGTATGGTTGGCCCGATGGTCTGCTGCTGCCTACCCACCAGAAAGCTATGAAGGATCCCGCCAGCTACCTGTGGGTACTGACCATTCCTCAGGCCGAGTTTGACGGCAATGAGAACATGGACATTAACAAGGATCAGAACCCCGTTGGTGACTATCCCGAGTAAAATTGATGTTTAATCTCATTAACTAATTGAATATTATGAAATTAGGTAAATATATTTTAGGATTGGCTCTCGTTGCCGCCAGCTTGACCAGCTGCGATCAGGACAATATCGGTGCCATCTATGAGCCCACTGTAGCCAATATCTCCTTTATGACCGCTGAGCCGAGCACTGTTGTGACCAAGGCATCCAGCATTGAGATTCCCGTGGCTCTATCGCGTGCTATCAAGAACGGTAGTTACACTGCCAATGTTACGCTTACCGATGCACCTGCCAATGTATCACTCAAGAGCAATCAGGTAACCTTTGCCGACGGCGAGGGTATTGCCTATGCTACTGTTGTGTTCAATGAGATGGAGCCGGGTGAGACTTATACCGCAAAGGTTAGCCTCTCAGAAGCCGATGTCAAGACTGCCAACACCGAGTTTGGTGAGCAGTTAGCGACATCTACAGTATCTGTTATGTGCGACTTCAACTGGATTGATGCCGGCACTTGCGACCTGTATGACTTTACATGCGCTATGTTTGGTCTCCCTGCACCCACCGAGGCAAAGGGTGTTAAGGTTATCCAAGGTGAGCGTTCCAACGTTTATCGCATCCTTGATCCCATGGAGGCTCTCTTCCCTGGCGATCCCGATAACGATCATGACTACCTCGAGTTCACTCTGACCGATGGCAAGATGAGTTTCACCGAGGGCTTCCACGTGAGCTACTGGGGCTACTACATCTACTATGTGCCCAGCCAGTATGGCAGCTACTGCTTTGTTAACGACGACGGCAACACCCACGACTTCAACTTCCTGTTGAATGACAAGGATGGTGGTCTGTACAGTGGTGGCCGCTTGGTAATTGTTTATCCTGGCAACTGATCACTGCAAGTTCTTAACTAGAACATAATCTACTACCGCAAGGGTGGGCGCTCCCGCAACTGGGATGGCGCCCACCCTTCGTCAATGGGTGTCCCATTATGTCATAATTTCCCAAATGTGGGTCAAAAACATCACTTTTGGGAAATTATGAAAGACTTTACGAGTTAAACAGGTCATCGAGAGTGACCTCGTTTTGCACAATTCCTGAGTGTTTGTTGGGCAAAATCCCATAGGTGGTAATCATCGTGATCACGGGAGCCTTCCGGGTCTTGGTTTCGGCTATGAACCATGCCATGCGGTCACGCAACAGCATCTCATAGTCCCTATCAATCATGTACCGATTAACCGAAAACTTCATTTCACACAGATTGATGATGCGGTCGGCTCGGTCAATGACCATATCAATCTGGTAATGGTGCTCTGCATTATTGCTGCGCCATGAACTGGTGGCAGTGGCGATACCGCCAATACTGAGGCTTTGTTTGATCTGTGGTAGGTGCAGCATGCACAGCAGTTCAAAGCTAAATCCTTGCCACGCCCTCACTTGCGGGGAATTCATGTTATGCTCCCACCAATGTTCATCCTGGCTACGGTCATTTGCGACAAATTGAAGATAGAATAAAGTATAGAAGTCAGTAAGCCGATAGATGACATTCTTTTTTTTGGAACCAAATGAAGAGTATCCCAGGATGAAGTCGCACCGCTCGAGATGGTTGAGGGTGCGGGTCAATCCACTGCCAGTGATATTCAACTGCTGGCTGATTTCCTGTCGTGTCATGCCCTGGCGTTTACTGGAAAGTGCTTTTACCACATCAATATATTGATTGGCGTTCTTGAATAAGGACAGATATAATTCGCCAAACTCTTCACGCAACTCTGCATTCTTGTGGAAGTAGAGTCGGTCTATGTTCTGCATGAGGCTGTTGCCTGGGCGTATAAGACTCAAGTAATAGGGGACTCCACCCATGGCCATATAGCACTGGGCTATCTGGAAACGGTCCCATCGACATCCCAGTGCTTCAAGATACTCTTCGGTCTCGGCAAGTGTGAAGGGTCGCAGATATATCCGACAGGTGATGCGGTTGTGCAATCCGCCCGTGTTGTATATGAGTTTATCGGTCATCCATGATGTGGCCGAGCCGCAGGCAATCAGGCAGATGTCATCTTGTGCTGCCGCCCATCCGTTCCAGAAGTTTTCCAGAGCATTGACAAAGTCGCTCTTGGCCTTGTCCATCCATGGCATTTCATCAATAAAGACGATTTTGCGGCCCGAGCGCCGTTCTAGCAGTTGGCGCAGGTGCCTAAAAGCCTCCATCCAATTATTCACGGACGGGGCAAAAGATGTCTTGCCATATTGCTGCAATGCCAATGCAAAATTCTCGAGTTGTTGTCGTGTTGTGATCCCTCGCACTCCAACATAACTGAAAGCATACTTATCACGTGTGAATTGGCGCACCAGGAATGTCTTGCCGATGCGACGTCGTCCATAGACGATGACAAACTCTGACCGATTAGACTCACAACAGCGCTTCAACTCGGCTATTTCTTGTTTTCTTCCGATTAATTTATTCATAAATAGTTTGTTATGTTGTGTGGCAAAGGTAAATCAAATATATTTCACATGCAAAATATTTTGTTGATATTTTACCAAATGTGTGTCAAAAACATTACTTTTGGGAAATTATGAAATTTATTTTTTCCCAAATGTGGTTCAAAAACATTACTTTTGGGAGAAAATTCCGCATGGTGCGGCGGGAGGCGCATTCCGACAGTTTTAGAGCCGAAAAACTACCCATTAGCAGTAGCAAATGGACACTAACAGAAAAAAAGTCGGTTTTTTTTGAAACTTTTTGGGGTGGTTGTGCGTCTATAGTATAGAGATTAACAATTAAAGAAAGATAAGATATGAAGAAGGTATTGGTAATGAGCCTTGTGGCTCTGGTGGTGATGACGATGTCGTCATGCCTGCATGTGAAATTCGGTGAGAATGGCTGGTCGCTGATCAACAAGGCTGGTCACAGCAACAATACGCCCACACAGGTGCATCAGGTGAGCAAAGTGACTCAGATGGAGGCCTTTGACGAAATCGACGTAGCTGGCCCGTTCAATGTGATTCTGGAGCAGGGTCAGGCCACTACGGTGCGCGTCGACGGCACCGTAGACCAACTCGGTAACATGACCATCTATGTGAAGGATGGTGATCTGGTCATCGACATGAAGGAGGACATGGTGGATGCCAGCAAGTTCTTTGATGGATTGAGGGTGTTTGTGTCCTCACCTATGGTCAAGAGCATCGAGGTTGACGGTTCAGGATCATTGACGGCTCCAAAGGCTTTGGCCGTCAACGATATGAATCTGGAAGTGTCTGGCTCGGGCGATATCACGCTGGCACAACTCACCTGCAAGGGTCTGGACATTGAGGTCGCTGGCTCTGGCAATGTGATGACGGGTCTTGTCCAGGCCGATGCAGTGAAAAACTCGATTGCCGGCTCGGGCGGCATTGAGTTGACAAGTGTGGTCTGCAATGCAGTGAAAAACTCGATTGCCGGCTCGGGCGACATTGAGTTGGCAAGTGTGGTCTGCAAGGAAGTGAAAAACTCGATTGCCGGCTCGGGCGACGTCAGGCTCAACAACCTGAATGTGGATCACGTGAGCACGTCGATTGCCGGCTCGGGCGATGTGATACTGCGCGGCACGGTAGGCAGCCACAGCGAGGAAATCGCCGGCAGCGGCAGGGTGGATGTTTCGGGAATTAAAAGCAAATGATCAGGAATGTCGCATTCGGCAGGTCATCTCTTGGCCTTGATTCCTAATTGATAGAGCAACTCGGCGGTGGTGCTGTGACGCTTGCCGTTGAGGTCAAATAAATAGGCGTTGACGTCGGTCGGCGCCATTTTTTGTGCATTGTTGAAGCGTTCGGGCCGCGTGATACGGGTAAATACCACACGCTGGATGTCTCTCTTGTGACAGCGTCCCATGCTGTAGCCCATCTGTTCGGGATGCTTGCCAGGGCCATTGGATGACCAATAGGTGACCGTGTCGCCCTCGCAGCCCATGTAGATGACGCTGTGGCCAGCCTCCTGGTCAGCGTCGCGATGGTCGTCACAGCCGATGATGGCTCCGCTGTCGCTGCCGCGGCTCTCGTTGCGGTTCCAGAAAATCTTCATCAGGTCGCCCGGAATGGCGCGCGTCCACACGTCGAGGGCGCACCACTCCTGGTCGCTGAGATAGCGCTCGCCGGGTGTCTCGCGGTTGCGTTCGCTCTTGGCTCCACGGTAGGCTGTGAAACTGTAACCTGCCCCTAGTTCACGCACCAGCACTCCCAGGCTGGGGCCATTGGCGTTGGCACGGCCCCAGAAGCCCACGCCATCGTCCTGGCCGAGTCCGTCGGGATTGAGCGCATCGGCGATGCCCACATAGGGTTTCATGTTGATCCAAGCCTCACGCTTGATTTTGCCCTTGGTGTCCCAGATGAGCAGGGCCTTGATGATGACCGAATAGGTGGCGCTGGAGCAGAACGACGGCTGCGCCAGCACAGGGTCGAACCTTGGCCGCTCATCGCCAGGAGCCATCTGGTAGGCGTCGTGCAGGCCTCGCCAGGTGGTCTTGGCAAACTTCTCGTTGGGCCTGCCACCGGTGTAGTAGCCTCCCCTATCGGGAAACGAGTCGATGGCGGCGAGCACGGCCCGTTGCCACCCCTTGTTGACCTTGTCGCCAGCCATGGCCCCTGCTGCGATGCACAGCAGGGCCAGCGTGGCCAGTATTGCGCGCTTGATGCTCATGAGGAGGAAGGTTGCAGTGTATGATATGATATTACAGGTCGTTGTAGCGCTGCTCGATGACGCTCCAGTCGATGATTTGCCACAGGGCAGCCAAGTGGTCCGGTCGGCGGTTCTGGTAGTCGAGATAATAGGCGTGTTCCCACACGTCCATGGTGAGCAGGGGACGCAGGCCGTGCTGGATGGGATTGGCGGCATTGGGTTCCTGTGAAATCCTGAGGTTGCCCTGCGAGTCGGCGCTGAGCCATGCCCAACCCGAGCCAAACAGTGTCGCGCCAGCCTTGGCAAAGATGTCTCTGAATGCCTCAAATGAGCCGTACTCCTCGTTGATAGCCTGCGCGAGACGTCCCTCGGGAGCGTTGTCGGCGCGAGGAGCCCTGAACTGTGAGAAATACAGGTTATGATTCAGAATCTGGCCAGCATTGTTGAGGATGCCTCCCTGAGCGTTAAGCACGATCTGCTCGAGGGGTTGGCCTTCGAGCCCGCTGTCTGGTAGAGCGGCATTGAGATTGCTGACATAGGCTGCCAGGTGCTTGCCGTGGTGGAACTCCAGGGTGTGAGCGCTGATGACGGGCTGCAGCGCGTCGGGGGCGTAGGGCAAGGACATCAGTTCAAACTTTCCTTCGATAGGCATGGTCTGTTTCATCATCTTAATCGTTTTTTTTTGTTGTAGTTTATTTCAAATTAATCTGTTTTGCAAATTTAGTCATTTATGCTGGAATTGCCTGCACAATGGTTGTCAAAAAATGAAAAGACAGCGCTTGCTGCTGCCGATTAGTGCAAAAAATCAGTACCTTTGCGGCCATGATGGCAAATGGTGTTGAAAAATCGAGGACGCTGTATGTGAGCGATCTGGACGGCACGCTGCTGGGCGATGACTCACGGCTGTCGGCAGAGACTGTGTCTACACTCAACCGGATCATCGGTGAGTTGGGTGGCCTGTTTACCGTGGCTACGGCACGCACGCCCGCTACGGTGGTGCCGCTGATGCAGCAGGTGCATGCCCGCTTGCCGTATATCGTTATCGGCGGCTCGGCGATGTGGAACCCGATGCTGGGCGCTTATGAGCACACCCATGGCATCGACGAGGCGACCGTCGATGCCGTTGCCGACGTGTTTGACCGCTATGGCGCACACCCCTTTATCTACCGCCGCCACGGCAACAGCATGCTCCACACCCATCACTACGGCCCGATGTCGGCCCAGGAGCAGCGCTTTGTGGCCGAGCGTCAGCACCTGTCGTTGAAGCGTTTTTTCCTCAATGACCGTGACTATCGCCACAGCGATGACGAGGCGTTGCTCATCTTCTCGATGAACAAGTATGCCACACTCAGTACCATAGCCGATGACTTGAGGGCCACGGTGCCCACTTGCTCGGTGATGGTGTATCACGACATCTTTGAAGAGAGCGAGGGCTATCTCGAGATTTTCACCTCCGGCACGAGCAAGGCCGCCGCCATCCGCTGCTTGGCGCGTGAGGTGGGAGCCGTGAGGGTGGTGGTGTTTGGCGACAACCTCAACGACATCGCCATGCTGCAGGCAGCCGACTACAGCGTGGCTGTGGAGAACGCCTTCCCCGAGGTCAAAGCCATCGCCAGTGAGGTCATCGGCCCCAATACGGCCCACAGTGTTGCCCACTGGATCGAGGCGGACCTCATTCAATCCTAAATGTTTGTTCAATTCGCAGGAATTCCTTAATTTTGCCACTCATAAACTCATACAATGCCTATGGCTAACCTGAGCAACATCTATGACTCACGACGCATCTGGAAGGTGGTGTTTCTGGCCATCTCGCTGGTGCTGGTGGCGTTGTTCCTGTATATGTCCAACAATCTGGTCAAGGATCTTGCCATCCAGGAGCGCGGGCGCATGCAGATCTGGGCCGACGCGACTCAGGAACTGGCGACGATGGGCAGCGGCACTGACGTGGATGCCGATGGCAATCCTGTGGGTGGCAGCACCGCCGATGTGGATTTCCTGTTGAGCATCATCGAGGCCAACAACAACATTCCCGTGCTGCTGGTCGATGATCAGGACAACATCCTGCTGCACCGCAACTTCCGTCTGCCTGAGCCCGAGGATAGCCTGGCCTTTGAGATTTCTCCTACCAACCTTGAGTACCTCAACAAGAAGTTGCGCCATCTCAAGCACAGCGAGAACAAAATCGACATTCAGATCGACGAGCACACGTCGCAGTACCTCTATTACGAGGACTCCACACTGCTGCGTCGCCTGGCTTATTTCCCCTATATCCAGTTGGCTGTGCTGATCCTGTTCTTTGCCTTGGCCTATTTTGCGCTGATCAGTATCAAGAAGGCCGAGCAGAACAAGGTGTGGGTGGGTCTGTCCAAGGAGACTGCCCACCAGTTGGGAACGCCCATCTCGTCGCTCATGGCATGGACGCAACTGCTCGACTCGATGGGTGTGGACAAGAGCATCGTTACCGATATGGACAAGGATGTGAAGCGCCTATCGACCATCGCCGACCGCTTCTCCAAGATCGGCTCGATGCCCGACAAGGAACTCGTGCCCATCAACGAGGCCGTGACCACCAGCCTGGAATATATGCGTGCGCGCATCCCCAAGCGTGTGAGCCTGTATATCCACACCAACGACCAGACCAACAACGGCGTGATGCTCAGCCAGACGCTGTTTGCCTGGGTGATGGAAAACCTGACCAAAAACGCGGTAGATGCCATGGATGGCGAGGGCCGGCTCGACATCACCGTCGAGGATAGCCCTAACCATGCCGTGATTCTGGTCAAGGACACCGGCAAGGGCATTCCCCGCAAGAATTTCAAGAACGTGTTCAACCCTGGCTTCACGACCAAGAAGCGCGGCTGGGGTCTGGGTCTTACTCTGGTGAAACGCATCATCGAGGAGTATCACAACGGACAGATTTATATCAAGGAGTCGGAGGTGGGCAAGGGCACCACATTCGGCATCGAATTGCCCAAAATCAAATCATGATGTCATCAACCGCTAACAACCAACAATCACGCATCACCATGCTGGGCACTGGCAATGCCATGTGCGTCAACTGCTACAACACGTGTTTCTACCTGCACTCGCCACGTGGCGGAATGCTGGTGGATGGTGGTGGCGGTAATGGCATCCTGCGCCAACTCATCATGGCCAGAATCCCCTTCGAGAGCATCCGTCACATGTTTGTGACGCACAGCCACACCGATCACATCATGGGTGCCATCTGGATGATACGCAAGATTTCGCCACTCATCTTCAAGGGAAAACATAAGGGCCCGTTCACGATCTACTGCAACGACGAGGTGCGACATGCGCTCGAGACGATGGCCAGGCTGATGATTCCTGCCAAAATACTCAATTCACTGGGTACGTCGGTCATACTGCGTGAGGTGCGCGACGGCGAGCGTGTGCTGATCGATGACTTGCAGGTCACGTTTTTTGACCTGGGATCGACCAACTTCAAGCAATACGGGTTTAGCGCGGAATTGCCTGACGGACAGCGCTTGGTGTGCCTTGGAGACGAGCCCTACAGCATGCAGAGCGAACCTTATGCCCGAGGTTGCGATTGGCTGATGTGCGAAGCCTTCTGCCTATACAAGGACCGCTTTGTGTTCAACCCCTATGAGAAAAACCACAGCACGGCGCTCGATGCCGGCATGCTGGCTCAAGAACTGGGCGTGAAGCGCCTGGTGCTGTACCACACCGAGGATACCCACCTCGACACCCGTGCTGCCGCGTTCAGCGCCGAGGCGTCGCAGTACTTTAAGGGGCCTATACGGGTTCCCGCCGATCTGGAATCCTTCGACTTGTAGCCGCTGGCGACCTCTTGCAAGCACGCCACGTGGGGTGCAGGCGACAGCCTAAAAGCACTCTCGCCACGCAAACTATTAAGCATTCACTGTCAACTATTCACCAAAAAAGTACTACCTTTGCGTCGCATTAGAGAGAGATGAAAGCACGATGGACATACTGGTTGCTGACGGTGGCTGTGGGCGCGTTGCTCATGGCCTGTGCCAGCATCGGTTCGCCCGAGGGCGGTCCCCGCGACTACACCCCGCCGCAAGTGATGAAGACGTCGCCTGCGCCTGGCGCGGTCAACTTCAAGGGCCAGAAGGTGGAAATCACCTTTGACGAGATTGTCAACCTCAAGGACCAGCAGAAGAAGGTCATCGTCTCTCCCGCCCCCAAGAGCATGCCTGTGATCCGCACGGTGGGCAAGAAGGTTACTATAGAGTTCCGCGAGCCCCTGGCCGAGAACACCACCTATGTCATCGATTTTGCCGATGCCATCGAGGATAACAACGAGAGTAACCCATTGGATGGCTACACGTTTGCCTTCTCGACCGGCGATATAATCGATACCCTGGCCGTGTCCGGCATCGTGTTAAGGGCCAACGACTTGGAGCCGATGCAGCATGTGATAGTGGGTCTGCACAGCAACCTCGATGACACCGCATTCACCCGGCTGCCGCTGGAGCGCGTGAGCCGTACCAACGACCGCGGCCGCTTCACCATTCGCAACCTCAAGCCTGGCAATTATCATGTGTTTGCGCTCAACGATGTCGATGGCGACTACCGCATGGCGCGTACCGAGGATATCGCCTTTCTGGACGAGATAGTAGTGCCCAGCACCAGCCAATATACGTCACAGGACACGGTCTTTACCTATGACCACAGCGTGGATACCGTGATGACGGCCACTCACACGCTGTATCTGCCCAACGACCTGCTGCTGTGCATGTTTAACGAGGGTTACAAGTCGCACTATGTGAGGCAGACGAGCCGCCCTGCCGATAACAAGTTGCATGTGCTGTTCGGTGCTCCCAACGACACGTTGCCGCTGCTGGATGTCGTCAAGCCCGCCGCACATGACCCGCAATGGTATCGGGTGGAACGCACGCCGGCCAATGATTCGATCTTCTACTGGATCACCGACTCGGCGCTGATCAAGACCGACACGCTGATTGTCGCCATGACCTATCTGCGCACCGATACCGCCGACCGGCTCGAACAGGTTACCGATACCATCCGCTTTGGCTACCACAAGCCCAGTGCCCAGGTCAAGGAGGAAGAGAAAAAGGCCAAAGAGCGTGCCGAGCGCGCCAAACGCTTGGAGCAACTGCTTGATAAACAGCAAAAAGCCGCCGCCCAAGGCAAGGAACTGAACGAGGGTGAACTCGAGGAACTCAAAGAATTGCAGCACGCCGATCCCGACGAGACGCCTCACCTCAAGATGGAACTGCAGAGAAGCGGCACCTTTGATGTGGGCGACTCGATTTTGCTCAAGTTTGACGCGCCCATTGTGGGTATCGATGCCACGGGTGTGCATCTCGACGTCAAGCGCGACACGCTGTGGGTACCTCTCGACTCGCAACTGGCTTCATTCCGTCCTGTCGACGACTGCAACCCGATGCGCTATTGGATGCCCTTTACTGCCCTACCCGACTCGACCTATCGCCTGACCATCGACAGCGCGGCCGTAACGTCGGTCTATGGCTTGACCAACGAGCGACTGAGCAAGGAGTTGAAGGTGCGTGGCCTGGAGCAGTATGCCAACGTCTATTTCAAGGTCAACGTCAAGGATAATGCCTTTGTCGAACTGTTGGGTAACAGCGAGAAGGTGCTCCGCACCGTGCCCGTGCGCGGTGGCGAGTTTGAACTGCTCAACGTGCTGCCCGGTTCCTATTACTTGAGGCTGACCATCGATGGCAATGGCAATGGCAAGTGGGATACAGGCAATTACAATAGCCATCTGCAGCCCGAAGAGGTGTATTACTATCCCAAGAAACTGCGCCTGCGTGCCAACTGGGACCTGGACGAGAACTGGAACATCTACCAGACAGCCCTCGATATGCAGAAGCCCGACGACATCAAGCGTAACAAGCCTGAGCAGAAAAAGAACAAGTTGGAGAAAAAGCAGGACAAGAACGGCAATGGTGATGAGGATGAAGAGGAGGACGACGAGTTCAGCACCGGCATCACCAACACCTATACGGGCAACAAATATAACGATGCCAAGAATAACCGCCGCTTGAATCGTCAGCAGCGGCCTTAAAAAACGTGGAAAATGCGTTTTTTGAGCATTTTTTTTGCCAAAATGCTTGTATATTAAAAAAAAGTACTACCTTTGCACCGCTAAACGCAAAACGAATTGCGCAAGGCCATCAGCCCAGGTGGCGGAATTGGTAGACGCGCACGTTTCAGGTGCGTGTGCCGCAAGGTGTGCGGGTTCGAGTCCCGCCCTGGGCACCAAGAGTCCCCGACAATCGATCGATTGCCGGGGACTTCTGTTTGATGTCCACTGCAACAATTGGCGGATGCTGAGCCAACATTAGGGCAGGAGGCGGTTATCGTTCATCCGCGACATGTATTGCTGGATGAGGGCCTTGACGAACTGCTCCATGCGTTGCTGCTCGGGTAATTGATTCACCAGGTTGGTTTTCAGTAACTTGTCGGTCTTGAAGCGATAGACGGCGGTGGTCTTCTCGCCATCGAACTGCAGCATCAGGTCACCCTGTATCAACTGGTAGATACCCGCATTGTAACTGAAGGCCCACGTGCCCGCAGGGTCAGCGGCAAGGATGTCGTCGCCAAAGGCAAGGTAAGGCTTGTCATAGCCCAGCAGGTGCAGCAGTGTGGGTGTGATGTCGGTCTGCTGTACGATGATGTCGTCGCGCAGGGCGGGTGCCAATGAGCCATCGGGTGTATAGAAGATGATGGGAATGCTGTATAGGCCCAGGTCAGTCTTATAGACGTCGTGGCTGCTGAGGTTGGTGTGATCGGCCACCAGAACGAAGATGGTGTTGCCATACCACGGCTCATGGCTGGCGCGCTCAAAGAAGCGCCGCAGCGCCAGATCGGTGTAGCGCACACACTTGTGGATGGGCTGGCCGCCCTCGTCTCGCAGCGAGTCGCGGTACTGCTCGGGTACGTTATAGGGGTGATGGGACGATGCGGTGAATACCGTGGCCAGGAAGGGCTGCCGCATCTGCCCGATGCCATCAAGGGTGAATTGCAGGAAGGGCTCGTCCCAGATGGCCCACTTGCCGTCCCAGTCCTGCATGCCGCCATAGTCGGGCGACTGGCAGTACTCATCCAGGCCGTAGTAGCGCTCATAGCCGATGCTGTGGGCATAAGCGCTGAAGCCCATCGAGATGTTGTGCCCGCCGTGGAAAAATGCCGTGCTATAGCCCTCGCGTCCCAGCATCGAAGAGATGCCGTCCACATCGTTGAGCGAGGCGGGTGTGAGGAAAAACGACTCTACCATCATGGGCAGGCCCGATAGGATCGAGGGCATGGCATCCATGCTGATGCGCCCGTTGGCATAACTGTACTTGAAGGTGAGTGACTGCGGCACCAGGCTGTCGATAAACGGCATATAGCCCTTGTAATGGCCCTCGTCGAGGTCGGTATTGAGCGATCCGATATACTCCTTGCCCATGCTCTCGACGATGAGGATGACGACGTTCTTGCCCTTGTGGCTCAACGCATCCACCACCGGGTGATTGTGCAGTGGGCTATAGATGGCCTGCATCTGCTCGGGCGTCATGTAGCCGGGGGTGACAAAAGGCTTCTTGCCGATGCTGCGTATCATCGAGAACGGCGTGTTGAGCACCACCGAGGCCTCGACAGGGCGGTTGACAAACTGGTTGGCGTTGCTGATGGTGATGGGCCGCGTGCCTGCCGTAACGCTGCCGCGGATGCCCACGATGGCCAGTGGTATCATCACCAGCAGGGCGATGGTCTGGGAGATGTAGTAGTGTGAGCCGAAGCGGTACACCTCCAGGCGGGGCCGTGTGTAGCATCGCCAGAGCAGGAACACCAGCGCGATAAACGCTAGCACGAGGTACCAATGGCGCAGAAATTCACTCAAGATGATCGATGTGATGTTGCCCTCGGCGGCAAACTCGGTAAATACCGTGACCGTCGAGCGTCGGCCCGTGTACTGGAAATAGACCGCGTCCATCAGGTTGCTGGCCAGGGCGACGCCATTGGTGACGACAAACAGCCACCGCAGCATCTTGTAGAAGCCCGGGCGCTCCTTGATATGGAGCGGCAAGAGCATGAGCACAAGGTAGATGCTGTTGATGTAGAGCAGCGCCGATGTGTCAAACACCAGCGCGCCGTGCAGCATGGTCTTGAACAGGGACCACGACATATAGGGCGCGAAGGTAGACCAGTTCTCGGCAAAGAAGGCCACCCTCGAGAGCATCCACACCAAGTAGGCAACCAGCATATTGAGTGCGGCGGCGCCGATGTTGCTATGGATGATTCTCTTCATATTATGCATGCTGTGAGTGAGATGATTAGGCTGGATGGATCATGGCGAGCATCTGCTCGATAATGTCGCGGTTGTTGCTCAGGCGCGGCACCTTGCGCTGTCCACCGAGTTTGCCGGTCGATGCCAGCCAACGGTCGAACAGTCCCTCGGGTGCGACAACCAGCGACGGCTCGGCCAGGAAGATGTCGCCTGAGCGCTTGGCGTCATAGTCGCTGTTGACCTCTCGAAGATGCTGGTCGAGCAACTGCATGAAGCGGTGCGTGTCGGCAGGCTGGTGGGCAAACTCGATAATCCACTGGTGATGGCCGCGGTCGCGTGCGGTGGCATAGACGGGCGCGGCGGTGTAGTTGAGCACCTCGGCACCAGTCTCCTGCTGTGCCAGGGCGATGGCGTGGTCGGTGTTATGCACCATCAGTTCTTCGCCAAAGGCGTTGATGAAACTGCGGGTGCGCCCCGCAATCTTGATTTTGACGGGATGGAGTTGCTCGATGGTGACGGTGTCGCCCAACCGGTATCGCCACAGGCCGTTGGCGGCGGTGATGATGAGTTCGTAGGTCCGTCCCTGCTCGATTTCCCAGATGGGATAGACCTCGGGGGTGTCGCTGTCGCTTTCCTCGACGGGCAGGAACTCATAGAACACGCCCACGTCGAGCAGCAGCAACATAGCCTCGGACTCCCAATCGCTCTGTACGGCAAAGAAGCCTTCGCTGGCGTTGTAGGTGTCGAGGAAGTGCATCCTGGACATGTCGCAGATGCCCTCGTACTGCTGCCTGTAGGGGCCAAAGGCGATGCCACCGTGGAAGAACACCTCCAGATTGGGCCACACCTCGTGTATGCATGACTTGCCTGTCTGCTTGAGTACCTGTTTGAGAACCGTCAGGAACCAAGAGGGCACGCCACTCAGGTTGGTGACATTGGCTCCAATGCTGGCTTGGACCAGCCGAGGCAGTTTTTCGGTCCAGTCCTCCATGAGGGCTACCCGCTTGCTGGGAATGCGTGCCAGGTTGGCCAGCGGATTCATGTTCTCGATGAGGTTGGCACTCAGGTCCCCTACCCTAACACCGGGCTTGAGTTGCAGGTTGTTGGCGAAACTGCCGCCCAGGATAAACGCCTTGCCTGAGAAGATGCGGCTGGCGGGATTGAGGTTCAGGTAGTGGGACACGACGTCGCTGGCACCAAGATAGTGATTCCACTGGAAGGACTCGCGTGTGATGGGTATGAACTTGCTGCGTCCGTCGCTTGTGCCTGACGATTGCGCAAAGTTGATGCACCTGCCGGGCCACAGTTCGTCCTTGATGCCATTGACCATGCGCATGATGTTGGGCCTCAGGTTCTCGTAGCAATAGAGCGGCAACGTGGAGGCGAATTGCCGGTAGGTCCTAATGCTCGAGAAGTCGTATTTGCGGCCAATGCGTGTGAGGGCGGCCTTCTCGACGAGGCGCACCAGTTCGCCCTGTTGTACCGCATCGGCATGGTCGATGAAGCGTGCGTGCTGCTGCAGGCGGGACAGGAAGTGATCGCGTACTATAGGCGTGAAATCTATCATAGCGTGCAAAATTACTAATAAACGCCGAATAAGCAGGCTCTCAACCTCCTAAAAATCGTTGAAACGAGCCTGTTAGTCCATGATATCAGTCAATTAGACCTGTGATGTGGCTTATGGCGTGCGGGGTGGCATGGGATATGCACGTCAATAGGTGATTAGTCGATTATTTATGAAAGTTTGTCTAAAATATTTGCATCAAACGATCTGATAGACTAATTTTGAGGCAAGAAATATTTATTAACGCATTAAAACATACGCACTATGAAACGGTTTATCTTAACAATGGTAGCAGTGCTGACCCTAGGGGTAGCCGCTAATGCGATGAGTTACAAGTCGGCCCGTGACCAGGCCTTCTTCCTGACCGACAAGATGGCCTATGAGTTGGGGCTGAGTGAGGACCAGTATAATGCCGTGTTTGAAATCAATATCGACTACATCATGTGTGTCGATACCTATGATGACCTGTTCGGTACCTTCTGGACCCGCCGTAACAATGAGTTGAGGTATGTGCTCTCTGTGTATCAGTATGAGCGCTACCTGCAACTGGAGTACTTCTATCGCCCCATGTCGTGGGAGAACAAGAAGTTTGTGTTCAGCATCTACAACCGCTATCCCAAGGATCGCTACTTCTATGCAACACCTCCGGGATACCAGGTCTACAAGGGCTCGAACCGCTACTTTGACCACAGTGCCTACAACGGACGCACCTTTGGCGCTCCTGCAGGCAAGTCACAGCCCAAGCCCGGCATGGGTGGCACGCAACCCGGTGTGAGCACAACCAGCAAGAGCCAGCCTGGCAGCCGCACCTCTGGCATCGGCGTGATGACCAAGAAGCAGGCCGTGCGCGAAGGCAAGACCCGCATGTCGCAGCCGCCTCGCCGTTGACAGGCTGCTCGACAGGCATGACACGAGATGAGACAGACAGGCTCTGCCAGTAATAAGGCAGGGCCTGTCTGTGTAGGTAATCGGTCCTATGGGACGGGGTGCTGTGGCGGCGGGATTATTGCTTGAGTTCAAATCCCACCATCACGTCATCGTAGTTGTCGATGAGCATGGTCAGGGCCTTGATGGCGGAACTGTCGCTGAACTTGCCCATGAGTGACATGAGCGACAGGAACTTGTCTGTGTCAAATGTGATGTGCATCTTCTTCTTGCCATCACGCTTGAGGCGCGCCGTGATGGGCACTCCGTGCCACTTGATGGTGATTTTGTCCTGCGAGGGATTGTAATTGTAGGTGCCATTGACGCTGGTGCCCAGCATCCTGATGGCGCACGTGCCGTCCTCGTTGAAGGCAAACTGCGGGCGAGCCTTGTCGAGGCCGACCTTCTTGAAGGCCTTCTTGAGTTTCTTCTTGAGTTTGCCCTTGGCGATGGCCTTGCCCATCCCGGCAATGAGGTTCTTGCCCTTGACGTCGACACTGGGGCCGTTATACTTCCACTCACCCTGGAGGGTCGAGTTGATCTGCCGCGTCTCTCGGGCGATGTCGTCATCGGTGACGGTAAACACCTGGTCGGGATGCAGCAGGCCCTGGTCGCTGCCGGTGGCGGCGGTTGTCTTGCATGAGGTGGATGTCACCACCATCATCAATGCGCACAATAGAGTCAAGAAATGTTTCATAATGTGATGATTTTGGGGGCAAAGTTAGGTTAAATTGATAAAAAGACCCAACAAATGGCAGTGCAAAACGAAAAAAGTACTAATTTTGCAGATTGTCACGGCATGTTAATTAAGTGATTAAATACGTTAACGTCCGAATCAATTAATATTTCTTATAACAATAGATTATTATGGTAGTAGGTTATGGTGGCCGCCGCATCATCATGGAGAATAATGATACGTCCTATTATGGCCGTATCCTGATCAAGGCTCTGGCTACAAATTATCCCGACAACTATTATATCCTGTACTCTCCCGAGAACAGGCAGAACAAGCGACTGACGGCTATCTTTAACGAGGATAGCGTGCGCGTGAAGTTTCCGCGCAGTCATATCCACAACAAAGGCCGCTGGTACACCGGCTCTGGCATTGTCCGCTCGGCCAAGGGCCATGGTGTGAACACCTTCCACGGCATTGATGATGGCATAGCCTCGGGATTTGCAGGCAGTAACTTCCCGACGGTGTTTACGATGACCGACCCGCTGTACAAGAGCGCCCAAGGTTGGCTCGAGCGTATGGCCATGCTGCGCCGTGCGCGCAAGGCTTGCAAAATCGCCAAGCGTGTGATCGCGCTTAACGAGGTGGACCGTCAATTGATCATCGACCACTATCATGTCAATCCTGATGATGTAGAGGTGGTACATCCCTGCTTCTATGACGGCTGCGACGACTCAGTCCCCGACAACATGTTTGACATCCTGCGTGAGAAGTATCACCTGCCTGAGCGCTTTGTCCTGTACAAGGGCCGCTTGAACAAGGAAGATAACCTCACCGAGGCCATGAAGTTGGTGCATGAGTTGCGCAATCGCAAGATCTCGATTGTGATGCTGGGTTATCGTACCGACCATTTCGACCATGTGATCAAGGAGGATGCCCACGATCTGCACATCTTCCACCGCTTTAAGCAGGTGGATAAGGTGCACCATGCCGACCTCACTGCCGTGTGCAAGATGGCTAAGGCTGTGATTATCCCTAATACTGACCGCATGCGCGACTTGTACAAACTGATCAACGCCCAGCGCAGTGGCGCCCTGGTGATCTGCAAGGATTCGGCCAAGGCTCGCGAGTATGGCGGTGATGGAGCGTTGTATTACAGCGACTTCCACGACGGAGCCGACTTGTTGAGCGATGTGCTTGAGGATGATAACAGGCGCGATGCGTTGTTGAAGGCCTCGCGTGAGAATACGGAGCGCTTCACCGGCAAGATTCTGGCCGACAACATGATTCACATCTATCGCTCGGTGCTGATGCACCGCCGCTTGTACCAGCAGTAACGGCCACGCCGCGGGTGTCAACGTCACACAGGGCGGGCAATTTCCCATTAGTGGAGATTGCCCGCCCTGCGTTGTTGTTGGCGTGTAGCCGTCAAGAGCGTCTTAGCGCTGATCGGTGCCCCAGAGCAGTTTCTGCCGCAGGGTGCTGGCAAAGTTGTTGCTCAGGCGTTGTACCAGTCGCGCGCAGTATGGCGCCAGACCGATGGTCAGCGTTGACCCTGTGGGGCACAAGGTGACCTCACCGTCGATACTCACTTCGTAGTAGTCGGCGCGAGAGTGTGTGCACACGGTAATCTGGCTGTCGTCGCGCACGACAAGCGGTCGGGACGTGAGCGAGTGCGGCGAGATGGGTGAGATGACCAGGCAAGAGGTGGTAGGCTCCAGTATGGGCCCTCCCACGCTCAGGTTATAGGCTGTGGAGCCCGTGGGGGTGCTCACGATGAGACCGTCGCCGCGGTAGGTGGTGAGTTCACGGCCGCGCAATGTGGTTTGCATGTCGAGCATCGATGAGGTGTCGTGACGCAATATCGCAATCTCGTTGAGCGCCCAGGGATGGGGAATGTCGACGCCGTCGCAACTGGCCTGCAGCATAGAGCGCTCCTCGATGCGGTAGTTGCCCGCCAGCACGTCGTCGATAGTCGTGCTGTTCTCGTCGAGGCGTCCTGCCGTGAGGTAGCCTAGATGGCCCAGATTGATGCCCAGGATGGGCATGCCCTGGCGTGCGACCCACATGGCTGTGGTGAGAAACGTGCCGTCACCGCCCAGCGAGAGCGCCATGTCTGCATCAGGGACTTCGCTGGCATGGAACGAGGCATAGTCGCAGTGCTCTGCCCCATTGCACAGGTATTGCAGATAGTCGTGCTCGACAGCCACCTCAAGGCCGCGGCCGCGCAGGTACTTTAACAGCGCCAGGACCCTGGTGGTGTCGTCCTGCTGATAGGTATTGCCAAATATCACCAACTGTTTCATGCTTGCAAAGATACCTATTTTTTTGCTAAGTGTTGAATGTCTTGTGGATTTCAGTGATTGGATTCCTCAACGATGGACTTGTCTGGACCCTGATTTTGCGCGGTGAGGGCGGTGAAGATGGCTGCGGCTTTGGCTTGGCCGACCACGGCTGCCAGATCCTCTTGCGAGGCTTCGCGGATGCGCTTGAGCGACTTGAATTGCTTGAGCAGCAAGGTGCGTGTCTTGGGGCCGATGCCGGCAATGTCGTCGAGCGCACTGTGGATTTGCCCCTTGCTGCGCTGCTTGCGATGGAAGGTGATGGCAAAGCGGTGTGCCTCGTCACGCAGGCGCTGGATGACGTGGAGCGTCTCGCTGTTCTTGTCGATGTACAGTGGGATGCTGTCGCCGGGGAAATATACCTCGTTGAGCCGCTTGGCAATGCCCACGACAGTGATCTGACCATGCAGGCCGATGCTGTCGAGGGCCTCGATGGCCGATGTCACCTGCCCCTTGCCGCCATCCACGATGAGCAACTGCGGCAGTTCCTCGCCCTCTTGCGACAGGCGGCTGTAGCGGCGCGTGACGACCTCTCGCATCGAGGCGAAGTCATCACTGCCCTCTACGGTCTTGATGTTGAAGTGGCGATACTCCTTCTTGGAGGGCTTGGCGTTGCGGAATACCACGCACGAGGCCACGGGGCTTGATCCGCTGATGTTGCTGTTGTCAAAGCACTCGATGTGGTGCGGCATGACGGTCATGCGCAGGTCGCGCTGCATGGTGGTCAGGGTGCGCGTGGTGCGCTGTTCGGGGTTGAGTTTCTCCATCATGCGCAGGCGGTCGGTGCGGCGCTGGGTGGCATTCTTGACGGCGATATCGAGCAGGTGCTTCTTGTCACCGCGCTGGGGTATGGTAAAGGTGAGTCCGGCAAACTCCACGTCGGGCTCGACATTGACCATGACCTCGGTGACGCGGTCGCGCCGATAGGTTTCGGCAAACCGCTGATGCACCTCGGCGATGGCCATGGACATGATCTCGGCATCGGTCTCGTCGTGAGTTGAGAGCCTATACTCGAGCGTGTAGGACTGCACCACTGCCCCACCCCTGACGTGCATGTAGTTGACCCAGGCGGCATCGTCGTCGCGCAGCAGGCCGAAGACGTCGATGTTGTGGATCGACGGGCTGACGATGACCGAGCGTCGTCGCACGTGCTCCAGCAGCCTGTAGCGCCGCTTGACGGCTTCGGCCTCCTCGAAGCGCAGTTCGCTGGCCAGTTGCTGCATCTGTTGCATGAGCACCTCCATCAACTGGTGGGTGTCGCCGTTGAGAATCTGGCGTATCTCGCTGATGTATTGCCCGTATTGCTCGGGCGAAACCAGCCCCTTGCAGCACCCCTCGCAGCGGTGGATGTGGTATTGAAGGCACAGGCGGTGCTTGTCGGCCTCTATTGTTTCACGTGAAACATTGAGGCGGCAGGTGCGCAGCGGGTAGATCTGCCGGATGGTGTCGATGAGCACATGGGCCACTTCGGTCTTGGGATAGGGCCCGTAGAATCGGTCTCCCCTACCCTTGGCGTCGCGAGTGATATAGACGCGCGGATACAGCCCGCCCGAGATGCATATCCAGGGGTAACTCTTGTCGTCCTTGAGCAGCACGTTGTATCGCGGCTGGTACTCCTTGATGAGGGCGTTCTCGAGGTCGAGGGCTTCCTCCTCGGTGTTGACGACGGTGTACTCCATGTCTGCGATATTGCGCACAAGCATGGTGGTGCGCAGCGACGTGTGCTCGCGGTTGAAGTAGGAGTTGACGCGCCGCTTCAGATTTTTGGCCTTACCGACATAGATGATGGTGCCCTCCCGATTGCGGTAGCGGTAAACGCCCGGTTCGTCGGGGAGCAGCGATAGTTTCAGTTTCAGGTCGTCGGTCATGGGCTGGCTCTCTGGGTCGCTAGGATGGGTGGGCTGTAGGCAACAGATGGCCTAGAAGGTGAACAATGATGTCACTTCGACGTCGGCAGGGAACACTTCGCGTCCGTGCAGGTCGGCCAGATCGCAGATGAAGTTGATGTAGACCTTCTTGGGATTCATCGATTTGACCAGTTCGTAGGCTGCCAGCATTGTTCCGCCGGTGGCGAGCAGGTCATCGTGGATGACTACCACGTCGTCGGGGGTGATGGCATCCTTGTGGATTTCGATGGTGTCGGTGCCGTATTCCTTGGTATAGGATTTCTGGATGACCTCGGCGGGCAGTTTGCCGGGTTTGCGCAGGGGCACGAAACCAGCGTTTAACTGGGTGGCCAGGATGGCGCCGCCGATAAATCCGCGGGCCTCGATGCCGACCACCTTGGTCACGCCTGCGTCGCGGTACATTTCGGTCATGGCACGGGTCATGATTTGGAGGGCTTCAGGGTCCTTGAACGCGGTGGTCAGGTCTTTGAACTGAATACCGGGTACGGGAAAGTCAGGTACGTTGCGTACCACACTTTTTACTTTTGCTAATTCTTCGCTATTCATTGTAAATCAGTAAGTTAGATGTTAATTGTTTCACGTGGAACAAGTCATCTGCCGAGTAATACGAGCAGAATATTAATATCGCTTGGCGACACGCCTGGGATGCGTGAAGCCTGCCCCACTGTCTCGGGGTCGATGGCTTGCAGTTTCTGGCGTGCCTCGGTAGATATCTGGTGTATCTGAGTGTAGTCGAATTTGCCCTTGAGGGTGACATTGTCGAGTCGTGCTACGCGCTCGGCAATCGAGGTCTCGCGCTCGATGTAGCCGCGATACTTAATGGCGATTTCGGCGGCTTCGACGATCTCCTGGCGGCGGGCCTCCTCGAGTCGGTCGATCTGATCCTGCAATTCGGGTAGTGCCTGTGCAAGGATGGCCATATTGAGTTGGGGACGCAGCAGCAGGTCGTGCAGGCGTTGTCCCTGAGTGAGCGCATTCATTCCAAGGGCTTCCAGTGTCGGGTTGATGACGGCGGCCTTGACCGTGAACTCGCGGCAGAAAGTGGTCAGCGCCTCGATCTGCTCTCGCTTGGCGAGCATGAGGCCGTATCGCTCCTGGGTGGCAAGGCCCAGACGGTAGCCTTTCTCGGTGAGCCGCATATCGGCATCGTCCTGGCGCAGCAGGATGCGGTGCTCGGCGCGTGAGGTGAACATACGGTAGGGCTCGTCCACGCCGCGAGTAACCAAGTCGTCGATGAGCACTCCGATGTAAGCCTCGTTGCGTGCCAGTGTGAAGGGCTCCCCGCCCGTGACTCTCTGGTGGGCGTTGATGCCGGCAATGAGTCCCTGCCCTGCCGCTTCCTCGTAGCCTGTGGTGCCGTTGACCTGACCAGCGAGGAACAGGTTCTTGACGACCTTGGACTCGAGTGTGTGATAGAGTTGCGTCGGGTCGAAGAAGTCATACTCGATGGCATATCCGGGACGAAAAGCATGCACATCCCTCAGTGCCGGGATGTGTCTCAAGGCCTCGATCTGAATCGGCCAGGGCAGCGACGACGAGAAGCCGTTGAGGTACATCTCGTGGGTCGTAGCGCCCTCGGGCTCGATAAAGAGTTGGTGGGACGTCTTGTCGGCAAAGGTGACGATTTTGGTCTCGATGCTGGGGCAATAGCGGGGTCCGATGCTGGTGATTTGGCCATTATAGAGCGGTGATTGAGGCAGGCCCTCGCGCAGCACGGCATGGACATCCTCGTTGGTGTGGACAATCCAGCATGGGCGTTGCGGCAGCGATGAGGTGATGCCAGGCATGAACGAGAAATGGTGGAAATCCTGTTCCCCCTCTTGCTTGATGCACTGTGTGAAGTCGATGGTGCGCTCGTCCAGGCGGGGCGGCGTGCCGGTCTTCATGCGGCCCACGGTGAGTCCCAGGGCTGCCAGTTGCTCGGTGATACCCCTTGCGGGAGGCTCTGATACGCGCCCGCCGGGAGTCTGTACCGGACCCACGTGCATCAGTCCGTTGAGGAAGGTGCCTGCTGTGAGCACTACTGCTTGGGCATTGAATTGCATGCCCAGGACGGTCTTTACACCCTTGACTACCCCACCCTCGATGATGAATTGATCGACTGAATCCTGCCACATGTAGAGGTTGGGCGTGTTTTCAATCACGTGTCTCCACTCCAGGATGAACTGCTGGCGGTCGCTCTGTGAGCGAGGACTCCACATGGCCGGCCCCTTGCTGCGGTTGAGCATCCTGAACTGGATGCTGCTGCGGTCGGTGACGATGCCCATATGGCCGCCGAGTGCGTCGATCTCGCGCACGATTTGCCCCTTGGCGATACCGCCAACGGCAGGGTTGCAACTCATCTGAGCGATCTTGTTCATGTCGATGGTGATAAGCAATGTGTGTGAGCCCAATCGGGCTGCTGCGCACGCAGCCTCGCAACCGGCATGGCCGGCACCCACCACTATGACGTCATAGTCGTTTCTCATGATCGGTTATTTCAACAATGCGTTGTCAGGCAGAATGGCCAGGGCCTCGTTTTCGTGCTGCTCCATGATTTCACGCTCACCAGGTCCCTTGTCGTTGATGCCACACAGGTGCAGCACGCCATGGATGATGACCCTCATGAGTTCGGTCTCGTAGGGGACATTGAGCATCTTGGCATTGCTGCTGACGGTGTCTAGCGAGATGACCATGTCGCCGGCGATGTGCCTGGAGTTGGTGTAATCAAAGGTGATGATATCGGTGTAATAGTCATGTCCCAGAAATTCGCGGTTGGTCTGCAGGATGTACTCATCATCACAGAAGACGTATGTCAGACAGCCCACCTGCTGATGATGCAGGCGTGCCACCTCGACAATCCAGTCGCGCACCGCGGTCTCGTTGAGTCGCGGCATGTCGGCTTGCCCCTGGGTCATGTAGTTGATTTCGGTCATTGGCAGAACGCTTTGAAAAACGGGAGACAAAGATAACACATTATTTTGATAAACAAGCATAATTCCCCAAGTTTTGCTCGATGTGAAAGGCTAAAGAATGTAAAAATCCATTTTGGGAGGCTGGATGCGGCTTTTGCCACGAGGGCAGGATTTTCTGAAATATTCCCGTTTTGCGCAAAATCGCTGAAAAACAGCCCAAAACCGCATTTTAACCCGCTGAGAATTGAAAATTTCGGTGAAGAGTGGTAGACGGGTCAGGATTTTTTCAGAAAATTGGCATAAAATTTGCATATTACATAATAAAAGTCTACCTTTGATGATGCCAATGTAAGAGAGTTTTCTCCATCATGATGAAAGGTCATTTTAGAGTGTCGATTACCAACAATTAAAATATATCGGAGATTATGGTACAGTTTTTCACATCCAACGTTTGGCTCATCTGGGTTATCATTTCCATCTTGTGCCTCATCCTTGAATTGACTTCGGGTGATTTCTTCATTCTGTGTTTTGCCATCGGTGCCGCTGTTGGCGCTATCGTAGCCGGCTGTGGCCTGTCGCTGACCTGGCAGATAATCATGTTTGCCGTGGTATCGGCTTTGAGCCTGCTGCTGGTGCGCCCGGCCTTGCTCAAGAAACTTCACAAGCCGCATCGCGAGCGTCTGAGCAATGCCGATGCCATGATAGGGCAGGAGGGTAGAGTGAGCGAGCCCATCATCGCTCATGGCTATGGCCGTGTTGCTATCGATGGCGATGACTGGAAGGCAGTCAGCATCGACGGCGGCCCTATCGAGAAAGGCGCGCGTGTGCGTGTGGTGAAATTAGACAGCATCATTCTCACTGTCGAGGCTGTCGACTGAGCGCCCGATCATTGCCCTGCATGCATTCAGGATCAATTATAGTAATCAACCACTTTAAATTTTTATTGATATGACACCGCTATCCATTTTCCTCATTGTTGTAATTCTGTTGGCTCTGATTCTGGTCAAGAGTTCGCTGGTCATCATTCCTCAGAGCGAGACCAAAATCATCGAGCGTCTGGGCAAGTATTATGCTACGCTCAAGCCCGGCATCAATCTGATTATCCCCTTTATCGACCGTCCCAAGAGCATCATCGCCTATGAGCATGGCCGCTATCGCACGACCAACGCGATCGACCTGCGCGAGCAAGTGTATGACTTCGATAAGCAGAACGTGATCACCAAGGATAATGTGTTGACGCAGATCAATGCCTTGCTCTATTTCCAGATCGTGGATCCGTTCAAGGCCGTGTATGAGATTAATAACCTGCCCAACGCTATCGAGAAACTGACCCAGACCACTCTGCGTAACATCATCGGTGAACTGGAACTGGACCAGACGCTGACCTCTCGTGACACGATCAACAGCAAGTTGCGCGCCGTCCTTGACGATGCCACCAACAAGTGGGGCATTAAGGTGAATCGCGTTGAGTTACAGGACATTCAGCCGCCTCAAACCGTGCTTCAGGCTATGGAGAAGCAGATGCAGGCCGAGCGTAACAAGCGTGCCACCATCTTGACCAGCGAGGGCCAGAAGCAGGCAGCCATCCTCCAATCCGAGGGACAGAAGACCGCCCGCATCAATCAGGCCGAGGCCGACAAGCAGACCGAAATCCTGCGTGCCGAGGGTGAGGCTCAGGCCCGCATCCGCAAGGCCGAGGCCGAGGCTATCGCTATCGACAAGATCACCCAGGCTGTAGGCAAGAGCACCAATCCTGCCAACTATCTGCTGGCTCAGAAGTATATCCAGATGCTGGATACCGTGGCTAGTGGTGACAAGACCAAGACGGTCTATCTGCCCTATGAGGCCACCAATCTGCTGGGCTCCATCGGCGGCATCAAGGAACTCTTTGGCAGCGACAACAAGCAGGCAGAGTAGGGGATTGACCCGCATCTGTGCGCATTACCTGACGACTCACGGCGGGCCATGATGAGGCCTGCCGTGGCTCGTTGATTGTCGGGGTGGCTCTCGGAGCGGTATTGCCTCGATTTTGCTTTAAAAATGCCCATTTCATCGGTCGAAACGGCTTTTTCCAACGGGGTGGGGCAGGGTAGAGACCTAAACTTTTTGCCCGGCAGTGTCGTGTTATGACAGAAAAATATTGTATCTTCGTGGCGTGGCTGGAGTTAGTGAGGTCCAGCACGGCATAATAGTGACAAGAAATGATCAACGTATTCCATATCGTATCCAACAAGCAATGGACGGGTGCCGAACAGTATACCTATGACCTGGTGGAAAGGCTGCGCAACGACCCTGACTTCTATGTCGAGGTGGTGTGCCGCAAGCATCCCAATGTGCTCAAGCAATACCGCCGCCTCGAGATCCCCATCTCGATACTGCCGCTGAAGGGTGTGACCGACATCGACTCGCCGGTGCGATTTGCCCGGCTGCTGCGCAAGGGCCGCAACATCATACATGTGCACAGTTTCAAGGACGCCTTTATGGCCGTGATGGCGCGCCGCATCAGTGAGAACCGCGACACCCGAGTGGTGGTGAGTGTGCACGGGGTGTATAAGCCCAAGAGCAACTACATGTACACCAAGTTATATAAGTCGATCGACTGCTTTGTGTTCTCGTCCGACATGGCCCGTGAGGCTTTTCTGGGCAAAGCCAAGAAGCCGTATGCCGACCGTGCCGTGGTGCTGCGCGACAGCGTGTGCGACAGCCAGATCGGCACTCAGGTGCCCGATTTGCGCCGCGTGTTGGGCCTCGACAGCCATCAGGCGCTGATCATGTACCATGGCAAGATTACGGCCGAGAAGGGCATAGAGGCGCTTCTGGGCGCGTTAACCCATGTGGATAGGGCAAAGTACCATCTGGTCATTATCGGCGAGGGACAGCCCAAATACAAGGCAAAAATCAAAGGTTTCATTGTCGCTGCCGGCATGGTGCACAATGTGTCGCTGCTGGGCTTCAGGGACAACATCCTGGAATACCTGCGTCAGGCCGACTTCGGTGTGCTACCGTCGATACAGCCTGAAGCGCTGGGTATCAGCAACTTGGAGTATATGATGGCAGGTAAGGCCCACATCGCCAGCAACAATGGCGCCCAGCCTGAGTATGTCCACGATGGCGTGAATGGCCTGCTGGTTCCCCCTGGCGACGAACAGGCGTTGACGACAGCCATCAACCAGATGCTCAACGATACGGCCAGCCGCAGCCGCATGGGCACGCAGGCGCAGCGCGATTTCAAGGAGCATCTGGATTACCCCACGTTCTATGGCAAGATGACCGACCTGTATCGCTCGCTGCTCGAGACCGCTCCCGTTGTGGACATTGAGGACGGACCGGAGTAACTGAACGGGCCGGAGTAGGGATAGCCAGCGACTTCATATCAACCGAAAAACAACCGCCGGGGCTGTGGTAGCCTCGGCGGTCGTTGTTATTGGATAGAGTGGGGGATTACTCTTGGTCGCTGTCCCACCATACGGGGATGGTCCAAGCGTCGTCCTGACGGTTCCACATCACTTCCTTGCCTTCACCGTCGGTCATGCGGGCGCCGGGAACCTGGCTGCCGATGGCCTGCAGGTTCTTGCTGTTGTAGTTGTACTCGTGCGAGCACTGGCGCCAGCGGCGATACTGCTTGCCCTCGGGGATGGCCAGCATAGCGGCAGCCACCTTGTAGTGGTAAGCGGGAATCGACCAACCGAAGAAGATGTTGGGATCGAAGTCATAGCGGCGCATATCGTTCCAGATCTCATAGGAGAACATCAGGGCGATGCGCTTCTGAGTCAAGATGTGACCCAGGGTCAGTTGACCCTGGGTACCGATACCGGTGTTCACGAAGTTGTCGATGGCTTCCTGAGTCATCGGGGTGAACGACGGGCAGTCGGCGAGGCTTGCATCCTCAGCAACCCATGCTTTGAGTTTCTCGTTCATGAGTTCGCAACTAGCCTTAACACCAGCCTTGTAGGCATTGTAAGCGCCAGCCTTGTCACCCTTCTTCAAGAGCACCTCGGCGCGGATGAAGCAGCACTCGGCATAGGTGCCGATGTAGGTGGGCGAACTTACGCGGGTGTAGAACGTACCTGACTCGGCCGACTGGAACTTACCGCTACCGGCGCGGCAGTACAGCAGGCTTGGGTTAGCGAAGTAACCCTTGCAGTCGCTGGTCTCCTCAACATAGACGGTGTCACCCAGGCGGGCCTCGTTGGCGCTGTTGATGTACCAACTGTTGGTGCTCTCATTGAACATGGCGCGCAGGGGACCACCAGCGCTGTTGATGTCGCTGGACATGTCAACGCCCAGTGAGCGGCGCCAGTTACCCACCCACTTCACGTCGGTGCGGCTGTTCTCATCCTTGTTGGGGCTGTAAGCCCAGGGGATGATGTGGTCGGCACGGGGATCCTCGACGCCATAACCTGCAAAGTTGGTGAGGTTGTCATAGAGCATCTTGGTCACCATGTAACCCGAGTTCATACCGCAAACCGAGAACAGGGGCGAGTAGTCGACGGGCTCATCCCAACCCAGCACGTCGTGGGTCGAACCATTGTCGTCGGTGTGGTTGACGATGGTGTTGTCGGCATTGCTCTGCATAGCCTTGTCGAGGCAGCGCAGGATCTCGTCGGCATCATACTTACCGTCCTTGTAACTGCCAGCGCCCTTCTTGTTCAACTTGTTGATCCAGCGGGCCTTCAGCATATAGGCAAGTTTGATCCACTTGTTCAGGTCACCCTTGTTCCAGAAGTCGCCAGCGGCCAGCGTGGGCAACTTGGGATCCTGGCTCTGACCCTTCTCGAGGCACTCGATGGCCTTGTCGATGGTCTCCAAGCAACCCAGGTAGATGGTCTTGCCCGTGTCATACTCGGGAGTAGCGGGCTCGGCGGCTGCCTGAGTATAAGGCATCTCACCATAGAGGTCGGTCATGGCCATGAAGCCATAGGCCTTGATCAGATAGCCAGCGCCGGCAAACTGCCAGTTCTCGGCAGCCTCAGCCTTGGCAATCATGTCGGGCACGTTGGCATAAGCGCCGACAAACCACCACTGGTAGGTTGTGGTTACCTGGCCGTCAACGGGATACCAGTAGGATACATGCCAGTAGTTACCGCCACCGTTGTTACGGGTCCAGTCACCCATGGCCATGGTCGTGCGCCATGCACCGAACTGCAGGCCACTGTTCGTGTAGAATTCAATGTGGGCCAGTCGCTGGTCGTAGGTCGTGGACTCGGCCGAAGGGCTATCGGGGTCAACGTTCACGTCAAGCCAGTCGTTGCAAGAGGTCAGCGACAACGCCATCACTCCCAGACCGCACAGTATAATTGATTTGAAAAGTTTCATAATTATATCTGTTTTTTTGAGTCGATAATTACTTCACGATGATCTCGCAGATCGAAACACGGTTCCAACTCAGTTCGTCGAACATGTTGCTGATACCCTGGCCAGCGGCGGTGATGCGGTTGGCGGCGATACCATACTTGTTGACGAGCATATCCTTCACGCTGGCGGCACGGCCGTTAGCGAGTTTGATATTGTTGTCCTTGTTGCCCTCGGGCGAAGCGTAACCGTTGATGGTGCACTTGGCCTCGGGATGGCTCTTCAGGTAGTTAGCCACGCGCTCAACGTTGGCACGCTGATCGGCGGTGATGGCGGTCTTGGCTACGGGGAAGTGAACCAGCACGTTCATGTACTTGGCGCTGTTGTCTACCACCTTGGGAGCGGCGTTCTTGGCAGCGTTCAGGTCGTTGCGGCAGTTGGCCAGAGCCTTGTTGGCAGCAGCCAGGTCGTTCTCGAGTTGAGCGATGCGGGCGTTGCTGGCATTCTGAGCGTTGGCGAGTTGGTTGCGCAGGTTGTTGATCTGGCTATTGAGGTTGTCCAGTTCAACATTGTTGACGCGCGCGGGAGCAGCATCGTCAGTGCCGAAGGTCAGGTTGATACCCAATGCATACTGGCGGGTAGCGGGAACGCCGCAGTAGTCAAAGCCGACTGACGACGAACCACCGATACCGGCACCCGAAGCAGCAACCTCGGGATCACCATCATAGTTGGTGAACAGTACCAGGTTGTTGGCCGAAGCGGTGATAGCGGCACGCTTGATATACTTGGTCTTAGCCAGGAAACTACGGGGAACATCATAGGTCAGTGAGATGGTGCGCAGGCGCAGGCTCTTCACGTAGGTGATCCAGTTGCGTACCTCATAGTTGTAAGCACCGGTGTAGTAGTTCTTGATGATGTTGTAACCACTGGTCTCGTTGCCGTTGAACATGTAGTTCTGGTCGGCCTTCCAGGTGTTGGAAACAGGATTGCCGTCAGCATCCACACCCTCGATGGTGAGGGTCTCGTTGCGCCAGTCGCCGCTGAGTGCGCTCACGCCGCTCATCGACATGGCATACTTGGTGCCGTTGAAGACGTCGCCGCCCCAGCGGAACTCCCACAGCATGTTGAAGGTCCAGTTCTTGAAGAAGGTGAAGGTGTTGTTCCAACCACCCTGCCACTTGGCCTCACGGTCGCCGACCTCATAGGCCTTGCTGTCGGTGGTGGGGAAGCCGTTCTTGTCAAGGATAAGTTTACCCTCGCTGTTGCGGTTCCACTTGGTACCGTCGATACCCATGAAGTTGCCATGGTTGTAACTTGCAGCCTTGGCGCCGCCATACTGTACGTCGGTCAGGTACATAACGTCGATACCGTTAACCAGGTCACCCACGGTGCCACGGTTGCCATAGACGTTGATACCGGTTTCCCAGATGAAGTTCTCGTGCTGGATGGGGGTACCACTCAGGCTGATCTCAAGACCCTTGTTGTAAACGTCACCAGAGTTAACCGAGCAGAAGATGTAACCGGTCGACTGCGGGCCACGGGGTTGCAGAATCAGGTCAAACGAGTTGTTGGTGTAGTAAGCCACATCAAATTTCAAGCGGTTCTGGATGAAACGCAACTCCAGACCAACCTCGGTCGAGCGGGTGCGCTCGGGCTTGAGGTAGGGGTTACCGCGGGTCCAGGAGTTACCCAGACCGACCATGCTCTCCAGATAGGTGCCTACAGGCCACAGATAGGTGTTGGTCACGTAGGGGTTGGTACCCTTACCTACCTCGGCCCAACTGGCGCGGATCTTACCGAAGGAGAACCAGTCGGGCAGGCTCTCACGGAAGAGTTCGGTGAAGGCGATAGCGCCGCTCACGCTGGGATAGAAGTAACTCCAGTTGTCCTTGGGCAGGGTCGAATCCCAGTCGTTACGGCCGGTAACGGTCAGGAAGATGGCGTTGCGCCAGTCGATGCGGAACTCACCGAAGGCCGAAACCATGCGCTTCTTGCTGCTGCCGTGCGAGAACTTCTTGTCGGCATCGCTGGCGTTCTCATAACTGAAGAAATCAGGCACACCGAAGTTCCAAGCCGACTCATAGTCGCGGCGGGTCTTGGTATAGTCGGTCGAGCCACCCAACATCAAGTTGATGTTGAAGTCACCGAACTGCTTGTTCCAGTTCGACATCAGGTTGTTGCTCAGGTAGCGATACTTGTACATGTTGTCGCTCAACATACCACGCTGCCAGATCTGCTTGATGGCGCCACCAGGAGCGATCTCGTTGTGGCTCTGGGTGGTATAGGAGTCAACGCCCATGCGGTAACTCAGCCACCACCAGTCAAACAGATCCCACTTCACGTTGAAGTTGCCGGTGAAACGCTCGGTGTCATCGGTCATCTTGTTCTTGTTGACAATCCAGTAGGGGTTGTCGCGCTCGTCCCAGGGCTGGAACTGGTCACCGAACATGCGATAGCGCGTGCCGTCCTCGTTGAGGTAGTGGCGCATGTCATCGCTGGGAGCCCAGTTGTAGGCTGCATACAGCGCACCCGTACCGCTGGAGCCGTACAGAGCGGCACCGGTCAGAGTCTTGGTGGTGCGTGCGTCACTGTAGGCAGCATTGGCGCCGAAGGTGAAGCGGCCCACCTTCTGCTCACCGTTGAAGCGGAAGGTCGTCTTGGTGTAGCCGGTGGTGGGAACAATACCGTCCTGATCGTAGAATGAACCGCTCAGGAAGAAATTGTTGTTCTTGGTACCGCCGCTAACGCTCAAGTTGGTGTCCCAGATGATACCCGTGTCGAAGAAGTTCTTCAGGTTGTCATAGAAGGGGACATTAGCCTTGGGGCCCCATGAGTTGTAACTGTCGTCCTTGATGTCAAGGCCGGTCCAAGCGCCATCCTTGTACATATCGGTCATGTAACCGCGGATGTACTGGTTCTGGGTCTTGGGCAGGTCTTTTACCATCGAGGCGATCATCTTACCCGAGAAACTGATCTCGGTGTGACCTTCTTTACCCTTCTTGGTGGTGATCATCACAACACCGTTGGCAGCACGGCTACCATACAGAGCCGATGCGGCCGGGCCCTTCAGGATCGACATGCTCTCGATATCCTCGGGGTTGATATCCATCACACGGTTGGATGAAGTGGTTGCACTGTTCATCATACCGTCAAATGCGGAGTTGCCCACGATACCTGCCGAGTTGTCATAGATGACACCATCCACAACAAACAGAGGCTGAGAGTCGCGGTTCTCAGCAACCGACGTACCACCACGCAGGATGATCTGTGCGCCCGAACCGGCGGCACCCGACGACTGGGTGATGTTCACACCAGCGATCTTACCCGACAGCGAGTTGATGGCGTTGGCGCTCTTGTTACGCATCAGTTCCTCGGCCTTGAGGTCGTCGACGGCATAACCGAGCGACTTCTTGTCCTTGCGGATACCGAGTGCGGTTACAACAACCTCGTCGAGGACTTGGTCATTGGCCTGCATGTTGATGTCCATGTCGCCGCTACCCACGGTTACCTCCATGGGCTTGCTGCCGATGTAGGACACGACGAGCACGTCTCCTCGGTTGGCGATGATTGAATACTTGCCGTCGACATCGGTTGCGGTACCGCGGTTGGTACCCTTGACCTTAACGGTCGCGCCGATGAGGGGCTCACCTTGGGCGTCACGTATGACGCCAGTAACTTTGTTGGCTTGGGCAACAGCAGTGAAACCCGTCGTGGTCTGACTCGACGTCATCCCTACGGGCACGCCACTTGCGATTGCCAGTGCTGCCAACAGCGCTAATTGTTTTTTCATACGCACTTACTTTAAATTTTTAAAAAAATTGAAATTTAATGACTATCATTAATTTTGTCGAAATTTCGAATGTCAAGGTAACATGATATCAGATTCCAACTCGGGCAGCGGCCACTGCATAGCAGTGAGATGCCCTCATTTGAAAGGCAAATTTGCAAATAAAAATTAATCTGACCAAAAGTTTAGACAAAAAAATGTGATGTATTGACCAATTCTGGTAAGTAAAAGGCCATTTTTTATAATTCAAGTACGGATTTTTGTGGTTTTTAACATTTGTATTTGTAAAAAGAGCCCGTTTTTTTGGCTATTTCAAAAAAAATGTTGAATTTTGCACCTTGTTAAAAAATATAAAACTCTAACCTTTGTGTGAAGGGTTAGAATGCGGTAAAAGAAAAACTTTAGAATTATCAACTTAATATTAACAAATTTAAACGTGCTTATGAAAAGACATCTAGTTCTTTTGGGCGCATTGATGATGCTGTGCGGTACAGGCTACCAGGCACAGGCAACACCCGCGCCCCAGGTGACGGCCAGTTCCGCCACCAGCATTGTGACAGGCCGTGTCGTCGATGAGCAGGGAGAACCTGTGATCGGCGCCAGCATTGTCGAGGTAGGAACGACCCGTGGCACATCGACCGATGTGGACGGTAACTTCTCGTTTAAGGCTAGCCCTAACGCAAAACTTCAGGTTTCGTTTATCGGTTACAAGACCGTGACGCAGCGTGCCGCCAACGGCATGCGCGTGGTTCTGGCTGAGGATAACGCGAAACTCGACGAAGTCGTTGTCGTAGGTTACGGTACGCAGCGCAAGGCCAACCTGACCGGTGCTGTGAGCAACGTGGAGGTGAGCAAGGTGCTCGAGTCCAAGTCGCAGACCGACGTGGCCAAGTCGCTGCAGGGTGCCGTGCCCGGCCTGACCATCTTGAACACCAATGGTGGTATCGATGAGGAGGCTTCGGTCGTGATCCGTGGTATCGGTACGCTGTCCAACAGCGGTGTCTCTACCCCGTTGTACATCGTTGACGGTGTTCCCACCGACAACCTGAGTTACCTGAACACCGCCGATATCGAGAGCATCAGCGTCCTCAAGGATGCTGCCTCGACCTCGATCTACGGTACGCGTGCAGCCTTCGGTGTGATCCTGATCACCACCAAGACCGCCCACGTCAAGGACAACGTGAAGGTGCAGTACAACAACAACTTCGCTTGGAGCCAGGCTACCACACTGCCCGACTATCCCAACGTACCCACCCAGGTGGGCGCCCTTAACGACGTGAACAAGCGCATGGGTCTGGAGTCGGAACTCTTCGGTATGTATCTGGACAGCGAGCAGTTCACCCGTGGCATGAACAACTGGATTGCCAAGCATGGTGACACCAAGGCCAAGTATCGCGAGATGATCTATGGTGATGACTATGATGACTATGGCTACTATGCCAACTGGGATGTGCCCGGCATCATCTTCAACAACCACGCTCCCTCTCAGAGCCACACCCTGAGTGTGACCGGTAATTCGGGCCGCGCCAACTTCTACACCTCGGTAGGTTACAGCCAGAAGCAGTCGTTGATGAACTTCAACCCCGACAAGGTGAAGAAGTATAACGCTACCGCCAACCTGTCTGTCAAGGCTACCGACTGGTTGGAGATCGGTACCCGCATCGCCTACAGCGACAAGGAGTTTGACTATCCTTACCTGCGCAGCGGCACGTATCAGTACCTGTGGCGCTGGGGTTCGTTCTTCGGCCCCTACGGCTACTTTGTTAACCCCGATGACGGCAAGCAGTATGACGGCCGCACGATGATCGGTTACCGCAACACTGGCGGTGACTCGTTCACTCGCGTGGACAACCTGCGTCTGGGTGGCTTCATCAAGGTCGACCTGAGCCATGGTCTGACCTTCAATGGTGACTACACCTTCATCAAGAACAATATGCGCTATAAGGGTGTGGGCCTTCCCGCCGAGATCTACAACACTTGGGGTCTTGCTCCCAAGGGACCGACGTTGCTCTCGACCACTACCTTTATCGAGACGAGCCGCAGCCATTATCAGAACCAAGTGGCTAACGCCTACTTCAACTACAAGGCCAGCATCCGCGACATTCACAACTTCAACCTGATGGTTGGTGCCAACGTGGATAAGGATGACTATGAGTACCTGTACTACGAGCGTCACGACCTGCAGGATCTGAACATGCCTGAATTGGCTCTTGCCAACAGTGACTACAGTTATACGCACCGCCACACCCATAAGGGTTCGGCAGGCTTCTTCGGCCGTATCAACTATGACTACAAGGGCATCTGGTTGCTCGAGTTGAATGGACGCTACGACGGTTCGAGCAAGTTCCCCGCCAAGGACCAGTGGGCCTTCTTCCCCTCAGGATCGATTGGCTGGCGCATCAGTGAGATGTCGTTCTGGAAACCCATCAAGAACACCATCAGCAATGCCAAGATCCGCGCATCGTATGGTGTGATCGGTAACCAAGAGATCGGTACCAACATGTTCCTCGAGACCATGGCCAAGCAGACCAACTCTGTCTACTGGATGGGCACCGGCAGTTCTCGCTATGACTACTTCTCGGCTCCCAAGTTGGTTTCTTCGTCCCTCACTTGGGAGAAGATCCATACCACCAACGTCGGTGTTGACCTGGGCTTCTTCAACGGCCACTTGAACGTGACCGCCGACTGGTACCAGCGCGACACTAAGGACATGCTGGCTCCGGGTAAGGCTATGCCCGCAGTGCTGGGTGCTACCCCCGCCTGGGAGAACGCAGGTAGCCTGCGCACCCGTGGTTGGGAGTTGACCATCGACTACCGCAACCGCTTCGGTGAGGTTGACTTCTATGCAACTGCCAACATCAGTGACTACAAGACCAAGGTCACCGAGTGGGACAGCAACAACATGATCAACACCAACTACTCTGGCAAGGAGTATGGCGAGATCTGGGGCTTTGAGACCGACCGCTACTTTGACTTCAACGACTTTAACGCCGACGGTACCTACAAGCAGGGTGTTCCCGATCAGACCAAACTGCAGTCTGGCACCTTCGTTTATGGCCCTGGCGACATCAAGTTCAAGGACCTGAATGATGATGGCGTGATTGATTGGGGTAAGGGTACTCCCGAGGATCACGGTGACCTGAAGCGCATCGGTAACTTCACCCCGCGCTATCAGTACTCGCTGCGTCTGGGCGCCGCTTGGCGAGGCTTTGACATCGACTTCTACCTGCAGGGTGTGGGCAAGCGCGACATGTGGACCCAGTCTGCATTCGTCATGCCCTTCATGCGCGGTGCTGACGCTATCTACAGCAATCAGACCAGTTACATCACCGAGGCCGACTATGCCGCTGGCAAGATCGACCAGAGTGCTGACTTCCCCCGCATGTGGGGTGGTGGTGCCGGCCGTGGCCGCGCATCGAGCGACATCCTGGATCTGGGTTGCTACAACTTCTATCCCCAGACCAAGTATCTGGTTAACATGGCTTACCTGCGCATGAAGAACATCACCGTAGGTTACACGCTGCCGCAGCACATCACCCGCAAGGCCCTGATCGAGCGCCTGCGCATCTATGCTTCGACCGACAACCTGTTTGACATCATCAACAATAGCAATGGCACGGGTCTGGATCCCGAGATCAACACCGGTGTAGGCAGTTACGGTAACGCCGTTTGGGGCCGTACCGAGCCCATCATGCGCTCCTACAGCGTAGGTCTGCAGTTGACCTTCGGTAGCAGCAGCCACAGTGCTGTTGCCGTCAGTGGCGACAACAGCGCCCTGAACGCCCAGATCAACGACCTGCGCGCTCAACTCGCCGATGCCGAGAACAGTTACAATGCCCGTCTGGCCGACCTCCAGAACCAACTCAACGCTGCCAACAACCGCAACAGCCAGTTGCAGAAGGATCTGAACGACTGCCAGAAGAGCAAGAGCAACATGATCGACAAGTCGTTGCAGTACATGACCATCCTGGTTCACTTCCCCGTGAACAAGACCGCCGTGAGCGCCGATCAGCAGCCCAACGTGGAGCGCATCGCCGCTTACATGAAGAGCCACCCCGAGGCCAACTGCACCATCAACGGTTATGCCTCGAAGGACGGCCCCGCCGACCACAACATCCAACTCGCTAACGGCCGCGCCGCCAGCGTCAAGGATATGCTCGTGAAGAAGTATGGTATCGATGCCAAGCGCATCAACGCCCAGGGTCAGGGCATCAGCAACATGTTTGATGAACTGAGTTGGAACCGCGTTTCGATTTGCGAGATTATCGTGAAGTAATTATTAACAAGTTTAAGGTTTAGAGTCTATAGTTTAGAGTGTTGACCATGAGATCAAGGCTAAAAACTAAGGACTAAGGACTAAAAACTAAAAACTAAGATATAATTATGAAACTATTCAAATCAATTATACTGGCTGGTATGGGCGTTGTCTTGCTGTCGCTCGCATCGTGCGATGATGTACTTGACACCGAGCCCTATGATCAGTTTACTAAGGCTAATTATTTTACCAGTGAGACCAACGTCCAGTTGTTTGCCAACTATTTCTATAATGAGTTTGCAGGCTATGGCAACAATGGCTCCTATGGTGACTACTACTTCAATACACTGAACGACGACCAGGCCGTGACCGGTATCACCCCTTGGACCTTTACCTCGGTCCCCGGTACCGCAGCCGCTTGGAATACGCCCTATGTTGAGATCCGTCGTGCCAACACGATGATCGCCGCTATCCCCGGCATCGAGTCGATGACCGACGCCAAGAAGGCCAACTGGCTGGGTATCGGCCGCCTGTACCGTGGCTGGCAGCACTACAAACTGGTGCGCGGTTTCGGTGACTGCTACTGGGTGGACAAGGAACTCGATGGCGACGACACCGATATCCTGTACGGTCCCCGTCAGCCCCGCAACGACGTGATGGACAAGGTGCTTGAAGACCTGAACTATGCTTGTGCCAACATCACCGAAAACGCCAACTCCCGCGTTGCCTTCAACAAGTATGTGGCTCTGGCCATGAAGGCCCAGGTTTGCCTCTATGAGGGCACCTATAGCAAGTATGTGAGCAAGAATGCCGACCGCGCTACCCGTTATCTGAACGAGGCCAAGAGCGCATGCTTGGAAATCATGAACTCGGGCAAGTATAGCCTGAATCCTAACTTCCAGGCTAACTTCAACTCACTTGACTTGGCTGGTAACCCCGAGATGATCCTGTACAAGCACTATGTATACGGCTCGCTGGCTCATGGTACCATCGACTACACCTGCGGTTCTACTCAGGTCAACGGTATGACCAAGGATGCCTTCGACTCTTACTTGTTCAAGGATGGTAAGCCCAAAGCAACCACGTCTCTCAACACCAGCGAGATCGGTACTGTTGTTGTCCTGGACGACAACTCTGGTTTCGGTGAGGCTCCCCACATCGACATCTCCAACGTGCTGGCCAACCGCGACCCGCGCTTGAGCGCCCAGGTTGACCACATCCTGCAGTTCCCCGGCAGCGCTTATGCCCGCTTTGGTGGCGCTCAGTCGACTGCCTCGACTGGCTATGGTGTGTATCTGTTTGATACCAACCTGATCCGCAACGCCGACCGTCAGAGCACCAATGGTAACTGGACCGATGCTCCCATCTTCTGGTATGCCGAGATCCTGCTGAACTATGCAGAGGCTTGCGCCGAGTTGGGTACCATGACCAACGATGATCTGGACAAGTCCATCAACCTGCTGCGCGACCGCGTGGGTATGCCTCACATGACCATCAATGTTGAGGCCGATCCCGCCAACAACATGGGCGTGAGCAACCTGCTTTGGGAAGTTCGCCGCGAGCGTCGCGTCGAGATGATGTACTGCATGAACGACCGTTACTACTCGTTGCAGCGCTGGAACCAACTCGAACTGCTCGACACCGAGGCTCATCCCAACATCAGCCGTGGCGCTTATGTTGTCGGTTATGACGGCATCAGCCTCGATGGTGTGGATGTTGACGCCGATGGTTACATCAACTGCAAGAACAATGGTGCTCCTCGCCGCTGGGATCCCAAGTACAACTTGTTCCCCATCCCCAACGATCAGAGCAACCTGAACCCGCAGATTGGCCAGAACCCCGGTTGGTAATCACATGACCCCTGCGTGACCCGCATCCTGCGGGTCACAGCACCATAAAAAACGGCTACCGCCGCGACACTCAACAGTCGCGGCGGTAGTTTTAATTGACCCTAAAGACCTTAAAGACCTTAAAGACCCTAAAGTCCTTACTGGTAGTCTCGGATGCGCACGTCGATGCCGCTGCCCTCTAGCAGTTTGACGACCTGCTGGATGTCGGTCTGGCCATAGTGGTAGGGGAAGAGCACTGCGGGCTTGACCATCGTGGCGGCGTGGGCGCACTGCTCAGGCGTCATGGTGAAGGGCAGGTTGCAGGGCAGGAAGGCCACGTCGATGTCCTTGATGTCGGCCATCTCGGGGATATCCTCGGTGTCGCCGGCGATGTAGATGCGCATGCCATTGAGGTTGAGGATGAAACCGTTGTCACGCCCCTTGGGGTGGAACTGCAGTTTGTCGGGCGAGTTGTTGTAGGCAGGCACGGCCTCCAGGGTTGTGAAAACCTCGTCGGGCAAGTGCAGGACATCACCATTGGCCATCACCTGTCCCTTGCCGCCCAGCATGTCGTGGCAGCGGGCATTGGTGATAAGCATGGTGCCAGGCTTGGTCAACTGGTTGATAGCCACCGAGTCCAGGTGATCGAAGTGCTCATGCGTCACCAGGATGTAATCGGCCTTGGGTAGGGTAGAGTAGTCGGTCTCGGGCTTGACGGCCGTGGTGACGGGATCCACATAGATCCACTTGTCGCCCACCTGCATCCTCACGCTGCCGTGCTTGATGCAATACATCTTCACGGTAATGCCACTCGGGGTCTTGAACACGTCGCACCCCGCTTCACGCTCCTGTGCCGTGCATCCGCACATGGCACCAACAATCATCATAGCCATAACTAATAATTTAATTTTCATTGTCGTGAATAATTAGATCAACATTTGCTGCCAAAGGTAGTTTAATCTGCTGATATCCATCGTCGGTGAGGACAAAAAATTGTTCTTTTTTTACACGGTGGCGAGGATTGCCGGTCTAAACTGACCGTTTTTCGGGAGTTTCCGATAAATATGGCACTAGTCACAACAATGATTAAAAAAAATGGGTCATTGTGCTCGACTTGCACAAATTTTGTTTACCTTTGCAACTCATAAACCCGTAGCAACCGCACTTATATGTGATGATATGAAAAAGAATGATGAACTCAAGGTGTATTGCAAGAATACCCGTGAGTACATATCCATAGAGGGTGGCGAGACACTAGACGACCTGTTTGACACCATCAAGGGCCGCTTGAATCTCACAGGCGATGCGATGTGCGTTCTGGTCAATAACAAGGTCGAGGACCTGCGTTATCCGGTTTATGCCCCCAAGCATGTTGAGTATCTGGATATCACAAGCAACACGGGCTATCGCGTGTACACGCGGTCGTTGTGCATGGTGCTGTACAAGGCCCTGTATGACCTGTATCCCGGCAAGCGCTTGTGCATCCAGCACAGCATCAGCAATGGGCATTACTGCCAAATCAAGCATGAAGAGGAATTTGCCACGCCCGAGGTAGTCGCCCGGCTCAAGGAGCGCATGGCGCAGATTATCGAGGAAGATTACCCGATCAGGCGTCGTGAGCGGCTCACCACCGACGTGATAGAGATGTTCCGCAAGCAGGGCCTGAATGATAAGGTGCGCCTGCTGGAGACCGTGAACCAACTCTACACCGTCTATTACCGCATGGACGATATCGTGGACAGTTTCTATGGTCCCTTGGTGCCCCGCACGGGCATGCTCAAGGTCTTTGACCTGGTGCCCTATGAGAAGGGCATGCTGCTGCTAGGTCCTGATCGCAACGATCGCACCCAGGTGGCAAAGTGTGAGATGCAGCCCAAGTTGTTCCAGGCCTTTACCGACTATATCGCCTTCAACGACATTATCCGTGTGGGAGATGTGGGTGCCGTCAACCGTGCCATCAATGGCGGTTATGCGCCGCTGCTGATCAATGTGGTGGAAGCGCTTCACAACAAGTATTTTGCCAAGATTGCCGAGGAGATCACCCGCCGTTACCAGGAGGGCGGAGCCCGCGTGGTGCTGATTGCCGGCCCCTCGTCGAGCGGCAAGACCACATCGAGCAAGCGCCTGGCCATCCAGTTGATAACCAACTACATCGTGCCCAAGGTGGTAGAGTTGGACAACTATTTTGTGAACCGCGACCGCACGCCTCGCGACGAGAACGGCGACTACGACTATGAGTCGCTCTATGCGCTGGATCTGGAGCAGTTCAACAAGGACGTCACCGACCTGCTGGCAGGCAAGGAGGTGGCCATGCCCACCTATAACTTCAAGACAGGCCAGCGCGAGTATCTCGGCAACACGATGCATCTGGACGAGGGCGATATCCTGCTCATGGAGGGCATCCATGGCTTGAATCCCGAGTTGACCCGCAACATCCCTGAGCATCAGAAGTTCCGCCTGTTTGTGTCGGCATTGACAACGATCAACATTGATGATCACAACTGGGTGAGCACTTATGACAACCGCCTGCTGCGCCGCATTATCCGCGACCACAAGTACCGAAATTGCAGCGCTTTGGAGACGATACAGCGATGGCCCAGTGTGCGCCGCGGCGAGGACAAGTGGATCATGCCATTCCACGAGAATGCCGATGCCATGTTCAACTCATCGCTGCTGTTTGAACTGTCGGTGATCAAGCCCTACGCGCTGCCCATCCTGCAACAGGTGCCCAACAACGCGCCCGAGTATAGTGTGGCTTCACGCCTGATGAAATTGTTGAGTTACTTCGAAACCATCGACGAGAAGGACATTCCCAGCACGAGCCTGCTGCGAGAATTTCTGGGCGGAAGCAGTTTTCATTATTAGAGCCAACCAAGTGGGCCCTGCCGTGTGTGCGGTGGGGCTCGCTTGTAATAAATAGATGCTATAAACCTTCATACAACAAACAGAACCAATGATTGAGGAAAATACAGCAAGTGTGATGATGCCAAAGCCGGCAGAGACCCAGCAACACATGTCGCTGGAGGAATTCTGCGGCATGATACGCCGCATGGAGTCCCAAGGCCAAGACGGCATTTCGCTATTCAACGAAGTGATATCCCATGGGTATGCGCCTGACCTGATTGCCGAGGACGAGTATCAGCACAGTCGCCGTCTGGAACGCATCACGACCGAAATCACCCGCCGCTTCAGGCAGGAAGGACTCCGCATGGTGCTCGTCGCCGGACCGTCCTGCTCGGGCAAGACAACCACATCGCGATTCCTCAACCTGATGCTGCGCGACAATGGCATCCAGCCGTGTGTCGTGTCGCTAGACAACTATTTCCTTAATCTGGACCAGCGACCGCTGGACATGAATGGAGAGATTGACTATGAGTCGTTCTACGGCTTGGACTTGAAGCAGTTGGGACGTGACGTGGCCAGCCTGCTGGAGGGCGACCAGGTGTCGATGCCCACCTATGACTATGTCAAGGGTGAGCGTGCCTATCGGGGCAATACGCTGAAGTTGGAGAGCAACAGCCTGCTGTTTCTCGAGGGCCTGCATGCGCTCAACCCCCAACTGGTGCCCGAGATTGACGAGGAGATGAAGTTCAGGCTTTTTGTTACCGCTCAGAGCACCATATACTATGGCGAGAAGGCGGGTCTTGGCGAGCATGACAATCGTCTGTTGCGCCGCATCTATCGCGACTATAACAGCCGTGGAGCCAGTGCCTTGCAGACGCTGCAGTGGTGGCCCGGCGTATTGCGTGGCGAGCACATGTGGATTCTGCCGTTTGCCAGCCATGCCGATGCGTGGTTCAACACATCGATGGTGTTTGAGTTCTCGGCTATCAGGCCCCGTGTGTTGCAGTTGCTGGACGAGGTGCCTGAGGCCAACGAGGTGGAGTACAAGATTGCCAAGCGCCTGGGCGGTATGCTCGAGCGCATCGCTCCGCTGACCCACGAGGACTTTGTGGCCATCGCGCCCAAGCGCAAGTTCCTGCTCAGTAACGAGGGAAAATAAACACAGTAGAGAGGATCCTATAGCGAGAGAGTGACGTGCAACCGCGCGCCACTCTCTTGTGTGTGATAGTCTCGTGATAGTATCAGGTGACTTAGTCGTCGCTGACCACCTGGAAGTCTTTGTTCTCGTCCTCGTAGTCGCTCTCCCAGTACTCTTCGCTCCACTGCTTGCTGCCCGAGTCCACCATCTTGCCGCCAGCGTCGTCCTCGTCGTCCTCGAGGTCCTCTGCGCCAAAGATGAAGTCGTCCTCGGCCTGCTCGCGATGGCGCTCGTCCAGGTCGTGATGGGTGAGGGTGTCGGGGATGCGGTTGCGCTCGTCGTTGATGGTGCGCCACAGCAGGTCCTTGAGTTCTGTCAAGCCCATCTGGGCGACGCTCGAGATGAAGACCGATGGGATGTCGTCGGGCACTTCGGGACGCATCTGCTCGATAAGTTCCTCGTCGAGCATATCACACTTGGTGATGGCGAGCACGCGTGGCTTCTCGACCAGGTCGGGGTTGAAGGTCTCGAGTTCGCGGCACAGGATGTCATACTCCTTGCGTATGTCGTCGCTGTCGGCAGGTATCATAAACAGCAACACGGCGTTACGCTCGATGTGGCGCAGGAAGCGCAGTCCCAGTCCGCGTCCCTCGCTGGCACCCTCGATGATGCCGGGGATATCGGCCATGACAAACGATTGCTGGCCACGATAGGAGACGATGCCCAGGTTGGGCTCTAGCGTGGTGAAGGGGTAGTTGGCAATCTTGGGCTTGGCGGCGCTGATGACGCTGAGCAGGGTGGATTTTCCCGCATTGGGAAATCCCACGAGTCCTACGTCGGCCAGCAGTTTCAACTCCAGGATGACGGCCTTCTCGACGCCTGCTTCGCCTGGCTGGGCAAAGCGGGGCGTCTGGCGGGTAGCGGTCTTGAAGTGCTGGTTGCCCAGGCCACCACGTCCGCCACGCAGCAGGCGCACGACTTGCCCGTCCTCGGTCACGTCACACAGAAACTGTCCCGTCTCGGCATCATACACAGCGGTGCCGCAGGGCACCTCGATGGTGCGGTCCTCGCCGTCCTTGCCTGTGCACTGGTTCTCACCGCCGGCTTGGCCGTCGGTAGCGAACACGTGGCGCTGATACTTGAGGTGGATAAGCGTCCACAGGTTGCGGTTCCCCTTCAGGAAGATGTGCCCGCCACGGCCGCCGTCGCCGCCGTCGGGACCCCCCTTGGGTACATACTTGGCGCGGTGCAGGTGGGCCGATCCTCGGCCGCCTTTACCGCTGCGGCACAGGATTTTCACGTAGTCAATGAAGTTGCTTTCTGCCATAACTGTCTGTATTGTGGCTGCAAAGGTACGGTTTTTTGACGAAACGTGAAGTGTTTTGCACCGTTAATCAAGGCTGCCGCACCAATTTTTAATCGTCCCTAAGGGCGAGTGATTGAGCGAATTATATTTTCGCCACGGCCGTTAGTAGCGGACCGCTGGCAGTGATAATGGCTTGAGGCAGGGATGAGGGATTAAAAACTGGGGGGGTAGAACTGCAGAACTGAAAACTTCTTCGTATCTTTGCCATTTGTTAACGCTAATACAAGTCATCAGACAATGATACTCGAATCGATCACATGGACAGTGAGTCCTAATTTGTTCAGTCTAGGGTCCATCACCGTGCGCTGGTATGGATTGATGTTTGCCATCGGTTTTCTGGTAGGTTATGATATTGTGTACCGTATCTTCCGTCACGAGGGAGCCCGCGAGAGTTGGGTGGGCAGCCTGTTTATCTATGTGGTGGTGGCGACGATCGTCGGAGCCCGATTGGGGCATGTGTTTTTCTACGACTGGCAGTACTATTCTCATCACCTGGGCGACATCCCCAAGATCTGGGAGGGCGGGCTTGCCAGCCATGGCGGCACGCTGGGTATCATGATCGCCATCTGGCTCTATAGCCGCTATGTGACGCGCAAGCCTATGCTCTGGACATTCGACCGCCTGGTTGTGCCGGTGGGTTTTGTGGCAGCGCTCATCCGCATCGGCAACCTGATGAATCACGAGATCTACGGCGGGGAGACGTCGCTGCCGTGGGGATTCCGTTTCATCACCAATGACGCCCCCAATTACTTCCTTAACCAGTTTATGAACGGAGTTACGCCCACACCTGAGTTCTTCACAGCCCCGTGCCATCCCACCCAGATCTATGAGGCCGCCTGCTACTTGCTGACGTTTGCCGTGTGCATGGTGCTATATTGGCGCTATCGTGCTCAAGAGCGCGAGGGGCTGATCTTTGGCGTGTTTATGCTGGGCATCTTTGTGCCTCGGTTCTTTATCGAGTATATCAAAAATGTGCAGGAACCCTGGGAAATCGCTATGCGTGCCACCTATGGTGTGGATCAGGGCCAGTTGCTGAGCATCCCCTTCATCGTGTTAGGCCTGTGGCTCGTCGTTAGGGCGCTGCGCCGTCGGCGTGTGCCGCTGGAGTATCCCGACCGCTTTGCCGATGAGAAGGCAAAATGAGAGATGGTTGCCGTTTTTCTTTGTGAATCAATACAAAATAATAATAATACTTTAGTCAGATGAAAAGAATTCTCCACATTTTCATTGCTGTGCTCGCTGCACTGTCGCTGTGCTGCTGCACAGGTAACACTTCCAAGCAATCGATGGACAACGACACTACCACCATACAGTCCCTGCCTGTGATGGTTGATGACACCACAGTAGAGGGCCTTGTCGTGTATTATCCCGAGTATAGCCGCATCGACCTGGTGTGCGGCCAGATGCCGTCACAGCAGGACACGAGTGTCATCTTCTGTGCCGAGGCCGCGTTTACACACGAGTTGCTCGACGAGTTTGCCCACAGCAATATCGATGGTGACCACGTGAGTGGCGGCAAGCGCTACAAGGGCGCTGCCTGCAAGGACAACAGCGGTGCGTTTGCCTGGTTTGGCGACACGACGTGGGAGTTTGTCCACGGCGAGTACACCGAACTGCTCGACAGCGTGGCTGCAGCGGGCGGTATGGGTTTTGGTCAAGCCATCATCATCTATAACGGCGAGAGCATCCGTCCCCTGTGGCGTGACAACAAGGTGACCCACTATCGCGCCCTGTGCGAGAAGGATGGCCGCCTGTGCATCGTCGATAGCCGTGACGAGGTGGAGTATGAGCGGTTTGTCGGCCTGCTCGAACAGTTTGAGCCGCTCCACGCCTTGTATATGGATATGGGCGCGGGCTGGAATCACTCCTGGTGGCGCGACGCTGCCGGCAAGGTCCACGAGATCCATCCCGTGGCCGAGAAATCCCGCTACTGCACCAATTGGATTACCTTCTACAAGTAAATCGTCCCTGCTGGCAATGAAGTCTGTAAGGAGGAGAGAATGCTACTGTTGTAAAAGTCGAGTCATACGGTAAGGACAGGTCGGTTTGTTGATTGTCGGTCAACAGACGGTTATCCTTATCGTATGTATCGGTTGTTTCTCTATCAGGTCATTTGGCGGGCAGAGGGGTGTGGATGTGGATATCGGTCTGCGGGAAGGGTATCTCGATGCCATTGTCGCTGAGCACGCCATAGATGTTCTCCTTGATGAGTGCGATGTCGGCTACCTGTGATGCGACACGCACCCAGACGACGACAAGCAGATCCACGCTGCTCTCGCCGAAGTTCTGGAAGAGCACCTGCACGCCCTTGCTGGGGTCGTAACAGTCGAGCCCGCTGATGCGGTCGATGATCATCTTGCGCACCTGGTCGATCTTGCTGCCATAGGCCACTCCGACGGTGATCTTGGCCATCTCGTAGCCATGGTTGCGCGTCATGTTCTTGAAATTCTTGGTAAACAACTGGCTATTGAGGAAGGCAATGACCGAGCCGTCGATGGTCTCGACGAGTGTGCTCTGGTAATTGATGTTGCTGACCTTGCCGCGCACACCGTCGCACTCGATGACGTCACCGATCTTGACGCGCCCGTTCATGAGCGAGAGGCCGTAGAAGAGGTTCTCCAGGGTATCCTTCATGGCAAAACCGATACCCGTCGAGAGGCCAGTGAGGATAAAGGTGATGCCCGTGCGGCTCACGTGCAGGGTGACCAGCACGATATAGATGTAGATACCCCAACCGATGTACTTGATGATGTTCATCGACAGGGTGACGGCCTTGGACGCTGCCTTGACCTTGGCCTTGGCATTGGGATCATCATCGATGACGGTCTGAATATCTATGTCTTCATCAGCATCCACATCATTTTCACGTTCATACAGGGAGATGGCTTTGGCTTCGGCACGGCTTTGCTTCCACAACTGATAGCCTTGGATAAACAGGTAGATGATGTAATTGAACACAAAGGCAAATGCTACGCAAGCCAGTACTCTGTCGAGGGAGAGCACAATGACTCCTGGTTGGTCCACAATCTTGTAGCGGAAGATGTATTCGCACCACTGGGTGAGGTCAAACACCCGCGCTGCCCAGTAGATCGACAGGCCCACGCTCAGGGTCGCTGCGATGGGGATAATCATCTTGTAGACCGCATCATAGAACCAGGTCTTTCTCACATCGGCATCCTTGGGGATGAAGCGGTTCTCATAGGAGTGCATCAGGTCGTAGATGACAGTGATGGTCTGGATAAGGGTCAACTGCATGATCCACCAGATGAGCACCTGCACACTCATGAGCGTGTATCCCATCCATGCGATGACGCAAGAGACGGCCATGACGATGAATGAAATCCATGAGTAGAACACATCGCTCTGGGGCATGTTGGTGTTATGGCGGCGGTTGATGACCAGTTGCCAGATCGTGCAAATCAGCAACAGGACAGGGAAAACCAGATTGACTACCGTGCTGGGCAGGAACACGATGCGGAAAAAGAATACGATGAAGCCGACAATCAGCACAGGAACATATAACTTGATGCCGCTCTTGACAGTGTCGCTGCTCATGCGGATGATGATGGACAATGTGATGGTGGCGATGAGCCAGGCGTATTCACTGAGCAACTTGGTGGCCATGGCCATGAAGTTCTGTTCGGTGACGTTAGAGATGATGACTGTGGCGATGGCAAACACTGTCGCTGCTACGCAGATGACGATGCAGGAGCGCTTTTCAAGGAATGTCCGATAATAATTGCGTGACAGGAACCGCCTGGGTACCAGGTATTTGAGAATTACCCAACTGAGCAATAATGCCCCGATGACATACACGGCGAGAAAGATGAACAGGAAGCCGATGAGGGGACCTCGCCACTCACTGTTGGTCTTTTTGGAGGAGGTGTACTTCTCGGCAATGTCGTTGGCGCTGATTTTCCAGTAATAACCGATGCGATCCAGTATCTGGAAATAGTTTTGACCGCCGTTGACAAACACACTCTGCCTGATGCGCTCATACATGCCTAGGGCATAGTCGTTCAACTTCTTGGCCTTGTCGGCAACCCATTTCCGTTGCTCGTGGTTGTCCTTCATGGTCTCACGAGTCTTGCGGATATCGCTCTCGATGAATTTGGCCAAGAAGATGCAACTGTCACGGGTGACGCGCATGCTGCTGTTCTTGAGTTGATGGTCGGGAATGTTGGTAAGCGCCCGCACGAGGTTCTCATACTGCTTGATCTGCTCGTCCTGCTGCTGCTCAAACTGTTTGAAAGAGTGGGTGCGCGACACACGGTTATAGAGCGACGTGGCTTGACCGCAGGCATAGGCCAGGTCAAAGACGTTCTGCTCCTTCTGGCTATAGAGCATGAGTTCGATGTTGTTGCACAATTCCAGGTCGCGCCCGATGCTGCGCTGGAACTGTTTGTTGCGTTTCTCAAACCGCTCGGCCCTTTCCTTCTGCTCCTGGTGGGTCTCGCTCAACTCTTCACACAGGACGCTGAGGGTCTGTTGCATGGTGCTCTCTTTGAGGACCGCTCCAGCCTCGATGGAGACCAACACGGCAAGCAGTATGGTCAGGATAAACCTCTTAGTTATCGTTGTCATCATTTTATATGTCATTTAACCCTTAACCTGAAGTTTAGGAAACGATATAGCAGTTGGCCCTGTCAGATTATCTAATGCTCATTTCGCTAATCCAGCGAATTCACGAAGACAATTAAATATTTCTCATTCAATGAATTCGCGTAATTCGCATTAGCCTCGCTGGGTTTGGACCGACTTCTATATCATTGCCTTAAGTTTTTAAATGTGCGATAGCACTCTAGAAACTTGAATATGGCATCAATAATAGTATGCGGCTGCAAAGATATAAAAAAAAGTGATGTGGCCGACATGATCATCGTTCCTGTGACCACTAAGAGTCTGGGCGGTGACGGCTTGGCCGAGATGACAATCGAGATTGGAGAGTTTGGCGTTGATGAGGCCCAATGGAATGCGGAGCCTGCTACCGCCTATATTGCCTTCTCGATAGGAAAGAATGCGTTGGGTGAGTGGGGACCGCTGGCCAGCAAGGAATTCAGAACTCCCGGCTCGAGCGCGGTCAACGAGTTGATGACAGGTGTGCCTCAATTGCGCGTCTATGGCAACACCGTGAGCGCCACCGGCATGAACGCTGGCAGTCAGGTAAGCGTCTATGACATGAACGGTCGTCAGGTGGCCACAGCCCGTGCCGACGCTCAAGGACAGGCTCAGATCGACCTCTCGTCGATGGGCCGTGGCATTTACATCGTTACCGACGGTGAGACTGCTCACAAATTCGTTAAGTGATCCTGAACACATGATTGACTGATGCGCAAGCCTCAGGACGAGGACAAAAGAGTGCCCCCGCAAGTGGTTTTCTGACTTGCGGGGGCACCTTGTTTTCGCTTAGACCATGATGGCTGATGGATTACTGGAAGGCGTTTTCGCTCAGGCCGTTGCCGCCGATAGCGAGATCCTTCATGTAGGACGGAACGGGTTTGCCCAGGTACTTGTCCACATAGATCTTGGCCAGATACTGGCCGAGCATGAAGCCGTGTCCACGCAGGCCCGTGAGCAGTCCCACCTCGGGATCAATGATGTAGCGCGGCTCGATGTAGTAGCCGGCCCAGACGGCATGGAAGCCCACGTTTGCCAGGTTGGGTATCCACTGGGCGAACATCTCGCTCACGATCTTGAGGAAGGCCTGGCTGTTGTACTTCAGGTTCTGCCGTGCCTCATAGGGGTCGCAGTCGGGCGATGCGCAGCCGATAATCTGGCCGGTGTGCAGGAACTGCTGGCCATAGACGGCGTTGAATCCCTTGTAATGACGGCGGTCGATGATCATGTCGAGCGAGTCGCCACCCACGCCCAGGTTAGGCAGTCGGCGGGTGATGAATGCCTGATGCTTGACGGGATAGAGTTGGGTGTCGATGCCCAGCATGTCAGCAAACTTCTCTGAGCCCCATCCCATGGCGTTGACAAAGTGGTCGCACGTGAACTCGACATAGTGCTTGTCGTGGCGGCGCACCAGCACGCGGTACTTGTCGCCGACACGTTGCACGTGCATCACCTCACAGTCTTCGAGCACCTGGCCGCCATGCTGCTTGCCCACGGTGCGCACATATTCGATGGTGCGGCCTGGTGTGGCCTGCCAGCAATTTTCCGAAATCAGGGCGTGGCTATAGATGTTATCGTTGGGGTTCCAGTAGGGCGAGATCTTCTCGGTAAAGTCCTTGCGGTCGATCATGTAGGCCTCGCTCCAGGCGCGTGAGGCGTCGAGTGAGCGGTAGGTGGCGTCGTCGTGCACGAGGTTGACATAGCGGGTCATCTTCAGGTCGATGTTGCAGTGCTGCTGGTCGTCACGGAAGATTTCCAGATTGTGCATGGCGATGTCGCTGATGTCGGGGTTGGAGAAGGCGGGGCGTCCGCCGCCGATGCAGCGCCACGTCGAGCCGCGGTCGTAGTTGACCAGGATGACGCGCTTGCCGGCCTCGGCAAAGTAGCGGAATGCCGCGCTGCCCGCCATGCCACCGCCAGCGACGATGATCTCGGTCTCGGCCTTCTCGATGATGGAGCCGTGCTCAAACACGTAGGTCTCTTGGCTCTCACCATTGTACACATCGCCCAGGGTGACCTGGTTGGCCAGCGGGGCACGGGGTGTGCTGTCGCCGGTCACTTCGATGCCGTGTGCGCGCAGAATCTGCTTGGCTCGTGACACACAGCGCTTGCCGCGGCAGGGGCCCATGCCCATGCGGGTGGTGTGCTTGAGTTCGTCCACCGAGATGAATTTGCGGTCGCCCACGACGGCGAGCAGTGTCTTTACATCCACATCCTCGCAATGGCAGACAAAGGCCTTGCCTTCCTCGGGATGGGTGAGGGGACGCAGGTTCAGAGGCTCGGGATAGCGATCCTTGAGGATGAAACCATGCGCTAGATTCAGGTCGTCGGCCTGGGTGGCCTGGATGCGGACCACATGGGTCTTGTTGTCCTTTGTGAGCACCTTCTCGATGACGCCCTGGCCTACCTTGGCCCCGTTGTCATCCACGAGGTACACTTCTTTGCCCTCTTCCACCTCATATTCTACGGGCAGGAACACCACGTTTTTGCGCTTGTCGTAGCCAAAGATGGCCAGACCCGGACAGCGGTTCACACACTGCATGCAGCCGATGCACTTGTCGTAATCGACCGTGGGAACCGACGACGTGGTGGGCTTGGTGATGGCTCCCTGCGGGCAGGCAAAGGTGCAGGGATTGCAGGCAAAGCCATACAGGCAGTTGATCTTGACATAGGGTTTCAGGGCCATGCGCTCCGCATCGGGCACGCGTGGCTGGTCGAGCAGACGCACCGGGCGCTGCTGTGAGTCGATATACTGGCGTGAGACGTCCAAATAGTCCTCGTAGGGGAAGCGGACGCCCAACTCCTGAGCCACCTCATAGGCCACCTGCCGGCCACGCAGCACGGCGCTGGTGCCCTCGCCGATGCGCACAGCATCGCCGGCGCCATAGACGTTGCGGCCAAAGACCGAGCGGCCCTTGACGAGCAGTTGGTTGTCGGGAATCAGGCCCGTGCAGATGTTGATGATGTCGATGTCGTCAATCACTTGCTCGGTGCCGGGAATGGGCTGGAAGTTGCGGCACTCGGCAATCACGGCTCCGGTAACGCCGGTGTAGTCCTCGTTGGGGATGGCGCGGATGAGCACGTGTGAGGTCATGATGGGGATGCCCAGACGACGCACGCGGTTGGCCTGCACGGGGAAACCGCCCTCATGGTCCATACCCTCGATGATCGCCTTGATGGTCGCACCAGCCTGCATAGCCTGGTAACTGGTCAGGTAGCCGATGTTGCCGGCTCCCACGGTGAGCACGCGTTTGCCCAGCAGGGTGTGCTCCTGGTTCATCATCTTCTGGAACACCGCCGCAGTATAGACGCCAGGCACGTCGTCGTTTTCAAACACCGGCATAAACGGCACGGCACCCGTGGCCACCACCAGATGGTCGGCATCAATGTAACTCACCTCCTGGGTCACGATATTCTTGAGCGCGATGCGGCGGCCTTCGAGCAGGTCCCACACGGTGTTGTTGAGCAGGATGCCGTCGTGGTTGTCACCGGCAAGCGTCTTGGCGATGTCAAAACCGCGCATGCCACCAAACTTGCGCTCCTTCTCAAAGAAGAAGAACTGGTGGGTCTGCATATTGAATTGTCCACCCTCGGTGGCGTTGTTATCCACCACGATGTTGGGAATTCCCAGAGCAGTGAGTTGCTCGCGGCATGCCAGACCGGCAGGACCACCGCCGATGATGGCCACCGTGGTCTTATAGACCTTGGTCTGGCCCGTCGCGCGGGCATTGCCCTCGGGCAAATAGTCCTTGGGAATCTCCCGCACCTCATGCACACCGTCAACGCAGGTGATGCAGATGCGGCGCACCTGGCCGTCGACAAGCATCTCGCACGCGCCGCACTTGCCGATGCCGCACTCCAGGCTGCGGTTGCGCCCGGTGATGCTGTGGCTGTGCACGATCAAGCCTGCTTGGTGAAGGGCTGCAGCAATGGTTTTGCCTTTCTGACCGCGAACGGTCCGCCCCTCAAATTGGAATTCCACATATTCTTCTTTAGGAAGGTCAAGGATAGGATGATTTTCGATTTTATACATAATGACAGATTTTATGGTTGGTGATAGACGTCTGATTTAAAAGTTGGGTGCAAATGGCAGCCACTGCCAGGAGTGGACTTTTGCCAATGAACAACCGCAAATTTAGACATTTTTTCATTACACTGCCAATTTTTGTAGCATTTTTTTACATAAATGATACCGAAAACTGATTTTTGTCACCTCCCTCCATCCCCATGACAGCCATGCCGCCACCCACCCCACGATTCTTACCTGCTGACCCACAACCAACTACCTCCCCCCCCCAGGACAACCTGAACAGGAAAGACGATGTCCTTGCGGCAGACGATGTCCTAACGGCAGAACGATGTCCTAGTTCCAGGACGAGGTTATAATGGCAGGACGAGGTTCTAGTTGCAGGTAGGTGAATGTTGGGGAGGTAATGGGGTAAAAAAATAAGTGCTGGGAGTTGTAACTCCAGCACTTATCTGCTTGGTACCCAGAGCCGAGCTATCCCAGTATTCCCATTACAGCCCATCATCGCCTACTAATGAATGATTTGCAGGCACTTATAATCCTTTCCCCAAAACATAAATGAGCAACAAAAAGTGAGATAAACAGCAAAATGTTTTAGTAATGTTTTAGTAAAATCGTGGTTGATATTTAGATTGTAATGAAAATGGGTGTTGGGCACAATAATTATCATTATCTTTGCGGTTAGAAAACATAAACCAAATAAATCAAGAACAATGAAGAAATTATTACAAACCTTAGTATTGCTGTTGGTGGCTATCATGGTGCCGGTGACAACAACGGCAGCCAACGAACAGCTGGCCGATGGCGTATATCTAGATGGCTCGACGCTCTATATCACCAGCGACGTGACCTCGTTAGGACCCTTGCAGGTCAATCCTAGTACAATTTACTCCTTTGCTGCTGTGCCGCCCACGTGCGCTGCAAATACATTTTCTGGGTATGGCGCCACGCTGCACATGCCGGCAGCATCATATGGTGCTTATTTCACTGCTGACTATTGGAGTAACTTTACTGGCATGCAAAATAACGCTGTGGAACCCACTAAGGTAAGCCTCAGTAATGATGGTGTTGAGTTGGTCTATGGCAGCAACTATAGTCTCACGGCGACTGTGTTGCCTAGTAACGCCTCGCTGCACATGGTGCAATGGTCATCGACCGACTCACTTGTGGCGACTGTCGATGGCGGAAAGGTGACCACCGTGTCGGCAGGCGAGTGCGACATTATCGCTTCATGCCTAGACAAGCAGGCGGTTTGCCATGTGACGGTTGTGGACCCCGTGTCGGTAACGCTCGACCAGACCCAAGTGACGCTTGAACAGACTTTTCAAGTGACGCTCACAGCGATTGTGTCTCCCGAGGGCGCTTCGAATCAGAGCGTGACTTGGGCCACCACCGACGCCAGTATCGCCACTGTCAGCAACGGCGTGGTGACTGCTGTGGGCGTTGGCGAGTGTGACATTATTGCCTCTTACCTAGACAAGCAAGCGGTGTGCCATGTGACGGTTGTGGAGGCGACCATTTACATCATGCTTGACAAGCATGAGTCGAAATTATTGCCCAATCATTCGTTGACCATAACACCTACCATGACCCCGCTATCCACGACACTCAAAGTCACCTCAAGTGATTCCACCGTAGCAGTAGCCCGTCTTGTTAACGGAGTCGTTCAGGTGGTGGCTCTTGCCGAAGGCTCGACCATGGTCATCGTCGGCTCGACCGATGGTAAGGCCGTGTCCGACACCTGCCACGTGACGGTCTTTACCCAGTTAGGTGACGTGAACTGCGACGGCTATATCGACATCAGTGATGTGACCAATCTCATCGACCATCTTTTAGGCGGTGGCAGTAGCACGTTCAATGCAACAAATGCCGACACCGATCGTGATGGCAAGGTGGACATCAGCGATGTGACTATGCTTATCGATGCGCTGTTGGGCGGTATGGATCTCAATCCTTCCATGACCGAAACATTCATGGTGAATGGTGTGACTTTCTATATGGTGGCCGTCGAGGGCGGCACGTTCACCATGGGCGCTACACCCGAGCAGGGCAGCGAGGCTGACTACCGTGAGAAGCCTGCCCACAATGTGACTTTGTCTAATTACATCATTGGCCAGACCGAGGTGACACAAGAGCTGTGGTTAGCGGTGATGGGTTACAACCCTAGCGGATTCACGGGTAACTTGCAGCATCCAGTGGAGAATGTGAGCTGGAACGACTGTCAGGAGTTCATCAATAAACTGAACGAGTTGACGGGCCGCACATTCCGCCTTCCAACCGAGGCTGAGTGGGAATTCGCAGCCCGCGGCGGCAAAAAGAGCAAGGGCTACAAGTATAGTGGTAGCAACAACATTGATGATGTGGCATGGTATTATGAAAATAGCAATGATGTAGGCACTAGTAGTCCCGACTATGGCACTCACATCGTGGCAACCAAAAAGCCTAACGAGTTAGGACTATATGACATGAGTGGTAACGTGTTTGAATGGTGTCATGACTGGTATAATAGCGGTTACTATGCGTGGTCGCCTGCAGTCAACCCAACTGGTCCTGATACGGGCTCTACCCACGTGAGTCGTGGTGGAAGCTGGGGTAGCAACGCCAGTTTATGCCGTGTGTCGAATCGGATGACCGACTCGCCGTCGTTCATGGTCAACCGTCGTGGACTTCGCCTTGCCTCTAGTTTCTATCCTTTTTAAAACCGTGATTTGTTGAGTAGCGTATGTCCAACTGAACCTGAGAAAGTAAAAAGACGGCTTATTGCCGTCTTTTTCTTAGGTCAAGCCACATCGTCTTACTTTGTGTTCGCCTTCTAGGTCCTCGATAAACTCGTGGAAGCTGTACCAGGTATCGTTGTCCTCATGTTCGGCCAGATAGTCGTCGAGAGCCTGGTCAATGGCTTCGACGCTAGGCTCGATAGTGTGGCCGACGATATCAGGTACGCACATGGCCGCGTCCTCTATGGTTTCAAAGCAAAACGGCTTGTCGAGCAGGCAAGCAGGTAACGCTCGGGAATGTTTTTGACCAACACGTCCATTTATTGTAATTCTTTCCAATGTTTAAAGTATTAGAAAGAACTAAAAGGTTAAATTATATTAAAACGAGTCGATAATCCACCTAAAATATTTTCCAATGTTTGTAATATTGGAAAGAATTATCTACCTTTGTGCCAACAAAAACTGAAAAAGATGATAGAGAAACCACCTACATTCCAAAATGATGAAATCGGAAAGCTGATGTTTGATAAGTCTCAGAATGAAGCATTAAGCTTACTGATTGATAGAATCAATGACGAATATGAATACTGGGATACGGTCAAGTATAAGCCTCTTCCTGCTGGTTGTGCATCTTCTCGCGAATTATGGCTGCGCACAAAGGCATCCCGTATTTTGACCACGGTTTACCCATGGCCGAAATATAGTTTGCTGTTTGGTTTGACCAATAAGATGCAGCGCTTGTGCCATGAATTTGATTTGAATTTCGGTGGCACTTGGGAAGGCCGCACCATGATACCCAGCGAAAGCAGAGAACGATATTTGGTGAGTTCACTCATGGAAGAAGCTATCTATTCAAGTATGATGGAGGGCGCTGTTACCACTCGCAAGGTGGCCAAGGAAATGTTAAGGAGAAAGATAACCCCCAAAGACAAATCCCAGCAGATGATCCATAACAACTATCAGACCATCCAGTTCATCGTTCAAAACAAGTACAACGCCTTAACACCTGAACTGGTGCTGCACACACATCAGCTGATGACTGAAAACACGCTTGACAATCAAGATGATGCAGGACGATTGCGCACTAATGATAATGTGGTGGTAGAAGATGGCATTACCCATGAGGTAGTTCATGTACCGCCCACCTTCCAAGTATTGCCTGAATTCATTAATGACTTATGCGACTATTTTAATGAAGCGAATGCTAGGGTGTTTGTCCATCCCATTATCCGGGGTATTGTCATCCACTACATGATGGCATATATGCACCCCTTTGTGGATGGTAATGGCAGGACGGCACGCGCTTTATTCTATTGGTATATGCTAAAAGAGAGATATTGGCTCACCGAGTATATGTCCATATCCAGGGTGATTGCTAAGTCTAAGAAGTCCTATGAGAAAGCCTTTCAATATGTGGCTGCTGACGATGGAGATTTGGGTTACTTCATCTCCTATAACCTACGAGTGTTGGAACAAGCTTTCAAGCAGTTGCAGGATTATATCAAGAGAAAACAGGAAGAGAAAGTCGCTGCAAATATCTTCCTGCAAATTGGTGAGATTAATGAGCGTCAGGCGCAAATCTTAAAGATGTTCATGGACAACCCCAAGGAGGCTATCACAGTCAGGGATCTGCAGGACAAGTTTATGATTTCTCCCACAACAGCTAAAAATGATATTCTTGGTTTGCTCCAAAGAGGTTTGTTGGCAGAGGTGTCCTATAACAAGGTCAAACGGGGATACATCAAAGGCGATCAGTTCGATAATTTAGTTAGCGAATTAGAATTCTGACTCAATACCCCGGAAAGAGCACAGAAAACGAGAAACAAACATTATTATAGTTTTTGCTTGTAGTAAAGATAGTACAATAAAGTTTTAAATATGAGCTCAAAATACATTAAACCAGACTTTGCGCTAAGGTCATTTACTTGCCCCCATTGTGGGACTTTGTCATTGATGAATTACGAATGGTTAAATTATGATGCAGGAAATGCGAATCGTTTATATCAGGGTAATAGTATCGGTGATTGTAATAATTTGGTAATGATAGCGTCATGCTTTAATTGTCACAAAAAGGTGATATGGATTAATCGCAAATACGTTTATCCTGATATTGTTGCTGAGGAAGCGAATACAGATATGCCAGACTCAGTAAAGAAATTATATGAAGAGGCAGGGTTGATTTATAATAAATCTCCAAGAGCTGCTTGTGCATTGCTTCGTTTGGCAATTGATAGGCTGTGCAACGAACTTGGAGAAACTGATAGGGATATCAACAAAAATATTGGAGCATTAGTAGAAAAAGGTTTGCCTCGAACAATACAACAAGCGTTGGATATAGTCCGTGTAGTTGGGAATAAGGCCGTTCACCCTGGTCAAATAGCATTTGATGTTGATGACCAAAATACAGCTTTGATGTTGATGGAGTTAGTGAACATGATAACGGAACGAATGATTAGCGAGCCGAAAAAGATCAACACCATGTTTGAACAACTGCCAGAACCAATAAAAGCTTCAATTGAAAACCGAGATAAATAAAAAACCTTTAAAAACAAACACAATGAATATAACAGTCAATATCGTTTTAATAATCAGTGCGACATTAATAGCTCTGGCAGCAATTGTGTGTGATTTTCTTGCTGAGCGAAAGTTCTCCGATTCCCCTGAAAGACGATTGTCCAAAAAAATCATTAAAGTCCATCGAAACTATATTGCTGGTTTTCTTGGTTTTGCTATTATTATGCTTCTAACGGCAAATTATGGAGGTCCTGGTAATGAAATATTTACATACTTATCATTTGGCTCAACATTAACTTCATTAGTACTCTCTATCCTTGCAATATTTGTAACCGTTCACTCAAGTGCTGATTTATACAAACAATTTACGAGAATAGATAGTGCGACTGAAACTATTAATAATGTGTATCGTCAAATTGATAGTACTTTGATGGTTCTTAGGAATGTTGAATCAAACTTACAAAACACATCAGATGGAATATCTGGTCAGTTGAACACTATCGTTGAACAATTTGACCAAAAGTTGCAAACAAGGATGACAGAAACGCAGAATGAGATCTCAAGAAAGCTTGAATCGATGAATAAGCCAATAGATCAGAGGCCTTCTCAGGCATTTGCGCCCAGCACTGAGGTTCTGGAAGCCTTCAAAAAAGGTTTTATTTCATTAACATCTGCTTCTGGATTATTGGCCCTATATGCTTGTGCTTTGTCTAAGGAAAAATCAAAAGTGTTTGAACTGTCAAAAATATTTATGACCAATGAACTCTACACTTTTGGCTTTTTAATAGCATGTTCCTCGGCAGGAATTGTGAATTTTACTCACGATCAAACAAATAACAAAATATCATGCGCCGGGATTGTATTTTCAAGTCAAGAATTGTATGACGCAATTAAGTCTGCTGCACAAAAATATGGAAGTGACTATGTAAATCGGGTTAATGCTATTAATGAGGATTTTGATATTGATTTATTGCAAATCCAAATCAAATAGATTGATAACTAATACTATATGTCGTGCATAAATAAGTAATACTAGAAGTGTGCGATTCTGGAACTGATTACGGCTATCCTTATAGTTTGACAGTTCACAAGGAGCGAACTGAGGAGTTGCTGTTTTATGACATACGAGCATACATGGTACAGTGTTATTGATTACACTATGAACATTGCATCTTCCACTTTTTTAATGTAAACATCCTCTACATATTGCAAAAACCGTTGCCAGATTGCTTGACATGGCGGTCAGAATACACTGTATTGTTTTAGCAATGTTTTAGTAATGTTCAAGTAAAATGCGCTGTATCTGTTTGAGACACAGCGCATTGCTTATTTGCTTGGTACCCAGAGCCGGGGT
>ONQS01000008.1 GCA_900320055.1 uncultured Prevotellaceae bacterium
TGTCCAGTTTGTCCAGTTTCTCCAGATTTTTAGATGGGGTATGGGAAATTATGATTACCTTTGCAGGTTAAAACTAAAATTACATCAATAGCCAGTGGAAACTAGATATATCTTTGTGACAGGCGGCGTGGTCTCGTCGCTGGGCAAGGGCATCATTGCCTCGAGTATTGCCCGACTGCTGCTCTCGCGCGGATACCGCGTGACGTGCCAGAAGTTTGACCCCTATATCAACATCGATCCGGGTACGCTCAACCCCTATGAGCACGGCGAGTGCTACGTCACCGTCGATGGCCATGAGGCCGACTTGGACCTGGGTCACTACGAACGCTTCACCAACATCAAGACCACCCGGGCCAACAACGTGACCACGGGCCGCGTCTACCAGAGCGTCATCGACAAGGAACGCCGTGGCGACTACCTGGGCAAGACGGTGCAGATCATCCCCCACATCACCGACGAGATCAAGCGTGACGTGAAGTTGCTCGGCACCACGGGCAAGTATGACTTTGTCATCACCGAGATTGGCGGCACCGTGGGCGACATCGAGGCCCTGCCGTTTATCGAAGCCATACGCCAGTTGAGGTGGGAACTGGGCAGGCGCTGCATCTGCGTGCACCTGACCTATGTGCCCTATATCAGCGCGGCCAAGGAGTTGAAGACCAAGCCGACGCAGCACAGTGTCAAGTTGCTGCAGCAGGAGGGTATCCAGCCCGACGTGCTGGTGCTGCGCACCGAGCACCCGCTGCCGCCCACGATGCTCAAAAAGGTGGCCCAATTCTGCAACGTAAGCGCCGATGCCGTGGTGCAGAGCCTGGACGTGCCCACCATCTATGAGGTGCCCCTGAAGATGCACGAGCAGCGCCTGGACAACATCATCCTGGAGAAGACCGGCCTCAAGGTCGAGGGCGAGCCCGACATGGAGAAGTGGAACCAATTTCTGGCCAAACTCAAGGGCGCGACCCAGGAGGTGCGCATCGGCCTGGTGGGCAAGTATGTCTCGCTGCAGGACGCCTACAAGAGCATCGACGAGAGCCTGCTGCACGCCTGCGCCTATCATGACCGACGCCTGAAACTCGACTATATCAACAGCGAGCAGATCACCGACGCCAACGTCGAGCAACTGCTCGCCGGCCACGACGGCATCGTGGTGGCACCGGGATTTGGACAGCGCGGCATCGAGGGCAAGTATGTGGCACTGAGGTGGTGCCGTGAGCACGACGTGCCCACCTTCGGCATCTGCCTGGGCATGCAGTGCATGGTCATCGAGTTTGCACGCAATGTGCTGGGCATGGCCGACGCCAACAGCACCGAGATGGACGCCAAGACGACGCACAACGTCATCGACCTGATGGAGGACCAGAAGACGGTGACCAACCTGGGCGGCACGATGCGACTGGGCGCCTATGCCTGCACCGTCAAGCCGGGCACCAAGGTCGCCGAAGCCTATGGCGTGACCGACATCGAGGAGCGCCATCGCCACCGCTTTGAGTTCAACGACGAGTACCGCAAGCAATTTGAGGACGCCGGCATGATTGTTGCCGGTGTCAACCCCGAGAGCGGCTTGGCCGAGGTGGTCGAGTTGCAGGGCAAGCGCTGGTACATCGGCACGCAGTACCATCCCGAGTACTCGAGCACGGTGCTTAACCCGCACCCCCTGTTCATGTCGTTTATCGCCGCCATCATCGCCCCCGACCAACCAAAAACTAACAACTAGCAACTAGCAACTAACAACTAGCAACTAACAACTAGCGACTAGAGAGATATATATGGATAAGAACACTTTGATTGGAATGTTGCTGATGGGAGCCGTGATATTCGGCTTCATGTGGCTCAACCAGCCCAGCGAGGCCGAAATGGCCGAGCGTCAGCGACAGATCGACTCGATCGCTGCCGTCGAGAAGGCCGAGCAGCGACACAGCCTGGCTGCTGGCAATGTGGACACACTTGCCGCCACCGAACAGGCCCAACTGCTGAGCGTGCTGCAGAACATGCCCGCCGATGCCGCAACCATCAACAACGAGGGCGTGATGCTCTCGCTGCGTGACGGCAAGATCGACGGCACCGTCACCGTGGGCGACACCACCGTGCAGTGGAGCGAGGTTACCGCCGCCACAAGCGCCAACCCCGCCGTGCATAACCTGGCCGTGCAGGCCGTGCAGCGAGCACTGGACATGTATGCCAAGAACGGCTCGTTTGCCGCCTCGCTGACAGGCACCGAGCAGATGGTCACCCTCGAGAACGACTCGCTCAAGGTAGAACTGAGCACCAAGGGCGGCATCATCGCCCGCGCCACGCTCAAGGGCTACAAGACGTACAAGTCGCCCCAACTCGTGCTGTTTGACAAGGGCGACAACGACTACAGTTTCACCCTGAGCAACAACACGCAGCGCTTCGAGACCAAAAACTTCTACTTCACGCCGCAGCGCCTCAACGACAGCACCGTGGTGATGAACCTCGACCTCGAGGGCGGCGCCCAGTGGGGACTGAAGTACACCCTGGTGCCCGGCAGTTACATGGTGCGCATGGAGATGGTGCAGAAGAGCATGACGCGCATCATCCCGCTGAACATCAATCTGGTGGACCTCGACTGGCACCAGAAGATCTCGCGCCACGAGTTCGGCAAGCAGTTTGAGGAGCGCAACAGTGGCATCTACTACAAGTTTGCCGGCAAGGGTGGGGAAGTGAAGAACACCCGCGAGAGCGGCACCGACGAGAAGGAAATCAAGGAGAAACTGAAATGGGTGAGCGCCAAGAACCAGTTCTTCTCGACCGTGCTCATCACCGACAGCGTGTTCTCGACAGCCCAGTTGGCCAGCGCCGACACCAAGGACTCGCCCGACTATGAGCAGTACCTCAAGGACATCAACGTGCACACGATGGTGCCCTACTCGAGCGACAAGGCCGTGCCGGCGTCGTTCTACTTCTATATGGGCCCGAACCGCTACCACATGCTCTCGAGTTATGACAAGTATTCGCCCAAAGAGGACCTGAAACTCACCCACCTGATTCCCCTGGGATGGAAACTCTTCCGCTGGATCAACACCGGCATCATCATTCCCGTGTTTGACTGGCTGGGCAAGTTCATGACCAACTATGGACTGATCATCCTGGTGCTGACCATCATCCTGAAGGTGGTGCTCTCGCCGCTGACCTACAAGACCTATATCTCGCAGGCCAAGATGCGATTCCTGGCGCCTGACATCGCCAAGATCAACGAGAAGTATCCCAACCCCGAGGATGCGATGAAGAAGCAGCAGAAGACCATGGAACTGTACCGCCTGGCGGGTGCCAACCCAATGGGTGGCTGCCTGCCCATGATGCTGCAGATGCCTATCCTGATCGCGATGTTCACCTTCTTCCCCTCGAGCATCGAGTTGAGAGGACAGTCCTTCCTGTGGGCCAACGACCTGAGCGCGCCCGACAAGATCGTGGAGTGGAGCACTCACATCCCGTTTATCTCGAGCACCTTCGGCAACCACATCAGCCTGTTCTGCCTGTTGATGACCGTGACCAACCTGATCTACACCTACATCACGATGAAGTCGCAGAACCAGTCCCAGTCGATGCCTGGCATGAAGTGGATGATGTACCTGATGCCGTTGATGTTCTTGGTGTTCTTTAACAACTATGCGTCGGGATTGAGTTACTACTACTTTATCTCGCTGCTGATCACCATCCTGCAGACCTACAGTTGCCGCCTGTTTGTTACCGAGGACAAGGTGCGTGCCACCATGGCGGCCAACGCCTCCAAGCCCAAGAAGAAATCCAAGTGGATGCAGCGCCTGGAGGAGGCCCAGAAGATGCAGCAACAGCAGCAGCGCGCCCAGCAGCAGCGCCAGCGCAAGCGCCGTTAGTCGTTGAGTCGTTGAGTTGTTAGTTGTGTAGTTGTTAGTTGTGTAGTTTTTAGTTGTTAGTTGTGTAGTTTTTAGTTGTTAGTTTAATAGCAGCAATTATGAAATCTAGCGATTATAGAGAGTTAATTGTTTGGCAAAAAGCAATGACGTTAACTAAGGAGATATACTCTTTAGTAAAGTTGCTGCCAAAAGAGGAAACCTATGCCTTATCAAATCAGATGAGAAGAGCCGTGGTCTCTATTCCCTCTAATATCGCAGAAGGCGAGGGACGCAATTCAGAAAAGGATTTTGTGCGTTTTCTCTCTCAGGCACGAGGCTCATTATGGGAACTATCGACTCAATTAGAGATATGTGAGCAGGTAGGTTATCTCAATAATGAACAGACTGAATGCGCTTTTGGCATGATAATTGAGGTTAGTAAAATGATCAATTCCTTGTCTAATTCATTGTTAGCAAGGTCATGATTCAAGAAATTGTGTTTTTTTGCAAGGAGATGAAACTTTTCAGGAGTTAACAACGTCTAACTAACAACTAAGAACTAAGAACTAAGAACTAACAACTAAGAACTAAGAACTATCAACTAACAACTAACAACTAACAACTTTAAAAATAGAAACTATGTACATTCATAATTGTCCCGAGTGCGGAAAGCAATACAGCACTCAAGAGAAAGTGAACCGTGTGAAATGCCCCTACTGCGGAGCCGAGACCAACGTGTCCTACTCCGAACAGGACGGACAGCAGTTCCAGGACCAGTGGCGCCAGTTTGGCGATCAGGCCAGCGCCGTTGTCGATGACGTGTTCAGCAGCGGCCGCTCGGGCAAGAGCCGTGGCGTGGCCGGACTGTTGGCATTGTTCCTGGGCAGTGTGGGCCTGCACTACTTCTACATCAACAAGCCTAACGCCGGAATCCTGTTTCTGGTGGCTACGCTGCTCACCTGTGGAGTGCTGGGTGTCGTTACCCAGATCGTCTCCATCATCCAGGGTGTGCTGTTCTTCACCTCCTCACAAGAGGAGTTTGAGCGCAAGTGGGTGAACTCACCCAGCAACTTCCCGCTGTTCTAGCGACAGTGTGGCTTAAAAACGATGATTGCCTATGGGTAAACGCCCCGTGCCGACCCGACCCGATTACATCAAGTGGCTGCTCCTGCTAGGAGCGGCTGCACTTGTTGTGTTGATAGGGGCCTATGTGACCTGGCACTTCATCCTGCCGCACTCGGTCAACGTGGACCGCTACCGCTATCCGGTGGCCGGCATCGACGTGTCCAAGCACAATGGCGACATCGACTTTGAGCAGGTCAGCGACGACGATTACCAGTTTGTCTTTATCAAGGCGAGCGAGGGCAAGACCTACAAGGACGACGCCTTTGAGCGTAACTATGAGCAAGCCCGTGAGGCAGGACTCAAAGTGGGCGCCTACCACTTCTTCCGCAAAAACCGCACCGCGCGCGAGCAGGCCGACAACCTGCTGGCCGCCATACGTGGCAAGCATCTGGATCTGCCCCTTGTCATCGACCTGGAGGACGATTGGGGCAATGGCGCCACCGTGAGCCGCCAGACCGCCATCGACCGCGTGATGGAGATGATCGACATCCTGGCCAGCAAGGGTTACCGCGTGATGATTTACACCAACCTGGACGGTTACGAGAAGTACTACAAGGACCTGCTGGGCGACCACGACCTGTGGCTCTGCTCGTTTACCAGCCCCGACCTGCTGCCTCACCTGCCTCACGTGATACAGCAGTTCAGCCATGAGGGCACCGTGAGCGGCATCGACGGCAATGTGGACCTGAACGTGTGGCGCGGCAGCGAGAAAGAGTGGCAGCGCTACCTCGATAGCATAGATCAACCTTGACAAAATGTGTAATGCGATATGAAAAAACGACTTAACCGATACCTCTATCTGGCTGTGCTGCTGCTGGCGATGATCGTCGGCGGCGCCACCGACGCCAGCGCCACCGTCTATAACTGGAGCCGCTATGACCTGTCGTTTGAGACGCCCGACGACGGGTTCGTCACCTTCAACAGCCCCACGCGCTTTGAGATCCAGTGGGAGGATATGGTGATGACCGTGCAACTCTATAGCCAGGACAAGGGCGATGAGAAAAAGATGCTCACCGAGAACCTGCAGCGCAAAGCCATGGGCTATAACATGTATGACCTGAATATGGGCAAGTTGAAGGTCAAGGGCTTCAAAAAGACCTACAGCATCGACGGCACCATGCCCGATGGCTCCAGAGCCATCATCGCCGACCTCGTCTCCAAGAAGCAGAACCTCATCGTCGAGATCACCGTCAACTACCTGTATGGCAACCGCGAAGTGGTCGAGGACATGATCAAGAGTTTTGCCGAAAACAAGAAGCAGCAGCCCAACCACGAGCGCAAGCGCCAGAAGGTGCAGACCCGCCAGAAGGCCGACCGCGAGCAGGAAAAGGCCAAAAAGGAGCAGCAACAGCAGCAACAGAGCCAACCCACCAAGAAGGAGAAACTCTATGACGCCTGAGGCCGTCTAGCCGATGCTGGCGAGCCAGTGATGTTAGCGCTCTGTGGCACAACAAGATATACCGATTATTCACCTCCAATCAAAATAATGAGCCGATGATGAAACAGACTACTTCTCGAACCCTGATGGCCCTGGCCATGATCGCAATCGTGGCGATGACGGGCACAGCACATGATGCCGAGCGCCCCGACGCGACCACCGGCATGCTCTACGCACCCCTGGTCTATGACCAATATGACATGGATGCGCTCAACCGCCATCCCTCGAGCAGCGCGACCACCGACGTGTATAATCTGGACGCTGGCGACCAGTGGCTGCAGGAAGCGATGGCCCGGTCGAGCCGCACGCGCCAGATCCGCCAGCGCGCGATGATCGAGAATCCGCAACTGGTGGCCTATAATGCCAACCGCCTGCCCGCGGCCCCCCCCGAGGGCGTCATTCCCAGCGACCCCAGGCAGGGCATGCTCACCATCGCCCCCCAGCAGGTCGAGATCGATGAGGTGACCCCTCCCGATGCTCCGGCGCAGCCGTTACACAACTGGCTGCACGTGTTTAACGCCTCCTTGCAGTTCACTCAGGCCTATATCAGCGGCAACTGGTATCAGGGCGGCGAGAATAACCTGGCGTTGCTCGGAAGCATCAACTGGAACTGTAACCTCAATCAGGATGTTCATCCCAATTGGTTGTTTAACAACGCCTTGTCCTACAAGTTGGGCGTTGCGACAACTCATGGCGACAGCATCCGCAAGTATCTCATCAACGAGGACAACTTCCTGTTCACTTCGCAACTGGGTTATAAGGCTGTGAAAAATTGGTACTACAGCGCCATGCTCCAGTTCACGACCCAGTTCCTGAACAATTACAAGACCAACACCCGCACAATGACAGCCGCATTTCTCTCTCCGGCTGAGTTGAACATCGGTCTGGGTATGACCTATAACTACAAGAAGGCCGATGACCGCATGTTCACCCTGGCCATCGCGCCCATCTCCTATAACCTGAAGTATTGCCGTAACATCAGCGACATCGATCCCACGCGCTTTGGCATCGATGCCGGTCATCACAGCAAGAGCACCATCGGTAGCAACTTCGAGGCTAAGTGGCTGTGGCGGTTCACGCCTAGTGTGATGCTCACCTCCAGGCTCTATATGTTTACCAACTATGAGTATGTGCAGGGCGACTGGGAGAACACCTTTGACTTTGCCATCGGCAAGTACCTCACCACCCAGTTATACACCCACCTGCGCTTTGACCGCTCCCGCGCTCGCGACGATGACTGGAACTACTGGCAGTTCAAGGAGATCCTTAGCCTGGGCGTGATCTATCGCTTCGCTACTGTCAACTGATAAGTGCCCATGACACGACGCATACTGGCCATATTGCTCATGATCACCCTGCTGCCGATCGCAGCGGCGGCAAGTGACGGTGTGCCCAAGCGGTCGGTCGTCATCACCGGACTCGACATCGACTCGATGCGCGTGAGGCTCGACGAGATCGACATGCAGCCCCTAGAGGGCATCTGGTACTATCCCAACGAGGAGATGACACTGGGCATAGAGCGGTTTAGGGGCCTGCATAACATAGGCTACCGCATCATCCTGCTCGATTCGCCCGACATCGATCTGATGCCGGGCACCGTCATCGGTTACATCGCCAGCAGTGCGGTGGACAGCAAGTATCAGTTGTGGCTCTATAGTCAGCGCAGCCACCTGACGTTGACCAAGCCCCTCGAGTGTGTCGCCACACTCAATGCCAAGGCTACCACGCTCACGTTTGACCCTCCTCACTGGAAGGTCAAGGTGCGCGTCAACATAGCGCGCTTCCTGCCCACACTCTTCAACGGCATTAGCGTCATCCCCGAGAAGACCGGAGAGCGACTGCCCATCGGCTTCCGCAAAATCTATCCCGAGGGTGGGGAGGGAACACCGTTTAACAAAGTTAGATACCTGTGATGAGACGAAATGACCGACATATCCGAGTAGTAGTGCGCCCGTTCCTGCTGATGATGGTGACGGCCGTGCTGCTGTGTGCCAATACCATTGACGCGCGCACGCGCACTACCCGCAAGAACCTGCACTCCAACCAAGTGCCTGTCATGGCGCTGGAGTCGAGCGACGGACTCCTGCCCGACAGCCTCGCGTGTGTCGATGCTGATGCCGTCTCGCTCAAGGGCTACAACAAGCGGGCCAGCGACAGTAAAGAGTCCTTCTTTATCACCAACAACACCGCAAGCCGCATGAGCGCCGTGCGGTTGCTGCTCCGCTACACCACGATGGACGACCAACTGCTCACCCAGCGATCAGTCACCATACCTGTCAGCCTCATGCCTGGAGAAACCAAGTTGGTGAGCGTCAAGTCGTTTGACATCCAGCGGCTCTTCTACTACTACGCGGGCCCTCAGCCCCGCAAGGCGGCCACCCCATTCAAGGTGGCCTTCAGGCTGACGGGCTATGACGTTCCAGTGGGACATTAACCGAGAACACTACATTCACCTAATAAATATCACTAAACAAAACGAAAAAATGAAACATCTGTCAATCAAATTGTTATCGGCTGCTCTGCTGGCTCTGGCCGGATGGAGCACCGCCGATGCGTGCACCAATCTGCTGGTGGGTAAGAACGCCAGTGCCGATGGCTCGACAATCATTACCTATGCTGCCGACAGTCACACCCTGTTTGGTGACCTGCAGTATCTGCCCGCAGCCGACCATGCACCCGGCTCGATGCGCGAGATCGTGGACTGGGACAGCGGCAAGCGCCTGGGCGCTATCCCCGAGGTCGCTCACACCTATGCCGTCGTCGGCAACATGAATGAGCACCAAGTGACTATCGCCGAGAGCACCTGGGGCGGACACGAGCAGTTGTGGGACACCACGGGTAATTCCATCATCGACTATGGTAGCCTGATGTACATCGCCCTGCAGCGTTCCAAGACCGCCCGTGAGGCCATCAAGGTCATGACCGACCTGGTTGCCAAGTATGGTTACGCCAGCGAGGGTGAGTCCTTCTCGATCGGTGACCCCAACGAGATCTGGATCATGGACATGATCGGTAAGGGCTCTGGCGAAATCGGCGCCGTGTGGGTGGCTATCCGCATCCCCGATGACTGCATTGCCGGCCATGCCAACAATCCGCGCATCTGGAAGTTTAACATGAAGGACAAGAAGAATGTCATGTACAGCAAGGACGTGATCTCGTTTGCCAAGAAGAAAGGCCTGTACAGCGGCAAGGATGCTGATTTTGCTTTCGCTCCCGTTTATCAGAACATTGATGCTGGCGCGCTCAGAGGCTGTGATGCCCGCGTGTGGAGTTACTTCAACCGTTTCCATCAGGGCATGGACGCCTATCTGCCTTTTATCTATGGCAAGAAGGGTGCCGAGGTGATGCCGCTCTATCTCAAGCCCGACCGCAAGATCAGCGTGCGCGACATGCAGGAGATGATGCGTGACCACTACGAGGGTACCCCGTTCGACATGACCGTGGATCCCGGTGCCACCACCGCCTATGGTGTCCCCTATCGCTGGCGTCCCATGGACTTTGAGGTCGACGGCGTGAAGTATAGCCAGGAGCGTGCCATCGCTACCCAGCAGACGGGTTGGGTGTTTACTGCCCAGATGCGCTCATGGATGCCCGACGAGGTGGGCGGTTGCTTCTGGTTTGGCGTTGATGATGCCAACACCTCGGTCTTTGTCCCCATGTATTGCTCCATCACCCAAGTGCCCGAGAGTTACCGCCAGGGCAAGGCCGACATGTATACCCTCGACTGGGATTGCGCATTCTGGGTTAACAACTGGGTTGCCAACCAAGCCTATGCCCGCTATTCACAGATGATTGGCGACATCCGCAAGGTGCAGGGTGCCCTCGAGGATGGATTTGCCAAGCAGCAGTCGGTTATCGAGGCACAGGCCACATCGCTGCTTACCACCGACCGTGACGCTGCCATCCGCCTGCTGACCAACTACTCGGTCAATGCCGGACAGGATGCCACCGCTCGTTACAAGAAGTTGGGCGAGTACCTCTTCGTCAAGTACCTCGACGGCAACATCAAGAAGGAGAAGGACGGCAAGTTCCTGCGCAACGAGTATGGCACTCCCGCTTCCCCCACCTTTGGCGGTTACACGCAGGAGTATTACGACATGCTCATCAAGGGCCCCAACGGCGGTGATCGCCTGAAGGTTGTTGAGCCCGAGAAATAATCCTTAGAGGAAATCAACTAAAAATGCCGCATCGATATCACATCGGTGCGGCAATTTTATCTCTGTTTACTTACTTGCATTGTTTGATTGACTCGATAAAAATCAACTAATAACTAATTCACTTTCTCATGATGCAAAATTACAACCGTGCTGGGGTATGCACAATCGCAACAATCGGTCATTTTCAGGGTCATTTATTCATCATTATAGGGGATTTTCTAAAAAACATGACCACTTTGAGTTGGTTTTTTAAAGATTCTTGCTACTTTTGCGATGATTAAAAACAGGTTTTATTTTGAGTACTATGAAACGAGTTTATATCATGCTTGCACTGGTCATGATCGCCCTTGCCGGTCATGCACAACTGTTGTGGAAAGTGAGTGGTAATGGTCTGGGACGACCCAGTTACATCTTTGGCACTTATCACATGGCGCCCTCCTCGATGATCGACAGGATTGCCGGTATCGATCAGGCCATCGAGGCCTGTGACGTGGTGGTCGGCGAGGTCGAGAAGGACAGCCTCATGAGTAGCGAGGTGCAGGCCCGCATGGCCAAGGCCATGATGGCACCCTCAGACAGCACCCTCGACAAACTGCTCTCCCCGCAGGGCTATGCCATCGTCGAGAAGGTGTTTAACAAGTATTTCGGCACCATGGGCGTGAAACTCAGTCAGATGAAGAATCTCAAGCCCAGTGCCATCAGCACTCAGATGCAGGCTATGCAGGCCATCAAGTATTTCCCCAACTTCAATGCCAACGACCTCATCGATGTCGCTGTGCAGGCTCGCGCCAACGATGAGGGACGCCCCTCGATAGGCTTGGAGAGTGTCCAGGAGCAGATCGACCTGCTCTTCAACGGTCCCCTGACCGAGCAGGCTCAGGGCTTGCTCGAGGCGTGCAAGCAGGACGAGTTCTTCCAGGCCCAGTCGGTAGCGCTGGCCGATGCCTATATGGCACAGGACCTCAACAAGTTGTTCGCTGTGATGACCGATGCGACCAAGGGCGACAGCGAGGAAATAATGGAGATGCTCATCTACAAGCGCAACCGCAATTGGGCGCAGAAACTCAACGTGATGATGCCTGAACGCGCCATGCTCGTCTGTGTGGGTGCGGGCCATCTGCCTGGCGACAAGGGCTTGCTGCAACTGCTGCGCAACATGGGCTACACCGTAGAGCCCGCCAAGTGATGGCTAGCCAGTCACTTTTTCTGAACAAGTACCATCCCTCCTTTCTGCGATAGTTAGGAGGGATTTTTTGGTTACCTGTTGCCCACGTGATAAAAAAGGTGTACCTTTGTCACATTAATATTAACCAAACTGCATTGAATTTTGGATCCGGACCCTTTATCGTGCCTACTTTTGCTGCTGTGCAACGCTAGTGCCCAGCAGCCACTCATCACGTTCAATACGCCCACACTGGGCAGCATCATTGCCATTATAGTCGCCCTGTTAGGACTATTCCTCTCGGCATTTAATTCGGGCAGCGAGATCGCCTATTTCTCGTTGCGCGCCGAGGATATCGACGCGATCGAAGACAATCACCGCCGCGAGCGTGTACAACAATTGCTGGCCATGCCCGAAAAACTGCTGGCTACCATCCTGGTAGGCAACAATCTGGTCAATATCATGATTGCTATCGTGCTCAACTATGCGATGAATCAGATATTTGACTTCAACAGCACCGTGGTGGATTTCATCGTTCAGACGGTGATCTTGACTTTCCTGATCCTGCTCTTCGGTGAAGTCATTCCCAAACTGTATGCCACCAACTTCAATTCCAAGTTTGCTGCCATGGCATCTGCTCCGCTCAAGGCGGCCGTCAAGATTTTTTCACCCCTGACGGCAATGCTCGTGCGAGGCACCAGCATTGTCAACAAGGTTGTGCCATCGCAGACCGAGGAACTCTCGGTCGATGACCTCACCCGCGCGCTGGAGGTGAGCGAGGTCAACAATCCCGACGATAAGGAATTGCTCGAGGGAATCCTCTCGTTTGGCGACAAGACGGTAAGCGACATCATGAAGCCGCGTGTCGATGTTGTCGACATCGATCAGGACAATGACTTTGACGAGGTGGTGCGTATGGTGATTGACACCGGCTATTCGCGCATGCCCGTGTATGAGGAAACGCCCGACAACATCAAGGGCATTCTCTATGCCAAGGACCTGCTGCCATATATCGGACACCGCGACAACACCTTCAAGTGGCAGACTCTGATGCGTCCCGCCTACTTCGTACCCGAAACCCGCATGCTGGATGACCTGCTCGAGGACTTCCGCCAAAAGAAGATGCACATGGCCATCATCGTCGATGAGTATGGCTGCACCCAGGGTATCGCCACACTCGAGGATGTGCTCGAGGAAATCGTGGGGGACATCAACGACGAGTATGACACAGAGGAGAAGTTCTATAACCGCATCAGCAAGGATACCTGGATCTTTGACGGCAAGACGCTCTTGAGCGACTTTGCCCGTGTGATGGATATCGACGAGGAGGAATTGGGCGAGCATGGCGAGGAAGCCGAAACCATCGCCGGATTCCTGCTCGACATCAAGGGAGACTTCCTGCAGGAGAAGGAAGTGGTCGAGCACGGCCGATTCACCTTCACGGTCATCAAGGTCATCAAGCACCGCATCGCTAAGGTCAAGGTCACGCTCAAGCAAGACACACCTGAGCGCTGATCGATGTGGTGCACTGACACTCAACTTGGCACGCAATTTGCGAGGATGCGTGCAAAATATTGATCATTTATCGTTATCAGGATGTCAGTGAACAAAAATCTCAACCTCGATGATTACGCGCAGTACTTCAACGACAGCAAGTTGTGGAGGAAACTGAAGCGCGTGGCCAAGCGGGCAGGCCGCAAGACCGCCTATTATGTGCTTGTCCTCTATTATGTCTCGCGTGACCCTGCTGTACCAACGGGATTGAAACTCAAGGTGCTGGGGGCTCTGGGCTACTTTATCTTGCCACTCGATTTCATCCCCGACGCTATTTTGGGAATGGGCTTTACCGATGACTTGGCGGCACTGGCATGGGCTTTGTTTACAATGAAGAAATATGTTACTCCCGACATCGAACGCAAGGCGCGTGAGCGCTTGCGCCTGTGGTTCGGGCCCGACGAGGGTGAGGAAGCCGACCTCACCATCCCCCATATCGACCCTAATGATCCGCGCATCATCGATATCGAGGCCGACGAGTACTGATGACCCCATACCCTCTATCGGGGATGGGTGAGCCTTGAACGGTTCATAAAACTAACGAGGGTGAACGCCATAGCGGCGTTCACCCTCGTTCCCTTAGGGTTGGGATTGTGTTCCTTGTTTAGTTCTGTTCCTCTTGGGGAGCCTGGATCACGTTGATGTAGGTGTGACCAGCGCGGTGCTGGAACTCTACGGTACCGTCTACCAGTGCATAGAGGGTGTGGTCCTTGCCCATGCCAACGTTCTGACCGGGACGATGCTGGGTTCCGCGCTGACGGCGGATGATGTTACCGGCCTTGGCAAACTGACCACCAAAAATCTTCACGCCGAGGCGTTTGCTTTCGCTCTCGCGGCCGTTCTTTGAACTGCCGACACCTTTTTTATGTGCCATAATCTAGAGTTGTGATTTTTTAATGGTTAATTAAGCAACGACTTCTTTAATCTCAAGTTGAGTGAACTGCTGGCGATGACCGTTCAAGCGGCGATAGCCTTTGCGACGTTTCTTCTTGAAAACGATAACGTGTTCACCTTTTACGAGGGGAGCCTTTACCTCGCAAACAACCTTTGCACCTTCGACGGTAGGTGCGCCAACCTTAACGGCACCGTCGGCATCTACGAGCAGGACGCGGTCAAACTCTACTGCGTCACCTTCTTTGCGCTCGTCGCCGAGATAGTGGACATACAACTTCTTGCCAGCCTCGGCACGGAACTGTTGTCCCTGAATTTCTACAATTGCGTACATTTGATAATTATGTAGTTTAAATATTTGTCCCTGAGGCGGTCACGCCATGATGCGCAACACTTCGATTAGCCTCGCGGGCACTAATGCGGGTGCAAAGGTAATGCTTTTTCTTGAACCAGCAAGCCGGTGAACAAGTTTTTTTTGGAATTTAATTGAATTGGACTCAGCCGATTGCAGCACTTGTGAGGTCTGTTGTCACTGAATAGGGTAGGGATAGGTGATGTCCCACAGGAACAGGGCGTGCCCAGGCATGGAGGTGCCGGCGGCACAGCGATCCTTGCGCTCGATGATATCACAGAATTGTTCTATCGTTATCTTGTGGCGGCCCACCTCGACGAGAGTGCCAACGATGGCACGCACCATGTTGCGCAGGAAGCGGTCGGCGGTGATGGTAAACACCCACTGGTCGCCCTCGTAGGTCCAGCGGGCATGGGTGACGCGGCAGTTGTTGGTCTTGACGTCGGTGTGCAGTTTGGAGAATGAGGTGAAGTCGGTGTAGTGCAGCAGCCGGGCTGCGGCCTCGTTCATCAGGTCGAAGTCGAGATCTGGCGCGCACTTCCAACTCAAGGGATAGCGAAACGGATCCTTGCCAGTGACGGCAAAGTACTTGTAGGTGCGGCTCGTGGCGTCAAACCGCGCATGGGCATCGGCATGCACTGGCACGATGCTGTAGATGGCGATGTCGGGCGGCAGCAGGGCATTGAGACCATGCATCAGGCGATCAATGTCCTTGATGGGCTGTGTGGTGTCGAAGTGGGCGACCATCAGGCGGGCATTAACACCAGCGTCGGTGCGGCCCGCACCAGTGACGGGAGTCGGTACCCGCAGGAGCGTAGCCATAGCCTCCTCGATGCTTTGTTGCACCGAGCAGTCATGGGGCTGAATCTGCCATCCATGGAACTTCTCGCCCCTATAGCCGAGTCTGATAAAGTATCGCATGATAGAAGTTCTTAGTCCATAAGACTAACAACTAACAACTAAAGACTAACAACTAAAGACTAACAACTAACAACTAACAACTAACAACTAAAGACTAAAGACTAACAACTAAAGACTAACAACTAACAACTAAAGACTAACAACTACTTCTCCAGATAAGTGTAGCCGTAGAGGCCACTGCGGAAGTTCCTGACAAACTCGTTGCCCTCATCGCCGGTAATCTTGCCAGAGCGGATCGACTCGCTCACCCACGTCTCCACATTGCGAACGAGTTGTTTGGGATTGAACTCTACATAGTCAAGCACCTCGGCAACAGTTTCGCCGTCAATTACTTGGTCGATATCGTAGTGATCCTTGAACACGTTGATGTGCACCGCATTGGTGTCGCCAAACAGGTTGTGCAGGTCACCAAGGATCTCCTGGTAGGCACCGACCAGAAAGATGCCCAGATAATAGTGCTGACCTGGCTTGAGTTTGTGAACGGGCAGGGAGTGGGCGATGCCCTGGTCTGAAATGAAGTTGTTGAGTTTGCCGTCGCTGTCACACGTCATGTCCTGCAATGTGGCATATCGCGTGGGGCGCTCCTGCAGGCGGTCGATGGGCATTACGGGGAATACCTGGTCGATGGCCCATGCATCGGGCAGCGACTGGAAGAGCGAGAAGTTGCAGAAGTACTTGTCGGGCAACATGCGGCTTACCGATCGCAGTTCGTCTGGCGCATGTTTCATGTTGCGGACAAAGCCGTCCACATCGCGTGCTACAGACCAGAAGAGTTTCTCGACCATGGCACGGGTGCGCAAGTCAATCAGACCCAGTGAGAAACGGTCCAAAGCCTCGTCACGGATCTGGAGCGCGTCGTGCCAGTCCTCGAGCAATCGTGCCTGGTTGATTTTATCCCAGATCTCGTACATGTCACGCACCAGTTCATTGTCCTCTTCGCATACCGTGTCGACCTTATCGTCCCACTCGGGCAGCGAGGTGGTTTCCAGCACGTCCACCACCAGCACCGAGTGGTGAGCCGTCAGCGACCGGCCGCTCTCGGTGATGATATTGGGATGCTTCAAGCCATTCTTGTTGCTGGCGTCGACCAGGGTATAGACGGCATCGTTGACATACTCCTGGATGCTGTAGTTCATCGAGTGGCTGCTGCCGCTGGAACGGGTACCGTCATAGTCCACACCCAGGCCGCCGCCGATGTCCACATATTCCACGTCAAAGCCCAGTTTGGCCAACTGCACGTAGAATTGTGCCGCCTCGCGCAGGGCGTTCTTGATGCGGCGTATCTTGGTGATCTGGCTGCCGATGTGGAAGTGGATGAGTCTCAGGCAGTCTTCTAACTTGTGCTCATGCAGGTAGTCGATGGCGCTGAACAGTTCGCTGGTGTTCAGACCAAACTTGCTGCTGTCGCCGCCACTCTCTTCCCACTTGCCGCTGCCGCTGCTCGACAACTTGATGCGGAAGCCGATATTGGGACGGATGTTGAGGCGACGGGCCCCGCAGTCGATCAGTTCCAACTCGCTCAGTTTCTCCACCACCACAAAGATGCGGCGGCCCATCTTTTGGGCCAGGAGAGCCAGTTCGATGTAGCCCTCATCCTTATAGCCGTTGCAGATGATGACGGGATTGGCGTTCAGGTCGGTCATGTTGCTGGCCAGCACAGCGTGCAACTCGGGCTTGCTGCCGGCCTCCAAGCCGATGTTGAACTTCTTGCCGTGTCCGATGATCTCTTCCACCACCTGCCTCATCTGGTTCACCTTGATGGGATAGACGATGAAGTTACTGCCTTGGTACTCATACTCTTTGGCGGCCTTCTTGAAGCAACTCGAGATTTTGTCAATGCGGTTGTCCAGGATGTCGGGGAAGCGCAGCAGCACCGGTGCCGTCACCTTGCGGGAGTGCAACTCGTCCATCACATCGGCCAGATCGACCGACATGCAACTGCTCTTGGGCGTAACGGTGACGTGACCGCTCTCGTTGATAGAGAAGTACTTGAGGCCCCAGCCTCCGATGTTGTAGAGTTCGGCGCTATCCTCGATGCGCCACTTGTTGATTGTTGACACGGCTTGGTATGTTTAGTCTGTTGTACAATGCGTATATAAATGTGTGTGCAAAGGTAACGATATTTATTGGTAATGCCAATAAACTGCCCTTAAAAACCCTGTATAGTGAACGATAAATCAAGCAGGGAGCGCTCAAGGCCCCCTGCTGTTGTGATTCAATCCGGTGATAATGGATTGAATTGATTACTGTCCTGACCACTTGCCGCTCAGCAAGAAGTCGATCAGCGCTGTTACGTCGCTGATGTTCATGTTGCCGTCCTGGTCGCAGTCGGCGGCAGGTGTCATCTCGGCTCCAGTCAGCAGCATGTCGATCAGTGCCGTCACGTCGCTGATGTTGACAAGGTTGTCGCCATCGACATCGCCACGCACATATTCGGGCTGTACCTTTTTGATCACGAGTGTCATGTCGTCGAGGCTCAAGGTCAGGTTATACTCGCCGCCCATCACGCGGAACGCTTGACCGCCGTCATAAGTCAGGCCGAGGGGCTGGCCATCATATTGGTCATCATACCAGAAGTCGCCATCGCTCACGGCGCCGAAGCGGAACGGTGCGATGTAGGCCCAACCGCCCTCGTCGTTATCATTGGCGAGTTCGTGGGTGAAACTGAAGTAGTTCTCTCCACTCTGTCCGCGGCCGTCGAGAGTAACGGTAGCCGTGTAGACGTTGTTCTCTTCGTCAAACGTCATTTCGGTGCCCGCATTGGCTGCCCATTCTTGATCGTTCACTTCACCCAGGATGAACACCTTCTGGGGCTCAGGCTCCTTGGTCAGGCGATAAATGGCGAGATTGGCGCCAGGGGCATACTGATAGATGGTCACTCCGCCCCTGTCGACAACGGCATTCAGCCAGTTGGCTTGGAACGTATTAGGATTGGTGGATACATTGGAGGGTACCTCAACGATGGGCGCTTCGGCACCATTTTCTGCGATGGCCCATCCGTTCTGATAGTTGGGAGCAGTCGGATAGATGTACAATTCAGTGTTCTGGAAAACAAACGGGAAGATGCCGTTGCAAGCGCCTTTGTTCTCAGGTAAACTGATGCTGGTCTTGGTGAAGTTGTCACCGTCGGCCATCAGTTTGCTGGGGGCACCACTACGATAAGCATATAGCAGGGCCTCTTCGCCATTCGCATCCCAGTAGAAGTTGATCACGGTTGAGGTTTGACCGGTGACTTCGGGGGTAACACTTGCAAGATAGCAGTTGTCATAATCCACTTCGCCACCAGATACCGAGAATACGGCCACGCCGCTGGTGTACGGGTCCGTACCTGTGTTACCACCGGTGAGGTAGATCTTACCCTCGTCAAAGAAGTCACCCTTGGCAAAGCCGATGAAGTCGCAACGGCCTAGCAGACCGCACTCTTCAGGTACGGTGTATTCCTTGGACTCTCCGGTCTCGGGATTGATGACCTTGATGGTGGCATCAGCGCCCCATGAGCCGGGGAAGGCAGCGTTACTCACCAGGATGTTGCCTGCCTCGTCGCACGTGATACCACAGTTGGCGCCGCCAGGATAGGTGGTCTCCGTCAGGCCGTTCTCGTCCACGACGTAGATGGTCTGCGTGGACTTGTCGTTGATGTAGAACTTGCCGTCCATGCCGAAGCCTTGACGCACGTCATTGGTTTTTTCACTCGGAAACGGTGTGGGGATTTCCCACACTTTCTCTAGTTTGTAGCGATCGGCACTTGCTCCAAGGGCTAGGGCTGCCATGGCAGCAATCAGTAATAATTTTTTCATAATCGTTTTGTTTTTGAATAATGGTTAATACTATTGTTATTTAATGTTATAAAGATGCAGTCATCCGTATAAACCTGAAGGGCGGTTGGCCGTAACACGGGTCTAGTGCGTGAGCAGCGCCAAAGGGGCATCTGCAGTATCGCTTTTTACCGATTAGGGCTAAGAACCTCTCAATAGGCAGCAAATATAACAAAAAATCGTAAGAGCACAAAATATTAAGATTTTTTATCGCAAATTTGACCATTTTTGCTATATTCGGTAAGTTTTGTGGCCTGGGCCTGTGGTGCGATGCGCTGGGTGAAAAAAATATCTCGCTTTGACTTTGCCCAACCATAAAAATGACTTATCTTTGCACGAAATAATATAAATGGTTTTCCAATTTTATTTATAAAACAATTATGGTAAATTACAAGGATTTAGGTCTCGTGAACACGCGCGAGATGTTTGCTAAGGCAGTCGATGGCGGCTATGCCATTCCCGCATTCAACTTCAACAACATGGAGCAGTTACAGGCTATCATCAAGGCTTGCGCCGAGACAAAGTCGCCTGTTATCCTGCAGGTTTCCAGTGGTGCCCGCAAGTATGCCAACCAGACCCTTCTGCGTTACATGGCCGAGGGTGCTGTACAGTATGCCAAGGAGTTGGGTTGGGAACATCCCCAGATTTGCCTCCATCTGGACCATGGTGACACCTTTGAACTGTGCAAGTCGTGTGTCGACTTCGGTTTCTCGTCGGTAATGATCGACGGTTCCTCGCTCCCCTATGAGGAAAATATCGCTCTGACCAAGAGGGTTGTGGAGTATGCCCACCAGTATGATGTGACCGTTGAGGCCGAACTCGGTGTGCTCGCTGGCGTCGAGGACGACGTTGTGGCCGAGGAGTCCCACTACACCAAGCCCGAGGAAGTCATCGACTTTGCTACCCGCAGTGGTTGCGACTCGCTGGCCATCAGCATCGGTACCAGCCATGGCGCTTACAAGTTCAAACCCGAGCAGTGCACCCGTGACCCGCAGACCGGTCGCCTTGTGCCTCCTCCCCTGGCATTTGATGTGCTGGCCGAGATCGAGAAGAAACTTCCCGGTTTCCCCATCGTGCTGCATGGCTCGTCGAGCGTGCCTCAGGAGTATGTCGACATCATCAATGCCAACGGTGGCAATATGCCCGATGCAGTAGGCGTTCCCGAGGACCAGTTGCGCAAGGCTGCTAAGAGTGCCGTCTGCAAGATCAACATCGACAGCGACAGCCGCCTGGCCTTTACCGCTGCCGTTCGCAAGGTCCTGGCCGAGAAGCCTGGCGAGTTTGACCCTCGCAAGTATTGCGGCCCCGCCCGTGACGAGATGGTTAAACTCTACAAGCACAAAATCATCGAGGTGCTGGGTAGCGACGGCAAGGCTGAGTAATCTCGACCGCTTTAGAAAATGAATCCTGCGAGGTCATTTGCGCTTTGGGCAAGTGACCTCGCTTGCTGCTGTGCAGCCCCTGGCATGGGGCTAGAGGGCTGACAGGCTTGCCTGCAGTTGGCAAAACACGAAAGGTAATGGCTGTATTCAAGCGCCTGATAACCAGACGATTTAATTGGGCTTCGGAAAATTATAACAAAAAAAGTTGCAAAAAAATTTGGTCAGTTCCTGAATCGGTATTACCTTTGCACCGCTTTACGAAACAATTATGTTTTGGTAAGTGCGATCGGGGTGTAGCTCAGTCCGGTTAGAGTACGCGTCTGGGGGGCGTGGGGTCGCTAGTTCGAATCTAGTCACCCCGACATCGCAAAAAGTGCTGATAATCATTGATTGTCAGCACTTTTTTAATTATCGCAATATCAATATAAATGTATGATGACGAGGCTGTGGCCTTGTGGATGATATCAGAATAATGTTATGAATAAGCGAGTGGCAATAATGATGTTGGCTCTGCTGGCAATGCTGCCGGTGGGTGCGCGACAGTGGCTGGGCGGAGACATCTCGATGATGACGTCCAATGCACGCAATGGCGTGATTTACAAGGATTCGTGTGGCGTGACGGTTGACCCTTACGACTTATTCAGTCAGCAAGGCTGGAACATGATGCGCGTGCGCCTGTTCGTTGACCCGCAGAATGCTCCTGGCAGCCATCACGACGAGGGCGTGTGTCAGGATTTGGATTATGTCATCGGCCTGTGCAAGACCATCCGGGCGCGGGGCTTTGAGGTGATGCTCGATTTCCATTATAGTGACACGTGGGCCGATCCCGCCAAGCAGTTCACGCCCAAGCGATGGGAGGGATTGGGTGCCCGTCCGCTGGCCGACAGCATCTATCGTTACACCCGCAACAGCCTGCTGGCACTCAAGGCTGCCGGTGTGGAGCCTGCAGCGATACAGGTGGGCAACGAGGTGACATTTGGCATGGACTGGCCCGTGGGGCGTGTTGACCCGATGAGTGCCGACAATTGGGACGTCTTCACCCGATTGCTCAAGGCCGGCTGCAAGGCTTGCCGTGAGGTGTGCCCTTCGGCAGGTATCATCATCCATACCGAGAAGGCCGGTGTATGGGAGATGACCCGCAACTATTATGACCGCTTGCGTGCTGCGGACGTCGATTATGATATCATCGGCCTGAGTTATTACCCCATGTGGCATGGTACGATTCCCAACCTGGGAGCCACGCTCGACTCGCTGGCTGTGCGCTTCCCCGACAAGCCCGTGATGATTGTCGAGGCAGCCTATTACTATCTGCACGATGGCAAGTCATGGGATGGCAGTGAGGACTTTTCGCAATGTCCTCCGGGCACAATCGATGGCCAGCGTGAGTTTACCTCGCGGCTGGTGACCGAACTCAACCGTCATCCCAATGTCACGGGCCTCTTCTGGTGGTATCCCGAGGAGAATCGCTATGGCTCCCGTTTTGAGGGGCGGCGCGGTGGCCTTAACCGTGGATTGTTTGACAGTGCCAGCGGCAGAGCCCTGCCGGCACTTTACGAGATGTCGAGATTCAGGCACTGAAATGAGCAGGGACAGTTAGTGTATGTAATGTAATACTCATGAAGAAATCCAAAACTATCGGCATCCTGTGTGCCATCCTGTCGGCTGTGTGCTATGGCACCAATCCCTTCGGTGCCTTGCCCCTCTATGAGGAGGGAGTGAACACCGCCACAGTTCTGGCCCACCGCTTCGGGCTGGCTGTCATTCTGTTGGCCGTGATTATGATTATCAAGCGCATCGACTTCAAGGTCACGCGTCGGGAGTTCAAGGTGTTGTTCTCCCTTGGAGTCCTGTTTGCGGCCTCAAGCATTACCTATTACCAGAGTTTCCACTTCATGGATGCAGGCATCGCCTCGACCATCCTGTTTGTCTATCCCGTGATGGTGGCGGTGATTATGGCGCTTTTCTTCAAGGAAAAGGTTACCTCGATGACCGTTATGGCCATTGTCCTGTCGCTAGTGGGTATCGGCCTGCTCTACAAGGGTGGGGCGGGTGTCTCGCTCAGTGTCATCGGCATCGTCCTGTGCATCCTCTCCTCGCTGGCCTATGCCATCTACATCATCGTGGTCAACCAGTCGAGCATCCAGATGTCGTCGTTCAAGGTCACGTTCTACGCCATGCTGGTGTGTGAAATCACGTTGATCTTGTATTCCTTCACCTCGCCCGAACTGTACCTTCATGTCTTGCCATCGCCGCGCGCGTGGTCATTTGCAGTGTGGCTCAGTATCGTGCCCACCATCCTCTCACTGGTGTTTATGACGGTTGCCGTCCACCATGTCGGGGCGACACCCACGGCCATCCTGGGCGCTCTTGAGCCGCTCACGGCGGTGACCATCGGTGTGATTATCTTTGGCGAGACGCTCACGCCCCGTCTTGTGGTCGGTATCATCTTTATCCTCTTTGCCGTGATGCTGGTCGTGCTTGGCAAGGACCTGCACCTGCGCACAATCACCCACGCCGTCTCCCGCCTGTGGCACTGGCGGTAACCTGATAATCAGGGACACAGGGATCGTCCCCGTGCCCCCTGCTGCCGATCAATCGTTCTCCTCAAGGAGGAAGATTTCGTTGACGGGCTTGTTGAAGACGGCCGACATCTTTAACGCTAACACCGTCGATGGGACATATTTGCCGCTCTCGATGGCATTGATGGTCTGGCGGCTCACTCCGATGCGCTCGGCCAGTTGGGCCTGGGTCATGTGGTGTATGGCGCGTTCCACTCTCACATTATTCTTCATGAGGGACCTCCTTTCTAAACTTTTCTAGTTCATAATAGAATTTGATAATGAACAGGAAGAATACCAGATAGATCGATAGCAGCATGATATACAGCCAGTTGGTGCCGTAGATAAATAGCGTTGCGATAATGATGATTAGGCCGTAACCCTTGACAGCCCAGGCCATTGATTTCATCCTTAGGTTGATAGTAAACTCGTCTTCCTGCTTGAGACGGGCAAATGTGATAAAGAGCAGCGATAAGATCATGCCAACGATGCATATCTCATCGGTCCAGTCGTCATTAGTCATGATGAATTTGCCCTCGTCTGGCCAGATGCTGAAAACCTTGCACTGAGGTAGTATGCCCTCGATATCACCTGTCATCCACAATACATTCAGCACTGCAAAGATCACAAACAAAATCCAACCGACACGTTTGAATACAGGTGGGAATAAATAACTGTAATTCATAATTGAAACCTCTTTAAATTGTTGAACATGGTTGTCTTTGTAATCGATTACGGCGACAAAGGTAAAGTAAACTTTTCAAAATGACAAGCAAACTTGACAAAAAGTTATGAAAAATTTACAAAATGGAGATATTCAGGTGTTTTGGGGCTTGTCTAGAGGCCGAGGTGGTCGCGCAGGATGTCGAGGGCTGCGGTGACGTCGTCGGGTGTGACAGTCTGGTCGATACGATAGTCGCCGATGGTGGCCAGGAGGGTGCAGGTGATCTCGCCGTCACGGCTCTTCTTGTCGTGGCGCATCAGGGCCAGCAGGTCGTCATAGTCGTCGCAGGTAAAGGGGAAACCGCGGTAATTGTCGCGGACGAAATTGCCCAGCAGATGCACGTCTTCGCTGGGAAATCTCAGATGCAGGTGGGAGAGGATGGATTCGGCGACCAGGCCCCAAGCCACGGCATAGCCGTGAGCAATGGGTTTGTCTTGCTGCATGGCCAGGGCTTCAAAGGCGTGGCCGATGGTGTGTCCCAGGTTCAGTGCTTTGCGTTCGCCCAGTTCGTTGGGATCGCGGTCAACGATGTCCACCTTGACCTTTACCGAGCGGCGCAATCTCTCAAGCAGGTCGTCATGGCTGATGGGTGCGGAGAAGTCATGATCCAGCAATCGCTGCAACTCCTCACGGTCACTGAGCATGGCGTGCTTGATCACCTCGGCATAGCCCGACTTCATCTCCTCGATGGGCAAGGTGTCGAAATATCGGGTCGAAATGATGACTTCGCTGGCAGGGGCAAAGGTGCCGATTTCATTCTTCAGGCCATTGTAGTTAAACCCGGTTTTTCCTCCCACCGCAGCATCGACGGCGCCTAGCAGTGTGGTGGGAACATTGATGAACCTCAAGCCTCGCTTGTAGGTCGCGGCGGCAAATCCACCCAGGTCGGTCACCATGCCGCCGCCCAGATTGATGGCCAGCGAGCGGCGTGTGGCGCCCATGCGTTCCATCTCGTCCCAGACGTGGGTGACCGTCTCTAGCGACTTGTTGCAGTCACCATCAGGTATAGTGATGAGGCGTGCTCCGTCGGGGACAAAGCGGGCAGTGTTGGCATCAGCGATCCACATCGTCAGGTTAGGGTTGCCGTTATGGATCAGCCTGTCGATGGTTGCCGTGACATCGTTGGTGAAAATGAGGTGTTGCATCAGTAGGAATTGGCATATAATAAAGGCAAGAAAGACAACCCGTTAACACTCTCGTGTGGCCTTTCTTGCCTTTGGTGATTTCTGTTAGGCTTTGACGATGCTCAGAGCCACGAGCAGGGCGGGCAGCGCGGCTGCCAGTTCGTCCATGTTCTTATAGACGAGATCCGCTCCGGCCTTGAACAGGTCTTTCTCGGGTATCGGGCCAGTGGTCACACCGATGGTAAAGCATCCGGCGGCGTGGGCGGCTTGAACGCCCAGCGGTGCATTCTCGATGACGATGCACTGGTGGGGCTTCTTCTCGGCCTTGGCCATAGCCTTGAGGTAGGGTTCGGGATTGGGCTTGCCCTTGCGCACGTCATGTCCTGTGACCCTCACCTCGCCGAAGAGACCAGGGAAATCCTTCTCGATGCGTTCCAGGATGGTATCCTGCTGTGAGCCGGTAACCAGCACGCGCTGCACATCAGCCTCCTTGAGGGCCTCCAGCACACGCACTGCGCCTGGCATCACTGGGGCTTCGCCCAGTTCGCGGAAGTAGCGCGTCTTAACCCCATACAGGGCGTGGGCCTCGTCGTCGGTGATATTCTTGCCGGCGCCGGTCTTGAACTTCATCTTGATGATTTCGCTGCCGGTCATGCCCTCCAGTTCATAAAACTCGTCGCGGGTGCATTTGATGCCGTTCTTCTTCATGAGTTTCACCCAAGCCTGGGTGTGATACTTCATTGAGTCGTAGAGTACACCGTCACAGTCGATGAGGGCGGCGCTGATGTCTAAGCCTTTCTGTCCCGTATATTTCAGGTACTCGGCTATCGTCTGTTGTAAGGTCATTGTTAATTAGGTTTTTATAATTATTATTGATTATCTCACGGTGATGTGCAGGCAACCGGACTTGCGCTCAAAGATGGCATAGCAGCGGCCCTGTTTCCTGAATTGCAGTACGACCTCGGCAAGGATGTTCTTCAGATCCTCGAGCGAGACCACCATGCTCTGGTCCATACAGTCAAATTTGACCCAACTGATGTCAAAAGTCGTGCCATATCGATGACAGGAATTTTCGGTCGCGGCCCGGTTGCGGCGCATGAGTCTGCCCACGCTATAGACTGTGCGGGTCACGCTGGTGACTTTGATGCGGTAATCCTTGCCACCGCGTTTCCTGATCGTATCCTGGAAGGCGTAACCGATCTCCTTGAGCAATTGGGCTGCCTTGGGAACAAGATAGGGCACCGAGGCCGACAGATCATCGACCATGTAGGCATCGCAGGAGTAAATCCTGATCAACGGCTTGTCGATATTATAGGCGTCCCGCAGGCTTCTGACAGGCTTGAAACCGTTTTTCTCGGCCGCCACAAGTTGCAGGGCGTTACTGTCGGTAAAGATCTGCTTGAGGGGACGTTGCTCGATATACGTGGGCAGACGGTGAATCTGAGCGTTCGCAATCAAGCCCATGCTGTCACCGCTAATGCTGCGGTTAACGGGCATGGCGGGCGGCGCTTTATAATCCCAGGCTGTGGTATCTTGTCCCTGACCCTTGCTGCCATGCCCGCACGACGTGACACTTGCCAGGGCAAGTCCCATGAGCAGTAGTAGCGGTAGTGCACGCAAGAGGTTACGGTTCATCATAAAAATATATTCAGCCCACATCATTGTGGTTGTAGTTCTACGTTTGAGCAAGCAAAGTTACATATAAATAACGAAAAAACCATCCCTGCAAGTATCTAATTTCAGCGAATTTTTGTAATATTGCACCTTCAAAATGAATGAATCCTTGAAATACAGTGTCCTTTTCGTCTGTCTGGGCAACATCTGCCGGTCGCCGGCGGCTCAGGCAGTGATGCAACGCATGGTCGATGAGCGAGGGCTTACCGACCGCTTCTATATTGACTCGGCAGGCACGGGTGGATGGCACATCGGCGACCTGCCCGACAAGCGTATGCGTGTGCATGCACGACCTCGCGGTTATGAGTTGACTCACCGTGCCCGCAAGGTGCACTCGATTGATTTTGAGGATTTTGACCTGATCGTGGGCATGGATGCTGCCAATGTGGATGACCTGCGTGACCTGGCCGCTACCATCGAGCAGCAGAACAAGGTGGTGATGATGGGTGATTATATCCGTCAATTCCCCCATTATGACTATGTGCCTGACCCCTACTATGAGGGCAGCGAGGGATTTGAACTCGTGCTGGACTTGCTGGAAGATGCGTGCGACAATCTGCTTGACCGAATATTACAACAAAACAATATTGCAAAATGAAGAAATTCAAGTTATTATCCCTTCTGACATGTGCGTTGACCGCTCTGGCCATGAGCGCGCAATCGCCCATCACAGTGGATTGGCACATGGGACAGAACAACAGCGTGGCAAACAATTACACTTCGCGCTTCGTTATCAAGAACGTCTCTAGACAGGCGCTGGGCAATGATTGGGAACTGTTTTTCAACCAGTTCTCTCGCAAAGTGACCCTGGCGGCGGGTTGTCCCGTCGACATCGACGAGGTTTCCACCACCTACTATCGTGTGAAGCCTAACGCTAACTATAAGGCGCTTGCCGCTGGCGACTCGCTTGTGATCGATATGGTGATGGGCGGTGCGGTCGTCAACAAGTGCTATGTACCGGCAGGTGGCCACGTGGTGATGGGCGGTGATATGGCCCATCCGCAGCCGGTCAAGATCAACTGCTCACCGCTCGACCAGCCGGGCCAGTGGCGGGACCACAAGGCTTATCCCGATGGCAATTACATGTTTGCCTATAATGATGCCATCAATGGTTTTGGTGACGGTTACACGGGCAATGATTATGACATTTTCCCCGCCCCCAAGCAGGTCGACATCGAGGATGGCTTCACCCAGGTGGGCAACCTCGTGACCATCAAGACGGGCAAGTTCTTGCAGTGGGGTGGTTATCGACGTGCCAAGAATCTGCTCACTAGCGAGTTGAGCAAGCGTGGCATCTATGCCACCAGCGGACAGAAAACCGTGATCGAACTGCTGCTTGACAAGAAGATGAGTACCAACCGTGAGTATTATAGTCTGCGTGTACACAATGGCAAAATCACCATCATGGGTGTCACCCAGGCCGCGCTGATCAATGGTGTGAAGACGCTTGTAGCGGCTCTCGACCACAGCAAGGGCAACCGCCTGCAGAATTGCTTCGTCATCGACTGGCCCGACTTTGGCTACCGCGGTGTGATGCTCGACATCGCGCGCAACTTTGTGGTGGGTCCTAGCGAGATGAAGCGCTTCATCGACCTCTTGGCCTATTACAAGATCAACGTGATCCAGTTCCACTTCACCGACGATGAGGGCTGGAGACTCGAAATCCCCGGTTTCCCCGAGTTAACGCAGGTGGCTTCACGCCGTGGTGCCACGCTCGACGAGAAGGGCTACCTTGCCCAGATATTTGACGGCAATGGCAATCCCGACGACCCGACGCAGTGTGCCAATGGCTACTACACGCGCAGCGAGTTTGTCGAGATGCTCCGTTACGCGTGGTCGCGCGGCATCCGCGTCATTCCCGAGATTGAGACGCCCGGTCATGCCCGTGCCGCGATTGTGGCCATGAAGAATCGTGCCATGAGCAACCCGTCGGCCGAGCAGTTCCGCTTGTGGGACGAAAAGAATACATCGGTCTATACCTCGGCCCAGAGTTACCATGACAATGTGCTCAACGTGGCCAGCGACGACGTCTATCGTTTTATCGATCGCATGGTCGAGGAGTTGCAGAAGATGTACAAAGAGGCTGGTCTGAAACTCGAAATCGTTCATCTCGGTGGCGACGAGGTGGCTCGTGGCGCTTGGGACAAGAGCCCCGATGTGCAGGCCTTGATGCAGCGCGAGGGATTGAAGACCCAGCACGACGTGCATGCCTATTATCTGAAACGCATCAGCGCCCTGCTCGAGGCCCGCAAGATCCGCATCGAGGGATGGCAGGAAATCGGCTTGGACAATACGCCAGAGTATAATGCCCTGATGATACCACGCGTGGCAGGCATCAACGCATGGAGCACCGTGGGGTCGCGCAGCGATGTGCCTTATCGGCTGGCCAACGACGGCTATCCCGTCATCCTCTCCAATGTCACCAACTTCTATATGGACATGGGCTACAGTTGGCACCAGAATGAGCAGGGGCTGCACTGGGGCGGCAAGGTGGATGAATTCGACTCGTGGAGCGCTCTGCCTGCCAACATCTATGCCAGCGCGCGCTCGGCTGTCGACGGAACTCCGATCAACATCACTACCGCTGCCGACGGCAAGATCAAACTGGAGAAACCCGACAACATAATCGGCGTGCAGGCTCAACTGTGGGGCGAGACCTTGCGCAGTTTTGACCAGGTGCAATACCTGATGTTGCCCAAGGTGTTGGGTGTCAGCGAGCGTGCGTGGACCGCAATGCCCGAGTGGAGCAAGGATCTGACCGACCAGGCCAAGTATAACGAGGATCGTCACCAGTACAACCTCAAGATCGGTACCCGCGAGTTGCCTCTGCTGCATGGCATGGGGTATAACTTCCGCGTAGGGCCTCCGGGCATCAAAGTCGAGGACGGCAAGTTGTATATCAACACGCAGTACCCCGACGAACTGGTCACTTACACCCTCGACGGCAGTGAGCCCTCCATGGAGTCTCCACGCTGGACCGCTCCCGTTCCCATCAAGACTCAGCCTGCGGTCATCAAGGCCAAGGCCTTCTACCTGGGCAAGGAGAGCGTCACCACCTACCTGTTCAAGTAGGCGGTAATCGCCAATAGGACAACAGCACCATTGGATGGGTCGCCTCGCATGGCCTCACCCTACCGCACCAATTAGTTTCTTGCCAATCAGATGACACCCGAAGGGTGGCCTTTGGATAACCCCCGATAAATCAGACAACTGAGCGGAGTGAAGGTGGCTGATTCATCGGGGGTGTGATGAATCGTGCCCCGTCGCTGAAGGCGACCCCTTCATCATGGATAGCGCAAATGGGGTCGCTTCCAGCGACGGGGATAGTATTGCCATTCCCGTGGGTGATGCACCCCACTTCGCTACCGCTCAGCGCTTTGCATTACCCACGGTTACTCAAATGACCGCCCTTTGGGCGTCTTTGCGTGGGGGTCGGTTGGTTGAACAGTCACCATTCAATATGTGTGTGTTAAAATTGTTGAAAAAGTGTTGTTAAAATGAAATATTATTGATTTCTTGTGTTAAAACTTTGGATGGTTGTTTAATAATTGAAAAATAATGTGTATGTTTGTAGTTCAAACTCAAAACCAACTTTAAGTGAATTATTACCTAACAATAAAATCCACAAGAGAATGAGAAGACAGTTACTATTGCTACTCTGCCTAAGCCTGCTGTCGCTGCCGGGACTGGCCCGTGTGGTGACAGGCGTGGTGACGCAGTCGAGCGACGGCGAGCCGATTATCGGCGCGTCGGTCAAGGTGCACGGCACGACCCGTGGCACGGCGACCGACTTCGACGGCCGTTTCTCGATTGAGGCTAACGATGGCGACGTGCTCGACGTGAGTTACGTGGGCATGAATCCCAAGAGCGTGAAGATTGGCACGGGTCAGACCGAGGTCAACATTTCGCTTGACGAGAATTCACAAGTGCTGGGCGAGGTCGTGGTGACAGCCATGGGCCAGACCCAGGAGAAGAAGAAACTGAACTTCGCTGTTCAGTCCCTTGACGAGGAACAGGTGACCGCTGGCGGCTCCACCAACTTCGCTAACTCGCTGCAGGGCAAGGTGGCCGGTCTTCAGGTGAGCACCGGCGGCAGTTCGCCCAACTCCTCAACCCAGGTGATCATCCGCGCCATCTCGTCGATGAACAACTCGATGAACAACGAGCCGCTGATCATCATTGACGGTATGGCGATTCGCGGTGGTGCTTCGACCCTCGCCGACATGAACCCCAACGACATCGACAACATTACGGTGCTCAAGGGTGCTGCCGCATCGGCCCTCTATGGCCAGGAGGCGGCAAACGGTGTCATCATGGTCACCACCAAGAGCGGCGGCACCAATGGTGAGGTCACTGTCTCGGCTTCGGCCTCGCTCGAGTTGAACACCCCCTACCGATTGCCCAAGATACAGAGCACCTTCATTCCTGGTGCCAAGGGTATGTACAAGGAGAACATGGGCAGCGGCGGCTGGGGCCCCTACATGAGCGAGAACGACACCTACTACAACAACTTGAAGGATTTCCTCAAGACAGGTGTTCTTCAAAAGTATGACGTGAGCGTGAGCGGCGGTTCCGAGAAGTTCTCCTCTTACGCCTCGGTGTCTTACTATGACAATCAGGGTATAGTCCCCAAGGACTACCGCAAGCAGGTGAATGCCCTCATCAAAGGTATCTACAAACCCAGCGACAAGGTGACGGTGCAGTTGAGCGCCAACTTCATGAACCGCAAGTCGCGCGGCTTCGGCAACTCGATGTCAACCATCTACAACTGGGGTATCAACAAGAACATGAGCGACTACCGCACGCTGGAGGGCCACGTCAACTGGTGGGCCTATTATGACCACTGGGAAAACCTGCTCGACACCGAGCGCATCAACGGTGCCGTGTCGCCCTACTTTGGCCGCTACATGGACTGGAGCGAGACCGAGGGCAACCGCTTCGTCATCAATGGCCAAATCAGTTATGAGCCGATTAAGAACCTGGTGTTCACTGGCAAGATGGGCTATGACAAGGGCTACTCCATGTATGACTCCTACACGGTGCCCCGCATCTATGATGGCGACTTGGTCGATCCCACAGCCGAGGATGTGCAGACCAAACTCTCTGACATGCAGTCACGTTATGGCTCCTACAGTTTCCAGCCCTCACGCAGTTCTCTGCTCAATATGCAATTCTTGGCCACCTACCAGCATACTTTTGCCGAGGACTATACCGTGAGTGCCCTATATGGTCTGGAATACAAGGAAACACGCGGCGTTGAAGCCTCGATCTATAATGAGCACTTCCAGTTGGGTGGTGAGTTCTATAGTTTCAATAACACCGATTTCACCAATGGCGACCTGCTCATCAGCAACCATCCCACGCTGTATCACAGCAAGAGGAACATCTACGGCCACTTTGGCGAGTTGCGTTTTGACTATAAGGGCATGGCCCAGATTTCGGCTACCGCCCGAATGGACGGCTCATCGACCTTGAGGCAATCGACTCAGACGACATTCTTCTATCCGTCGGTCACCGCCGGTGTCATCTTCAGCGAACTGTTCCACCTGTCCAACGACTGGTTCAGTTACGGCAAGTTGCGTGGCAACTGGGCCAAGGTGGGTAAAGACTGCCAGGCCTTCCTGTTCACCGACACCTACAAGCAGTGGACCCTCTTCCCCGATGGTGGCTATGGTGTGGATCCCACCACATCGCGTGCCGTTGACCTCGTTCCCGAGATGACCAAGTCGTGGGAGATTGGCGCCGACCTGCGTTTCTTCCGCAACTGGACACGCCTCGACATTGCCTACTACTCGACCACTGTCGATAACCAGATTGTGACGGTGCGCGTGTCGCCCGCCTCGGGTGTGATTCTACAGACCCGCAACGAGGGTAGCCTGAAGAATCATGGTATGGAAATCTCGTTAAATCAGGATATCATCAAGGCCAGCGACTTCTCATGGACCGCCCTGGCCAACTTCTCGTTTAACCGTAGCAAGGTGCTCTACCTGCCCAACGAGTTGACCGAGATCCAGGGCACCCAGTATGGCGACATCTTCCCCGTTGCCCGCCTGCATGAGTCATCGACGGGTATCTCGGGTAAGGATTACGTGCGTGACCCCGAAGGCCGTGTCGTGTGTGACGAGAACGGTTATCCCATCATCGATGCCGCCAAGGGCCTCTACATCGGTAACCGTGAGCCCGACTGGCTGCTGGGTGTGGGAAGCACGCTGCGTTACAAGAACGCCACGCTGTCGTTCCTGTTCGATGGCCGCAAGGGTGGTGACGTGGTCAACGTCACCGGCCGCAGCCAGATTACCAATGGCATGAGCAGCCTCTATGACAAGTACCGCAACCGCGAGTACATCATCGACGGTGTGCAGGCCGTGCCCGGTCCCGACGGAACGACGACCTATGTCAAGAACACGACGCCCATCGTGCTTGACTCCTATTTCATCAACACCTATTACTCGACCGTATCGTCCAACTTCATCGAGGACGGTTCCTATATCCGCTTGAGTTACGTGACGCTGAGTTACGACTTGGGCAAGCACTTCAAGCGCACTTGGCCCGTTAAGGGCTTGTCGCTCACCGCTACGGCCCGCAACCTGTTCCTGTTAACCAAGTACCGTGGTAATGATCCGGCGGTACTGGCAGGCACTGGCGGCGGTACGGGCAGCGCCGGTATCGACAATTACAACGTGCCCAGCACGCGCAGTTTCAATTTCACGCTTAAAGCAACATTCTAAAAAGGCCAACGACTATGAAAAAGATCAAATTTTTAGCATTATTGATGCTGGTTGGCCTGATGTTGGTAGGTTGCAACGATATCCTCGACGATAACGTCAACCCCGACAGGGCCCATGTGATTGATGCCAAGGACGGTCTGCCTGTCATCATCTACTATGCCCAGCAGATTGTTTATGACCACAGTGAGTACTACGCCTACTTCTCGCAGATGCTCACCACGGGCGGCAAGAGTTCGGTGGGTGCCTACAGTTACAAGTGCGAGTGGGAGATGCTGACGATGAACCGCCACCCGATGTGGCGCCGCCACTTCTACGACATCGGCAAGAATACCGATAATCTGGTAAAGAACTCCCAAGCCATCAACTCGCCCAACTATGAGTTGATAGGCCGCACAATCATGCTGATGTCCACTCAGTTGACGACCGATGCCTTTGGCGACATCCCCCGCAGCGAGGCCTACAAGAGCATCGCTCCGACCTATGACACGCAGGCCTCGGTCTACGCCTGGATGATGCAGGAGTGTGAAGACCTCATCAAGATGTATGAGGATCCGGCCATTGTCAACAATCCCGACAACCAGCCGCTTACGGTCAAGGAAGACCGCGTCTATGGCGGTGACTTGGAGAAGTGGAAAGGCCTGGTATATGCCATCAAGGCCCGCCTGCTGCTGCGCAACATCCCCAACGTGGACCGCTCGACAGCCATGTGCCAGAAGATTATCGATGCGGCCGATGCTGCCATCAACCAGTGGCGCAAGGGCGACGTGTTTGACTACCAGGGTAGCCGTGAACCATGGTTCGGTAATGAGCCGCGTTATTACTGGGACGGCGGCACGGGCACACAGAATGCCGTGTGGAGCGTTGCCCAGCCCGTCATCAACTCTTGGGAGTCGCGTGGCAACCTCTTGGGAAGTGCCATCCCCAGCAAGTTCTTTATGGTGGATCTGCTGGGTATCAGCAAGCCCGACAACGAGATGACCTGCGGCATGTTTAACGCCGAGGGTGCCCACGACGGCTTTGCCAACGACCCGCGCTGCGGACTGCTCATGATTGCCCGCACAGGACCTGCAAGCCCGTCGGTGACCAGCGAGCGCATCAAGATGCGTTACCTGGAGAACAACATCGGCATGGGTACATCCTACAAGATCGCCAACTACCCCAACCTGTATATGGGCGCATACGCTGGCGCGGCCGATGCCTATAACCCCATCTTCACGATGGAGGAGTTGTACTTCATCAAGGCCGAGGCCATGTACTGGATGGGTAACAAGACCGAGGCGTGTGCCCTGGCCAAGGAAGCCACCCAGTGGAACATCCAGCGCCATCTCGACGCCTTCCTGCGACTCTATCCTAACGAGAATTACAATTCCAGCACCGATAACAAGTATCCCGGCAACTCGGTCTCTGGCGGCAAGCCTGGTTTCCAACCGGCCGAGTATTGGGACGCTCAAGTAGCCGCTTTCCTCGACAATGAGGACTACTACAAGGGCAAGAACGTGTCGGTGCACAAAGTCACCGACCGTGGCAACAAGCACTGGTTCTTCAATCCTAGCGAGTTCTCGCTGAGCGACCTCATGCAGCAGAAGTACATCGCCATGTACCTCCAGCCCGAGCAGTGGACCGACATGCGCCGTTACCACTACAGTAACAACCGCAATCACTACGGCATCGGCGACAACCAGGAAATCGTGTACCCGACCCTGCGGCGTCCCTACAACCTCTATGCAGCCTACTGGATCGATGGCCTGACCGAGGAGCAGAAGGAGAACACCTGGATTCAGCGCATCAACTACGACCCCGAGACTGAGGAGAAGTACAACCGTCAGGAACTCGAGCGCCTAGGTGCCTACAAGAACTACAAGTGGTTGCAGGAACCCATGATTTGGGCCCGCAACTATGGCGAAATCACCTCGTTAACCCAAGAATAATGACCTTAACGACCCTAAGGACCTTAAGGACCTTATAAAGAAAACAATAAGATTATGAAACGATACAAGATATTTGGATTGGTTACTCTGATGGCATTGATCGCGACCTCGTGTGCGATACATGACCCGTTTGCTGACAACGGCGAGTTGGGACAAGTATTGCCCACGGTGGACTGGGAACAGGGCTCCACGGTGGTCAAGGCTGGCCGATACGCCACTTTCAAGGGCAAATACTATACGACCAGCGAGAAAACGATCGACCATAGCGAGGTGTGGTGCCTGATCAAGCGTGAGCAGACCGCTACGGCTACCAGCAAACTGACCACATCGCTGGCCTATACCAAGAACTACTCCCTGACCGATACGGTGCGCTCCAGCCAGATGGTGGCCTCCTATCCGCATAGCAAGGCTGAATGGGACGGTTACGAGTATGTCCTGACCGACAGTTTCCCGACTTCGCGCACTCTGGCACCAGTGACCTGGATCAATCCCGAAGAGTGGGATCAGGAGAAGTTCGACAGTTATTATCCCTCGACGTTCCAGCAGGAGTTTAAGGACTACATGGTCAACGCCTTGACCAAGGATAGCACCTACTACAACGACCTGCGCAACGTCTATATCAACTATGAGTTTCCTGCAGAGTTGTTTGAGCAACTCAATGGGCAGTATAACATCGATTTCCCAACGGTGACGGCATCGGCCGACAAGTCCGACGCCTGGTTCACTACCGATGAAGTGGATCACTACTATTACATCACCGTGGGCGATGACGGTAGCGCCGTCTATCACGAGATTGCCCAGGAGAGCGACGCTCCCGCTGGTGTCAACGTGCAGCCGGTCTACAAGTCTGCCTACTGGCTCTTCTCGCGTTACAGCGACGACACGGGCGGTAAAATCACTACGGTGCGCCGCCAGTACATGCCCTACTTCAAGAGCATGATCGAGACCATTCCCTTCACGTCATGGATCTACAACACGTCGGACAAGGCCTTTACGGTCAACTTCTCACGCACTTATTATCTGGAACCCCAGTTCCGAGTGTATGACACCGATGGCAAGGTGGGCGTGACTACCGATAACAAAGAAGTGACACTCAACTAGGAGAAGACCTTAATCGACTTTAAGGACTTTAACGACCTTTTAAACAGAACAAAACGATGAAGACATTCAATAAAATCGCATTCCTGACCCTAATGGCGGTGATGGCAGTGTCGTGTATTGATAAAACGCCCGACTACAACAACTTCGCCTCCAAGGATGTTGACTTTACCTATAGGGTGGATGATGACCGCTACGGTCTGGACTTCTATGTGGTTTCGACCGTCGAGTTCACCAACACTTCGTCCAAGTCGGGCAATGTCACCTGGGATTTCGGCGATGGTACCACATCGACCGAAATGAACCCCTCGCACAAGTATGACAAGGCGGGTATCTACCAAGTCACGCTCTCGGTCGAGGGGGTGGGGAGCCGCACCTATCCGCTGCTCATCTACGACATCGCTCCGGTGCTGAGTGTTGCCGAGCAGAGCGCAACTCCTGTGGTGATCAACGATGTGGACGTGAAACTCGATATCGAATTGCCTAATCCCGAGAATCTGACCTGCAAGTATGTGTGGACCTTCCCCGAAGGCACTCACGACGCGCAGGGCAACCTGATTACGACCTTTGAGGGCTACAGTCATGCCGATGGCACAATCGACAACCCTGGCAAGTTGACCTTCAGCAACATCGGTTCGCAACGCATCACGTTGCAGACGTGGTTTGACATCAATGGCGAGAACAGGCGTCTGGAGGACAGTTACGTCAATGTGCAGGTCGGATCATCGGTTCCGGCACCCACGCTCTACTACGCTACTCAGGGCGGTAACATCATGGCGGTGAAACTGGTGGACCTCTCGCAGTTGCCCGCAGGTACCAAAAATCTGCCCTTTGATATGGGTGTTAGTTCAGGCAATATGCCTACCACGCTGGTGTTTGCCACCGAGCGGACGGTGACAGACAGCGCCACGATCGAGCAGGACAACGTCTATATCCTGGACTGTGGCAAGCAGTACTACTACATCAATGATGAGGCGGGCAATCTGGGCGACGGCAAGATCACTGTCATGAGTGCCGATGGCTCGACCACCAACGTCATGATTACCAATGTCGGCGGACAAGCCTTTAACGACCCGTTCCAGGGCTGTACCGATGGCTCCTACCTCTATTATACTGACCGCAACACGGGTGTGCGGCGCATTCCGCTCAGTACCCGTGGCGAGACCGAGCAGACCAACTTCAACAGCACTGCCGGCTACTATGTGGTCAACAACCAGTTGAGTTATTATGGTCAGGGCATTGCCTATGGCGCGATCCACACCGGATTGTACTTGGACAAGACGGGCATGTTCTGGTGGGGCAAGAACTATTCGGGTAACGGTATCTACCGTTTCCGTTCAACCGATATCGGCAAGACCGGCACCGGTGTTCCTATCCCGCATCCCATCGTGCTCGAGACCACCCAGCCGCGTGCCTTCACGCTTGATGAGGATTTGGGCTACCTCTATGTGTGGATGACAAAGGGCACAACGCCTGGTGTGGGATTCACACAGTATGCCATCCCGGCCGAGAATGCCACGGTCACCTACGATAAGTATATCAACTTCATCACCATGGAGGCCGATCCCATCAACACGACCGATGCCGAGGGCGTCTACACCACCCAGATGGCCGTGGATGAGCAGACCCACTATGTCTATTTCGGCTTCCGTGCCGCCACCACCGAGAAGACCTACACCACGGGCTTGTACTACTTCAATCCCGACGATGGCAAGGTCTATAACTTCAATGGCAACAAGGACAAGATCTTGGGCGTGTGCATCAATCCGCGACTGACCAACTTGTTCTAATCAGTTAATGTTTGTACGGAACAATCCGTTAATCCTGTGCACGTCCAATGAAACGTACATTAACCCTGATAGCATTACTGGTGGCGATGGCCACCAGTTTTGTCATCGCAGCAGACGCCGGCGATCCGCCCAAGCGGGAGCAGCGTGGCATGTGGATCACCGCCTATCTCAACGATTGGCCCAGCGGCGCCATCACCGAGCGCAACACGCCCACGATGCAGAATGCCTGCCGCAAGATGCTCGACACCTTGCGTGTCAATCACATCAACGCGGTTTATTACCATGTGCGGGCCATGTGTGACGCGATGTATAATTCGGCCTATGAGCCCTGGTCGAGTTACGTCTCGGGAACCCGTGGCGTGGCGCCGGCCTTCGATCCCTTTGCCTATCTCGTTCAGGAAGCGCATAAGCGGGGCATCGAGGTCTATGCTTGGGTCAATCCCTACCGTTATGCCCATGGCGACAACATGTGGGGACAGAGTCCGCTCGACTACGTGCATACCCACCCCGAGTGGCTGCTGACCACCGCCTATGAGACGGTGCTCAACCCTGGCATTCCCGAGGTGCGGCAGCGCGTGGTGGACGTCTGCAAGGATATTTTGGTTAAGTATGACGTTGACGGTCTTGTGTTTGACGACTATTTCTATAATCAGGATAACCCGTCGTTTGCGCTCGATGCCGACCTGTATAACGCCTACAAGGCAAGTGGCGGTGCGATGAGCCAGGGCGACTGGCGACGCGAGAATGTCAACCAGATGGTCAAGGACGTGGGCGACATGGTGCGGGCTACCAAGCCGTGGGTGCGTTTCGGCATCGGCCCTGCCGGTGTGGCCTGTAGCAGTCAGGCCGTGGCCGACCAGTATGGGGTGGAACCGAGCCCGGGCACCGACTGGCAGTATAACCAGATCTATAGTGACCCGATGGCATGGCTCACACGAGGCACCATCGACTTTTTGGCACCTCAGGTCTATTGGCCCACCACAGGCACCTTTATCCCTGTGACCACGTGGTGGGGCAAAATGGCGGCGCGTTTCAATCGTCATGTCTTCATCAGCCAGTGGGTACCCGACGATGCCGCGTGGACCCTCGACGAGTATGTCAAGCAGGGGCGTGTCATGCGCGAGGCAATGGCTGCGGGTGGCAATCCGGGCATGGTCTATTTCCGCTATGGCACATGGCGAAGCAAGAGTGAGAAGATCGACGGCAAGGTGCGCCAGTTGCGCATCTGGCTGCGTGACAGCCTCTACTCGACGGTGGCCTTGAATCCCGCCCCGGCATGGACTGATCCTGGCCAGACCTATACTACCGTCAGCAATCTCCGGTATAGCGATGGCGTGCTCTGCTGGGACAGTGTCCCCAATGTGCGCTATGTGGTCTATGCTATCCCCGATAGCGTGGATGATGCTGGCTTTAGGTGCCAAGCGCGATATATCGATGGCATTTCGTATGGGGCATCCTATAGCCTGCCTGATGCCAAGCGCGAGGGTTACCACTATGCGGTATCGATTCTCGACCGATGGGAAAATGAGTACGCTCCGGTAATGCCTGGAGTCGTGCCCGTACAGGCACCAGAGCCGCAATTGGTCTTTCCTGCCGACGGCGACGAGGTGACCCTGCTCGCTGACTTGCGATGGTCGGGAGGGGACGGCACTGTGCGCCACGTGGTGCAGGTCTATGCCGATAGCGATCTCGACTCGCTTGTCGCGCAAGTCGAGGCCGACTCCCTGAGCATGCCTCTGTCACGGATTCCCGCCTTGACCGAAGGCACCTACTGGTGGCGTGTCGTGGCGCGTGGATTGGGACAGTGGGATTGTCCGAGCCAGGTGCGTCGGTTTGTGCTCAAGCAGATGCGGATCACCGCTCCTGGCAATGCTGCTGCCTCGGTATCATTAACTCCTGTCATCGAGTGGACTCCGGGTGGCAGTGACACTGATTATCTGCTGGAACTCTCAACCAGCCCGATGCTCAACCAGCCCGACACTGTCCGTCTGACTGAGCCATGCTGGCAAGTGCCGCTTTACCGACTGGCAGGGGCCACTACCTACTATGTCCGCGTGACGGCTACCGATGGCGGGGCAACAATGATGACGCCTGTCTCGTCCTTCACTACGGTCGAGGTGGTTCCTCCTGTGCCCGACTATATCGTGCCTGGGCAGAGCGACTCGGTGCTCTGCTCATGGGATATCGTGCGGTTTGTACCAGTCGAGGGGGCCGCTTCGCTGAGGGTCCAGATCAGTAACTCTGAGTCGTTTCCTGCACGCACATCCTACAACGGCACCATCGAGGCTCCTGTGTTTGAAACGCCCCGTCTGGGCGAGATCAAGGGCGCTGGCAAGTTGTCCGACGGCAAGACCTACTATGTGCGTGCTCGCTATGCTTACCGTACGCTGGCCGCTGGCGCTACTATGCAGTATACCGACTATTGCGACATCCGCTCGTTTGTCTATCGCGAGGCTGTCGCGGGCGACGTAAACCAGGACGGCGAGGTCAATATAGCCGACGTCAATATGCTCATCGGCTACATTCTTTTGGGCACAGGGGGGGATAATCCTGCTGTCGACGTCAATCAGGATAGCGAGGTCAACATTGCCGACGTCAATGCGGTAATCAGCATCATACTGAATTGATGGTCTCGCAAGAGGCTGGTAACCATAGTTGATAGGCGGTATGCGCTCATCCGGTTTCTAATGAAAAAGGCCGGGAGGGAATACCGCTTTCGGGAAAATGTTGGTTTTTTTTATCAATTATTGTTGCCTTGGGTTTTGAACGTAACGAAAAATTTTGTTACTTTGCTATGTTCAAGCACAATGTGATATAGAATAATATTTAACAACTTAATAAACAGTCGATTATGAAGAAACTTCTACTCTCCCTTATCATGATGGCTACAGCCGCTGTCAGCGCGCTGGCTATAACCGATGGCGTGACCTATCAGCCGGTTAACGACATCAAGATCGTTAACCTGTGGATTCAGGACCGCGCCCACACACAGAACGAGTGGGGCGTAAAGCCCTACTGCAACACCTATGCCCGTACGGCGGTGATGCACGATGGCTACATTTACATCTCGCGGACCAATGCCAACACCGTCATCCAAGGCAACGACACGCTGCTCCAGAGTGTCGTTTACAAATTGGATGCCGCAACCGGCAACTTGGTGAAGGAATTGCCTCTGACGCTCAATGGTGCTATCTATGGCACATCGACGCTTAATGCCAACACGGTGGGTGTCGATAACTTTGGACACTTGTTTATCGCTCCTTATACCAGCGAATTGGCAACCGAGTCTCCCATCTATCTGCTGGATGGCGAGACGGGCGAACTGACCCTGGTGGCAAGCCTCGAAAAGGGCGACGTGCTCTCGCGCTGCGACTATATGGACGTGATGGGCGACCTCACGCGTGAGCAGGCCGAGTGTAACATCATGACGGTGGGCACGAGCACCGAGGTCATCTACCGCTGGCATGCCGATCAGGGCGGTGACTTCGAGGGCGGTTTTGACGGCGATCCTTATCTGGCCATCCTCGATTTCTATCCCGAGACCGTTACCCAGTGGGGATATGGACCCGTTGTGAAGATGATCCTTGGCGAGGACGAGGAGAATCGCTACAGTGGCGAGTTGTTCTATGTCGACGGCTTCACGACATCGCCCATCCTCTATGATGTGACGGGCACGATGGTCGACAACTTCGAGAACACCGATCCCGACTTGCTGCCGATGGACGTGGGCGCCAATGGCGTGTGCGAGTTTACCCTCGACGGACGCAACTTCATCGTTTATGTAGCGGCTCAGTATACCGGCGTTGACGAGGCCACGATGATCAACAAGGCTTGCCAGAGTTACATCTGCGAACTGGGCGAGGGCATGACCCTGGGGGGCATGCAGCGCTACTGGATGGTGCCCGACGAGTTGGGCGCCATGAGTGACGGTGGCACACGCGTCCAGAGCATGAATGTGGAGTATGGTGTCGATAGCGAGGGCAACGAGGAAATCACCCTCTTCATCTTCAAGTGCTACAATGGCATGGCCGTCTACAAAATCGGCAAGAACGTGAAGCCTGCCGACGAGCCTGATGTGAAGGGTGACGTCAATGGCGACGGCGAGGTCAACATCGCCGATGTGAATGCCCTTATCGACATGATCCTGAAGGGTAACAACACGCCCTCGGGCGACGTCAACGGCGACGGTGAAGTCAATATCGCTGATGTTAACGCTGTCATCGATATCATCCTGAAATCCTGATGCCTTATCCCTATTAGAGGGATCAATAACCGAAATCACGGCCGCGGATTGCTCGGAGTGTGTAAAATGATTGTCACATCCGCGCTAGTCCGCGGCCTGTCGATGAGTAGTCAACCATCAACCTAACAAATAATTCAAAGAAAGGAATCCGATATGAAACGATCAGTACTTCTAGTTTTGGCCTGGATGGCCTCGATTCTTCCTGTCATGGCAGGAACCGACGGTCAGACTTATCCCGAGGTGAATGGCCTCAAGATTGTCAACCAGTGGATATTTGACAGGGTGCATAGCGGCACGGCCTATACCAGCGACGCGATTTGCAACCAGCGGGCACGAACGGCCACTATGGACCAGGGTGTCATCTATGTGGCACGCAGCGAGGAGCGGGCTGTCATTATCGGTAATGACACGATCTCGCAATCGGTCATCCATCGCTTTTCGGCAGTCGACGGCTCGCCGCTCGAGGATTTGCCGCTGTATCTGGATGGACAGCCCTACGGGCGCTTCCTGGGTGTAGCCAGCATCGGCAAGGACAGTTTCCACCACATTTGGGTGGCCCCGATGACCAGCACCGTGCAGCAGTATGTGCCGGTCTACATGGTGGATACGCAGACGGGCGAACTGACTCTGGTGGTGGAGATGGACAAGGGTGACGCGCCCCAGCGCACCGACTATCTCGATGTGATGGGCGACCTCACGCTCGAGCAGGCCGAGTGCAACATCATGACTGTGGCTGGTTCAACGGCCGATCCGGGCTTCCCCACGCTATATCGCATGCATGCCGATCAGGGGGGTGACTGGGAAGGCGGATTTGATGGTGACCCCTACATGGACATCATCAACTTCTATCCCGAGACCAAGACGGGCTTTTCGCTCGCTCCTGTGATCAAAATGATTGAGGGCCCCGACGAGGATAGCCGCTACAGCGGTGAGATGTTCTACATCGACTGCTTTGACACCGCTCCTGTGATCTACGACTTCTCGGGATCGGTCATCGACTCGTTTGAGGAGGTGGATCCTGAGTTGTGGCCCCAGTCCACGCCCAATGGCTGCATCGAGTTCCACATCGATGGCAGAGACTTCCTGGTCTATGTCAATGCCGATATGAATGGTGGTGGACACGGTTGTCAGGCCAACATCTGTGAACTCGGCGAGGGGCAGGCTCTGGCTGGAATGACCAAGTACTGGAAGATTCCGGCCGACAGTCTGGGCAAGGTTAATGACAGCGGATTGCGTGTTCATTGTTTTGCTGTGGAGTATGGTGTCGATAGCGAGGGATACGAGGAGGTGACGCTGTTCACCTTCAAGGCCTATAACGGTATGGCCGTCTATAAGATTGGCCGCAATGTGGATGCAGGACAGACGACGGCTACGGTCGGTGATGTGAATGGCGACGGTGAGGTCAATATCGCCGACGTGAATGCGCTCATCGATATGATTCTGAGAGGAATCAACGAGCCTTCGGGCGACGTTAATGATGATGGTGAGGTCAATATCGCTGATGTCAGTGCCGTCATCGACATCATTCTTAAGTCATGAGCCGGTCAGTGTTTACAGCGCTGATCGCGGCGCTGCTTTTGGTCCCTGTCACGGCTTCGGCTCGTGACCAGTGGACGATAGGGGATAGGGCCTATGATGTGGATACCCTCATCTTTCCGCATCTGGCAGGACCAGGCGTGATGGCGGCCAAATATGATATTCCTGCCTTGCCGCTCAAGGTCAGTGTCGTGGAAATGGACCTGACCAATCCCTATATCATGATGGAGACCTGCTTGGGTGCCGATAAATCGGTAGGCAGTGAGACACCGGTCAACATGGCTGCGCGTAACAACCGTCCTGGCCATGAGGTGGTGGGGGCCGTCAATGGTGACTTCTTTATGACCTCGCCGACCAACGAGGTGGGCCTGCCAGTGAGTGGACAGGTGCGTAACGACGAACTGGTGCTGAGCAGCCATAACAGGGCCTGTCTGGTGCTGGATACCGACAACAGGCCCTATATCGACCGCTTGACGTTTACGGGACAGGTGACCTGCGGCGAGACGTCGTTTCCGCTCAATCTGGTCAACCGCATGCGTTATGCTTACGAGAACATCGCTGCCAACCAATCCATCCTGTTCACACGCAGTTATGGCCCCACGACCTATGATGCTTCATCGACGGGAACGATGGTGCTGATCAAGCCTGCAGAAGACCCCTTCCGCTGGCTGGCCAATGGCATGGAACAGTGCATCGTCGAGGATATTTTTGAGGCCAAGGGCTCGACCGTGATTCCCGATGGCAAGGCCATCCTGTGGCTCAAGGGCACTTATGCCAATTATGCCTCTTCGCTGACTGTTGGCGATGCCATGAGCATCTCGTTCCGCCTCACACTCAACAGCGAGCCTGGCGATGTCAATATCCATCAACTGATAGGCGGCAGCAACCACATCATCATGCAGAACGGCCAGTTCATGGAGGATTGGGCCGAGCGTCATCCCCGCACGGCTATCGGCTTCAATGCCGATAGCACACGGCTCTACTTTGTCGTTGTCGATGGGCGCCATCTCACCTCTACGGGTGTGACACTCAAGGAGATGAAGGGTATCTTTGACGCCTTGGGCGCTGTTAATGCCGTCAATCTGGATGGTGGCGGTTCGTCATGCATCCTGGTCAATGATGAGGTGATGAATCATCCCAGCGATGGCCCTGTCAGAGCCGTGGGTAACGGTTGCCTGTTTGTATCGACCGCACCGCCCGACGACGAGATAGGCCTGATCAGTTTCGAGCCGCGCTGCTACAATCTGTCAATTTCGGCAACCACGTCGTTTGGCGTGTGGGGATATAACCAGTATGGGGTGTTGAAGACGCGAGACCTGCAGGGCTGCACCTTCACCTGCGATCCGCAGGTGGGCTCCTTCGACGAGCAGGGCGTCTTCCATGCCGTGTCCACGCCAGCCTCAGGCAACCTCTATGTGACTTACAAGGGCATCACCGCAAGCCAGCGGGTCACCATCATGGAGGCGCAGTGGCAACTCGTGAGCGACAGTGTGGTCATCGATCAGTTTCACCCCTATGCCATCAACATCTGCGGTGTGAGTGGCTATGGCTTGGACAAGGTGGACCCTTCGGTTGTGGCGTGGACTTCGGCCGATGAGCAAGTCTGCGCCGTTGATAATCTGGGCATCATCACTGCCGTGACCGATGGCCAGACCTACGTGGGCTCTAGCCATCCCTTGCTGGCCGACTCGTTGCTGGTCAGCGTCGAGAACCCCAAGGGGCGCGTCACCACGATCGAGAATGGCCCCATCGATCCCGCATCGTGGGACATCGCGCAGAGTGGTGGCAAGGATAGGGTGGTAACCGCTTTGGACAACGGCTTGAAGATTGACTTCCTGGGCGCATCGTCGCGCAACCCCTATATCAAGATATCCAAGGCGTTGCAACTATGGGGATTGCCCGATACCCTGCGCCTGCGCATAGAGCCTGGCGAGATTCAACTCAAAACGGTGAAAGCACTGCTGCAGAACGCTTATGGCGAGCGAGTCACGGTCGAGTATCCCGCCACGGTGGGCTTGGATGGCAAATGCGTGATCGACATGCCGGTGACCGGCATTTGCGATGCGGCCGACTTGGGCAACTTCCCCCTGCATCTGGTCTATTATTACATCACTTACAACCCGGTAACTACTGGCCAGCCTTACTGCCTCAAGATTCCTGGCATGGAACTCGTCTATGATGCGATGCCGCCCGATGAGCATCCTGTCACTGGCGATGTCAATCACGATGGTGAGGTCAATATCGCTGATGTTAACGCTCTTATCGATATGATCCTGATGAGTGGCCTAAGTCCCGACGGGGACGTCAACGGAGACGGGGAGGTCAATATTGCTGATGTCAATGCGGTCATCGATCTCATCCTTAGGGGTGATGTCTGACACTGGCGGGTTGGTAACATTTTTTTAAGGTGCCTGATTGTGAATAATACGCGTATTGCAGTTATGAAACGTGACCAATTGATGGTAGAAGTGTGTGCCAACGGTGTGGAATCATGCATCGCGGCACAGCAGGGTGGGGCCGACCGTGTGGAATTGTGCGCCGGCATACCCGAGGGCGGCACTACGCCCAGTTATGGCGAAATCAAGGTAGCGCGGCGGGTATTGACCACGACGCGCCTGCATGTGATTATCCGTCCGCGTGGCGGCGATTTCCTCTATTCCGACTTGGAAGTGGAGCGCATGGCCGCCGACATTGCGGTGTGCCGTGAGTTGGGCGCTGATGGTGTCGTGTTTGGCTGCCTGAGGGCCGATGGCTCCATCGATGTCGACAAAAACCGCTATCTCATGGAGTGTGCCACAGGGATGAGCGTGACCATGCACCGCGCCTTTGACCGTGCGGCCGATCCTGAGCGGGCTTTGGAGCAAATCATCGACTTGGGCTTTGACCGCATTCTCACTTCCGGACAGCAGCCCAAAGCCATACAGGGGACCGACTTGCTCGCTCGACTCAATCGACAGGCTGCCGGCCGCATCATCCTGATGGCTGGCAGCGGCGTCACCGAGCACAATATCAAGCAGATCCGGGATCTGACGGGGTTGCGCGAGTTCCACTTCTCGGGACGCGAGTCGCAGGCCAGTGCCATGCAATATGTCAATCCTAATCTGTATATGGGCCGACCTGGCGCCAACGAGGCCGCTCTGGACTATACCACGGCCCGACGGGTGGCAGACACCATTGCCCAACTGCTCGATTGACCCTTTGCGCAAACACTAGAGTGACTGGGTTGACAATATGCCTTGCAAGGCGGTGTCAATCTAGTCACTCTGGTGTTTTATTCTGACAACAGGTCGAGTGCGGTGGCGCAGGCGTCGGCTGGTGTCACCCAGGTGATTTCGGGGTCACGGCGATACCAGGTGAGTTGCTTCTTGGCATAGACGCGGGTATTCTTCTTGATGCGCTGGATGGCGGTGTCGCGGTCCATTGTGCCATCAAACAGGGCAAACATTTCCTTCATCCCCACAGTGTTGAGCGAGTTGAGGTGCCGCAGGTGATAGACCGAGCGGGCTTCCTGTTCCAGACCCGCCTCGATCATGCGGTCCACGCGCTTGTTGATGCGGTCAAACAGTTGTTCTCGATCGGTGTTTAACGCGATTTTCACGATGCGGAAGTCGCGTTGCTTGGCCATGCCGGTGCGCAGGCTGGAGTAGGGCACGCCCGCCTGTCGGCAGATTTCCACGCCGTGGCACACACGGCTGGTGTTTTTGCGGTCGATGGTCGAGGCATATTGCGGGTCGAGTCGCTCCAGTTCCTCGACGAGGCTCGCCAGACCGTGCGTCTGCAGTTTCTCCTTGACGGCGCTGCGCACCTCCGGACTGATGTCGGGCAACTGGTCGATGCCTCGGCACACGGCGTCGACATAGAGCATCGATCCGCCGCACATCACGGCATAATCCCCCTGCCTCCATAGCGATGGCAACAATTCCATCACGTCGCCCTCAAATTGGGCTGCGCTGTAACTCTCTTCCAGGTCCTTAATGGCCACAAAGTGGTGGCGGGCCGCCGCCAGTTCCTCGGCTGTCGGTGCCGCTGTGCAGATGGGGATGCCGCGATAGATCTGCCGGGAGTCGGCATTGATGATGTCACAATGCAGGTGCTGCGCCAGCGTGATGGCTGTCGCGGTCTTGCCCACTCCTGTGGGACCTGTGATGACAATCAGCGTCTTGCTCATTGCTCCTCCTTCTCGATGTTGCTGTACTTGTCAACCAGCGAGGAGGTGAGGGCTAGTGGAGCCTTCTTGTTCTGGACGGGCTTTCGGTCTTTGTAGAGCGGGTTGGGCTGATGCAGCACAAACTCGCAGTAGTAGGAGATGATGAGGGTGGTCAACGGCAAGCCGATAATCAGGCCGATGAAGCCCAGCACATACACCCACAGCGACAATGACAGGAAGATGATGGCTGGATTGAGTCCCATCTGTGACTTCATGATAGTGGGAATCAGCACCATGTCCTGAATGATCTGGCAGATGATATAGGCTGCGATCACCCAGGCAAACATGACCCAGAAACTGGCTCCGGTAGCAGCAGTGGCAACCAGGCACAGAAACGCCGCGATCGGGATAGATATCAGTTGCAGGTAGGGCACCATGTTGAGCAAGCCCACAAACATGCCGAAGGCTATTGCCATCGGCAACCCGATGATATAGAACTCAATCGCAAATATCACGCCCACAAAGAAGGACACAGCCGCCTGGCCGCGGAAGTAGCGGCTCATCGTGTCGGCCACGTCGCCAAATATGCGCAACGCTATGCGGCGGTATTTGCCGGGTATGGCTGCCTTGAACCCATGGGATAGTTTGTTAAAGTCCAGCAGGATAAAGAACATGTACAGCAGCACGATGAACCATGACACGATGCTGAATATCACGCTCATGGTACCACCAACCACCGACCACGCGCCCGAGGCGGCCTTGTTGATCAGATCCATCCACTGCTGCTTGCTGAACAATTCGTTGATTTTCTCCAGGTCGATGTAGCGCTGGATGAATTCGTTGATCTCGGCAGGGACATAGGGGATGCGTAACGACGACTTGGCGTAGGCTGCCAACTGCTTGGACATGGCGCCAAACTCATCGATCAGGTAGGGTATGATGAGCCAGCATAGGCCTGTGATCAATGCTATGACGATGAGCAGGGCCACCACCACGGCGACGCCACGCGCCTTGATGCGGGCTTTACGTTGCAGCCACTCGACCAGAGGTTCGATGATGTAGGCCAGAATAAAGCCCACCACAAACGGCATCAGCACCGGGCTCAGGTAATTGACGAGCCACACACCGATGCCCACACTGATGAGGGTCAGCACCATCCTCACCACGCGGTCAAAGTCATATTTCTTGGGTTGTTGTACAGTAGTCTGTGCCATATCTCTTCATTGCTGGTTGTTATTTGTATATTTGTATAGTTGTGAAGTTGTTAGTTGTATAGTTGTGAAGTTGTTAGTTGTATAGTTGTGTAGTTGTATAGTTGTTAGTTGTGTAGTTGTCACTAAGAACTAAAAACTAAAAACTAACAACTAAAAACTAAAAACTAACAACCAAAACTATTAACTGATCTCCAACTCCACGGGGCAGTGGTCGCTGCCATAGATCTCGGTGTGGATTTTTGCACTGGTGAGCCGATCCTGGAGCCGGTTGCTTGTCAGGAAGTAGTCGATGCGCCATCCCGCATTTTTCTCGCGCGCCTTGAAGCGGTAACTCCACCACGAGTAGACGTCGGTCACATCGGGGTTGAAAAAGCGCCATGTATCGGTAAATCCCGCATCGAGCAGGGCCGTCATCTTTGCCCGCTCCTCGTCGGTGAAGCCGGCGTTCTTACGGTTGGTCTTGGGATTCTTCAGGTCGATTTCCTGATGCGCAACATTCAGGTCGCCGCACACGATCACGGGCTTCTTCTCGTCCAGTTGCAGCAGATAGGCGCGAAAGTCATCTTCCCAGTTCATGCGGTAGTCCAGGCGGCGCAGGCCGTCTTGGCTATTGGGCGTGTAGCAGGTCACCAGGTAGAAGTCTGGCATCTCCAGTGTGATGACGCGGCCCTCATGGTCGTGCTCATCGATGCCGATGCCATAAGTCACATTCAGCGGCTCGTGGCGGCTGTAGATGGCCGTGCCCGAGTAGCCCTTCTTATCGGCATAGTTCCAGTAGGAGCGGTAACCGTCAAATTCCAAGTCCAGTTGTCCAGCCTGCATCTTGGTTTCCTGCAGGCAGAAGAAGTCGGCATCGAGTTCCTTAAAGATGTCGCCGAAGCCCTTGCCCACTACGGCCCTCAGGCCGTTTACGTTCCACGAGATGAATTTCATTTCAGCGTTTTTTGGTTAATTCTGCAAATATACTGCTAAAAGCGCTTATCTTGAAAATTAAATGACGTAATTTTGCAGCAATGATCGAGAAATTTCATCGACTTGGTGTGGAGGAGTCGGCTGTCGAATTGCCGCGACAGTTCACCTGCCCGTTCTGCTATGAGCCGCACCCGCTGGCGCTGATGGCTGTCGAGCGGGTGCAGCGATATGTCGCTACGCGCGATGATTGGGCCGACGAACTGGCATCGGGCAAAATGCTCGGTGTGCTCGTGGTCCGGAATGATGAGGGCATTATAGGCTTTCTGGCGGCTTTCTCTGGCAATCTGGCGGGTAGCGTCAAGCATGATTACTTTGTGCCTCCTGTCTATGACTTGCTCGATCCCCAAGGCGAGTTCAAGCATGGCGAGGCGCAAATCACCGCTATCAACCATGAGGTGGAGCGGCTGGAACACGCGCCCCAAAGGGCGGCTTTGCGGCGTCGGGAGGCGATTGCCAGACAAGAGATGGCTCAAGCGATTGCCGACTACAAGGCGTTGATGGCCAGTCACAAGCGTGGACGTGACGAGCGTCGGCAGGCTGGGCCGTTGACTGCCCAACAAGCAGAGGCCCTCTTGAATCAGAGCCGCTACGAGAAGGCCCAACTCAAGCGCATACGCCAGCACCATCAGGCCATGATTCAGAGCATTGTCGACGAGATAGCCGCCGCTGACCAGGAGATCGATCAGTTAAAGGTTCGCCGCAAGGCGATGAGCGAGGCATTGCAGGAGCGCATCTTCCGACTCTTTGTCGTCAGCAATGCCCGTGGCGAGCGTCGCGACCTGGTCGAGGTGTTCAAGCCCTTAGGTACCTTGCCGCCTGCCGGGGCGGGCGAGTGCTGTGCGCCGCGATTGCTCAACTATGCCTTCGGACATGGCTTGCGGCCTGTGTGCATGGCGGAGTTCTGGTGGGGTGAGTCGCCTGTGGGCGAGGTGCGTCACCATGGCCACTTCTATCCCGCTTGCCGCAGCAAGTGCAAGCCCATCCTGGAATATATGCTGCAAGGCCTCGATGTGGAGGATAATCCTCTCGAGAAACCTATGCGCGCCGCCACGCTCGATGTCGTCTACGATGACCAGTGGCTCACGGTGCTCAACAAGCCTTCGGGCATGCTCACCGTGCCGGGCAAGGCGCTCGACGATTCGTTACTCAGCCGTTATCAACTGGCCCACCCCGAGGCCTCGGGACCCATTGTCGTGCACCGGCTGGATCAGGAAACGTCGGGGCTCGTGGTTTTCGCTAAGGACAAGGCGGTACACAAGGCGCTGCAACAGCAGTTCGAGGCCCATACGATCCAGAAGCAGTACGTCGCCTTGCTCGAGGGACTGGTGCTTCTCGACGAGGGTGTCATCGATCTGCCCATTCGGCCCGATGTGGACGACCGTCCGCGTCAGCGCGTCGATTACGGGCAGGGCAAGCCCGCCGTGACCCGATATCGTGTGCTGGAGCGCCGCGACGGTCACACGCTCATCGCTCTGCAGCCTCTCACTGGCCGCACCCATCAGTTGAGGGTACATTGCTCCCACCCGCAGGGCCTGAACTGTCCCATCGTGGGTGACCGCCTCTATGGTCGGGCGTCCTCCCGCTTGATGCTACATGCCCGTTCCGTCACCTTCGACCATCCTGTGACCAGCCGCTCGCTCTGCATCACTTGTCCGGTCCCGTTTCTGTAAGGGTAAGCGGCTTTGACGGGAGCATCCTCTCAGAATTGAAAATGTTTACATTTTTTTTGAAATCAGCGAGTTTTAGCCAAAAAGACTGAAACAATGCTAATTGTTTGCAAAATTAAATTAAATCATTTTGAAGTTTGCAATCGTAACTCTATATTTGCGGGGTAAATCACCGGGTTAACCCCGATTGATCTTAACATCTTTATCAATTAAATTGCCTATGCTCAAACAATTACGCTTTGGATTATTGGCACTGATGACACTCGCAACGGTGTTGCCCTTGGCAGCACAGGTGCGTCACGTCACCACGGTCAACCCCCAATCTAAGCGCTCATACATGGAGGTCTATGAGTTTGACTACGTCGACATCCAGCCTCAGTTCCCTGGCGGCGAGCGTGGGCTTATCAACTTCATCAACAAGACCAGGGAATATCCCTACCATGCTTACAAAAAGCGCATTCAGGGCCGTGTCCTGTGCAGTTTCATTGTGGGTACCGACGGCAAGGTGAGCGATGTGCGTGTCATACGCGGTGCCGCCGACGAGAGCCTCAACCGAGAGGCCATCCGTGTCATTGCCGCCATGCCCAAGTGGAGCGTCGGCAAGGTGGGCAAGCATGCTGTGCCGGTGCGTGTGGTGCTGCCCATCAACTTCAGGCTCTAGTAGCAGCAACGCGACAAACCATATCAAGATAAAAGTCTCTAACCGTCACTGCTGTGGCGGTTTTTTTTTACGCACGGCGCGCTCTTTCCTCGGCAATCATCGTTCTGCAGGAAATGAGTGGGGACACCCACCACATCATCGCATGTCTGCTGAGGTGGAAACCTTGGCCCAGGCTACCGAAAAGCGTGGTCGTTACCTTCTCTTAATCAGCAATATCCCGATAACTTGCAATCAGTTAAAAAAAAGGTGTATCTTTGCATCCTTATAATAATATCAATGGGCCAATTAATACCTTAACCAATAAACTTGAATGCTTTATGAAAGAATTACTGATTCTCATCGCCCTCGCTTTGGCGACGTTACAAGGTCTGGCTGCCGACGTCAGCACGGCGACAGCCCAGCAGGTGGCACGGCGTTTCTTGAGCAACCGTGCTGCCAAGGGTACTCTCAACGCCGCCTCACCCACTGTCAAATGGGTGCACAAGGAGGCCAATTCCAGCAATGCCAATCAGGCCGCTTACTATGTGATCAATACCGACCGCGGTTTCGTCATCGTCTCGGGCGATGACCGTGCCCAGCAGATTCTCGCCTATGGTGACCGTCCTCTCGACGGCATGAGCAATCTGCCCGAGAACATGCGCTTCTGGCTCGGTCACTACAAGCAGCAGATGGAGTATCTGCAGGCCCACCCTGGCATGGTGGTCAAGAAACCCACATTCAAGGCCGGCCAGAGTGTTCAGCCCATGCTCGATGCCATGTGGAACCAGAGTGAGCCCTATAATAATCTGTGTCCCAGGGATGGAGACAAAAACGCTATGACCGGTTGTGCCTGCACGTCGCTGGCTCAGGTGTTTAATTTCTGGAAGCATCCCACCGAGCCTACCGCTGTGGTGCCGGGTTACACCACCCGTAACGGCAAATTCACGCTGCCCGATCTGCCCTCTGTGACCTTTGACTGGGATAACATCCTGCCCACTTATACGTTTAATAATTACAATGATGCGAATGCTCTTGCCGTGGCCCAGTTGATGCGCTACATTGGCCAGGCCGAGCAGATGAACTATGACAAGACGGGTAGCGATGCCTGGGAGGATGACATCGTCAGAGCCTGCGAGATTCTCGGATATGACGACGCCTATGCCGTCTATAAGGCCACGATGAACTTCCAGACGGGCGACGAGACCACCTATATCAGCGACGAGGACTGGCATGCCATGATGGTCGAGGAACTGCTGGCGGGCCGTCCGTTTGTCTTCTGCGCCTTTGACTATACCCATGCTAATTCTTCCTACAGCGGTCATGCCTTCAATGTCGATGGTTACGACGCCAGCAATGGCACCTTCTCCATCAACTGGGGCTGGAGCGGCGTGGGTAATGGCTACTTTGCCATGAACGCTTTTGCCAATCAGGGCGCTAACTATCACTTGGGACAGCGCATCGTGAAGAATATCAAGCCGGCAAAGGCGTCCGAGCCTGCTCTTAAGACCACTCCTGCTCTGATCTCCCTGGCCACACGTGTCGGTGAGCCGGTCACTGCCACCTTTACCGTCAAGGGGCGTGCGCTCTCCAGTGACGTGAAACTGACCGTCAATGATGCCGATGGCGTCTATAGCATTGATCCCGCTACCATCACGGCCAGTGCTGTCGTGGATGGCTATGACGTCACGGTAACCTATGCGCCCCGAGTGGTGGGCAGCAATGAGGCCACGGTTACCTTGAGTGCCGATGGTGTTGATGATATGGTTCTCAGGCTGCATGGCGTGGCCTCCGAGGCTTATGAGTTGCAGGCTGTTGATCCCGTGATGTTGCCGGCCAGTGCGCAGTATGTCGGCAACAACTCGTTCCGTGCCGAGTGGGCCGACCAGACCGATCCCAACGAGGTTGTTAGTTACACCCTGCAAGTGGATGCCAAGCAAGACTATATGCTCCTGGGCGAGGCCGACTGGAGCAATGTGGATAACGTTATCTCCGCACAGACCGCCAATGCGGCTCGTTATTTCCCCGAGGGATGGACTTTTGCGGGCGCTGATCTTTTTACCGAAGGCGAATATATCTCTATCAACGGCAATTTCAGTTTCTCGACACCAACCTATGACTTGACTGGATTTGATAAGGTGACCGTGGTGCTTACTGCCAAAATGGGTGGTTATTCAGCCTCAAAGTTTACCGTATCGACCAGTGTGGACTCAAAGGAGTTTGAGGTAACCGAGCGGACGTTTGGACAATTTGTGGCTGTGCTCGATTGTGGCAAGACCGACAAGGTGACCATCGCCAACAAGAGCGGCAACCCCTGCTTCCAGCACATGGTGATTTATGCCGGCGAATTGCCCGCCCCGCAACTGCGCGCCACCGAGAGCGGCGATGAGAGCCAGCGCACCATCACGGGCATCACCGACAGGTTCTACACCATCAACAACTTGACCCCTGGCGGCACCTATCTCTATAAGGTGAAGGCCCTCTATGCCAATGGAGCATGGAGTGCGTGGAGCAATGTCCAGGAGGTAACGCTGGCCGAGGGTGGCCAGACCTATGCCAAGGGCGATGTGAACAAGGATGGCTTTGTCAACATTACCGACGTGACCACGCTTATCGACATGCTCCTTAGCGACGAGTCGGCGCCCGAGGCAGATGTCGATGGCGACGGGACTGTCAGCATCACCGATGTGACCACGCTCATCGACTTGTTGCTGAGCGCTTAAGCCTGCGGTTTACCGATGATCTGATACAATGCCTCCAAAAGGTCGGTTCCCGACTTTTGGGGGCATTGTGAATCATATCTCTTCTTCTCTGTCACATTGCAATGCAGAAATGGGGTTTGAGCCGACATTCTTCTACGGTTTTCATTTTTTTAACGACTATTTGGGTCAAAAATTTTGCATAGTTATAAAATAATGTATAAATTCGCACCGTCTAATGACAGATAACTATTTATTTTACCGATGAATACCATTACATTGCTTTTGATAACTAGTTATTAATCAACATATTAAACTTGTTTTTATGAAAAAAATCCTATTACTCGCTGCTTTGTTGCTTGCCGTTATGCAGGTGACAGCATCTAACGTGGACTTGGCTACCGCACAGGGTGCCGCACAGCGTTTCTTGATGAACAAGGCCGCCAAGGGCCGCTTCATGACATCGGCTCCCGCCGTTAAGTGGACGCACCAGGCCAAGAATTCAACCAATGCCGCTCTGACCGCGTACTATGTGGTAAACACCGAGGCTGGTTATGCGATCGTTGCCGGTGACAGCCGTGCTCGTGAAATCCTCGCTTATGGCGAAGGACAAATCCAGAGCATGAACGATCTGCCTGATGCCGTTCAGTACTTCTTGGACATCTATCAGAAGCAGATGGAATACCTCCAGGCTCATCCCGGACTCATGGTACAGAAGACCGCTAACCGTGGCGGCATCTCTGTAGAACCTCTTCTGACTACTGCGTGGGCCCAAGATAAGCCCTATAACATGAAGACCCCTAGAAAGGGTTCCGGCTCTAACCCCTATTGCAAGGTAGGCTGCTCGGCTGTGTCTTTGGCTCAGGTGATGAATTATTGGAAGTATCCCGAGAAGTCACCCGCTCTGCCCGGTTACACGACAGAAACTCATGGTTATGTGATGGATCCTCTGCCCGAATACACCTTTCAATGGGACCGTATGCGGGATACTTACCCCACCAGTAATAGTGGTATTGACCAAATGTCACAAGAAGATATTGATGCCATCAGTTGGTTGATGCTCTATACAGGCTATGCCATGAATATGGACTATGCTACAGACCAGAGCGGTGCGGAATATGATGAGATTGATCAGGCCATCCGCACTTTCGGATTTACTGGATATAGCATGGAGATGAAGTGGGATTACGATGATGGTACTGTCAATTATACCGAAGAACAGTGGGCTGAACTGATTCAGTCTGAGTTGGTTGCTGGCCGACCCTTGGTATACTGTGCATTTGATATGCAGAGCGACTCTGCCGCTATTGCTGGTCATGCATTCAATGTAGACGGCTATAATGCAGAGAATGATACGTATCATGTGAACTTCGGCATGTCTGCTGACAAGAATGGTTACTTTGCGCTGGATGCCTTCACAGTCGACAATGGCATGACTGTGTATAACTTCTATCCCTTGCTTTTCGCTGGTCTGCAGAAGCCTACAGGCCCTGCTGCTCCTCGCATGATTGTTTCTCCCTCGACTCTTAACATGGAGTGCTATGCTGGCGAGAACACTACTGCCACCTTTACTGTGGCAGGTCTTGACTTGACTGGTGACATCACCTTGACAGTTAATGATGCAAATAACGTGTTTACCACTGACGTCGCTACCATTGCACTTGCCGATGCTTCCAGCAAGACCATCACTGTGACCTATGCCCCTGAGGCTGTTGGCACCCACGAAGCAACCATTACGCTCAGCAGCGCTGGCGCCGAGGATGTAACCGTTACCCTCAAGGGTACTGCTACCAAGGCTCCCGTTGTGAAGTATGATCCCGTGATGCAACCCGCTACCGACATCAATCTGAACTCCTTCCGTGCCGTCTGGACTGACCAGACCGCTGAGGGCGTAGCAAGTTACACTCTTGACGTCAAGGAGAAGCAGGCTGGCGCGCCCGAACTCCTCGCTGAGGTTGACTGGAGCAATGCTGTGGGTGACGGCGATGATGACCTGCCTGAGGGCTGGACTAGGGGTGATTACTCTATCTTCTTTGACGAGGGTGGTATGGCAATCACCAGTGATAGTTATATCAAAACCAATACCTTAGATATCGGTACCGATAAGGTTACTGTAGTATTTAAGGCTAAGAATTACTATTCGCATAGTGTGTCTACACTTACTGTGAAGACGAGCAAAGATCAGAAGCAATTCGATCTTACTCAACAATTTGTTGAATATACAGTTGTATTGGATTGCAATGAGAGTGACCAGATTGAATTCTTTGCTAATGCCAATTATCCTACGATTCAGTCGATCCAGATCTATGCCGGCGAACTCCAGGCTCCCGCTCTGCGCGCTAACGTGACGGGCGATGCTAGCCACTATGTGATCACGGGCATCACCGACAAGTACTACGATGTTAAGAACCTGAACAACGAGGGCACCTACGTCTACAAGGTAAAGGCTATTTACACCGATGGTACCGAGAGCAAGTGGAGCAACGCTGAGACCGTTACCCTCAAGGCTGGTGGACAGACCTATGCTCAGGGTGACGTGAACATGGACGGCAGCGTGAACATCTCCGATGTCACCGACCTCATCGACATGCTCTTGAGTGACAACACCAAGCCTTCAGGCGACGTGAACGGTGATGGCAGCATTAACATCACTGACGTGACCGACCTTATCGACCTCTTGCTCAAGAATTAATCTTTCGCTTAGATTGATTTTGCATAACTAAATCGGTTGGGCATGGGCTAACGCTCGTGCCCAACCTTTTTTGATAGATCTCCCGATAAAAGGTGGAGGCTGAGCGTGTCCCTCCCTGGTCGTCTATGCCGCGACTCAGTCGCGCCCCTCCAGCCCCTCCCTCCCCTCCAGTCCCTCCAGCCCCTCCATCCCGTCCAGTCCGTCCCTCCCGTCCCTCCCCTCCCTGGTCGTCTATGCCGCGACTCAGTCGCGGCCCCTCCAGTTCGTCCAGTCCGTCCATTCCGTCCAGCCCGTGGCTCACCCCATAAAAGGCAACCTCTAGGTCGCAAAAATCTTGCTGAAATCTATAGGGCCGGCAAAAATGCTTATTTTTTCCAATAATTATAGTTAAAATTGTTGCTGTTTTGTTGTTTTTGGTGTACTTTTGCCAACGTTTTGATTTTCGCTCATGAGCAAGGAGCATTCGTAATCAACATTAATTGGCTGAAGCCAGATAATTAATAACCTAATAACCAAATATTTAAAATTTTATTTATGAGAAGAGTTTTACTTTGTGTCGCAGTCCTGTTTGCGGCGATTCAGTTGTCGGCTTCACCAGTCGATATGAGGACGGCTCAGGCAAAGGCCCAAAAGTTCGTTCAGGAGAAGGCTTATGATGGAACCTTGAGGGCACCCATCTCCGGTCAGATGAAACTTGCCCATGCCGAGATGAACTCCAAGATGCTGGACCGTGCTGTTTATTACATCTTTAACTCCAGCAATGGTTATGTAATCGTTTCGGGCGATGACCGTGCCGAGGAAATCCTGGGCTATGGTGATGCTCCCCTCAATATCAATAACATCCCTTGTAACATGAAGGCCTGGCTCTCTAATTACAAGGAGCAGATCGAGTATCTCCAGGCTCATGAGGGCTTGCAGGTCGAGACCCCCTCGATGATGGCCCCCTCGCGCATCGCCAGCGTTGCCCCGCTGCTGACCGCCCTGTGGGATCAGGAGGCTCCCTATTGGAACCAGTGCATCATCAATGGCAACCAGTGCCTGACGGGATGTCCCGCCACATCGGCCGCCATGGTGTTCTACTACTGGAAGTATCCCGATTTTGAGACTCCCGAAGTGCCCGGTTACCGTTGCGAACTCTCCACCTCGTACTGGGGCGGTGCCAGTTATGTCAACGTGGCCGCTCTGCCTCCCGTCACCTTTGACTGGGACAATATGAAGGACAGTTACAGCGGCAATTACACGACCGCACAGGGAACTGCTGTGGCTACCCTGATGCGCTATATCGGTCAGGCCGAGCACATGGCCTATGGTACCAGCGCTGCCGGTGGCAGTGGCGTGGATGCCGATAGCGTTAGCCTGATTGCTGATGCCTTCAAGTTCTTCGGATATGACGAGGAAACCGTTCAGGTGGTGAAGAAGACCAGCGCCTACAGCGGTGGCACGACACTCTATACCGATGCTGAGTGGGCCGAACTCATTCAGACCGAACTGGCCGAGGATCGTCCCATCGTGTTCTGCGCTATCGCTGGTGGTATGTTTGGTGGCGGTCACGCCTTCAATGTGGATGGATATGATGCCACCACCAACAAGTATCACATCAACTTCGGTTGGAGTGGCTCTTCTAACAACTACTATGCGCTCAACGCCTTCAATGGTAGTGGATCAACCTTCAACCAGTATCAGCAGATGGTGATCGGCGTGCAGCCGCCGCTGCAGACTCCCCGCCTCAAGGCTGACCAGTCAGAACTGTCGATGGAGTGCTACAAGAACAGCACCTCTTCGTCCAAGTTCACCCTCAATGGCCGCAACCTGGAGGGCAACGTAACCATCACCCTTAACGATGAGAACGGCGTGTTCAGCATTGACCAGAACACTCTCACTCCCGATGCTGATGGCAAGGTGAACAATACGATCCATGTCACCTATGCTCCCAAGACCGAGGGCGAGTATACCGCAACCATCACCTGCAGTGCTCCTGGCGTGGACGACATCGTGATCACGCTGCATGGCGCTTCGGACTATGAGTTGTATCGTCCCGTGATGTCGCAAGCCGACGAGCAGTACATCACCTCCAACTCGTTCCGTGCCGAGTGGACCGACAACACACCCGCCGAGAACGTGTCCAGTTACACGCTCGAGGTAAAGGTTAAGCCCGATGTGACCTTGCTCACCGAGGGCGACTGGAGCGGTGTCCCCAAAGACAATACCAATATTGCCGCTAACGCTGCCGACTATCTGCCCGACGGATGGACCTTCACTGGCTCCAACCTGTACCTGGACGGCGGATTCCTCTCGCCTGGCCGCAACTCGGTCATCATGGTCAACTGTGATCTGGCTGGCTACACCAAGTTGAGCATCATCGTGAACGCCAAGGCTTATACCAAGGGTTCCAACACGACGCTCGACATCGCTACCGATCAGGAGTCTAAAACTATCACGCTGGCCAAGGAAGTTGAGACCTACTTGGTTGTGCTTGAGGTCGGTGACCATGGATTCGTGAAGTTCACCTCGGGCTACTATCCCGAGATCCAGAGCATTAAGATCTATGGTGGTGAGATTACCGATCCTGAGCCCTTCGCTCTCCGTGCCAGCCAGACTGGCGACGCTGAGTATCGACTCATCGAGGGCATCACCCCCGACAAGTTCTACACTGTCGATGGCCTCCTGCCAGGCACTTCATATCTCTATCGCGTGAAATCACTCTACGTGAACGGCACCGAGAGCAAGTGGAGTAACATCAAGGAGGTTATTACCGCTGCTGGTGAAGGCGTGCGTGGCGACGTGGATGGCAATGGTACTGTGACCATCGACGACGTGACCCTGCTTATCGACACCCTGCTCAAGGGCAACGACGCTGGCAATGCTGCCGACGTCAACCTGGATGGTGAGGTCTCCATCGACGATGTGACCGCCTTGATCGATTACCTGCTCAAGGGTAATTGGTAACCACCCTCAGGTAGTTACGCTACCTAACAAGTAAATGGTGGGCTGGCAGTTTTCTGCCGGCCCACTATTGTTGTCAAACCCGATTATCGCCCGATTAATTCTTGTTAAAATTCAGAGGTGAGGATGTAACTTTTCACTTGGTAATGAGTCTAATTTGTGAAAAATCGGGCAAAATGTTTGTATTTTCGGCAAATAGTAGTAATTTTGCGGATTGAAATAGAGACAAATCACGAGATGAAGCGACTGCTTTACATAGCAATATGCCTGTTGGCAATGGGGGGAATGAGTGCCGTGCCGGTGCCCGATACCTTCATGCAGCAGCGTGTCGAGACGACTACCGGCCCTGCAGCGCAGGGTGCCGAGGGACGTATCGTCTTTATTGCTGGTAATAGTGATGCCACTTTTAACGTCTATTCCATCACAGGCCAACTGGTCAAAGTGGTCCGAGTGGGTGCCGAGCAACGCGCTTCGGTGGATTTCCCCAAGGGCTTCTACATTGTGAAATGCAGCAACCAGTGGTCGCGCAAGGTGGTGGTGCGCTGATGGCACCGCAACGATGTTGCTATCTTGTGTGAAGTTTGAAATTGAATATGAGTGAATGGGCGTGACACAGTCACGTCCGTTATTGTTTAGAGAAAAACCTGCCGCAAGACCGATGATAATCGCTGAGTTGTTCCCATATGCCAATCTGCTGTACGACATCCTCACGGTGTTGTACGTGCTCAGTGTGATTGCGGTCATCGGCGTGGTCCTGGGGGAGAACCGCAACCCAGTCAAGTCGATCGCTTGGGTGCTCGTGCTCATGCTCCTGCCGGTGGTGGGACTGGCGATTTACCTCATCTTTGGCCGTAGCCTCAAGGGTATGAGGCTCATCTCGCGTTCCGACCTGAGGGAGTTGCGCAACATGAACGACTTTGACGACCATGCCGAACTCAAACAATCGCTCAGCGAGTCTTCCAGGCAGATTGTCTCCCTAGTGAACAAGTTGGTGGGATCCCACCTGTTTATCGGTAACGATATCGATATCTTTACAACAGGTCAAGAGAAGTATGAGTCGCTCCTGGCCGATATCGAGCAGGCCCGCGACTACATCCACCTGCAGTACTTTATCATCGAGAACGATGAGGTGGGGCAGAGGATGATTGACCTGCTCATGGACAAGGCGCAACAGGGTGTGCAGGTAAGGGTGCTCTATGACTATGTCGGCTCGTTCTACTTCAAGCCGCGGGTGCTCAAGCGCATGCGACGGGCGGGTATTGAGGTGCACCCCTTCCTTGAGGTCTCCCTGGCCAATGTCGCCTTCCGCATCAACTGGCGCAACCACCGCAAGATTGTGGTGATTGATGGCAAGATCGGCTATGTCGGCGGCATGAACATCGCCAATCGATATGTCAATGGCGATAAGCACTGGAGCCCCTGGCGCGACACACACCTGCGCATCTCGGGCGAGGCCGTCGCTGCCCTGCAGTATTCGTTTGCCATCGATTGGAACTTCACCACGCGCAAACTCCTCACTTCTCCCACCATGCACTACGATGAGCCGCTGGTCAAGACCGACTATGTCGTGCAGATGATGAGCAGCGGACCCACCAACCGATGGAACAACATCTCCTTTGTCTTCTTCAAGGCCATTACCTTGGCACGCTCTCGAGTCTATGTGCAGACGCCCTATTTCCTGCCTAGCGACGCCTTGCTCAAGGCGCTGCAGAGTGCCGCTCTCGCTGGAGTGGACGTGCGCATCATGATTCCTCGCAGACCCGACTCACTGATGCTGCGATTGGCCACAGGGTCATATATCAAGGAGTGCATGCAATCGGGCATCAAGGTTTACTTCTACGAGCCCACGGTCATGCATGCCAAGGTGGTCATCGTCGATGACGAGTTTGTCACCACGGGATCGACCAATTTTGATTTCCGCAGTTTTGAGCACAATTTTGAGTTCAATGCGCTGATTTATAGCAAGGAGTTTAACCTCAAGATGAGAGATATATTTGAGGCGGACATACAGCAATGCACCAGGCTGAGCATGGGCACTTGGAAGAAGCGCCCGGTTGTGCAGAAGGCGATGGAATCTCTCGTGCGCCTGATCAGCCCCATCCTTTAACACAATGATTACATTCCCTAACGCAAAAATCAATCTGGGCTTGAACATTGTGGAGCGCCGTGCCGACGGTTACCACAATATCGAGACCGTGTTTTATCCCGTTCCGCTTACCGATGTGCTCGAGATCGTGCCGGCAGCGGTCACGTCCCTATCGTGTTATGGCAATGAGGTCGACTGCCCGGCCGAGAAAAATCTCGTCATGAAGGCCTACCGCCTGCTCCAGCAGCGTTTTGACCTGCCACCGGTCGAGATGCACCTCTACAAGCACATCCCGGATGGAGCAGGTCTGGGAGGTGGGTCGAGCGATGCCGCCCATGCGCTGATCATGCTCAACCGCATGTTCAATCTGCAACAGACCGACAGCGCATTGGCCGCAATGGCAGCGACTCTGGGTGCTGATTGCGCCTTCTTTATCTACAACCGCCCCATGATGGCGACGGGTATCGGTGACGTGCTCGCGCCGGTCGAAGTCAGCCTTCGTGGCAAGACGCTGTTGCTGGTCAAGCCTCCTGTTGGCGTCGATACCCGCACGGCATATAGCCGCGTTACGCCTCAGGCGCCTGCAACCGATATCCTCGACACGCTGGCTCTGCCGGTCGGCGCTTGGGACGGTTTGCTCGTCAACGATTTTGAGGCCAGTGTGTTTGCCGCTTTGCCCCAGTTGTGGGTTATCAAGGCCCGGCTGATGGATGCCGGAGCGCAATATGCGGCTATGTCTGGCTCTGGATCAACGATTTTTGGCATTTTCGACAGTGACAATCTGGCAGAGAGCGTGACTGACACTTTTGCCGATTGTGCCACGTTCATATTGCCGCTCTAAAGTCTTCCCTCCAGCGATAATCGGCAAATGCGGCCTTTGACCCTCGCCCGTGGGTCGGCGCGTCGCATTGGAGCGGTTTTTGTAGCATACTTTCAGGTAATAAAGAAATATTAACACAACAACGCGATATGTCTAAAAAGAATAAGAAGAATCAGAACGAAGAAGCCCAGGCTGCTCAAGATCAAGTGAAGGACAATGAGGCCTTGAATGATGCCGCTAACCAGCAAGAAAATGAACAGGAAACCGAAGCCCAAGATCCTGCCAAGACCATCAGCGACCTGCAGGAGCAACTCGAGCATGAGAAGAAGGAATATCTGTTTCTGATGTCGGATTTTGAGAACTTCCGGCGTCGCACCATCAAGGAAAAAGCCGATCTGATCAAGAACGGCGCCGAGAGCGCCATGCGCGACCTGCTCCCCGTGGTCGATGACCTGGAGCGCGCCATCGATGCCATCAGCAAGGGCGGAGACATCGATAGCCTCAAGGAGGGCGTCGACCTCATCTACAATAAATTTGTGAAATACCTCGAGAGTCAGCATGTGACCGCTATCGAATCGACGGGCAAGGACTTTGACACCGATTACCACGAGGCGGTGACGATGTTTCCCGCTCCCGACCCCTCGATGAAGGGCAAAGTCATCGACACCACCATCAAGGGATATATGATCAACGACAAAGTGCTCCGCCATGCCAAGGTGGTTGTCGGCAACTGATGCATGCTTAGAGCATGAGAAGATATACAACGCATAGAATTCAGTAAACAAGAAACACAATCATTATACTATGGCTCAGAAGAGAGATTATTACGAGGTGCTTGGCGTGGACAAGAACGCTACGGCCGATGACCTGAAAAAGGCCTATCGTAAACTGGCCATCCAGTATCACCCCGATAAGCAACAGGGCAAGAGCGACGCCGAGAAGAAGGCTGCCGAGGAGAAGTTCAAAGAGGCTGCCGAGGCCTACAATGTGCTGAGCGATCCCGACAAGCGCGCACGGTATGATCAGTTTGGATTTGCCGGTGAGCAGATGGGTGGCGGCGGATATGGCGGTGGCATGTCGATGGACGATATCCTGCGTCAGTTTGGCGACTTGTTCGGCGGCTTCGGTGGATTTGGCGGCTTCGGTGATTTCTTTGGTGGAGGCGGCGGTCAGTCACAGCATGTCAACCGTGGCTCAGACCTCAGGGTGCGTGTCAAGATGACCCTGAACGAGATTGCCAAGGGCACCGAGAAGCGATTGCGCATACCGCGCATGAAGTCGTGTGACCATTGCCATGGCACCGGAGCCAAGGATGGTACTGCATTAGAGACCTGCCCCACCTGTCACGGCAGTGGCGTGGAGGTCCGCATGCAGCGCACCATGTTTGGAACGATGCAGTCACAAAGCGTCTGCCACACTTGCGGCGGCAGCGGCAAGCGCATCAAGGAGACTTGCCCGCATTGCAGCGGCAAGGGGCTCGTGCGCAAAGAGGAAGTCGTTTCCATCAACATCCCTGCAGGTGTGGCCGATGGCATGACATTGCGCATGGGACGCCAGGGCAATGACGCGCCCGGCGGAGGCATCCCCGGTGATCTGCTCGTCGTGATCGAGGAGGTGCGTGACGCGCAACTCACGCGCGATGGCAATGACCTGATCTACAACCTGATGCTTGACATCCCAACGGCAGTCCTCGGTGGTAAGGTCGAAGTGCCCACCGTCGACGGCAAGGCACGTGTAACCATCAAGCCGGGCACACAGCCCGGCAGCATCCTCAGGTTGCGGGGCAAGGGATTGCCCTCGCCAGAGCGCTACGGAACGGGCGACCTGCTCATCAATGTGATGGTCTATATTCCCGAGAAACTCAACGAGAAGGAGAAACAGGCGATTACGATGCTGCAGACCAGCGGCGAGCACGTCAAGCCCACCGATGGCGATAAGAGCCGCATCTTCTCCAGATTGAGGCACATCTTTGATTAACAACAGTAACGCTTAGCATGCATTTAATATGTCCAGACGCCACGACCATCGTGTCCCGCGCACCGACGACAAGGCCATCGTGCGCGAAGTGAGACAACCGGCACATCTGCTCGACTTTGTTATGCAGACCCTCGACGGCATCAGCCGTAACAAGGCTAAATCCATCCTGGCTCATGGGGGGGTAACCGTCGATGGCCAGGTCCAGTCACATGTCGATTACATGCTCGACGAGGGCTCTGTGGTGAAGATTCGCCGCCATGCGCGTCCCTCATCGGCCAACAACTCCAACTACCGCATCGTCTATGAGGACCGATGGATTGTCGTCGTCGATAAGCAGCAAGGCGTCCTGTCGATGCCTGTGGGAGCCAGCAGCCTCAACATGAAGACTTTGCTCGATCGGCATTTTGCTGAGACCAGGCAGCGTTGCACCGCACATGTGGTGCATCGCCTGGATTGCCGCACCTCGGGCCTTATGGTGTATGCCAAGAGCGTGGATGTGCAGCAACAGATGACCGCCGATTGGCACAGCACGATCATCGACCGCCGCTATGTCGCTGTGGTCGAGGGCGTGATGGAGGACCCCAAGGGCAGGGTAGAGAGTTGGCTGCACGACACCGACCGCATGGTCGTCGTCAGCAGTCCTGTGGACGATGGCGGCAAGTGGGCGATGACCGAGTGGGAACTCGCCGAGCAGGCGCCACAGCGCGCTTTGCTCTACCTGCATCTGCTCACAGGACGCAAAAACCAGATCCGCGTCCACATGGCCGACATCGGTCATCCGGTTGTGGGCGATGGCAAGTATGGCCATCAGGATGATCCTGGCAAGCGCATGTGCCTGCATGCTTTCAGGTTAGCCTTCCATCATCCCGTGACGGGCGAAGCGCTCTACTTCGAGACGCCCATTCCCCGCTATTTTGGCACCGCCTTGCATGCCAAACTGTGATGTTGACCCTTGATGGGCAACTGTTACACAAGCGCTGGCCGACTGACTGCTCACAGGAGCAACATCCAGTCGGCCAGCGCTTGATTGTGGCTATACTATGCGTGATCAGGCCTGCTGTTGTGCGTCTTGGTCATCGGCGTTTTGACCCTCATCGCTATCACCGGCGTCATCACCGCGCTGTTGGCGCAGTTTCTTGATATAGGCCAACTCATGGATGGCATAGTCGGCATTATCCTCCTCGTCGAGCATCTGCGTGAAGATGGTTTCGGCCTTGTCCAGTTGGTTAAAGTCGATGTAGGCATAGCCTCGGCGACGACGCAGAAAGTTGATGAAGTCCTTGATGTTCTCGGGCAACTCATCCTCCTCGTTGAAGTTGCGTTTCACCTCTTCCATCACGCCCTCGGTGTAACTGAATAGCCTCAGGTCCTTGCTGTTGGCCATCGCGTTGACCAGTTCCATCTGCTTATTGAGGCCCAACTCATTGTAGCAGAAGCCCAACTTGTAAGCGGTCTCCATAAACACGCGCTTGTGGTTGTCCTTCATCTCAAAGAAGTTCTCTCTGAAACTGTTGAACACGTTCTCCAGGTGCAGGATGGCCTCGTAGTAGCGGCCGCCATTGAACAGTTGCTGTCCCCAATACAGGTTGTAGGCCACGTCGGCGATATGCACCTGGCTCAGCATGTACTGATCCTCATTCAGGCTGTCCTGCTCGCCGTGGCGCGTCTTGAGCAGGGCATCGCTCCACATGTAGTCAAACTCCTGCTGACGCTGCTTGTCGTCGCTGCGGTCCAGGGCGATAAGCAGGCTCACACTCCGTGGCTGGCGAGCCTCGTTGCTCAGCGAGTTCATGCGGCTGGCATTGCGGGGCACTTGAGTGATGGTCACGCGGGTATACAGGCAATGGTCGTCCTGGCCCTCGGCGGTGAGAGAGAGGGTCAGCAGGCGGGGTTGCTCGTCCTGGCCCTGCCTGTAGTGCAAATCGAGTACAGCATAGTCGCGGGCCAAAATGGCCTGAGTGCCCTCGCCATCAACGAGCGCGCGTCGCAGGTCGTAGCCACGTATCGACTGCTCGTCTTCGAGACGTTGCTGACCGCCGAGGGTGTTCACGGTCATAAACAGCAGGCTGCTGTCGGGCAACGGCGACACCGTCTCAAGCATCTGCCATAGGGGCAATGCCCTCGTCCCGGTAGCCAAGTGAGCCACCTGGCCGTCGAGTTGATGCCGCAGTTCCTGATGCCGCAGCAGGAACATCTCGCGCCTGTGCTTATACAGTTCACTCTCCAGGTCCAGCGTGTCGTTGTCACGGCTCAGGGCCACCGCTTCGTCATAGTCGCGCAGTGGAATGCCGCCTTCAGTTCATGGATGATCTGGTCGGCATCGATGCGGTTGTTAAAGAACGACATGTGCACCTGCACCTGGCCCTTCTCATGATCGACCGTGTAGGTGTACTTAAACAGCATGTTGCCATAGTTGCGCTCATTACACTTGGCCCGCACCAGTTCCAGTTGGCTGACGGGCGCAGTGGCCATCGTGGGGTAGGTGATTTCCACGCAGTCATCCTGTTGGCGGACCGATGCGATAAAGTGGGCCGCTTGGAACTCAAACGAGATAATCGTGGAGTGATTCTCTTCCTGACGGATCGTATACTCACAATGATTGTCCTTGAGCAACTGCTCAAGGGACGCGATCACCGATTCTTTCTTCTTTCTGAGGCGCATACTATTTGGACTTTTTCTCTGATGTTGGTTGTGTGATGGGTAAATGCAACCTAACACCGCAATTATCGTGCCAAAGTCGGGAACGTGCCACCGAAGTAACGACGCTGCAAGCCCAGATAGGATGCGGTGTCGAGTTTCAGTTGACGGTGCCAGCGGTTCAGGCTGTCACACAGACCCTGACGCTCCTTCGACACCATCCATGACTGGAATTGTGACAGGCTGATGGCTACCGAGCGGTCCAGGTTGGGAAGACGTGTGGCCATCGAGCGCGCGATCGACCGGTTGACCACGGCATAGCGTATCTCGCCGGCCGACACCATCATCATCAGTTGCTCGGGACCATACAGTTCATCCACATGCGTGTAGATCGTGTCGCCGATTTCGCGGCTCAGACTAGCGATGCGGCCCACCATCGGCGAACCCTTGACCACCCACACCGTGTCGCCCGCCAGGTCGAGTTGTGACCGTATCGCATGGCTGTCGCGGCGCTGCACCAGCACCTGCTGGTCGATGTAGATGGGCTCGGTAAAGGCATATCTCGACGTGTCACCTGCCGTCATCGGGAACTGCGCCACCACCACGTCATATCGTCCCGACTCCAGACCGTCCAGGGCCTTCTCCAGAGTCACCACGGGATGAAACTTCAGGTGGCAGCCAGCGCTCTGAGCCATCATCCGCAGCAGGTCGTAGTTGTACCCGCCCAGGGTGTCGTCATAGGTGTAGTAGGTCACCGGCGAGTATTCGATGGCGATGTCGAGCGTGTCACCACCGCTAGGCCGCGCGTCGGCGGCCTCGGCGGGCTTGTCACACATGCTCAAAGCCACCATACATCCCACCACCACTGCCAGCAGAGCCAGATACAGTATCATCTGTCCGCGTCGTGCGCCTTGTTGTCCTCTCATCATAGCCATCGTTGTATCTTATCGTTTTCTGCCTGCAAATTTACACTTTTCCCCACACACTCACAACACCGCCAGCCTCGCGTTTGGCGGGCTGGCGGTAAATTGTGTTATTGTGATGTGTCGCTACCTTTAGCGGGCGTTGTAGGCTTCGAGGGCTTTCTCGAGCACTACCAAGGCACGCTTCAGGTCATTGATCTTGAGCACGTAGGCCATGCGCACCTCGTCCTTGCCCAGGCCGGGGGTGGCATAGAAACCGCTGGCAGGAGCCATCATCACGGTCTCGCCCTCGTAGTTGAACTCCTCAAGGCACCAGCGGCAGAAGTCGTCGATGTCCTTCACGGGCAACTTGGCCACGGTGTAGAAGGCACCCATGGGCATGGGGCTGAAGACGCCGGGAATCTTGTTCAGACCCTCGACCAGGCAGTTGCGGCGGGCAATGTACTCGTCATACACGGCCTTGTGATAGGCCTGGGGTGCGTCGAGCGAAGCCTCGGCAACAATCTGACCCAGCAAGGGAGGACTCAGACGGGCCTGGGCCAACTTCATGGCAGCGGTGCGCACTTCACGGTTGCGGGTGATGAAGGCGCCGATGCGGATACCGCACTCGCTGTAGCGCTTCGACACGCTGTCAATCATGATCACGTTGTCCTCGATACCCTCCAAGTGCATAGCGCTGGTGTAGGGGGCATCGCTGTAGATAAACTCGCGGTAAACCTCGTCGGCAAACAGGAACAGGTCATATTTCTTTACCAGGTCACGCAGGCGCATCAACTCCTCGCGGCTATACAGGGTGCCCGTGGGGTTGTTGGGGTTGCAGATCATGATGGCGCGGGTGCGATCGTTGATCACCTTCTCAAACTCCTCGACGGGGGGCAGGGCGAAACCGTCCTCGATGTGGGTGGTGATGGTGCGCACCTTGGCACCGGTCTCGCAGGCAAAGCCCATATAGTTGGCATAGGCGGGCTCGGGGATGATGATCTCGTCACCAGGGTTCAGACATACCATAAAGGCCATCTGCACGGCTTCGCTGCCGCCGCAGGTCACGATGATGTCGTCCACACTCAGGTTGATGTCATAGCGCTTGTAGTAGCCTACCAGTTTCTCCAGATACTGGGGATAACCCTGCGAGGGGCTGTATTCAAGCACCTTGCGGTCAACATGCTTCAGAGCCTCCAGGCCCTCCTCGGGCGTGGGCAGGTCGGGCTGACCGATGTTGAGGTGATACACTTTGATACCGCGTTTCTTGGCGTCGGCTGCAAAGGGGGCCAACTTCCGGATAGGCGAAGCGGGCATGTCAACGCTGCGTTGTGAAATCTTAGGCATAATTAGTCTATAAATTGATTGTTAATGATATGTGAAATCGTTGATTTTCTTCGCCGACAAAATTACAATATTTTGTCCAAGTCCGATGCATAAACCATCAGATATTTTTTCAGGGCAGCCTCGTTCGGCCAGTGAGCCCCTCCCTGGTTGTTCTATGCCGTGGTTGTGCCACGGCCTTTGTCGCAGTTCGTTAGCGTCGCCCGGTCAGAGAGTCCCTGCTCCCCCGATCAGTTCACAAAGTTGACGCTCACGCCCACTTGCAGGCGGGCAGGGTTGAGCGGGTAGTGCGGTGTGGCGAAATAGGCATCGCCGCTATGGAGTTTCTGGTTGAAGTGTGTCCAGGCGATGAAGAAGCGCGCTTGCTTCATCTTGAAGTTGGCATACAGGTTCATAATCGGGAAGCCGCCACACTCCATCTCCTGCTGGCCGTGGAACGTCATCGTGGCAGGATTATAGGCAGGGGCATAGTACTTGGTGTAGAAATTGCCGTCGATACCCATCTGCACATGCAGCACGCGTGCCACGGTGAAGGTTGCGTACAGATTGCTATAGATGGCAAACTTGGGCAAGGGCAGCACCTGCTCGTTGCTGCTCGTCTGCAGCGTCACGATGTTGTCCCAATTAAATGCCTTGAAGTGCAGGCCCTGTTGCAGACGGGCGCTCAGCACGTGTATCGCGCCGCCATGCTGGGCCGGCAGGCCTTCGGCATTCCAGTAGATGTAGTCGTTGAGGGTCTCATAGCCCACGTTGATGTTGGTCCATGAGAAGGGGATGTCCAACTCGCCGCCCACTCTCACGCGCTTGGTCTTGCTGAAACTGTTGTCCCAGGCAAAGTGGTTGGAGATGAAGTGTTGCAGCAGGTAGGGAACGGACAGGTTCTTGAAGTAGCCATAGCCCTTCACGCTCACCGTGTCGCCCAGCATCCTGAAGCGGGTGGTCACATCACCCGTGATGTCTACCTCACCGGCAGCGTCGCCCAGCACGCCAAACTGTGCCGTGGCGTTGTAGCGCAGCAGCGAGCCCTGTTGCTTGGTCAACTGGCCACCGAGCCACAGCAGATTTTGTGTCGTGCTATGCGGCACGTCGACTGGCAGCACGTCGAGTCCATCGGGCAGTGCGGTACCGCTCACGGTGTCGCTCACCTGGGTGTAACGCCTCACCTCGTGGGTGCCATAGATGGCGAAACCGAATTTGGCATACTTGTTAAAGCCCTCCAGCATCGACACCCCCACCGTGTTGCGCAACCGCCAGTAGCGCGTCGACTCGTCGGTGCCTCCCAGTGTCAGATAGGTATTGGCAAAGCGCGTGGTGTCCTCATAGCCCACGTTATTCAGGAACTGGTGCTTGCTGTGCTTGAAGTCGAGGGTCCAGATGAAACTCGTCACGGGCACATAGGTGCGGTCGATGATGGTGTCGGTCACGCTGTCGCGGCGATAGCGGTAGAAGCCCACTTTGTATCGCTGATTCAGGTACAACTGGCTGCCTTCCAAGTGACTTTGGGCACCGGTCAGCAGGGTGGGGATGCTCTTGTTGTCCACGCGGGTCACGCCGCCCTGCACCTCGGCGGGGTCGGTGATATAGCGGTCGTCGGTGATGCCGCCACTCTCCTTGGTCGTGTAGTTATAGTGGTTAAAGAAGGCCTGCATCTCGTAGCGGTCACCCATGTGCGAGCCAAACAGCCGCCACGTGAAGTCCTTGTCGGCCTGAGCATCATACGAGCCCTTGCTGTAGATGTAGTCGATGCCGCCACCCACTTGGGTCTTGCGGTCCACGTTACCCGAAAATTCCAGTTGGGTGCGGTCCAGGTTGCTGTACTTGTCACCGCCTGTCGAGTGGCTCAGCAGCGTCATGGGGATGCGGGTGTTATAGAACCTCATCGTGCCCGTGTTGTGCATCCAGGCACTGATGGCGTCCTCAAAGTAGAATTCGCTGGTCGCCACTGGGCGGTTAAAGAAGATCTGGTCTTGACCTGGCGAGCCGTAGTTGCCCGTGGTCACCCAAGCCTCGCTCACCATCGACGGAACCATACTGCGGTGATAGTCCAGGTGGATGGTGTCGATCGTCGAGGGGTAGTGCAGTCCCAGCGGCTCGCTCACGCTCCACGCATAAGACGGCTCCACACGCTGTTTCTTGGACTTAACGGGGGCGTTATGCTCCTGCTGGAATTGTGCCACAGCAGCGTTGGTCATCGCTGCCGCCAGCATCACTATCAATATGACCAGTCTCTTTTTCTTCACGGCTGCAAAGATAGTTATTTTAGCCTTTGGTTGTTGTCATTTAGTGGATTGTTTTTCCTGAGCCTGCATTATTGTGCACGTATTTTATAAGAAAACAATTTCTTTTAATTTCCCGTGCGTAGCACGGTTTCATGCACAGACGCATTCTCGCAGGGTCAACTTTAATATAAATACAAGGCCTGCCACGATGTCGCGGCAAGCCTTGTGAGTCGGATCGCGGCGCGCAGGTCTAGATCGTGCGCTCCACGGGCAGGACAAAGGCGCGCAGGCCCAACTTGGGCGTCGCCAGGTCCATCTGGTGCAACTCGTCGAGGACAACATCCACGCGGCGGTCGTCCACCACGGTCAGGATGGCCGAGGCAATCGAGGGCCAGGCGTGGGTCGCATAGTGCGGCTCGCCATTCTTGCTGCCGCGGCCCTGTACCTCGCGCCAGCCCGTGAATCCACGGCAGTTGAGCAGATGCAGTTTGTCGACAATGCGGTCGTAGTAGGCCTCGTCAAATGCTATAAATATCGCTTTCATATAGTTTCTGTTTTTGTCTTTAGTCTTTTAGTCGATAGCAGACTTGGCTATTGACTGTTACTGCTTCTCTTTTGTCTCTCTCATCTTTTTGCGAGTGCGCTTGATGCCATTGTATGCAAAGATGGTGTACATCGTGGGCACAAACAGCAGGGTCATCAGCGTGGACATGGTCAGACCACCGATCACTGCGGTACCCATCGGGCGCCACATCTCACTACCCACACCTGTGCCCACGGCCATAGGCACCATACCCAGGATGGTCGTCAGTGACGTCATCAGCACAGGACGCAGACGGGAGTGGCCGCCAGTGATCACGGCGCGCCGGACACTCATGCCTCGCTCACGGTTCAGGTTGATGTAGTCGATAAGCACAATACCGTTTTTCACTACGATACCGATCAGCATGATGGCGCCGATCATCGACATCACGTTCAGGTTGGTGTTGGTGATCAACAGGATGAGCACGATACCCGAGAACGCAAACAGGATTGACGTCATGATGATGGCTGGATAGGTAAACGACTCGAACTGGCCGGCCATGACCATATACACAAGCATGATGATGAGGATGCCCAGTATGCCCAGGTCGCCGAACGAGTCCTGCTGGTCCTCGTAACTACCGCTCAACTGGATAGTCACCTCGCTGGGCTTGTCCATCTTGTCGATGAGGGGTTGGGCGTCGGCTATCACATCACTCATCGGGCGGTTCTGCACCACAGTCGATACGGTGATGATGCGCTCGCGGTCCTTACGCTCGATCGTGGGCGGGTAGAAACGCTCGACAACGGTGCCCACCTCCTTGAGGCGCACGCCTTGCCCCATGGTGTTATAGAGCATGATGTTCTCGATGTCGCTGATGCTGCGGCGGTGCTCGGGATCATACATCACCTTGATGTCATACTCCATACCGTCCTCACGGAAGTAACTTGCCGTCGTGCCGTTGATGCGGTTGCGAAGGGCGCTGGCGGCAGTGCTCAGGTTCAAGCCATACAGGGCCAGTTTCTCGCGGTCAAAGTCGACATGATACTCGGGCTGGTAGTCACTGCGGCTGATGTTGATATCGGCGGCGCCAGGCACGCTCTCAAGGATGCGTTTCAGGCGTTGGGCCACGCTATCGGTCTTGGTGAAGTCATAGCCATAGATCTCGTAGTTCAGGGTGGACTGGCCGCTCATGCCGCCGCCACGCGAGCCACCTACATTGACCAGCGCCTTCTTTAACTCGGGATACTGCTTGAGGTCTTCACGCATCAGGCCGGCTATCTCGGTGATGCCACGGTCGCGCTTGTTGGCATCGGTGAGCGTGATGTTCATCGAGATGATGTGCGAGCCGTTGTTCTGCATCGAGGCAAAGGTGTTGTCGCTGCTGGCCTGTCCCACGGTGTAGTTAAACACCTTGATTTCGGGGTACTTCTCGGTCCATTCTTTATACAGGCGCTGACAGACGTCCTTGGCCAGATCAACTCGCGATCCGATGGGCAACTCCAGAGACACGCCCAAGCGGCCGTTATCGTTGGTCGGGAAGAACTCGGTGCCGATAAACTTCATCAGGAACATCGAGGCGACAAAGATGCCCAGGGCCGTTGCTGTGGTGATCCAGCGGTGAGTCACACACACGTCGAGCACCTTGGCATAGAAGTCATCAATCTTGTCAAGAACCTTCAGGATGGGGCCATACACCTTCTTAAAGATGGTGGTGTCGGTCACGTTAAGCCTAAGCAGGCGGCTACACAACATGGGCGTCAGCATCAAGGCGCAGATCAGAGACAGTACCATCATGATGGTTACCATCCAACCCAACTGCTTGAACAGCACACCGGTCATACCCTTGACCAGTGTCAGCGGGAAGAACACTGCAATCAGTGTCAAGGTCGATGCCATAACCGACAGGGCGACCTCGTTGGTGCCGTTGACGGCCGCCTGCATGGGTGCTGAACCGCGCTCGATGTGTGTCGTCACGTTTTCGAGCACCACAATGGCGTCGTCAACCACCATACCGATAGCGATGGACAAGGCCGATAGTGAAACGATGTTCAGTGAGTTACCCGTTGCATACAGGTAGATGAACGAGGCAATCAGCGAGATGGGGATGGTGACCAGGACGATGACGGTTGCACGCCAGCGGCCCAAGAACACAAACACCACAATACCCACAAACAACAATGCGAACAGCACCGTCTCCACCAGCGAGCCGATGGTGTTGCGGATGTTGTCGCTCGTGTCCACGATGTAGCCCAACTTGATGTCGCTGGGCAGATTCTTCTGAATCTTAGGCAACTCCTCGGCAATCTTGGTCGAAATCTGCACCGAGTTGGCTCCAGACTGCTTCTGCACGATGATCATCGCGCCCTTCTGGCCGTTGCTGTAACTCTCCTGGGCGCGCTCCTCGAGCGAGTCATCGATGCGGGCCACGTCTCTCAGGTGAACAACACCGCCCGAGGGCGACATGCCCACCACGATGTTGCCCATCTGCTGGGGATCGCTGAACTCGCCCTGCACACGCAAGGGGTAGGTCTCGTTTCCGATATCAAACGTACCGCCGGGGATGTTGCGGTTTTCGGCTCCGATGAGGGCGGCTACCGTCTCAACGCTCAGGTTATAGGCCTCCATCCGCAGCGGGTCCAGATAGATGTGGACCTCGCGCTTGGGAGCGCCGGCGATGGATACAGAACCCACACCATCGACACGTGCCAGAGGGTTGGCAACGTTCTCATCGAGGATTTTATACAGGCCGGGCATACTCTGCGTGGCTTGAACCGAGAGCAGCACGATAGGAATCATGTCGCTGCTGAACTTGAAGATGATGGGCGTGTTGGCATCGTCGGGCAGCATGCTCGACACCATGTCAAGTTTGTCACGCACATCGTTGGTCAGCGCATCGATGTCATAGCCATACTCAAACTCCAGCGTCACAATAGAGATATTCTCCCTACTGTTGGAGGTGATGTGCTTGAGGTGCTCCACCGAGTTGAGGGTGTTCTCAAGCGGACGGGTGACGTTCTGCTCGATATCCGACGCGCTGGTTCCGGCATAGGACGTCATGACCATGATGGTATTGGTGTCCACGTCGGGAAACAGGTCGATAGGCAGATTTTTGAGCGAGAACAGACCCAGCACGATCAGGGCCACAAACACAAGCGTTGTGGTCACTGGACGTTTTACTGAACTGGAATAAAGACTCATAACTTACTCTACGCTGATGATTATTTCTTGAGTTGAACTTTTGCCCCATCGGTCAAGCGGGATACTCCTGCGATGACAACCTGACTGCCTGCTGCCAGACCGCCCTTGATCTCATAGCGGTCTTCAAGGCGCTGGCCCAGTTCAACCTCGCGCAGTTCCACTTCGCCTCCCTGATATACCCATACATAGCGCACACCAGAGCCCACCTGCTTCTGCACGGCGCGGTCGGGAACAACCACGCTGTGAGAGGTGCCGTAGTTGAAGTTGACACGGGCAAACATGCCGGTACGCACCTTATCTTGGCGGTTGGTAATGGTCACCTCGACCTGGAAGGTGCGGCTCGTGGCGTCAACAGTCGGGTGGATCAAGTAGACCTGACCCTGGAAGGTCTCGTCGCCATAGGTGTCGAACTTTACCGTTACGGGCATGCCGCGCTTCACATAGGGATATTCGCTCTCGTTGACGTTGACGATGACCTTGAGCGGCTGCTGCTGCTCGATGGTCAGTACAGGCAGGCCTGCGGGCAGGTCGCCGGCGTCATAGTTCTTGGCGGTCACAACGCCACTCACGGGTGAGGTGAGCACGGTGTTTTCCTGCATGGTGCGGATGGCACGCGCGTTGGCGTCGTATTGTGCCTGCAACTGGTCGACCTGCTGCTGCGTGCCGCCGCCAATCTTCACGAGTTCCTTGGCACGGTCCAGTTCGCGTTTCAGGTTGGACAGGGCAATCTGCTGCTGCGCGATGTTCACGTCATCGAGGATGACAAGGCGCTGGCCACGAGCCACGCGGGAGCCCACATCCACCAGGATGCGCTTGATGCGGGCACCACTGTTCGACGAGATGTTGTTGGTCTTGAACGCTTCCACAGTGCCGGTGTACTCACTCACCTGCTTCACGGCTTCTTCACCAATGGTGACCACCTCCACGATGGGCAGTTCTTCTTTCTCTACGGTTGGTTTCTTCTCCTCTTTGCTCGAGCAGGATGCCAGTGCTAGCACGAGCATCGCAATCGGTAAAAGTCTCTTTGTCTTCATTGTTTGTTGATGTATTTTGTTGTTTGGTTTTCTCGCGTTTAGGCTGGATTATCGGTAATGAGCGGATAATCTGTAGAGGATTATTTTACATAGTGGGTGTTTCCCAGCACAAACTCCAGATCGCTCTCTGCTACCAGATAATTGTAGATGGCTTGGTAATATGCCAGGCGCGCCGCCATCAGGGCATCCTCGGTGTCTCGCAACTGGATGAACGATGCCGCTCCGATCTTGAAACTCTGCTGCATGATGTCGTTGGCTTTCTGTGCCATCTTCACGCCGTCTTCGTTGCTCTCGATCTGCTTGAGGTTTTTGGCAATGACATCGTTTTGAGTCTCAACCTGCATCCGCAGGCTGCGCTCCAGATTCTCGCGTTGCCACTTCATCTCATCATAGGCGATTTGGGCTTGTTTCTGCTTGTAATAGCGCTGTCCACCCTGGAAGATGGGGAAAGCAAGCGTCAAGCCCACGTTGGAGGCGCGGCTCCAGCGCAGTCCGCTGACGGGGCTTCCGTTATTCATGGAGTGCCACATCAGACTGGCGCTGCCGCTCAAGGTGGGATACCAGGCCATCTTCTGCACATCGAGGGCCTTTTTCAGGTAGTCGGTCTGCAGATCCATTGACTTCAGGCTTGTGTTGTTGGCAAGGGTCGTGTCACTGCCCAGGGTGTTGCTCAGCGCGCGGGCATACATCTCACCCCTGAAGTCGCTCAACTGCTGACTCGGGGTGATCTCGGTGCGCACATCCATACCCATGAGCACCTTCAGTTGCAGCATCAAGGCCACAATCGAGTTCTCGGCCTCCAGTATGGATGGCTCCAGATTGGTGACGGCAACATTGGCGCGCAGCACGTCATACTCCGACGCTGCACCCAGATCAAACTTCTTCTGGAAGATTTCTGCGTTCAACTTGGCAGTGGCATGGTTCTCCTCGATCACACGCTTGCTGTCTTGAGCCAGTAGCAGGGCATAGTAGGCCTTTTCCACTTGGTTGACCAGCGACAACTTGTTGGAACGGGCGGTCTCCACATTCTGCAGTATCTGGTTCTCGTTCAGTTTGATCGATTTCCACAACTGAGGCACTACCAGCGGAATCTGCGCCTGGAAACCTGCGGCATGCGTGTTGTCACTACCCATCTTAATGGCCATCGTGCCATTAGGAGTGTCCATATACATCGTCTGTAACGACAGGTTGCGGGTGTACTGCCCCGACAGGTTGATGGTGGGCAGCAACTTGGCTATTGCCTCCTTGCGGCTGTAGTCCACGCGGGTGATCTCCATCTCCTTCACCTTGATGGTCGGGTTTTCGCTCAAGGCGATTCTGATGCACTCGTCGAGTGACAGTGCCAGTTGGGCAGGAGCACTCAGGGCACAGCCTAGTAACATGAATAGAATGATGTAGTAAATCTTGTTGTTGAACATTGTTTATATGGTTTTTATTGATTTTGCTGTTGGCTTTCAAAACTGTCGATCATCTCAATCCCCTTAATGGTGGCACAGCCTCGCAGAAAACTGATGAAGACTTGCTCAAACAGGTCAGACATCTTAAATCCATATTTGGCTGCATTGCTTGAGTTGTGCAACTCACGCATCGACATGACAAACAGGTATGCGGCTATCTCGGGATTGATGCGTTTGATCACCAGGCCCTCGTCTTGGGCTTGGCGCAGCACATTGGCCAGACCATTGACCGTAACCTTCTCGTTGTTGATGTGTTGCTCAAAGATGTCGGGATACAGCCGCTTGATATCGTTGACAAATGCGACCGATGTGCTCTCATACATGGTTTTGGCCCGGGAGTAGACTTGAATCATGGCTACAAAGCAATTGTCGGCATGCTCAAATATATCTCTCACCTCGGCGTTCTTGACCTCATGGTAGTGCTTGATGCACTCAGTGATGAGCGTTCGTTTGTCGGGAAAAACCTCGTATAGAGTGCGCTTAGAGATACCGCAGGCATGGGCCACATTGTCCATCGTCATCGATGTAATGCCCACGCTCATCATCATCTTGCTGCACTCAGTAATGATACGTTCTCTTACTTCCATATAAGAAATGAAACAATAATCGTTCTGGCTTGGTTTACCATTTTCAGCGTGCAAAATTACAGAAAACTTTTAAAACTCCAAAAGTTTTCTTAGTTTTTGTGCGCAATTGCATCCGAATTATAGCCCTTTAACATAGTGAGGGCGGTGCCGACACCGGCACCGCCCTCATGGTCAGTGATCGCTATCAGGGTGATCCCTGTATAGCGTTAGTGGCTTTAAAACAGCACTTTACTGCTCTTAACAGCGCCGCTCTTGTAGCGGACAACCTTGATGTTCACGCCCTCAAACGGATCCTTGCTCTGCACACCCGACATGTTGACGTAGGTCACCGACTCGATCTCGTCGCCGTCGGCGGCAATCGAGGTGATGGCAGTGTTGGGATTAACATTCAGGCTGGTGAGCGTTACCTCTTGAGTGTTGCTCGTTGCGGTGGTGCCGTCAACGTAGTTGGCAACGAGGTAGTAGGAGTAGGTGCCGCCATCCACCAGGTTGCTCAGGGTGATACCCGTGCTGCCGGCCTCGATGTCGGTAATCACAAAGTCGGTGTTGTCGCCGGTTGCCGTGGCATTGAGCGAAGCGCTGCCGGCATATACCTGGATCAGGGTCATATCGGGCGAGTAACTGCTGTCGGTCGAGTAGATGGTGATGACATCACCGGCACTGGCAGTAACCGTCCAGGCATAGGTCTCACCCTTGCTAAAGGTGTGGCCCACGGCCGACGTCTTGGTCGACTTCACCGTGATATTGCCTGATCCGTAACTGTTGTTGGCGCTAGTGATCATAACGGTGAAGGTGGCGTTGCTGTAACCCGAGGGCACGGTAAAGGTGATGGTGCCATAGGTCGTAGTGGTGTTCCACCACCAGCCCGATGAACTGTTCTTGGTATAGATGGCGCCATTACCGCCCTTGACGTTAGTGCCGCCCCACGGCGAAGTCAGTGTCACGGTTGCATAACTGCCGGTATACTGGCTGCCGTCGATGGTGCCCAGCAGGGTATTGTCCTCGGGCTCATCGCTGCCACCAGGCTGAGCCGTCAGTTTACCATACAAGGTGTAACTGGAGACGGTCGATGCCTCTACGTCATGTGTCCAGTTGGCGGTAAAGCCGGTGTTGGAGATGTTGGTAGCGGCATTCAGTACAGGAGTAGCCTTCGAGATGGTGGCGTTGCCGTTCAGGGCAACGGTCTTGCTCGTGGCTCCTGCGCTGGCGATGGTGACGGTAGCCGTCTGCGTGCCATAAGCGGTGGGAGCATAGGTCACGGTCACGTTCACGCCATTAGCGGCATTGGCTGCAGTGATGCTGGTCGTGGAGATGCTGAAGACGTTGGCACCGCTCAGGCTCAAGGTGACATTGCCGGTCAGGTCGGCACCTGTTACCTTGAAGGTGGCCGTCTTGGTGGCACCCACATTGGCCGTCATATTCAGGCTGGTGGGGCTGACTGTCAGCGTCGGAGTGGCAACGGCCTCTTCCTCCTTGAGGGTTACGCTCTCCTCGTTGCTCCAGTCACTCTCGCTGCCATCGGTGTAGATGGCCTTTACCTTATAGGTATAGGTGGTAGCGGCCGTCAAGCCCTCCACGGTGTAGTACTTGTTGGTGATGCCGGTGATCGTGCGGGCGGTGGCATCGCCACTCTCGCTCGCATTGAGCGTGGTGTTGCCGGCATAAACCTCGATCAGAGACATGTCGGGAGAGTAACTGCTGTCGGTCGTGGTCAGGGTGATCACGTCGCCGCTGCTTGCGGTGACGGTCCAGGTGTAGGTCTCTCCCTTGGCAAACGTGTGGCCTACTGCCGAGGTCTTGCTCGATGCCACGGTGACATTGCCGGTGCCATAGGTGCCGGTCACGGTTGTGATCTTCACGCTGAAGGTGGCATTGCTGTAACCCGAGGGCACCGTGAAGGTGATTTTGCCGCTCTTGGTGAAGTAGATGGCGTTGTTGCCGCCCTTGACGTTGCTGCCGCCCCACGGAGCGCTCAGCGTGATGGTCTTGTAACTGCCTGTATAGTTGCTGCCGTTGAGGGCTCCCAGCAGTGTCGGGCTTGTCGACGGGGTCGAACCGCCCTGGCCGTTCACTTGCAGCGTGTAACTGGCCACGTTATCGCTGGCGGTCTGGTCGGTCCAGTTGGCGCGGAAACTCGAGGCGGTAACGTAGTTGGCGTTGGCGGCCTGCATCACGGGTGTGTAGGTGACAATCTCTGCTGCGGGCTCGCTGAGGGCCACTTCCTGTTCGTTACTCCACTCGCTCTGGCTACCGTCGGTGTAAATGGCTTTTACCTTATACACAAAGGTGGCGCCCTCCTTCAGGTTGCTCACGGTGTAGTACTTGTTGGTGATGCCGGTGATCGTGCGGCTGGTCTCTCCGCCGGTCTCGCTGGCTGCCAGCATGTTGACCGAGGTGTCGCCAGCATAGATCTCGATGTTGCTTACGCTGATGTAGTTGCTGGCTGATCCGATGGTCACCTTGTCGCTCGATGAGCAGTTCAGCACAAAGGTGTACTCGGTGTTATTGTCGGTCAACGCCTGAGTCTGGCTGGCACTGCCGGTGCCAACGCTCAACGTGGCATTGCCATAATAACTGGAGTAGTAGGAATAGGCTTTTACCTTCACGGTGACCTTGCTGTAGCCGTTCAGGTTATAGGTGGGTGATACCAGGTTGCCCTTGGTGATGAGCATGCCTGTGTTGGCATACACATAGGTCGATGCGCTCCAGCCTGTTCCCAGATAGGAGGTGATGCTGCCCGACACGTCGCTCAGGTAACCTTCGGAATTGGTGACTTGAGTAACTCCGCTCAGGTCGATGTTGGCGAGTTGACTGGTAGCGGGAGTGCTGCCCTTCTCGGTCACCTGCAGCGTGTAACTGGCCACATTGGCGCTCGGCGTCTGGTCGCTCCAGTTGGCACGGAAACTATTGGTGGTGATGTAACTGCTGTTGGCAGCGCTCATCACGGGGGTGTAGGTCTCAAGGGCCGCTGCCGTAGCGGTGCCCGACATCGATACCGATACGCTGGCAGCACCGCTGCTGGCGAGTTTGATGGTACCTGAGTGAGAGCCTGCTGCACTCGGATTATAGGTTACGGTAACGGTGGCTCCGCTGGCGGCTGCACTGGCGCTGATGGTCGTCGGCGACACGCTGTAGACGCCGTTGGCGTCGGTCAGGGTCAGCGTCACATTGCCGGTGAGGTTGGCGCCGGTCACCTTAAACGTCTTGGTCGCGGTCTGGCCTGCGGTGGCGCTGAAACTCAAGGTCGAGGGGCTTACCGTCAGGGTCGGGGTGGCAGTGGTCGTGGGAGGCTGGATGCCGATCACCATCTGCTGATATACGTTGAAGTTGTAACTGCTGTAGCCGAAGGAGTTCAGCGAGCACCACGCATTGCCCTCGCCACTCCAGCCGAAGTTGACGTGATACTTGTTGGTGCTGCTGTTGTAGCCGTCTACGTTAAAGGCGTGTCCGCCGCCGCTGGTGCTTACGGCACAGAACACGATGGGACGGCCCGCTGCCATCTCTTCCTGGATCATCGAGGCCCACTGTGTGTCGCTATATAGGGTAGAGCCGCCACTGTAGGCGCTGGTCTTCTTCACAAAGCGAGTGGTGCTCGAATCGTAGCCAAAGAGCAGGAAGGCGTCGCGGATATTGCACACGCTATCCACGCTCACGCCACTGCCGCTCACGCCATAGCCCATGCGCTCGGCTTGGCCCACATAGTGCATCAGTGTCGCAACGGCGTTGCCCTGCGCGGTGGTGTAACTGCCGGTGTAGGTGTCGAGCATGTTAGCCCAGTCAAATGTGGTCGACGGCAGCGCTGAGTGGGTGTAACTCGTGGATCCGTAGGACGAATAACTGATAGTGGATTTATAACCCGGCACAACAGGTGTGGGGGCCGTGGGATACTTCCAGTAGTAGAAGACCATCGATGCCGAGGTGGCGGGACAGCCTGTCAAGCACTGGTACGATCCGAATTTGCACTGGTTGTAGTAGGGGGCCTCTTGGTCCCAGTTGCACGTCAGCAGGGGACCATAGGTGCCTGCGCGCAATGTCGGGGCGTTGGAGGGATTGGCCAGCAGATTGCCGTGCAGGCCGGGATGCTCCTGCAGATACATGATCTGATCCTTGTACTGGCCCAGCATGTCCTGAAGGCCCAACGGCAAGTTGTTCACGTCGCTCAGCGGACGATCGCCCACCATCAGGATCTCCTCGGCGCGGTCATCGCCCGCAACCACGATAAATGTGCTTGATGTGTTGTAGATGTAGTACACGGGCTCGTTATACTTCACGTTGCCCATCTCTGCCTTGAGCAGCACCGGGGTGGTCGCGGCAGGGGACATCATTTTGCCCGCATACAGTTCGTTGGTCAGAAAACTTTGCGCTTTCTTCATGGCGCTCGCCTGGTCGACAGGCGCGGCCGTCAATGACATCGCCATAATTGCGGCGGTCAGGAAAAACATGAATTTTTTCATAAGCCTTTTAAGTTTAAGTGATTAGGTCGTTATTGTAGATTAATGTGTTGCGTGTCGAAAGGATAACCACGCCCCAAAAGTAATGATTTGTTGCGAATAGTGCAAATAAAATTCGAATTTTTTATTATTTTTTCCGTTTAGGCGCCAATGTGTTCGCGTTTTGCGCCCTGCTGGCGATCGTGTGTATGCGCCTGCTCATCACAATCCGTTTGCGCGTGTGGCGACAATTGTTTATCTTTGCGCTAAGTAATTCAACAGCAGACTATGAAATCAGCAAGCAACATATCAGAGATCATGGCGTTTCTTCGCCAGTTGGCTATGAACAACGACCGCACTTGGTTCAAGGCACATAAGCACACCTACGATGCCCTGCGCGGGGCATGGGAGCAGGATATGGAACGCCTTATCGCCCTTGTGGCCACCTTCGACCCTCAGGCGCGTGGCCTGGCCATCAAGGATTGTGTGTACCGCATCTACCGCGACATCCGTTTCTCCCACGACAAGAGCCCTTACAAGACCTATTTCTCGGGCGTTATCGGCAAGGGCGGCCGGCACACCGTGCAATCGTGCTATTATGTCCACTTTGGCGTCAACGAGATGATGCTGTGCGGCGGCATCTGGTGGCCCGAAAAGGCGATTCTCGACCAGTTGCGCGGCCTCATCGACGCCGAGCCCGAGGAGTTCCTGGCCATCGTCCAGAATCCTGACATCACATCGCGCTACCAGTGGATGTCCAAGTCTCTCAAGACCATGCCCAAGGGCTATCCTGCCGATCACCCCATGGCTCAATACCTCAAGATGAAGGAATATCTGCTGGTCAAGCGGGTCGACGAGGACTATTTCGACTGCGACGATTGGGTCGAGCGCGTGGCTAGCGACTTACAACCTCTCAAGCCTTTGCATGATTTCCTTAATTATGTGTTCGATTATTAGCCCTATTGGTGATAAATCGTAATCTGGGAATTTGCCACATTTTTGCCCAAAGTATCGGCATTTTGTCATGCAAAATTGCCAAAATCGATGTTTTTTGCCATGTTTTTAACCCATTTTGCGACGCAAAATGGATTTTTTTTGAGTCGAGTGTGTGAATTTCTTAATAAAATAATACCTATTAAAAAAAATGGTAGTATCTTTGCGGGCGATTTTTAGGGGCCATACCCCTGGACAATGGCATGAAAACCAGAAACGTTCAAAAATTATCAACATAAAACACAAGTAAATTTTTTTAGAGAACATCTATGAAGAAATCTTTTATTCTTATGCTGGCATTGGCCTCCTCGCTGGGGCTGAGTGCTAGTGAGGCCGACCTGGTGATGCCAGAGTCGCTGCATGATTTCAGTTTCTTGCACTGGGGTTTCCTCGTGTGCATCTTGGGTATGTTGTTCGGTGTATATCACTTTACTAAGACCAAAAATCTCCCCGTGCATGACGCTATGCGTGAGATCGGCGAGGTGATCTACAAGACCTGTTCGACCTACCTCAAGCAGCAGGGCCGTTTCCTCGCTATCCTCTTCGTCTTCATCGGAGTGGTCGTGGCCTTCTATTTTGGTGGCCTTACTCACATGAAGTTCTGGGAGGTTTGCATCATCCTGCTGTCAACCATCATCGGTATGCTGGGCTCATATGCTGTGGCTGCCTATGGTATCCGCATGAACACTTATGCCAATGCGCGCATGGCCTTCGCATCGCTGCGTCGTGACCCGTTGCGCCTGCTCAATATCCCCTTGAATGCCGGTATGAGCATCGGTGTGATGCTGGTCTGCGTCGAGTTGATCATCATGCTGGTCATCCTGCTCTATGTGCCTTGTGACCTGGCTGGCGTCTGTCTGATCGGTTTTGCCATCGGTGAGAGCCTCGGTGCCAGTGCACTGCGTATCGCAGGTGGTATCTTCACCAAGATTGCCGACATCGGCTCTGACCTGATGAAGGTGGTCTTCAAGATCGGTGAGGATGACCCCCGCAACCCTGGTGTGATTGCCGACTGTACCGGTGACAATGCTGGTGACAGCGTTGGTCCCACGGCCGACGGTTTCGAGACCTACGGTGTGACCGGTGTCGCTCTGGTTTCGTTCATCCTGCTCGCTGTCAAGGATCCCGAGATGCAGAAGAACCTGCTCGTCTGGATCTTCTCCATGCGTATCCTCATGGTCATTACCTCCGTCGTTGCTTACTGGATCAACAAGGTTTACTGCAAGGCCAAATATGCCGGCAAGGAAAACCTCGACTTCGAGAAACCCCTCACCAGCCTCATCTGGATTGCCAGTGTGCTGAGTATCGCCGTAACCTACATCGTTTCCTATCTGCAACTCGGTGGCGTTGAGGGCAACCCCAACCTCTGGTGGCAGTTGGCTAGCATCATCTCGATGGGTACACTGGGCGCTGCCCTGATCCCCGAGATCACCAAGATCTTCACCTCGCCCAAGAGCGGTCACGTCCTGGAGGTCGTTAAGGCTTCGCACCACGGCGGCGCTTCGCTCAACATTCTGAGCGGTTTTGTTGCCGGTAACTTCTCCGGTTTCTGGACGGGACTGGCATTCGTGCTGCTGATGTTCATCGGCTATGCCTTCTCGATTGATATCCCCGAGACCCTGATGTCCTATCCCGCCATCTTCGCCTTTGGTCTGGTGGCATTCGGTATGCTCGGTATGGGTCCTGTCACCATCGCTGTCGACAGTTATGGCCCCGTGACCGACAACGCACAGAGCGTTTACGAACTCTCCCTGATCGAGGAAATCCCCGACAAGGACGAGCAGATCGAGAAAGAGTTTGGCTTTACACCCGACTGGGAGAAGTCTAAGCACTACCTCGAGGAGAACGACGGTGCCGGCAACACCTTCAAGGCCACTGCCAAGCCCGTGCTCATCGGTACAGCAGTCGTTGGTGCCACCACCATGATCTTCTCCATCATCCTTGTGATCCAGAAGACCCTCGGCGTGGATCCCGCCAGCCTGCTCAACCTGTTGAATCCCTACACCATCATCGGCTTCCTGCTCGGTGGCTGTGTGATCTACTGGTTCACCGGTGCTTCGACCCAGGCCGTTACCGTTGGTGCTAACCGCGCCGTTGCATTCATCAAGGACCACATCAAACTCGATCCCAACGCTCCCAAAAAGGCCGACACCAAGTCCTCTGTCGAGGTCGTTAAGATCTGCACCCAGTATGCTCAGAAGGGTATGTTCAACATCTTCCTGGCCATCTTCTTCTTCGCTCTCGGCTTTGCCTGCTTGGCTTCGCCCGGTAGCGTGGGTGGCAACAATGCCGTTTCGCTCTTCGTTTCTTACCTCATCTCGATCGCACTCTTCGGTCTGTTCCAGGCCGTATTCATGGCCAACGCCGGTGGTAGTTGGGATAACAGTAAGAAGGTCGTTGAGGTCGACCTCGACCTCAAGGGTACCGATCTGCACGACGCATCCGTTGTCGGTGACACCGTTGGTGACCCCTTCAAGGATACCTCTTCAGTTTCCTTGAACCCCATCATCAAGTTCACCACCCTGTTCGGTCTGTTGGCCATGGAGATGGCAATCAGCCCCAACTTCAGCGCCGTTGCACCCTATGCAGGCATCGTGCTGGTACTCGTAGCCATCTTCTTCGTATGGCGTTCGTTCTACCGCATGCGCATCGATGACAGCATCGACAATATCATCGACGCCTACAAGAACTAACAACTAAGAACTTTACAAGGGCGCGAGCCCCCGTCAATAGCCAAGGCGGCGAGACCATCACGGTCCCGTCGCCTTGCATTTTTCCTATTAACATTAAATTGAATGCTTTTCAGACTGTAGTTAAGGTCACCAGAGACAATCTAAAGTGTGATTCTGCGTTATCAAGGCCTGGCGATTTGGGTGTAGTTGGTTACCTTTCAGGAGTGACCATCTGTAATGGCACAAGGTATCTGTCCATGTCACCTTGCATCGGGTTTTCATTGCCATCAATCACTTCGAGTTGCTGACTCAAGGCCTCAGAGAAACGATTATTCTCGACCTTGTAGTTAATCATTCTTGAACCGTTGAGCGCAAAACGCACATTTACAATTCTACCTTGTATGATTTCCTTGATTTGCTCACGCGAAACCAAAAAGACGAGGTCGTCATCTATGCCGTGGGATTCTGAAATGTTGACTTCGTTAACGCCTGCGCCAACAGTTTCAAATTCCAAAACCTTACCATCACTTAATGTCAGTATAATGGGCTGTGCTTCAACCAAAAGTAGCCTTCTGTCTGATTTGGAGCGAAGCCCTGACAATCTGACGGCATATAGTTGATCATTACCTTGGCTCTTATCTATTAAACGTACCTCCAAGTTAAGCGTGTTTTCGGTAAGCACATTTTCATAAGATGCTGGAGAAATAACTATTTCTGAGGGCATGGGCTTTTTAATGTCCACATCGTTAGATTTGCTTTGTGAAAACAAAGCAAATGGCATCAATGAGACGAGAAGTAATACCATAGTTTTCATAATACAATAATTTTTATAATGATTTTTCGCAAAGATATCAAGAATAATAATGAATTCGTACTATTTTAATGGTATTTATACTTTGTTTTAACTTTATAACAATTATCATTAGAGTCGCCAATAACTCAAGTATTCGTCCAAAAAAATGTTGATTATGTGTTGTTGAACGTCCGAAAAAATGTAAATTTGCACCTGTTGAACGTCCGAAAAAATGTAAAAACGGCATGAAGAGGTTGTTAATCAATGATTTAATAAAGTGGAAGGCCAAGCGGGACCGAAAACCACTAATATTGAATGGTGCACGTCAGGTGGGAAAAACCTGGTTACTGCAACATTTTGGCGTAACAGAGTATCAATCGGTAGCATATATAAACTGCGAGAAGCAGGATAATCTAGACCAGATATTTTTCAATTTTGACACTTCGCGCATGATACGAGCTCTCTCGGCAACTGCGGATGTTGATATACAGCCAGGGACAACATTAATCATTCTAGACGAAATCCAGGAGTATCCTCGTGCGTTGACAGCCTTGAAATACTTCTGCGAGGATGCACCTCAATATCATATTGCAGTTGCAGGTTCATTATTGGGTATCAGTTTGCATCAAGGCATTTCCTTTCCGGTTGGGAAAGTGGAGGTGATGAATCTCTATCCCATGGATTTTGAAGAGTTTCTGTTGGCGCTAGAAAAAGAACAGTTGGTGAAAGTCTTATACGAACAGGATTGGGAGACAATGAATGCAGCGTCTTCACTCTTTATTGAATTGCTAAGGCAGTATTTTTTTGTGGGAGGAATGCCTGGCGTTGTTAGTGCCTATCTGGGAGGTGCTGGCCCTGAAGGTGTGCGCGTCATCCAAAATCAGATTCTAAATGACTACCAGATGGATTTCTCAAAGCATGCCGAATCACGTGAAGTGCCACGCATACAACTTGTCTGGGATAGTGTCCCGCATCAACTGGCCAAAGAAAACAAGAAATTTCAGTACAGTGAACTGAAAAAAGGGGGACGTGCCAATGAGTTTGCTGTAGCAATAGAATGGTTATTGCAGGCGGGGCTGGTGTACAAGGTGCATCGCATTAACAAGTTGAATATGCCCATTAAGTTTTATCAAGAGCAGAATGTGTTTAAGCTTTTTGCACTTGATGTGGGCTTGCTGGGAGCCCAAATCGGAGCTCCCGCAAGCAAGATATTGGTTGGTGATGACGTGTTTGTGGAGTATAAGGGTGCTTTTGCCGAGGCTTTTGTGCTATCTCAACTTGTTCCGTGCAAAATGCCCATCTCCTATTACAGCACTAATGACTCACAAGTTGAAATAGACTTTGTCGTGCAAACCGATGAACGGATAATTCCGATAGAAGTTAAAGCCGCAACCAATGTGCGTTCCAAGTCCTTGAGGACATTCATTAATAGTCATAGTGAGTTTAAGGGCCTGAGAATATCAATGAAACCTTATCAAGATGAGGGTTGGATGGAAAACATCCCGCTTTATGCTATATCAGCTTATTTCAGCAAAAAATCATCATTTGTTGGTAAATAATCATACATTTTTGCTTGTCATGTCCCCAAAAAGAAGTATTTTTGCGGTAATCGTAAGACTAACTATTTATAACCTTTAAACTATATCTAGATTTATGGCAAAAATTCATGGAGCCGTAGTAGTGAATACGGAACGATGCAAGGGATGCCGCCTGTGTGTTGTGGCATGCCCATGCAATGTGCTGAACCTCAAAGAGAAAGAGGTGAATGACCGCGGATATCATTTCGCGTATATGGAGCAACCCGAGGCTTGTATCGGTTGCCAGAGTTGTGCTCTCGTATGCCCCGATGCTTGCATCGAGGTTTATCGCGTGATGGAGAAATAATAGTGACTAACCATTTAAACTACTGTCGAACAATATGAACGATAAAGTAACATTGATGAAGGGTAACGAAGCCCTCGCCATGGCTATGATCCGCTACGGCGCCGATGGATATTTCGGCTACCCGATCACTCCGCAGAGTGAGGTGCTTGAGAAACTCGAGGAAGAAATGCCTTGGGAAACCACTGGCATGGTTGTTTTGCAGGCCGAGAGTGAGGTCGCTGCCATCAACATGGTCTATGGCGGTGCTATGACCGGTAAGGCTGTCTGCACTTCTACCTCCAGCCCTGGTTTCAGCCTGATGCAAGAGGGCGTTTCATATCTCGCTGCCAGCGAGGTGCCCGCACTGTTGATCAACGTGCAGCGCGGTGGCCCCGGTCTGGGCACCATCCACGCTTCACAGGCCGACTACTTCCAGGCTTGTAAGGGTGGCGGTCACGGAGACTACCACATGATCGTGCTCGCTCCGAGCAGTGTACAGGAGATGGCCGACATGGTCGCTCTGGGATTTGACCTGGCCTTCAAATATCGTTGCGTCTCAATGATCCTTGCCGATGGTACCATCGGTCAGTTGATGGAGAAGGTGGTTCTGCCCGAGCAGCGTCCGCGCCGCACCGAGGAGCAGATCCGCGAGCAGTGCCCCTGGGCCGTTAACGGTCGCAAGGGTATGCGTCCCAGCAATGTAGTGACCAGCCTCGAACTTGACGATGACAAGATGGAGGAGAACAACTGGCGCTTCCAGGCTTGCTACCGCGAGATCGAGAAGAATGAGACCCGTTGCGAACTCATCGACGTTGAGGACTGCGATTACCTGATCACCGCTTTTGGCACCACCGCCCGCATCGCCATGAAGACGATGGAACTGGCTCGCGCCGAGGGCATCAAGGTGGGCATGTTCCGTCCCATCACCCTGTGGCCCTTCCCCGAGAAGCAACTCCGCGAGGCCGCCAAGAACGTCAAGGGCATCCTCTGCGTCGAACTTAACGCAGGCCAGATGGTCGAGGATGTGAAACTTGCTGTAGAGTGCAAGATGCCGGTTGAGCACTATGGCCGATTCGGTGGCAATGTGCCTACACCCGACGAACTGTTGAACGTACTGAAAGAGAAACTCATTAATAAGTAATAACGCAATGGAACTTAACGATATCATTAAACCTGAGAATAAAGTTTATTCTGCACCCACGCTGCTGAACCAAGTTCACATGCACTATTGCCCTGGTTGCAGCCATGGCGTTGTACACAAACTCGTTGCACAGGTCATCGAGGAAATGGGTGTTGCTGAGAAGACCGTAGGCATTTCCCCCGTGGGCTGCGCCGTCTTTGCCTACAACTACATCGACGTCGACTGGGAGGAGGCTCCGCACGGACGCGCTACCGCTCTGGCTACCGCTGTTAAGCGACTCTGGCCCGAGAACCTGGTGTTCACCTATCAGGGCGATGGTGACTTCTCGGCTATCGGTACTTGCGAGTCGATTCACGCTTGCAACCGTGGCGAGAACATCGCTATCATCTTCATCAACAATGCTATCTACGGTATGACCGGCGGACAGATGGCGCCCACGACTCTGCTGGGTCAGAAGACCGCTACCTGCCCCTACGGACGCCGTCCGGACCTCAATGGTTATCCCCTGGCCATCACACCGCTGCTGGCTCAACTCGACGGTACCTGCTACGTAACACGTCAGAGTGTACACACTCCCGCCAACGTACGCAAGGCCAAAGCCGCTCTGCGCAAGGCTTTCGAGAACAGCATCAACTGCAAGGGCACATCGGTTGTCGAGATCGTCAGCGCCTGCAACACGGGTTGGAAACTCACACCTGAGAAGGCCAACAAGTGGATGGAAGAGAATATGTTCGCCAAGTATCCCCTGGGAGACCTGAAGAACTTAGAAGATGGTATTCAACGCTAAAATTTAGAAGACACTATGATTAATGAAATAGTTATTGCCGGTTTCGGCGGACAGGGTGTATTGTCTATGGGTAAGATCCTTGCCTACTCTGGTCTGATGGAAGACAAGGAGGTTTGCTGGCTGCCCTCTTATGGTCCCGAACAGCGCGGTGGTACCGCCAACGTTACCGTTATCGTGAGCGATGAGCGCATCAGTTCGCCTGTGCTCAACACCTACGACGTGGTAGTCGTCCTCAATCAGCAGTCTCTTGACAAGTTTGAGAGCAAGGTTAAGCCTGGTGGCATCCTCATGTATGACACCTACGGCATCCACAAGAAACCTACCCGCACCGACATCAAGATTTATCCGATCGATGCTACAGAGAAGTCTATCGAGATGAAGAACTCCAAGACCTTCAACATGATCGTGCTGGGTTCGTTGCTCAAGGTTCGCCCCATGGTGACCATCGACAGTGTCCTCAAGGCTCTCAAGAAGACTCTTCCCGAACGTCACTGGCACCTCATCCCCCTCAACGAGGAGGCTCTGAAGGAAGGTGGCAACCTCATCAAGGAGTAAAGCAACCCTGTTATCAGGATTCATAATCAAACGGTTGGCCCGTCAGGGTCAACCGTTTATTGTTGATAGAAACCTAAAAGATATTGGATATTAGGTTACTCGATTGATAATCAATGCGTTGCGTTATTTTACGGCAACCTTCCAGGCCTGACGGCAAGTAGACGTCTTCAGCAGATAGATGCCTCGTGGCAGGTCGATGATCATGTCGTCGGCCAGGTTGTCGATGTGCAGCACAAGGCGGCCAGCCATGTCATAGACATCGGCTTGACCCACATTCTCGCTGCACTTGATCAGGATAGCGCCATCCATCGTGAGCACCTGTATCGGCTTGTCGGCTTCGAGGCCTGTGAGGCCACTGGCGTCAACGGTGATTACATTCGACGGGTCGCTCAGATAGCCCAAGCGGTAGCCTTGCACATAGTAGGTGTGGGTCTCGCCGGCGTGGCGATCCTCAAAGGTGTAGGACGTCGTGTAGCCATCGTCGGTGGTGAAGGTCTCGGTCAGAGTCTCTCCTGTATCCTGATTATAGACGGTGCGGGTGATGACGTAGTAGTCCACTTCTTGGGCCGAGGGCTTCCAGTTGGCAGTATAACCCGTCGACGAGATGTTCGTCGCGCTCAAGGCTTCCAGGGTGCTGAGCGTGGGAACCGCAACACAGCGTGCACGCAACTCAACGCCAACGCTGCCCGTTAGACCTCCGTCCGAGATGAGCAGGCGAGCCGTGTGTTCACCGATACCCGTTGGCGTGTAGGTGATCTGAAGCGGATAGCCGTCGGCACTGTTTGCGGCCGTGCGGCTCACCGAGTTGACGGGTATGCTGAACATCTCGTAATCGTAACGGTACAATTGCAGCGTCAGCGGATTGTTCAGGCCACGGCCCTTGATGTAGAGCGTGTAATCCAGAGATTTGCCCAAAGCCACCTCACCAAAGTCGAGTACGGTGCCCTGAGTCGGGGCTATCAGTTCGGGATCTCCGGTGTAGGTGGTCGTGTCGCTGCTCGTTCCCGCATCGTTCAGGTAGAACACCTGACCCTGGCGGTCGCCCCAGATATATTCAAACAACTCGGGAAAATCGATAAACGGGTTGCGGTTGTTCTGATACTTCTGGACAGCGTCGTTGCGGTTCACCTCCTTGTCGCTCACGGCATCGGCGCGAGCCCATCGGCACAGCAGTTCGGTTGACCACTCATTGAGCGTCTTCCACGTACTGTTGTTCAGCATGTAGGTATACTTCCAAGTGTAGTCCTGATAGGTGCAGGCCATATAGAAGTAGGTGCGCGCAAAGTCGCCCTTGTAGCGGTCATCAGGCTCAAACACGGTATTACAGCCACCGCCCTGACCCGTTTTGGGAGAGCCCACTCGAGTCACACCGTTGTCAAACGTCGCTTGCGAAACCTCGCCCAGCGGGTAATTGGATTTGGCCATGTTGGCATCTCCATCGGCAGGGTAGAGGTGGTTGATGTCGGTGTAACCGGCATATCCATCATTTGTGCCGTATCCGCCCCACCAACTCTTGGGCAGCGAGTGCTCCTTGTGCATGCCATACACGCCACTGCTTCCGCCTCTGAAGTAGTAGGTTTTGTCACTGTACATGTCCCACACCTTGCTCTCGTCTTCTGCTTGGCAGTCGGTTTCGGCAAAGTAGACCCACAGACTGCTGTAACTGAGCATGGTGTGTTGCTTGGCCAAGTTGTGGATGGCGTCCTTTAGCGCTTGCCCGCTCTTGCCGTCAAGTGTGCTGTAATAACTTGCTGGGATATCTGCACTTGCACCCAGCCATGCCATGGCGGCAACCATTGCGATAGCCAATCGATGAAGTCTCTGTCTCGTCATTGTGATATGAGGATTGATGGGTTTGAGTGGGCAAAGATACTAAAAAACAAATAATCACGACCTTTCATTCCCTATAATTTATCTGATAGAATGATAGCGCCATCACATCTCGGCAGGATCGTTGATCCAGTTGATGAGGTACACGCGGTCACGAGCGCGGGTCATCGCTGTGTAGAGCCAGCGGTAGAAGTCCATCGACTGCATCGCATCGGGCATGATGCCTCCCATGTCGATAAACACGTTGCGCCACTGGCCGCCCTGGGCCTTGTGGCAGGTTACGGCATAGGCATACTTGACTTGCAGCGCGTTGAAGTAAGGGTGCTCCTTCAACTGCTTGTAGCGTTCGCGTTTGTCGCCAGAGAGTTCTTCCCACACCTCGTTAAACAGACGGTCGCTCTGTTCCCGGTTCAGCGCGGGGGTGTCGCTGAGCAGGCAGTCAACCACAATCTTGCAATCCATCTCCACACCGTCATGGTCGGGAAACTCTACCGTCACGTTGGCAAAGCGCAACCCGTAGCGATGCTCGATATCGCCCCACACGCGCTTGACACGGCACACGTCGCCATTGGCTATAAAGTCCATCTCCTCATAGTCGCGGGCCCAGAAGTAGTTGTTTTTGGCTACTAGCAGCATGTCGTCGTTGACCAGCAGGTCCTCACGGTAGAGTATCGTGTTGCGCACGCCCATATTGAATAATGTGGCTCGCTTGTTGCTGCGGGTAACGATGATAGTTTCGCCCATGCCGTCGCGGTCATAACAGTCGCTGAGGGTCTCGAGCAGGAATTCGCTCGACACGGTAGTGATATCCTCCATGCCCTCCAAGTCGAAATGCGGCCTTCCTAGCATCCCATCCTCCATGGCACGGCGCAGCAGGGTCGCGTTGTGCAGGATGCCGCTCTCTTGAGCCTGACGCGCAATCTCGCTCAGAAATGTGCCGTAGGTCGTTAGGCCCAGCGAGCGCAGTATCTCGTCGTCCAAGGCGGGACTAACGAGTTGACCCACGGGGGGCAACTGCGCGTTGTCGCCCATGAGCACGAGTTTGCACCCCAATCCGTTATACACATAGCCGATCAGGTCTTCCAGCAGCCGTCCGCTGCCGAATATCGATCCGTCGCTGGCATTGCTGATCATCGATGCCTCATCGACGATAAACACGGTATTGGTGTGCTTGTTATCGGCCAGACCGAAGGCATCGATGCCATACCCTTGCTGGCGGTAGATCTTGCGGTGGATGGTATAGGCCGGGTGACCAGAATAGTCGGCAAAGATGTGAGCGGCTCTGCCCGTGGGCGCCATGAGCACCGACTTCACGCCCTGCTGATGCAGCGCCTTGACGATGGCTCCAGTGAGCGACGTCTTGCCGGTGCCGGCATAACCGCCCAGAATGAAGACCGACCGCTCGGGGGCGTATAGCAGGAAGTGGGCCAGTGCCACAATCACCAGCATCTGGTCATCGTTGGGGTCATAAGGCAGCCATCTGAGCACATCCACAGCCAGTTGCTTCACTCGAGGATCCTGACGGTCGGCGCCTCCGGTATGGCTATATGTTTGCAGTCGGTTCTCGTTGTTCATCGCCACAAAAATAACAAAAAAAGTGCGTTTTGTTGTTATTATCCGCCAAATTGTATTACCTTTGCCCCGCATTTAGCGACAGGAGTGATGCTCGAGTGGCTGAAGAGGCACGCCTGGAAAGCGTGTATACGTCAAAAGCGTATCCCGAGTTCGAATCTCGGTCACTCCGCCAAAAAGGACGACAACAGTCGTCCTTTTTTATATAACGAAAACAA
>ONQS01000022.1 GCA_900320055.1 uncultured Prevotellaceae bacterium
TGTCAGCGCACACGTAACGGTCTTTCAAGATTCCGAGGCTGCGAATAGGCCATCCAGCCGTCGCCAAACTCCGACGGGTCGGGGCCATCGCTACTGGGCACCACCGCCCGATCCTGCATCACCAGCAGGCCGATGGCACGCGTCATCAAGATGTCGTCGTGCTTGCCTGGACGAGCGGCATAGCGGCCATTATGATCCTCATAGTCGCGCATTTCGTTCACGGCATCGATGTCACGCTCCACATAGGATTGCATCCTCTGGGCCTCGATCAGCGCTGCGATGGCCATACGCTTGGTCTTCACATTGGTGTGAAATCCCAACTTCTTGCCATCGCGCTTATAGATCATCCCATACTCGCGGGACACTTCTTGCAGGATGTACTCGCTCTCGCCCGCACGGGCAGCCTCGTTGGTGAGCGTGTTGCTCTCCACCACCAGCAGCGCATGATTATAGTACACCGCCAGTTGCATCGACTTCCATCCCAGCAGGTCGTGGTCGATGTGTCCGCGCCATTGCGCCACGATGGCCGCTTTGCGCTCGGGTTGCGGCAGGCGCCACACGGCAATCACCGAGTAGTCGCTGTCATCGGACCGTCCGCCCACGTCCACAACCACCATATAGCGCGTGGTCACGCCACACCCCACCTCGGGCTGTTCCCATACCTTGAGCCGTCCTAGGGGCACACTCACCAAGCACACACCACGCTTAGCGTCGGCACCGCGCAGCCCGGCTCCCTGGATATCACCCACCAGCACAGGACTCAGCGCACAGCCTTGCTGCAGACGGTCAAGGTCCTTGCCCACAAACGGATTGTGCCCGCTTGTCGTGAACGCTTCGCTGGCATTGCTGGGATACTCAGCCATCATCAACTCGTGGCTCCTGTACTCACGGCGTTTCTGATGATACCAGTTGATTTGCTCAAGCGTGCAGCCATCGGCCCACAACTGATGCTCATACTCGTCCATCCCGCTCCACAGAGCCGCCGCGTCGTCCACAGCCAGGGAGTACAGGTCAATCTCATGCCATGGCACAAACACGGGTTCCTTGTCGCTACGGTCCTGTTCTGCCCGCAGCCACTCGTCGTGGAAGAAGTCACCCACACCATTGGCCGTCGACTCGAGCACGACGACAGTATCGGCCTTGAGTGCGACACTGCCACACACGCTGCGCACCACATCGTCGGGACTATGCATCGCGCTGGCCTGCCAGAAGGCCACCTCGCTCAGGTGGGCCATCGAGATGTCGTAGCCACGCACGGCATCCTCGCTGCGCGAACTCCCCGTGATCACCAGGCAATCGCGGGCCTCGATCTGCTGCACGTTGGTTTGTCCCTCGAGTTTGGTGAAGCGCACCGAGTCGCCCGCATCATCAAGCAGTTGGCGCGGATAGTTGCGCAGCAGCAGGTTATACATGCGCTTTATGCCCTTGCTCGTAGCATGCAAGTGGCCGCAGATGAGGCTGTTCCATCCCCGATGACGCACCAGTTGCATCCATGCCAGGTACATCTGCACCAGCGTAGACCCGCCCCACTGGCGCGCCTTGAGCAGAATCACCCGCACAGGGCGGCCTGCGGCGCGTTGGTTCTCCATCACAGCCAGCAGCCGCCGCTGCGGGCGGTTCAGGATCAGCGGCACATTGCGTCCGCTCTGTTTGTCCTTGATGGTCACACAGCGGGCACACCAGTATTCAAAGTCCTCACCGATGCGGATCCGCTCCTGCTCCAGTCCGGGCAGCGAGGCATAGTCAGGCCGTTGTTCCAATACTGCCCGCGGCACGAGATTGCCTCCCACATCGACTCGGTCGCCCCAGCACCCCACTCCGGCTAGCGGATCATAGCGGTCACGGGCCATCGCTTCGAGCCGCCGCTGGTTCTCGGCCAGCACTTCGGCCATATTATTATATAATGTGTTATCCATGACATTCACTGGTGGCTATAGATGAGGGTTTTCATCAACAGTGTGCCGGTCCGCGCCTCGCCAGTCAGCGACAGGCGCAGTGTGCGCGCCCGCCAAGCCGGCGTGGGAGCCGCCAGAGGTTGGCTCACGGCACCCGCCACTTGGGTAATGCTCATATCGATATCCTGAGCCATGATGCCCCGCTGGCCCACCACCCGCAACGAGAGCGATACCTCGTCGCCGCTCAGGTGCCACACCACACGCTTGACGGTTCGCGCCATGAGCGGATTCAGTTCAAACGGATGAGTCGTCCAAGCCACCGGCATCATCGCAGCGCCTTCCCGCTCCAGGTCCAGGACCTCACCATCGCGGGTTACGGCCAGGGCATGACGCGCGTCGCTATAGAGTTGGGCGGCAGCGACAGTGCGCACACTCATCGTGCCCCGCTCCATCATCACCACAGGATAGCCGCTCGCAGGCAGCATCCACAACTCCCGATGGGCATTGCACCATGCCAAGGAGCGGTAGGTCACGTCTGGCTGGCACACGGTGAGTGCCGATCCGCTCAAGCGACACAAGTGGCCATGTCGCGACAGCAACCAGATGTCGCGTCCGGCCTCGACAGGAGCGACACTGGCAGCAATCACCGTCCTGTCGACCAAGCGGGCCTCACCCAGCACACCGCCCGCGCTCTGAGGGATGGCATAGATGCCGTCGTCGCTGAACACATACACCGGATAGCGCCCGAATCCCCCCGAATACAAGGGCCTTGTCACCACAGCCATGGCTAGCGGCACCGCGCCCAGCACACTGCGCCGGTGCTGCTCGACCAGCGCATTGCCAGCAGGTGTGACAATGACATCGCCAGCGCGGGTACAGCAATACAGGCGTCCGCCCGATGCGGTCGAACACACGACATCACTGGCCTGCAACGGCGCAGCCAGTGCCGCACACTGCGAGGCGCTCCACGTCATGCCCACGACGGGGGCCACAAAGTCACTGCCCTGCAAGGTCATGCTAGCGGGGGCTGTAGCCACCAAGCGCCAAGGCGATGCGGCCAACTGCTGAGAGATGGCGCTGGCACCACGCCGCGACAGTGCCATCTCGAGCACATATTCTCTGGGGCCCGTCGTGCGCGTCAGGCAGCGGTAATCCAGCACATGGCCGGCACTGAGCAGGGTGGCCTCGTCGGTAGCCAGCACATCCACACTCTTGACCAGCGGCAGCCATTGCTCGGCGATGCCGCGCGTGACGCTAATGTCCAATGCATAATGGCGCATGGGCAAGGTAGTGGACTGAGTGCCCGTAAAGCCGTCATTGCCACTATCGACCTGAGCGGCAATGCGGTCGGCATTGGCCAGCGTATCGTCGCCTACCCTCACGGGATCACTCATCCACAGGTAGGTGTCATCCTGGAGGCGCACCGCCCACCGCACCAGCATGGGCGACGCGTGGCGGCCCAGGGCTCTGATGTCAGCGGCCAAGCCATACCAAGCCGTGCGCAACAGTCCCGCCAGCGAAGCCGTATCCACATCGCTCAACGGGGCGCGCCATTGCCGATAGGGATTGGCAAACTCATAGGATGCTATTGTGGTGCTCAGGGTCGACATATTGGCGGTAAAGGCCAGTTCTGGCACCGCATCCGATGGATTCATCACTTCCCAGCCGTCGGCCGTCGGCGACAGATAGGTCACACCGCCACTGGCCACAATCACCATCATCGGGCCGATGGCATGGGCACCCACCACCGACCCCTCGACAGTGGTGACACGCTGGCCGTCGACACTTACCACGCTGCCACTGCATGTGACGCTGTGCCCGTCGACCATCGCGAGCAGTCTCGCTCCAGGCGCGATTGAGCCTCTCGTCACAGGCTGCCCTGTCACTTGCAGGGCATGGTCACGTTCACGCACGTTCTGGGCCAGCACAGCCTGGCCACACTTGGCCGCTTCGCCATTGACGAGCGGCTGCATTCCCTGGGGTTGCACCAGGGTCACTCTCATTTGTTTGTCCTTCATGGTTCTTCAATTAAAAAAAATGGGGAACGATATAGCAGTTGACCCTGTCAGATCTTTAATGCTCATTCCGCCAATGAGACGAATTTTTACGAATAAATATTAAAAATTCGCATTCAATGAGTCAAATACGCATAATTCGCATTAGGTCCGCAGGGTTTGGGCCATCTTCTATATCATTGCCAAAAAAAATTACGTTTCGCAAGCCAATAACTCGCTGGCTTATTAGCATCCCTAAAAAACTAACAACTAACAACTATACAACTAACAACTAACAACTAACAACTTGACTCATCGCCTCGATCCGATGACCCGCAAAGTTACGCCTCGACGGCGCATCGGCGCAAGCACAAAAAGCACGGGGACGATCCCCATGCTCTTGTGCAGGTATCGTCCCCGTGCCTGGTGCGGTTTCCAGGAAATATGTGTCTTAATTGCTGCCCAGCAAGATGTCGATCAGAGCGGTCACATCCGTGATGTTGATGCCGCCATCCTGATTGCAGTCGGCACCAGCGGCGCTGAAGTCGATCGCGTCGGTGAAGTCTCCCGAGAGCAGGTGGTCGATCAGGGTAGTCACATCCGTGATGTTGACGCTCCCGTCGCGGTTCACGTCACCGATAGTGAACGGCTCTTCCCCACCGGGCACCACAAACTTGGAGCCGTCGGCATAGGTCAACTTGTTACTGTCAAATCCAGGCCACGTCATCTCATTGTCCCAAGGTGTGGTCAATCCCCAGGTGATGGCATCGGGCGTTGCGTTGCCGGTGTTGCCGGCTGTTACGCCGCTGCCCGTCTGCGTCATGTTCAGCCACGACCCCACGCCTTTCGGCGACATCGTGTCGGGGATATCGCGGATCGGCTGGCAGGTAAAGTCCATCGTGCCGCCCGCGGCAAGTTCCATGTGCACCTCGGGCATGCCATAGCCATAGAGGTTGGCCACATAGACCGTGTCGCCCGACTGGCGGATGCACACATCCACCACATGGCGCTGGCCATCCTCCACGCCCACAAACTCGTGCGTGCCGTTGGGCACTCTGAGCCAGGTGTTGCGATACAGCCGCGACACCGTCTTGGTCTCGTCGTTCACCACTTGGGTCTGGCCATCTTTGGTCCTGATGGTAGTCTTCTTCATAGTCTCGATGTAGTAGGCAAAACCACCAGCGATATGGATCGAGCCATCCTCGAGAATCTCGCCCTTCACATCGCTCAATGCGGCGCCATCGACCAGCCACGCCTCGTTCACAACATAGAAGTATTGGGTGCTGTCGACAGTGATCGTGCCTGCATCAGTCACAGTGGTCGTCGTGCCCGTCAGCGTGCCGATGGGATCATCGGTCACCTCCAGGGTAACGGTGCCCGCACTATAGTCCACACGCAGCGGTTGCGATACGGTATAGTGGGTAAAGCCACCCTCGATGGTCAGGTAGCCCTCCTGGCCAGCGGCTTCGATCGTCGTCGTCCAGCCGCCGTCATAGAAGGGGTCACCCTTAGTGACAGTGACATCACCAGCAGCGTTCTCCTGCCAGTCATACACCTGTAACAGGCAGATGCGCGGTCCAAGCATCTGCGCCTGGCTCACGTTACCGACCTGCTGCGCGGCACACACAGCCACCGCACACAGGCCCAAACTCAGCAGAGCAAATATTTTCTTCATTATCGTAATACTACTATTTTATAGGTTTTGTCTCGATTAGTTGTTCGCGTCATGACCACAAGCCCCCACTCCACCTCCGGGAATGGACGGCACCATATATAACGCACACAAAATTACTGAATTATTTTCATTCACATCTAAGGTTTTACCGCTTTTTTCAATCTTTAACCCATTTTGCTCCACATCAGGGCACTTACCGCCCTCATCCCATAAAAAAAGTGGTGGGGGCGTCGACCGCATAGCAATGGCAGGCACCCTCATCCTTGAGGATACCTGCCATGTTGTTGTTGATCAATGGGGCGCGCCCATTGACGTTTCACCACTCGGTGATGATGATTACCACTGACCCTTCAACAGATAGTCGATCAGAGTGGTAACGTCGTCGATGGTGTACGAGCCGTCCTCGTTGCAGTCGGTGCCTTCACCCACGTTGTCGAAGTCGTCCTTGAGCAGGGCGTCGATCAGAGCGGTAACGTCGTCGATGGTAACAACCTCATCACCGTTGACATCGCCACGAACGAACTCGGGTGCGGGAGGTGCGGGCATTTCAAACTTGCCACCGTTGAGCCAAGTCAACTTGTTGTTGTTATAGCCATAGAACAGGTGATAACCGTTGCAGGGAGCGGAGTAGTCCCAAGTGATCTGGTCGGGAGTGACATCACCCTCAAAGCCCCAGATAAACTCATCGATGTACTGTCCATCCTCAGTCATGGTGTAGCCACCAATGGCGTAGCACATGCCCAGACCACCTTCGATCCAAGAGTCGTCGATGTCCCAGATGGGGTTTTCCAGATACGTTGTGCCATCCTCACCAACCTCACCGATGCAGTTGTAGTTGGCCTTAGCGTCGCTGTTGATGGTCAGGACAATATTGGGCACACCATAGTTCCACATGTTACCAACAAACAGACTGTCGGCAGTCTCGTTCTGGAACATATAGGTGTAACTGCTAGCGGCCTTGTTGTCTTTCTCATTGGTGTAGTTGAGGATACCGTTGGCAGCGAGGATCTCGGTGCCCATGTACACGGTTACATTGGCAATGGTGTCGGTAGACGTCAGACTACCGTTCGTGTAGTGCTTGATGTACATTTCACGATAGTAAACGTAGTTGTCGTCAAAGATGATCGAGCCATCCTCATAGATGTGACCCTTGCAGTCGTTCTGCTGATTGTTCAAGAAGTAGTCCTCTGATAAAATAGCATGCCAGCGAACGGTGTCGATGCGGTTGCGGCCACCACCATTGGTAGTGGTGTCGTTACGCAACAGCAGACCCCATGTCAGGGACACATCACCGGTGGTGTAGTCAATGTTGATAGGCAGGTAATAGGTGCTGCCTTCCTCATCCCAGTAGAAACCTGCGAAATACAGGCCATCGCTTGCATCGGGATACCAGTAAGCGCCACTACCAGCGAAGAAGGGATCTTCCTCCACATGGTTGCCATTCTCATCATAGGTGGCTGCATACAGGAAGCATACATAGGGATTGTTGATGATCTCGGCATCGCTCAGGCGACGGGGAGCGCGCTTGTTCACCAGGTTGCTGGTGCTGGTGCGCTGAACGTTCTTCTTGGCAGCAGCCATGAACTCCTGGCTTACCATACTGTGGGTCAACTCGTTGGCCATAGTGTTAGCCTTCATTACCATCTGGCCCTTGTTCACTTGGGCGAGATCAGCCTTGTTGACATGAGGTGCGGCCATGGCGGTCAAGCCTGCGCACACAAACATAAGTGCTAAAAATTTTTTCATAAAAAGTAATAAAGATAGTTAATAATTTAAGTATGAATTAAAAGAGTTAGTCGGTTTTAACTTGATTCTTTTGGTCTCAAGGATGATTTCATGGCCACACACGGCCAAAATGATGCCACAAATTTATACCCATTTTTTTTAATCCACAACATTTTTCCACAAAAACTAACCTCGAGATGCCAACTTTCCACATTGTTTATAAAAAAAAGAAATAATAGAGAAGTTGGCCCAATCCACAGCATCCAAGGTGAGAGACCGGGCCAACTGCTATATCATTGCCAAATTTTATAACTAATTTTGTTGAATTTCACGCGCAAAGCGCGATTATCTCTTGCTGTGCCCAATCGGGGTATCAATCAGCACTCGAGCAGCATGCCTGAGGCCACTTCACGGGCTTTGTCTTCGCCCATGCTCAGCGACACCATGGTCAATGCAAACGGCGCAGCGGCGGCAGGACCATTGCCGGTGACGATGTTGCCATCGACAGCGACCTGGGTCTTTCCCCAATTCACACCCTCGACAGTCTCCTCCATGCCTGGATAGCACACGGCATTGCGGCCTGCAAGCAAGCCCAGGTTGCCCAGCACCACTGCCGGCGAAGCACAGATCGCGCCAATCTTGCCACCCTGCTCGTCGCGATCGTTCAGCAACTGGCACAAGGGCTCACACGACGCCAGATTGGGAGCGCCAGGGATTCCGCCTGGCAACACCACCCACTCGGCATCGCTATAGTCGTTGTCGCCATACACACTGTCGGCCACAACCGTCACGCCATGCGCACCGGTCACCTCGCGGCCAGCATTGATCGACACAGTCACCACGGGCATTCCCGCACGACGCATCACGTCCACACTCGTCAGGGCCTCGACTTCCTCAAATCCGTCGGCCAGAAAAATAAAACTCGTCTTCATAGTCTGTTGTATAGTTGTTAGTTGTATAGTTGTGTAGTTGTCAGTTGTTAGTTGTTAGTTGTTAGTTGTTAGTTGTTAGTTGTTAGTTGTTAGTTGTGTAGTTGTTAGTTGTGTAGTTGTTAGTTGTGTAGTTGTTAGTTGTGTAGTTGTCACTAAAAACTAAAAACTAAGAACTAAGAACTAAAGACTGAGAACTGAAAACCGTGCGCTAAGTTACCATTTTTCCCTTAAAATCGCATGCAACGAGGTCAAAAAATGCCCTTTTTTGAAAAAAAAACGCCTTTTTTTGAAAAAAAAGTCCGATTTTTTTTGGTGGTTCCAAAAATAGCAGTACCTTTGCATCGCTTTTGACAACAACACGGGCAGTTAGCGCAGTTGGTTCAGAGCATCTGCCTTACAAGCAGAGGGTCGGGGGTTCGAATCCCTCACTGCCCACCGAGACGGTCCCGCACCATGGTGCGAGGCCGTTTTGCTTTATATCACCCCGACCACACCTCACCCTTATGGCAGCCCCACTCAAACTATGCTAAGACCTGATAATTGATGCCAAAAAATCAGAAAAACCCTTAATTCTGTCGTGGGATTGAAAAATATTGTGTAGTTTTGGCATTTGAAACAACAACAAATGACACAGCAATGAACAGAAACAACAGAGCACTGGTGGTGACGCTACTCGTCATGCTCATGTCGATGACCGCCGCGGCGCAAGCACGCCTGGGCGTGAGGGCAGGCCTCTCGCTGGGTCACCTGCGCTTTGACCGCGACGTGGTCAACAGCGACAACCGCGTGGGCTACTGCGGAGGTCTCCTTCTCGACTTGGGGCTGCCAGTGGTAGGGCTAGGCGTCGAGGCATCGGTCATGTATACGCACCGCAACAACCGTCTGGCCGACGACCAGCGTGTCTATAAGCGCGACTTTATCGACATACCGGTATATGCACGATACCGCATGGAAATCGTGGGCCTGTCGCATGTGTTTGCGCCCCTAGCCTACACCGGGCCATGCTTTTCCATCCTCTTCAGCGACAACGGCCCGGTCAACTACGACAGCCGCAAGACCTACACCTCGTGGGACGTGGGACTGGGCGCCGACCTGTTTAATCGGCTCAGGGTCACCGCCACCTACGGCATCGGACTGTCCAAGGCCCTGGAGTATGTCGACCGCGAGTACACGGGTAGCACAGTCAACGGCAAGGACCGCTACTGGACGGTGAGTGCCGCCCTGCTATTCTGACCCGTCACACCACTTATCAGCAATCATCAACTCAATCACATAACAAATGAAGAAACTAACCTTACTCTTCTCCACCCTACTGCTCACTTGCACCATCTCCCTGGGACAGACCACCTCGCGATGGGGCATCACCGCTGGTGCCAACCTCAACGAAGTGCACTTCAAGCAACATGACATCGTGCCCAGCACCCGCATGGTAGGGCCGCAACTGGGCGTGACGAGCGAGATGAACTTCAGCGGCATCGGTTTCGGCGTCGAGGCATCCGCCCTCTACACCCTCAAGCAGGGCAAGGTCAACTACGGAGCCCGCCCGATGTGGGCCGCCGTAGGCGCTGGCAAGGAGACCGTGTCGATGCACTACCTGGATGTGCCTCTGCACCTCAAGTTCAAGTACAACCGCCTGGGCGGACTGGAGTCCACCATCATGCCGATGGTCTATGTGGGCCCGCAGTTCTCGTTTCTGGTGGCAAGCAATCATCACGAACTCAATATCTACCCCCCTGTCAACGTCTATCTCGACATGGGTGTGGGATGCGAACTGCTGGAGCGCGTGCAACTCCGTGGGGGCTACAACTTCTCGATCGGTCAGTCGTTCCACACCAAACTGCTCGACGACAACGTGGCCAAAAACCGCACCTGGTACGTTAACCTCACCTACTTCATGAAGTAATAACACACAGGCGCGGCTCCGCATCGCCACTCACATGAAACGCTACATCGCCATACTGGCAGCACTTGCTATCGCCGTGATCATGATGTTTGTCGCGCGCGACCGCAAGCGCTATTTCTCGCACGAGGGCGTGGTGTGGACCACCGACTATCACATCACCTATGAGGCCGACCACGACCTTAGCGACAGTGTGCAACTGATTCTCAGCAACTTGGACATGAGTGTGTCGCCCTACAACAGGGTGTCGCTCATCAGCGCCATCAACGAGGGCAAGACCCAACGCACCGACGCCTACCTGCAACGGCTCATCAACGCCTCACGGCAGGTGTGGCGACAGAGCGGCGGCGCCTTCGACCCGACTGTCATGCCTCTGGTCAATGCCTGGGGCTTCGGCTACAAGAACGGCACGGCGCCCAACCGGTCACAACTCGACAGCATACTCGCCTTTGTGGGCATGGACAAGGTCAGCCTGCATGGCGACACCATCGTCAAGCAGGATCAGCGCGTGATGCTCGACTTCAGTTCCATCGCCAAGGGGATGGCCTGCGACGAAATCGGGCGTATGCTCGTGCGCAATGGCGCCGTCAACTGGCTCGTCGAGATCGGTGGTGAGGTGATGGCCAGCGGCAAGAACAGCCGCGGCACGGCTTGGCAGGTTTCGGTCGACATGCCCACGGCCGACGACGCCACAGCCCACAGCAGCGACCTGACCATCGCCCTGGACAGCAATGCCGTTGCCACCAGCGGCAACTACCGCAAGTGGCGCATGCAGGACGGCAACAAGTTGTCACACATCATCGACCCGCACACGGGCGACTCCAGAGCAGGCACCCTGCTGAGCGTCACCGTCATTGCCAGCGACTGCATGACGGCCGACGCATGGGCGACCGCCTGTATGGTTATGGGAGAAAAAGCCGTGCAAGGCCTTATGGGCAACCGCAGAGACCTGGGAGTGATGACCATCAGCGCCGACACCATCGGCGGCAGCCTCATCGTCTGGAGCAATGCGGCCTTTGCCGACCGCGTCAGCGCCGGCGCCTCTCAGCACTAGAGGCGCCTCTACCCCCACCCTCATTTTGGCAATGACATAGAAGCCCAGCCCAAACTCTGCGGGGCTATTGCGAATTACGCGAATTGGACTCATTGAATGCGAATTATAAATATAAATTCGTGAAATTCAACTGATTAGCGAAATTCGCATTAAAAAAAACTTTCAGGGTTTTCTTTCATTTTTCATGATTGCCCGGGAGACGGTGTTTCCCTGGCCACGTGCTCTTTTTCCCTCGTGGAGCCGTTACTTGGCGATGATCACTTCCACGCCCAGGTCCTCGAGGCGCGTGACGATCTTGGGCGACACCCCGCCATCGGTGATGATCATATCCACCGCGTCCAGATCGGCTATCTTGGCAAAACCTCGACGGCCAAACTTGCTGCTGTCGGCCAGGACGATGGTCTTCTGTGCCGCAGCCATCATCTTCTGATTGAGGCCAGCCTCACGCATCTCGGTCGTGGTGATGCCATATTCCATATCGATGCCGTCAACACCCAGATACAACTTGCTGAACGAGCACTGCTCCAAGATGCGGGAGGCATACTCGCCGACCACCGACAGGCTGCTGTGACGCAACATGCCGCCCAACTGTATGATGTCTATGTTCTCGTGCTGCGTGAGGATGTTGCTCACCGCCAGTGACGCCGACACCACCGTCAACTTGTGCAGCGGCTGGATGTTGCGAGCCAGCGCATGGACCGTCGTGCCCGAAGCGATGACGATGCTGTCGTCCCGAGTGATCAGGCGGGCTGCCTCACGGCCGATGGCGTGCTTCTCGTCGGTAGCCAACTTCTCCTTCTCGTTGACCGACCGGTTGTTGATATAGGGATTGATCAACACCGCCTTGCCATGGCTGCGATACAGGCGGTCGCCACGCTCCAACTCGGTCAAGTCCTTGCGCACAGTCACAGCCGACACCTCGAGCATCTCAACCAGATCAGACACAAGCACCGAGCCCTGCCTGATGAGCGTTTCCATAATGATTTCGTGACGTTGTTCCTTGGTCATAACAAATTCGGTTTCAGATTCAATCCATCGCTAATAACACAACGAAACCAGATAGGTTTCCTTTATGATGGCACAAAATTAAGCCAAAGACCACAAACCGCCAAATATTTCGGCAAAAAAGTTTCGAAAAATATCAAAACGAAACTCATTTTTCATCAGAAACGCGCAAATACACCTGTCATTTTTGACATAAACGAAACAAATCCCGACAGTAAACGTAACACCATTTGCATAGGCCTGAATGATCCATCAATCAAATTATTCTACTTTGCCTTAGCAAGTTAAAATACAGAAATAAATAAATATTTAAAAATACTAACGAAATTATTTTGCCATTCCATTTCGATGAATTAACTTTGCAGCGAAACTAATCAGGCCATGATGACGCCCATCCCGGATGTCATCCTCAAGGATTCGGGTTCCAGATGCGGTCATGTGGCCAAAAATGATTAGTTTTGCTACCTTAAACATTCTATTTATGGTAACAAACGACATTTATAACAAGGAATATGACGTGATCATCGTGGGAGGCGGCGCGACAGGTGCCGGCACCGCGAGGGATTGCGCGTTGCGCGGCCTGAGCGTGCTGCTCGTCGAGCGCAACGACTACAGCACCGGCGCCACAGGCCGCAATCATGGCCTGATGCACAGCGGAGCGCGCTATGCCGTGACCGACGGGGAGAGCGCCAGCGAGTGCATCAGCGAGAACATGATCCTGCGCCGCATCGCGCGTCACTGCGTGGAAGAGACCGACGGGCTGTTCATCACCCTGCCCGAGGACGACCTGCAGTACCAGCAGACCTTTGTGGACGCCTGCCAGCGCGCCGGCATCCGTGCCGACATCATCGACCCCGCCGAGGCACGACGCATCGAGCCGGCGGTCAATCCGTCGCTCATCGGTGCCGTGCGCGTGCCCGACGCCTCGATCGACCCCTTCCGCCTGACCGTTGCCAATCTGCTCGACGCCCGCATGCACGGCGCCGAGACGCTCAACCACCACGAGGTGGAGGGCCTGATCATCAACCAGAACCGCGTCGAGGGCGTGAAACTGCTGAGCAAGCGTGACGGGCGCCACGTCGAGGTGCGCGGGCGCGTCGTCGTCAACGCCTGCGGCATCTGGGGACAACGCATTGCCCAGATGGCCGGAGCCAAGATCTCGATGTTCCCCGCCCGCGGGGCGCTGCTGATCTTTGGCCACCGCGTCAACAACATGGTCATCAACCGCTGCCGCAAGCCAGCCAACGCCGACATCCTCGTGCCTGACGACACCGTGTGTGTCATCGGCACCACCAGCGACCATATCCCCATTGAGACCGTCGACGACATGCGTGTGACCCGCGAAGAGGTCGACGTCCTGCTCAAGGAAGGTGTCAAGATAGCCCCCTCGCTGGCTACCACACGCATCATCCGCGCCTATGCCGGCGTCAGGCCGCTGGTCGCCAGCGACGACGACCCCAGCGGCCGCAGCATCAGCCGTGGCATCGTCTGCCTCGATCACGCCAAGCGTGACGACATCGAGGGCTTCATCACCATCACTGGCGGCAAGATGATGACCTACCGACTGATGGGCGAAATCGCCACCAACGCCGTCTGTGCCAAACTCGGCAACACGGCTCCCTGCGTGACCGCCGCGCAGCCCCTGCCCGGATCGGAAGAGGGAGGCCCCAGCCAGAGCGACCTGACCAAGCGATACAGTTTCGGCGAGCGCGCCGCCATCGGCCGCCATGGTTCACTCGCGGCCCGCATCGAGAAGGACAACGACATCGACAATGCCCTGGTGTGTGAATGCGAAGGCGTCACCGTGGGCGAGATCAAATATGCCGTGCACCAACTGCACGTCCACAACCTGGTGAACCTGCGACGACGCACCCGCGTGGGCATGGGCACCTGCCAGGGCAAACTTTGTTCCTGCCGTGCAGCCTCGCTGCTGGGCGAGATCAACCACGACGTGAAAGGCGCCCAAGAGGACCTGGCTGCCTTCCTCGACGAGCGATGGAAAGGCATGAGGCCCGTTGCCTGGGGCGATACCCTGCGCGAAGCCCAATTGACCGCACACATCTATGAGGGGCTGTGCGGGCTGGACAAGGTCGTAGACTTACAAGGAAAGGAGGACGCACAATGAGAATGGACACCGTCATCATGGGTGGAGGACTGAGCGCCCTCACCTGCGGCATCACGCTGGCCAAGCACGGCAAGCGCGTCACCATTGTCGCCAGCGGACAGAGCACACTGCTCTTTAACGGCGGCTCGATGGAACTGTTGGGCAGCATCGACGGCCAAGAGGTCACCGCACCGCTAGAGGCAGTCGCCACCCTACCCGACAACCACCCTTACCGCAAGATCGGCACCGAGCGCATCGCCAGCCTGGCCAGTGAAGCCAAGCAACTGCTTGACGACGCCGGCATCAACATGGAAGGCCGCCCCGACGCCAACCACTGGCGCATCACGCCGATGGGCGTCGCCAAGCCCGCATGGCTCACCCTGAGCGACCACATGCGCATCGACGACCTGTCGCACCTGCCTGCCAAACGCGTGGCACTGATGGCTATCCGCGGCTATCTGGACCAGCCTAACAGCATGCTCGCCCAAGGGCTGCGAAGCCTGGGCATGGAGGTCAAAGTCGTTGAGTTCTCCACCAGCGACATCACATCGCTGCGCCGCAGTCCCAGCGAGATGCGCGCGACCAGCCTGGCCAAGCATCTGATGAGCAACAGCGCCCTGCAACGCGTGGCTGAGCAGATCAATGCCTTAGCCAACGAGGCCGACCTCGTGCTGCTGCCCAGTGTGCTGGGACAGAACGACGACAACGACTTCCGGACCCTGCAATCTATGGTCAACAAACCGCTGCGCCTGGTAGCCACCCTGCCGCCCGCTGTGGCCGGCATGAGGATGCAGGCCCAGTTGCGTCACTACTTCAGGATGCTGGGAGGCACCTATCTGATGGGCGACACCGCCGTGAGCGGCACCTTCGACCAAGACAGGCTCACCGCCGTCACCACAGCCAAACTGGGCGACATGCCCCTCAAAGCCGACCATTTTGTGCTCGCCACCGGCTCGTTTGTCAGCCGCGGCCTCATGGCCGACTACGAGCGCGTGTATGAGCCCGTGCTGGGTGTGGACGTCGATGCTGACGCCGACCGCGAATGCTGGACCCGATTCGGTGTGCTCAACGCGCAAGCCTACACTCAGTATGGCGTCGCCACCGACAACAGCCTGCGCTGCCTGATCGAGGGCAAGCCCATCACCAACCTGAGGGCCATCGGCTCGGTCCTGAGCGGCCACGACGCCATCAAGATGGGCGACGGCACCGGCGTGTCGATGCTTACAGCCCTGGCCGCCGCTCACGACATCATCGGCCGCTGACCACCACAAGCCCACCACCCGCTTGCAAGGCCGATCTGCCCCACAAGCGAAGATATGATATAGATTAGATAACGATTTGATTGATGATTTTTTAGAGGGATATTATGGCTGAACCAATGCAACTGTGCAACATCAGCGAGAACAATTTTGAGCAGTGCACCAAGTGCTCGATCTGCACCACGGTCTGCCCCGTTGCCGCTGTAACCACCGACTATCCCGGCCCCAAACAGGCCGGCCCCGATGGGGAGCGCTACCGCTTGAAGGATCCCGCCTACTACGACAAGATGCTCAAGTTGTGCCTCAACTGCAAGCGCTGTGAAGTGGCCTGCCCGAGCAACGTGCACATTGCCGACATCATACAGCGCGCACGCATGCAGGCCTCCGTTGGCAAGCACGCCAGCCTGCGCGACACGATGCTGGCCAGCACCGACCTGCTGGGAACAATGGCGACACTCGTGGCACCGGTGACCAACGCCACCCTGGGCCTGAAGCCCGTGAAACTGGTGATGGACAGCGTGATGGCTATCGACAAGCATCGCACCTTCCCAGCCTACAGCGGCACCAAGTTTGAGACGTGGTACAAGCGCCACGCCGCCAGCAGCCAAGGCGCCTACCCGCACCACGTCAGTTACTTCCACGGCTGCTACGTCAACTACAACTTCCCCAGACTGGGACAGGATCTGGTCAAGGTCATGAATGCCGTGGGCTATGGCGTGCACCTGCTCGCCAAGGAGCAGTGTTGCGGAGTGGCCCTGATAGCCAACGGCCTGTACAAGCAGGCCCGCCGCCAAGGCCGCGTCAATGCCGCATCGATACGCCAGGCCGTCAACGCGGAGCACCGCACGGTGCTGACCACGAGTTCGAGTTGCACCTTCAACCTGCGCGACGAGTACCCCTCCATTTTGGACATCGACACCAGCGACGTGCGCGACGGCATCATGCTTGCTACCAGATTTCTCTACAACCTTGTGGACGAGGGGAGTATCAAACTCATCTTCAAGCAAGACTATAAGCGCCGCATCGCCTATCACACGGCCTGCCACATGCAGCGTATGGGCTGGCAACTCTACAGCATCGAGATGCTGCGCATGATTCCCGGACTGGACCTCCAGGTGCTGGAGCAGGAGTGCTGCGGCATCTCGGGCACCTACGGCTTCAAGAAGGAGAATTACGAGCGCTCGCAGGCCATCGGCAGCGTGCTGTTCAAGCACATCGCCGATGCTCAGGTCGAGGCGGTCGCCACCGATTGCGAGACCTGCAAGTGGCAGATCGAGATGTCGACCGGCCTGCCCGTCGAGAACCCCATCAGCATCCTTGCCGACGCCCTCGATGTAGAGGCCACACGCAAGGCCAACGGACTCTGAGAAAAAAAACTTAAACATTCGCTTTAAGCATCATACATCAATTTGATATATATCAACTATCTAACTAAAACTTAAAATCTTCAACTAATTATGGCAAGTTTTTTAGCCCCTCCGGCCTATAAGCCGGAACAGACCGGTCCCGAGGCCGATGCCAAGTACAAGAGACTGCGTTGGCAAGTCTTTGTCGGCATCTTTATCGGCTATGCCGGTTTCTATCTGGTGAGGAAGAACCTCTCCATGGCAATCCCCATGCTGGAGCCTCTGGGCTTCTCCAAGGGCGAACTGGGCACCGCTCTGGCGATGAACGCCGTCGCCTATGGTGTCTCCAAGTTTGTGATGGCCAGCGTGAGCGACCGCAGCAACGCGCGCCGCTTCCTGCCCCTGGGCTTGATCCTGTCGGCCATCGCCATGATGTTTATGATCATCCCGGTACACTACTTCCGTGAGCAGAAGGGTCTGGCCATCTTCCTGATGGGCGCCTTCAACTTTATGGTAGGTTGGTTCCAGGGTATGGGTTGGCCTCCGTGTGGCCGTGTAATGACCCGCTGGTTCTCGATCAAGGAACGTGGCACATGGATGAGTGTGTGGAACTGCGCTCACAATGTGGGCGGCGCCCTCGTCGGTCCAATGGCGGCCTATGGTGCAGCCTGGTTTGGATCCTGGTTCTACGGCAGTCACAAAGAGATGTACTTCCTGATCGGTACCTATGCCTTCCCCGCTGCTGTGGCCATTCTGATCGCGATCATCGCCTATGTTCTTATCCGCGACACGCCCCAGTCGTGCGGTTTGCCCTCCATTGAGAAATGGAGCGGCAGTGCCTCCAAGAATTATGATGAGAAGAAGAGCGAGCAGTCATTGAGCGTGAAGGAAATCTTCCGCACTGTGCTCTCCAACAAGTTCTTGTGGTACATCGCACTGGCCAACTCCTTTATCTATATGGTACGCTACGGTTGTCTGGACTGGGCTCCCACCATCCTGAGTAACCAGGGCGTTGACATCAAGAGCGCCGGTTGGGCTTACTTTGCCTATGAGATCGCCGCCATTCCCGGCACCCTGTTCTGCGGCTGGCTGAGCGATAAGGTCTTCAACGGCCGCCGCGCGCTGCCCACGATGATCTTCATGGCCCTGATCATCGTCGCCATCGTCATCTACTGGCAGAACATGACCAACCTGAGCATCGTCATTGCTTGTCTGATCGCTATCGGTTTCCTCATCTATGGTCCCGTGATGCTGATCGGTGTGCAGGCTCTCGACCTGGCTCCGAAAAATGCCGCTGGCACCGCCGCAGGACTGACCGGCTTTATGGGCTACGTGCTCGGTACCGCCATCCTGGCCAACACCGTGCTCGGCTACGTGGCCGACAGCACTGGCGGTTGGGACATGCCCTTCGTCCTGCTGATCGTGGCTTGCGTGCTCGCCATCTTCTTTATGGGCATGACCTACAAGGAGGAGCAGTACCTCGTGGCTGACCGTAAGGGCACCGCTGTCGAAGAGAAGAAATAATCATTTTTCATACTATAATTAATTCATTAAAAACCATTTAACTTATGTTTAAACATCTCGTACGAGTAGGCTTGTTGAGCACCGTTGTGCTTGCAGCCTTCACCTCATGTGAGGATGAACAGCAGTTCACCAATGAGAAACTTGATGCCAAGCGTGTTGAGGTTCAGGTACTGAACAGTGAATTGGCCAAGGTTCGTGACTATGTGCCCCTGTATGCAGTCATTGCACACCGTGGCTCCACCTTCTGGGCTCCCGAGGAGACCGAGGCTTCGTGGCGTTGGGCCCGCGAAATGGGTGCCGACTATCTGGAGAGTGACGTGCAGTGCACCAAGGACGGAATCGTGCTTGCCAATCACGATGAGAACCTGAAGCGCACCACCAACATCGAGAACGTCTTCAGCGAGAACGTTCCCACCAGCCGTGTAGACTTCTACATGAGCCTGGGCTTCTCCCGCGAGGACGCAGAAGCACAGTATGGCCGTGACATGGCCGCCTTCCGCCCCTTCTACACCTTGAGTTACTACTATGCCGAACTGCTCATGCTCGACGCAGGCAGTTGGTTTAACGAGAGTTCACTCGAGCAGGCTCGTCCCACCTTCAAGGCTACCGAGAACGGCCGCTTCGAGAACGGTCATATCGTCTACAGCAATGGCCTGTACATCAGCGCTATTCAGGACCAGATCGCCTATGCTCAAGGTAAGCGCCTGGTGCGTGACGCCAATGGTCGCCGCATCCTTACCTATAAGATTAAGGACGAATACAAAGGCATGACCCTGGAGCAGATCTACAACGCCATCAAGGCCAAGGGCGAGTACAACGCCAAGTACATGGACTTCATCGAGTACGACTTCGCTCACGCCTACGAGGCTGACCCCGAGGACACCGGCAACCGTCCCGGCATCTATGTCGAGTTCAAGGAGAGTTGGCTCAACCCCGGCAACATGGAGCAGCGCGTGTATGATGTGCTGGCCGAGCAGGGCTGGAACATCATCACCAACGATCCCGGCGACCAGCCCTTCTACAAGAATGGCAAGGTCAACGTGGGTAACACCCGCGGCCGCGTCATCCTGCAGACCTTCTCGTTTGATGCTCTGCGCCGTGCCAACGACATCTTCAAGGGTCGCATCCCCATGTGCTACCTGCTGTGGATCAGCGAGCCCGCCTATGCCACCGACATCGCCTATGACACCCCCACCGGCTATGCAGCCTTCATCAAGTGGGCTCAGGACAATGGCGCACACATCATCGGCCCGGCCATCAGTGGCGCCCCCAACAACTATCCTGAGATGAACGCCCCCTGGCAGGCCTACATGATCCGCCGCTCGGGTATGATCAACCACCCCTACAGTTTCGACAGTTGGGCACAGATGTGCAAATACATGGGTTACTACAACTATGGTTGGGAGACCGAGTTCGACGACCTGCTCCGCCTGGAGATTCCCGCTACTCCTTACTGCACCAGCAGTTATCCCAACAGCGTGCCTGTCTACATGGACGGCTTCTTCACCAACCGCACCGAGATGTCGCTGCGCTACATGATCGAGAACGGATTCCGTGGCAACGCAAATCTGCCCAACCCCTTCCACGCTGGACAGAAATATGACAACTCGCAGGCCAATGTCACCGTACCTGATGCCGTTGCTACCCTCGAGCGTCTGGGTTACTAATCCACACGACAGGTTGAATAACATTAACAACATTAAATCGACATAATATAAATATGAAAAAATATATTTTAATGCCTGTTTTGGCAATCTTCGCACTGACAGCCGCTGCCCAGGACTTCGACACCGACCCCACCCTGGAACTCGAGAACGCTGAGAAGGAAGTGAAGTTCACCGTCGGCGCTCGCATGATGGCTGACGCTGCATACTATCGCAGCGACTTCACCCCCATGCAGAGCGGTGCCTCGATTACCGATGCCCGTATCCGCACATCGATGACCTATAAGGACTGGTACTTCTATGCTGACTTCGGTTTCGGCGGCGGCAAGTTCTCGCAGAAGAACATCTTCCTGCAGTACAGCCACCTCGACAACAACGATAACACCCACGCTATCAAGGTCGGTTACTACAACGACCCTGCCGGCTCTATGGCCCGCAACACCTCGCTGGGCAGTTACCACTTCATCAGCCGTCCCGGTTCATCCTACGCCTTGGGCGAAGGCCGCGAACTCGGTATCAGTTACAAGTATAACAGCAACCGCTTCATGGCCTATCAGGGTGTCTTCACCGAGAATGCCTACAACAAGATTGATGCCGGTTTCAACGGTGTGACCGTCGCTGGTCGCTACCTGTTCCGTCCCATCGCCGACGACAACCAGACCCTGCATGTGGGCGTGAGCGCTCGCTTTGCACACCTGGGCGGCGGTGAGGTTTACAATAACGTGCTCAAGAAGAGTCTGCACCTGGGCCAGGCCCTCGAGACTCTGGTTGACGAGGACGAGCAGTTTGTCAGCGCCGACCTCGATTGGGCCAACAACGTCGTGAACGTGGGCGCCGAGGCTCTCTATCAGAACGACAAGTTCTTTGCCCGTGGTGAGTTCTTCTACAAGCATGTGACCAAGAAGCGTGACAGTTACTCGCTCTATATCGATGCTCAGAACAACATTGACGGTTGGGGCGACATCGAGTGGTGGGAGAACGCCAACAAGTTGAAGAACAACAACTTCATTGGTGGCTACGTAGAGGCAGGCATCCAACTCCTGGGCAATGGTTACAGGTATAACAGCCAGGAAGGTCTGCTCGGCGGACTCGACGGCAAGTCGCTCGAGATTGTAGCCCGCTACAACTACACTGGCCTGAACAACCTCACCGATGGTGAGTACTACAACGCAGGTCGCGGTCACTTCTATGCCAACGGTTACATGGAGGATTGGCCCGGCACCGGCGCTACCAGCGTGGGTGGTGGTGATGTCCACAGTTTCACCCTCGGTCTGAACTACGCCTTCAACCGCTACGTGCTGTGCATGCTGGACTACACCTTCCACAAGTTGGACAAGCCCTTCTTGCCCAACGACAAGAACCTCCACGTGGCTCAGGCCCGCGTTCAGTTCACCTTCTAATCAAGGGGAACTCATCTACGGATCAGAAAAAGAATGAATTATCATCTAATAGATATCTCTATACCAACACTACTTTGATTATTCATTAGAATCTTTTTTCCTATCAATCACTATGATCCCGCCTCACCCGTGAATGGGCCAGGCGGGATCTTTTTTGTTAGGCTCTTGTGAGGAAACAAAAAAAGAAGACCGTGCTCCGCTCAAGGGGCAACGGTCTCCATTCGTTTTAGCAGGGAGTATCGTCTCCAGGGCTTATTTCACGACCTTGACGGCACTGGTGCTGCCATCGCTGTAGGTGGTCACCTGGATGGTCAAGCCGTAAGGTTGAGCCATCTGCTGGCCGGCCATGTTGTAGTAGCGCACGCCAGTAACAGTCTTGCCCGCGCTCAACTCATCTACAGCCGTGTGGGGATACACCTCGAGATAGACAATATCCGACTTGTTGGTCACGCCATCGACGGTGTAGTTCAACTGCATACCGATGCGCCACGTGAACAGGGGATTATCGCCCGCATTAGTGCGATAGAAGTAGACACGGCGCAGATAGAAGTCAAATCCGCTGTAGCCATACGGGATCTCGGTCATATCGGCCTCAAACCCATTGTTCAAGCCATAGGTGTCATAGTCAAAGGTGAACAACTGGTCGTTGTCGGTAAAGATGCTGTAGGTCAGGTAATCCGGGTTCAGCATATTGCCATCGACATCCACCAGGTTGATGTTAAAGTCCAGACGCGTGTAGCCTTCCTCGTTGCCGCTGTCAAAGAACTCCGTCACCTCAGGATTGGCGGGCACCGCGGGCACCGCATCGCCCATAACGGTCCACGTCGTGTTCCACTCGATGGTGGCCACACTGCCGTCGTCGCTCCACACGCCTGCCAAGCCAGTAGCCACACAGTCATAGGGATAAGGATTATCCACGCTGCCCTCGGTACCCTCGAGCGTGATGGTACCCGTCGCAGCGTCGATAGCATAGAGGGCAACCTCGGCACGCTCGTCACGGATAAAGTCCAGCCAGTAGAACACCCCATCCTCGTCCTCAAACTCGATCACGTCGGTCGAACCCCATGCCAGTATCAGGCCATAGCCATATTCCTCGTTGTAGGACACATACTGGCCCAACGGCACAGAGATGTAACGGCCGTCATCGACCAACTCACCCTCGACCCAGGTGCCGACGCCCTCGCCATAGCACAGGGGATCCTCGATATAGACCGTCTTGCCATCGGGGGCATAGGTCACCTTGACACGGCCCGTCTGAACGGCAGGCTCGTAGCCATACAGGCTCGAGAGCAGGTACTCGCCGCCACGGGAATAAGTCACGACGGTGCCCTCGGGCTGCTCGGTGATGATATCAACCCGCGACGGTGCCTTGATCGTTGCAGCCGACTTGCAGAGCGGACGATAGGCATTGCCTGCCGATTTCACACCTGCCATCGCGCTGACAGCGACGGCAACACTCATCAATAGTAAGGAAAATTTCTTCATAAGCGTAATCATTTATGTGTTAATGATAGAATAAATAATCAGACATCCGCATCGCATATCGCAATCATGCGTTCAAGGCGCAAATATAGTAAAAATCTCGAAAAAACCGCCACAAATCGCTTACAATTCACAACTAAATATTATATTTGCACTTTCAACCTTAAAAACACTTGACACAACGATGGAGACCTTGAACCACTTCTTTGAAACACTGAGCGGCTACCTGTGGGGCTGGCCGATGATCATATTGCTGCTGGGAACGCACGTTTTTCTCACCTTCAGGCTGGGGGTTCCTCAGCGCAAACTGTTAACAGCCATACGCTTATCCATCAACAAGGATAAAGGATCGACAGGCGACGTGTCGCAGTTTGGCGCCTTAGCCACCGCGCTGGCGGCCACCATCGGCACTGGCAACATTGTGGGCGTAGCCACAGCGGTGGCTCTGGGTGGCCCCGGAGCCGTGCTCTGGTGCTGGCTCTCGGGCGTGTTTGGCATCGCCACCAAGTATAGTGAGGGCCTGCTGGCCATCAAGTACCGCGTCAAGGCCGAAGACGGCCGCATGTTGGGCGGCCCGATGTATGCTCTAGAGCGCGGATTGGGCTGGAAATGGCTCGCCGTGCTGTTTGCCCTGTTCACGGCGCTGGCATCGTTTGGCATCGGCAACACGGTACAGGCCAACGCCATCTCGACCATCGCACAAGGCTCCTATGGTATTCCCACCTGGGTATCGGGCGCTGTCGTCTGCCTGCTCACGGCCCTGGTGCTGCTGGGCGGCATCAGGAGCATTGCCCGTGTGTGCAGCGCACTGGTGCCCTTCATGGCTTTCTTCTACGTGCTGGGGTGCATCTACATCCTGATTGTCAACGGCCAATACGTCTGGCCCGCCATCCAACTCATCTGCCAGTCAGCATTCACGCCCCAGGCTGCCGGCGGCGGCTTTGTCGGCACCACAGTCATCGTGGCGGCACGCATGGGTATCGCGCGAGGCCTGTTCAGCAACGAGTCGGGCCTGGGTTCCGCGCCCATTGTCGCCGCAGCGGCCCAGACGCGGAACCCCGTGCGCCAGGCGCTCGTTTCATCCACGGGCACCTTCTGGGACACGGTGGTCATCTGCGCCTTTACCGGCTTGGTCATCGTCAGCAGCATCATCGCCTACCCCGACATCAGCAGCACCGATGGCGCGGCCCTGACCAAGGCCGCCTTCTCCAAGATCCCCTATGTGGGCACCCCGCTGCTATCGTTCGGACTGCTCACCTTTGCCTTCACCACCATCCTGGGTTGGTGCTACTACGGTGAACGGGCCGTCGAGTACCTCAAGGGCAAGCGCTGGATGCTGGGCTACCGCATCATCTTTGTCGCGATGGTGTTTGTGGGTAGCGTCATCAGCCTCGACGTCGTCTGGAACGCAGCCGACTGCATGAATGCACTCATGGCCATCCCCAACCTGGTGGCACTGCTCTGCCTGAGCGGCGTCATCGCCCGTGAGACCAGGCATTACCTGTACGAGGACCGCCTCGACCATCACGCGCCCGATGCCCCCGAGCAGCCTCTCCAGTAAATTCAGTCCATCTAGAATCGCCACTGCTACAGCCCGTTAAGTCAAGGTGGAAAATATTTTCTCGGAAAAGGCTTGCCAGTTCAGCAAAAAGCAGTACCTTTGCAGCCGGGTAAGTCCTACACGGCCAGCTCCCTCCCAATCCCCCAGGTCTTGACCGAAGCAAGGGTAACGAGGTTGTAGCGGCGCGCTGTAGTTCACTTGCCCTTTTTTTTGTACCCCACCCCATCATTCCCTGAAAAAAGTCTCATCTGTTGTACATTTTCATAACTTTTGTACTACATTTGTAGTCTTAAACATCAGTCAATCCGTTATGATCAAGGAGAATGTAAAAAGTTTATTAAGCAGCGATTTCACCAGATCGCTTGGCACACGCGTCTTTCGTTGTTTCCCCAGTCTGGCCGCCTCATACTGTAAGCGTCAAGAAGGCAAGATCTGCCGCCAAGAGGCCATTCAGCAACTACAAGCAGGCGTGACGTTTCCCGAAGGCGCCTCCAGAGAGGACTACTTCGACGCACTCGACAAGCACCAGGTCAGCCTGTCGGAATATCTGCACCAATTTGAGTTTTACCGACTCACTGAGAAAGAGCGCAGCGAGTTTATCACCAGGTCAGAAATGCGTGCCTTGTCACTCAAACTCAGGATGATGTTTCCCGAATATGATCATATCGAGATGCTCCGCTTCAAAGAGAAGTTCTTGGCACACTTTTCGGCTTTAGGCTTCTGCCATCGCCGATGGCTCTACGCCCCCGAGGCCACCTATGAGCAGTTTGCCGACCTGGTTTCCAGCACCGGCTGCATCGCAAAGCCTCACGACGGCAGCCTGGGACAGGGAGTCGAGATTATCGACAAGCAGACGGGCCCCCAAGTCAAGGCATGGTATGATAAGATGGTACAAAACGAGATGGTCGTGGAAGAGTACCTCCACGGCTGCGAGGCCATCCAGGCGTTTCACCCCTCGTCGCTCAACACCATCCGCTTCATCACGTTTGGCTACAAGGACAAGATCATCCCATTTGGCGCACTCATCCGCATGGGCGTCGGCAATATGGTTGTCGACAACACCCACGCAGGAGGCATTTTTGCCCATGTCAACATCAAGACGGGCGTGATCGAGAGCGAGGCCGTCACCACCGACGGATTGCACGTATCCGCCCATCCCGACACCCATATCCCCCTTATCGGTTTCCAAATTCCCATGTGGGACGAAATCACCGATTTCTGCCTGAATGCAGCCCGCCACACCAAGAACATCATCACCGGATGGGATGTCGTCATCCGAGACGACAACCGGCTGGAATTTGTCGAGGCCAATCATCGGCCCGACATTCAGACCATGCAATCGTGGTTCAAGGTCGGATCCAAGCGCGAGATCCTCGCCACCCTCAGCGACCTGACCGGCAAGAGAATCACCATCTAGGCCTGTTGGCCACCATTGAGCGTTCCACTTCTCATCCCCGGCGCGCAGGACAGACGCAAATCAAGGAGAGGATGTGTCATCATTGCCTGTCGCAATCCCCATTGCGACCCAACGGATGACACATCCTCTCCTTGACTGACTGCCGACGATGGCTGCAACGCTTATCGCAGCATGTCGCGCACCTCGTCCAGGCTACCGTCGTTGGGCGACGGTGTCACGCCCAGCAGGTAGCACAGCAGCGGATAGATGCACACGTTGCGGAAGCGGTCGGCCTTCTCATAGCCCACCTTGAAGTCCGGGCCGATAGCGCGGAAGCCCACCTGCATGTCGGCTGCTGTGTGATCAAAGCCATGGCTGCCGCCCTGCGTCTTGCTCGGTTTGGAGGCGAAGAGCCATCCCACGTCAGGCAGCACCACCACGTCGCCCATGTTCTTGTTGCTGCCATAGCCCAGATAGGCGGGGATGTCGGCACGCTTCCATGCCCTGATGTGGTCCACATGTTGCAAGGCATCATAGATCGAGTCGACATACTGGGGCGCCTTGGCATAGATCAGCGTGGGATAGTCGTTGCACGAGCGCTCAATCCATCGCTCGGGCAGCACATCGTCCATATCCACAAACCGCTTAGGGTCCACACTGGTCATGCCATGGTCACCGGTGATGATGAGGTTCACCTTATCGGCGTAGGGCAGCATCTGGATGCGCGCCCACATCTTGCTCAGCAGCAGGTCCATATTCTCCATGGCGCGGCGCGTCAGACGATGCATCGGGCCATAACTGTGACCGCTGCGGTCGGGCTCCTCAAAGTAGGCCATCACCAGATGGGGACGTTCCTTCTCGGGCATACTCAGCAGGCGCAGAATCTCATCCACGCGGCTCTCAAAATCGAGTTGTTGGGTCTGGTAGTCTCGCCAGTAGGTAGGATGCTCGCCCTTGATGGCCACATCGCTGCCTACCCAGAAGACGGCTGCCGTCTTCACACCCTGATGCTTGGCAGTGAGCCACACGGGGTCGCCGCCGTAATAATTACCGTCGGCTCGCGTCACGGCATTCTTGAGCGAATATTCCACGCCCTTGTCACGATCCCAAAACGAGTTGGCGATGATGCCATGGTGGTCGGGGGTGAGGCCCGTGGCCAGGGTGTAATGGTTGGGGAAGGTCTTGCTCGGGAACGACGGTTGCATCACCGCCTTGACGCCCTCGCGCGCCAGTTGCTGCATGAAGGGCACATCATAAGTGTCCAGATAGTCCCAACGCAATCCATCGAGCGAAATAATCACCGTGTAGGTATCACGGCCGGCAGCCATCGCATGCCACGGCAGCATTACCATCAACAATAACAGATAAAACAGTCTTCTCATTTTCATATCGCTTTCTCTTTAAAGTATCCTATTGTAACTGCCAGACGTGGTGCAGCAAAACAACTTTTCTCATGATTAATTTACTCTTCTTGTTTCCCACAAAGGTAGAGAATAATTGTGAATCATGCAAGATAATCCACCGAAGAATGACCGCCACGCGGTGGCAGCCATCATTACCAGCCAGTATAACAAGGGAGGGGTGCCACCTTGACGGGGCGCCCCTCCTGGTTCAGTTCATATTACCCAAATCTTACTGGGCCTTCTTGTGTGAGAAGTAGATACCGTTGGACAGTTGAGGAGTGCCCTTGAAGGTAGTCTTCACACCAATCACGGTGAGTTCGTCACCAACGCCGATACCCAGGGTCTCGAGCAGGTTCTTGCGGTTGTCGCCGGTAGCACCCCAACCGGGATAGCAACCATAGACGTAAACCTGGTTGGTAGCATCCTCCAGATAGAGGTTGCCATAGGTGGGATTGGCGATCTCGGTGATGTTACCGGTCAGCATGTAGTAAACATCAGCGTTGTCCTCCTTGTCGAGGAACTCATCGATGGTCACGGGGGTCACAGGCTTCACGCCCTCCAAAACGGCACCCGTCATCTGGGCCGTGCCCTTGTACTCACCACGCTTGCCCACGAGGGTAACGATGTCACCGACCTTCAGGCCAGCAGCCTCAAAGTCGCCCTTAGCGCCGATACCGTAAACGTAGGTCTCACCCGACCAGTCACGGATATAGACATTGCCATAGGCGGGGTTAGCCACGCTGGTGATCACGCCAGTGATGCGATACTGGGTGTCGCCGGTTTCTGCAGCGAGGAAGTCGGCTACCGAGCACTCAACGATGGAGCCCTTCTGGTAGATGGTTGCCTCGGCGGTATATTCCTGACCCTTGTCGTCGGTGGTCTTGAAGACTACCACGGCACTGCGGTCGCCACCGAGGTTGGCACCAGCGCGGAAGGTTACCACGGGCTCTGCGCCACCGGCAACGGAAACGATACCCAGCCAGTCCTTAGCAGCCTCGGGCACCTCTACCGATACACCATTGTTGGTCTTGCAAGTCAGGTTGACGGCTACCGTACCACCCTCAACGGGGATGGTAGCGTCTTCGGGATCATAACCCTCGACCTTAACCAGCGACTTCTGGATCTTGACAACGGTAACGTTAACCAACTCGACGGTTCCGTTATACACGCTCTTGGGACCCTCGACGGTAACGATGTCACCCACCTCGAGACCAAGGCTCAGGAAGTTCTTCTCATTGCCCTTGGCATCCAGGGTACCATAGATGTAAACCTCACCGGTCTCATCGCGCAGATACCAGTTACCATAAGTGGTGTTGACAATCGAAGCCACGACACCAGTCACGCGGTAGTTCTTGCTCTCGGGACCGGCAAGCACCTCGGCGCAGGTAGCCTCATTAACAACAGCGAGACCTTGGATCACGTTGATGGTCTGGGTCTTGCCAGCGCAAGCAATGTGCAGAACGGTGTTACGGCCATCCGAAGCAGCAGGAGCGGTGAAGGTCACCTTGCTCTCGCCAGCGCCGCCATTCATCGGGCTGATGGTCAGCCACTCGGGAATTTCCTCAGCATCAAACGACCAAGCCTCCTTGGCATTGACGGTAATGGTGTTGGAACCACCGTTCACATCGATGCTAACATAGGAAGACGAAACCTGGATCTCATCGAGCAACGTCATTGAATCGTCGTCCGAGCAACTTGTCAGCAGGGCGACCAATGCAAAAAACGAAAGAAAATATTTAAGTTTCATAATATATGTATTCTGTGACTTTGAATTAGTTGAAGATGTACTTGATACCGATAGAAGCATTCCAGCACTGACCGATCGACTTGTTGGGAACGAAGGTCTTGGTGTCGCCATTGATCGAACTCGGAGTCGAGAAGGTGGGATAACCCTGAGCGTCTACGCCCTCATACTTGAGGATGCGGGGATCGCTGCCGATCTCGGGATTGAGATACTTGCTCACACCCCAACTCGAGTTGAAGAGGTTCATCAGGTTCTTGATGTCGAAACTCAACTGCAGGGTGTGCTTTGCGCCACACACGTTCAGCGAGAAGTCGTGCTTGTAACTCAGGTCAATGCGGTGAACCCAGGGGCTGTACAGGCTATAGGCCTCGGCATACTCGCCCTGGTGCTTGCTCAGGTAACTGTTGTTGTGCACATAGTCCATGAAGCGGTTCTTGCTGTCTTCGTTCACAAAGCGGAACTCACGGCTCTCGACCTGTGCATCGGTGGGGATGTACAGAGCGTCGTAGTTGTAACCGTCGCCGTTCATGTCGTTGGACATCATGTAGGAGTAGTTGTAACCGCCGCGCCAGGTCTCATAGATCAGGCCATAGTGGTTACCGCTGCGGTCGTGACCAGTTGCCGAGAAGACGAAACGGTCAGGAGTAACATACTGCGAGTTGTGCAACTTGATGTTGTTGGGACCCTCGACGGTGGGAACATAGGTGAAGGCACTCTCGGCAGCGCTACCGGGCATACCGGTGACTTCCTTATTAACAGTGTGGGTGTAAGCAGCCATCAGGCTCAACCACTCAAACGGGCGGGCATTGATGGTCACGTTGCCGATCCAACCATAACCGCGGCTGGTGTTCTCCAGAACGAAGGCCTTGGTACCGCGACGGAAACCAGCGGGGAAGATGGGACGGTTGTCAACGCCGTTGAAGCGGGCATAACCACCCACGCCAGGCATGCTCCAGTCACTGATGCTGGCAGCATTGATGTTCTTGTTGAAGATACCCTCAACAGTTACGGTGAAGGGGAACGATACGGGGATGTTAACGTCGGCAGCGATCGAGGTCTTCCATACCATCGGCATCTTGAACTTGGGATCTACTGCAGAGATCGATGAGGGAACGGTACCCATGTCAGAGGTTACGTTCTCGGGATAACCCATAGCGATGAGTTTGCTGCGCAGGGCGTCGATGGTAGCATGGCCCTCGGCGTCGGTCACCAGACCGCCAGCAAACTGGCTCATGTCGGTGTTCTTCTCGTTGAGTTGTGCCTGATACTGTACCAGACCACCATTGGTGGGCATGTTGGTGAAGAATACCAGGGGCAGACGGCCTGAGAACAGACCAGAACCACCACGCAGTTTCAGCAACTGGTTGCCCAGAACGTCCCAACTGAAACCTACACGGGGTTGAACGATCAGGTTGCTGCTCGGCCACTTACCGGTGTCGATGTGGCGAACATTACCGTTCTTGTCATAGTAGTCAAGTGCCAGGATAGCGTTGTTGGTCAGCAGGTCACCATTGTTGAAGAACAGACCGTCGAGACGCAGACCGTAGGTCAACTTGAAGTTGCGGGTCACGTTCCACTCGTCCTGAGCATAGATACCAGCCTTGTTGAACTGCACGCGGGCAGCAGGCTTGGTCTCGGTTCCGTAACCGTAGGTCAAGCAAACGACCTCGGGAGCGGCACCGTTGATAAAGTCGTCAACGCTGTTGTAGCGGTAGTAACCGGTACCATTGCGCATATACTGGTTGTCGGCCATCTGATGCTCAAACGACAGACCACCCATGAACTTGTGGTTACCATAGTACCAAGTGAGGTCGTCACGCAGGTTCCAGATGGTGTTGTGAACGGCGTTGTTCCAGGTAAACAACTCATAACCCAGAGCCATGTAGTTGTCACGGTTGCCATCGGCATCAGTCATGGTGATGTCGATGAAGGGGAACTCGCTCGAGTTGGTGGTGCGGATATCGTCCAGTTTGGAGAAGGTTGCCAGGAACTCGTTCGACAGGTTGTCAGTCAAGCGGCTGTTCAAGTTAGCCGAGAAGGAGTGTACCAGGTTGTCCATGCCATACATCGAGTTGGCGAAGGAGAACGAGTACATCGACACGCGGTAGTTGGGCAGGCGGGTACCACCGTCCATCGAGGTGCCGTTGGGGTTGCTCCAGTAGCGGTTCTTGGTGTAGTTGTAACGCAGCGACAAGTGGTGGTCATGGTTGATGTTCCAGTCCAAGCGGGCCAGCAACTTGTAGTTGTTCTCGTCGGCGGGGAAGTTGGTATAGGAACCCGTGTCATAACCGTACTTGTTCATCACGTGATTCTTCACGCGCTCCAGGTCGGCGACCGTGGTGCGAGAGATAAACTGATCAGCGTTGCCCACACCATCCTGAGAAGCGCGCCAGCGGTTCACGATGGTGGGTTGCTTGGTCATTTCACCATTGACAAAGAAGAAGACCTTGTTCTTCCAGATCGGGCCACCCAGGGTGAAGCCGTAGGTAGTCACCTGATCCTTCTCGCGGGCTGCTGCCAACTGCACGCGGTCAACAGCGTCGCCACGCATGTTCTCGTTGCGGTGGAAGATGTAGGCACTGCCGCGGAAGGTGTTGGTACCACTCTTGGTGATGGCGTTAACACCACCGCCGATGAAGTTGGTCTGACGAACGTCGTAGGGCGAAATCACAACCTGCATCTCCTCGATAGCCTCGATGCTGATGGGGTTACCACCACCAGGCAGGTTCTCGCTCAGACCGAAGTTGTTGTTGAAGTTTGCACCATCGACCGTGAAGTTTGCCAGACGGCCATCGGTACCAGCAAAACTCATGCCGTTGCCACCGAAGGGCGACAGACGGGTAACGTCGGTCAGGCTGCGGGTAACGGTAGGCAGGTTGCTGATCTGTGTGCTGTTAATGTTGGTGGCAGCACCAGTCTTCTCGGCACGGAACTTGGTAGCCTGCGAGGTAACGACAACCTCACCGAGGGTGTTGGCGTCAACGCTCATGTCAACATCCAGGTCATAGGTCTCGGCCAGTTGCAGAGTAACATCTTGAATCTGACGGGTTTGATAACCGATGTAACTCACTGTCACGGTGTAGGGGCCACCAGGACGCATACCCTTGATCGAGTAGCGGCCGTCCATGTTGGTGACGGCATTGTACTGGGTGCCAGAGGGCGTGTGCAAGGCGGTAACCGTAGCGCCGATCATCGCCTCCTGATTTTCATCGGTCACAACACCCGACAGGGCCGAGGTTGTCACCTGTGCACTCGATGCCAATGCTACAAAGAACATTGCCACTAATGCCAAAAGTTTAACTGTTCTCAACATACAATTAAAATAGATTTGATTGTTAATAAATGATTAATTATAAAAATTATGTATTTTCTGTAAAAAAATTCAGCGCTACATTAGTGGTCAGTATCCCAACTAACATAGCGCTCTTGTCGCTAGAATCCCTATCTTGCAGCGGGTTATGGTGCTGCATAGCCGCACCTGAGCCGCAAGTTATACTAAAGGGTATGCTGTATGAATGAATCAACATTATTGTATAACTGTCAAATCCAAGCGCAAAATTACTCTTTTTTCTGCATCCGACAATCATGATTTGGTAAGATTTTTTCAACAATTTTATGCTTTAACACATTTAACCAAAAAAATCAAAATCCCGGCCGGCATCACTTCTTGATGCGGTCGGGATGCTGTGCAATGAATGCCTTCCACGACTTGCCGCCTCGCGTCTGCACCGGCTTTTGCCGCTCATAGAAGTGGCACAGTGCGGCAGCCAGGGCATCGGTAGCATCCAGCAGATGAGGCATCTGGGAATCGTCGATGCCCAGGGTGCGCTGCAGCATCATCGCCACCTGCTCCTTGCTGGCTGCGCCATTGCCCGTGATGGCCATCTTGATTTTGCGAGGCTCATACTCGGTGATGGGGATTTCGCGGTTGAGGGCAGCCACCATGGCCACACCCTGGGCTCGGCCCAACTTGAGCATCGACTGCACGTTCTTGCCATAGAACGGCGCCTCGATGGCCATCTCGTCGGGCAGATACTCCTGGATCACACCGCTCACGCGCTCATAGATGTGCCGCAGTCGCATGTAGTGGTCCTCCATGCGGTTGAGTTGCAGCACGCCCATGACGATGAGTTCGGCCTTCTTGCCGTTGACGCCCAGCAGGGCATAACCCATCACATTGGTGCCGGGATCGATGCCGATGATGATATTCTGATATTCCTTGTCCATGATTGTCGCCTGCAAAGTTACCAAATTTTTCCCGTATGACCGACAACATGGGCCACTAATCAAGCGACTAGCGCGACACGCCCATCGTTCAGGCATGTCGCGCTCATGTCCTTGGGGCTCCTCAGCGCCCCCTTGCCGGCTGGCCGATCACCAGTGGCCACTCAGCAGATAATCGATCAGGCTGGTCACATCGTCGATGGTGACGGCCCCACTCTGGTCGCAGTCGGCACCCGCCAAGTCGATAGCGCTGCCGTTGCCGCTCAGCAGGTAATCGATCAGGGCTGTCACGTCGTCGATGGTGACACGGCCATCGCGGTCCACATCGCCGCGCAGACTTGCAGTCCACTTCTCCACCACCAGGATGCCCTGGCTCAGATAGAGCGTCAGGTTATACTTGCCTGTTGCGATCTTGAAGGCGTTCTCGCCGGCAACGACATTCAGCGGCGTGCCCAGGCGGGGCTCGCTGATGAGGTAGTCTTTAGAGGTGGCGCCCAGGCGCTTGCCTGCAATCTCACTCCACGCCGTGGCCGATGAGGCCAGCGCTGTCGAGAAACTGAAGTAACTGTAGCCGCCATAGGGGTCCACCAGGTCGATGGTCGCGGTATATTTCTCACCGTTGTCGGTCGTCATCTCGTGGCCGTTGTTGGGAGCCCAACCAGTCGCATTGATGTTGCCCAGCACATAGACGTGCTCATAACCGCTGCTGCCCATGCCGCCGTAGCGCTCGGTCACGTCGAGATAGGTATCGGCTGCGGCATAGTTGTAGCCCGTCAGTTCGCTGTTAGGATATATAATGAACGCATCGCGCGCGAGCGTAAGCGTAGACGTCTGGTTCTCAAAGCCTCCCTGACCGTTGTTGAAGATGACACTCACCTGGTCGGCATCCACATGCAGGCAGTACCACTCGATGTCATCCACCACGACCTTGTCCAGGCTGCTGACGGCCTTGCCGGGCCAGTTGTCGCCAGTCACGCTACCGCTTGCAGTCCAGGCCCAGATATGGGCATTAGCCATGCTCGACTTGACATACACGTTAATGCCCGTGGTGGGCGCTGGAGTGATCGTGTAGATGTAGTGCTCGACGTTCTCGACCTGGTCGCCGTTGAGCACGCCCACCTTGAGTGTCGTGTTCTCGTCAAAGGTCATCGTCGTCGAGGCAGTCAAGGTGGCGCTAGTGACCGTAGGCTCGCTGCCGTCGGTGGTATAGACCAGAGTCGTGCCTGCCGCACTCGGCGACACCGTCAGGCTCACGCTGCCCACATAGTTGCCGGCGGCCTTGCTCACCACGGGATAGCCCAGTATGCGGCCGTCCTTGCCCACATGCCTCCAGTCGATGCCGTTGCTGATGTACAGGTTGTAGCCGTCACCGCCCTGCACCAGGGTGTAACCGCTGGGAGTGCCATTGCCTGTGGCACCACCCACCTGCAGATACAGATTGCCTCGTGTGCCCTGGGTCTCGATAATGTAACCGCCACCACTCTCACGCTGCGTGAGCAGGGCGCTCTGGTTGTGGACACCGGCCGCGCGGCGGGCCTTGATGCAGTTATTGATCTCGCTGGCATACACCAGGTAGTGTTTGTAGAAGATACACGGCGTTCCAGGCATGGCCAGGATAAAGGCGTTGGCGGGCATCACGTTGGTCTTCAGGCAGTCGTAGTTGCCGCTCTGGCCCGTATCGTGGTTGTCGACAAAGGTCACCGAGTAGCGCTGGTAATCGGGGTCGGCTGCCAGGCCCTTGTCGTTGAGGGCGCTCCACGTGCCGCCGCCAAAGGCCGACTGCATGGGATACTTCAGCGCGAAGTCAAACACGGCGGTTTGGATGCGGTCGTCCTGCTTGGTGCTATTGAGCCACCAGCGCAGCGTCTCGGCATTGCCGTCCCAATACTCGCCCACCGAGAATGCGGGTTCGCAAGCCTGGTTATACAGGCCCGTGTAATAGCCCGAATAGCCCTTGCACATGTCGTATCGGAAACCGTCATAGCCCAGTTCCTGCATCAGGTAGCGCTGATAGGTCTTGACATTTTTCTGCACATTGGCGCTGGTGTGGTCCAGATCGCGGCTGCCGTCAAAGTTTTCTCCCTCGTCGGCCGCTCCGGTAGCGGCATAGCCTGCTGCCACACACTCATCGGTGCTGCAGATGTCGGCCATCGACCACGTCATGCTGTAGGTCTCGCCCGTGACCGGGCCAGTTACCGTCTCACTGGCCAGGTCCACCCAGCCGTTCTTGCCGCTCTTGTGATTGATGACCAGGTCCATGATCACGCTGGTGTTGTGACGATGCAGGGTCGAGATCATGTCACGCAACTGAGCCTCGGTGCCAAACACGCTGTTGTGCTTCAGCCAGTACACGGGCATATAGCCCATGGTCTGAGCCGTGCCGCCCGCATCGATGCTGCCCGAGTTGGGCACCCACACCACGTCGAAGTACTGTCCCAACTGCTGCGCCTTGTCGGTCAGCGAGGTCCAGCGTGTGGCTTGGTAACTGTCCCAATAGAAGCCTTGCAGCATCACGCCACCATACATAGCCGGCCAGCCGCGGCCAGCAACGGTGCCGCCTCCGCTCTCGCGTGTGATAGTGGTGGTTCGGCCTGCCATGTCAACCGTCAGCGAGTAGGTGCCAGCAGGGATGCGGAACGCCACGTCCACATCCACACCCAGGGCGTTCATCGCGATGGGCTGCCCCAGCATGGTCGGCGTCACCCAGAAGTCTCCCTGGCTCACAGGGGTCATCCGGTAGGCCTTGATGCCATCCCAATCGCTGCTGCTCGAAGCCAAGCGCGTGGTAAAGGAGAAGTAACTCACCGCGGCATCCTCCTCGCTGTGCTCGCCGTTAAAGGTCACCGTGGCCGTAAACAAGTTACCGTCGGTCGTCGTCATCGGCACCCCCACGCTCGGGTTCCAACTGTTGCCTTGAACCTCGCCCAGGATATAGAGCGCGTCGGTGGCGGCACTGGCAGGGTGAGCCAGTCCACAGGCGACAATCATCAGTAATAGAGTAAAAAGCGTCCGTAGTTTGGTCATAATACTAATCAGATGTCTATATTATAATAGTTTTTTGGTTATTCAGATGGTGAGGGCTGCATGGCTGCCCTGTTGCAGATTCTCGTCCCCAAAATTAATGATTCTTATCGGCATACAGTCACGTATCGGCGCCTAGCACTGCCAAAAAACCGCGCAAACGATTGCACGCCAGCGCCTCACCCACTCCACCCTGCCGCCTGGCCCAAACGCCATCAGCCATTTCCACGCGGCTCGCGCTTTTTTTTCTTGCATGAGGGTTGCATATCCGCAAAAAATGGTCTACCTTTGCAGCCGAAAATTTGGTGCTGCGAGCGTCACGCCGTGATGTGTCGCAGATTAAAAGGGAATCAGGTGAGAATCCTGAGCAGACCCGCTGCTGTATATCCCGAGCCAAGTTGTCACGCATCACATTGCGTCACTGTCCACGCCTGTGGATGGGAAGGCCGCGTGACAATGGGATGAGCCAGAAGACCTGCCAAGTTGGACATACTGTTGCTTTGACTCTCGTGGAATAGGGTCGGACAATCAACCATCACAGGCCATGCCTAACCATCTGCCGCACCCTGCTGCGGCGAGGCATTCAGCCATGCTGCATCATTCTGCAGCGGGTTTCCATCGTTTTTTGTTCCCTATCCGCGCCACCGTCAAGGCAATGAGTGACTATTTTGACTGTGTGTGATTGATGTTGTGTTACATCAATACAATAGTAACATTTTAAATATATAGTAACTTTTTGTTTTTTCGGTAGCGCAGTCATGCCGCCCGCAACTGTTTCATTTCTGCCAATAGGGGCGGCATGACTGCAAAACTGGAGGTTTTTCAAAAAAAAAAGAACGGAGCAATCCGAAACGAGACAATGAACATGACAAAACGTAATTTAGTCACCATCTACACCGGACACGGCCAGGGCAAGACCACCGCCGCTTGGGGTTTGGCCGTCAAGGCTCTGATCGACGGCAAGGCTGTCTTTATCGGACAGTTTGTCAAGAGCAACGTGGATCTGGAGAGCAAAATCGCGCAAAAGTATGACCGCCTGCAGGTCGAGCAACTGGGTTTTGAGGGATTTGACGACAGGCAGCCCAACGAGAACGACCGCGCCGCGGCTCTCGCCGGCTTGGACCGCTGCAAGACACTGATGGTCAGCGGCATGTTTGACATGATTATTATGGACGACTTGTGCGTCGCCATCCACTGCGGCCTCATCGGCAAGCAGCAGGTGCTGGACCTGCTCGCACAGCGCCCCGACGGCACCGAGGTCGTCATCACCGGAGCCGATGCGCCACAGTGGCTCATCGATGCGGCCGACTGCGTCAGCGCCATCAACGAGTTGAAGCACCCGGCCAACGAGAGCGAGGCCTTGCTCTGTGATGCGATAGACAGTAAAAACTAACAACTAAAAACTAACAACTAAAAACTTTATAGTACCTTTGTGGCGCAATTAAGACGACACAGACATGAAGAAGTTGGTGATTTTTGATCTGGACGGCACGCTGCTCAACACCATCGAGGATTTGGGACAAGCCGCCAACTATGCCCTCGAGCGTAACGGCTATGCGACACACAGCATGGCCAGTTACCCCTATTTTGTAGGCAATGGTGTGAGGCGGCTCATGACCCGCGTGCTGCCCGAGGACGCCCGCGACGACGAGAACGTGGATCGCGTGTTGGGCGACTTCATCGAGTACTACGACGAGCACTGCATCGACTTCACCAAGCCCTACAACGGCATGCCCGAACTGCTGCAGGACCTGCGCGACATGGGCGTGGCCATGGCGGTCGCCAGCAACAAGTACCAGAAGGCTGTGTCCAAGATCATCCCCCACTACTTCCCCGACATCGACTTTGTCGCCATCGAGGGCCAGAAGGAGGGCGTCAACGTCAAGCCCGACCCCTCGATCGTCTTCTCGATTCTGGCCAAGACCAAGATGGCCAAGGCCGATTGCCTGTATGTGGGCGACAGCGGCGTGGACATGGAGACAGCACGGCGCGCCTGCATCGACTCGGTGGGCGTGACCTGGGGATTCCGCAGCAAGAAGGAACTCGTCGAGTACCATGCCAACGCCATTGTGGGCAACCCAATCGACATCCTCGACATCGTCGAGAACGGCATCCGCATCAGTTAGATGCCGCCTGCCGGCACTCGGACTGGCCGCTATACGCCACTGGACATAAACAACACTATCACCTGAATCTGAAAACTGAAGACTAGCAACATATGAACTGGCTAACTGAACTATTCATCGGCAACAGTGTGGCACACACCCTGATCGTGTATGCCATCGTGATCGCCATCGGCGTTATCCTAGGCAAGGTCAAGATATTCGGCATCTCGCTGGGAGCCACCTTTGTCCTGTTTTGCGGCATCCTGGTGGGGCATCTCGGCGTGGAGGTTGATCCCGCTACACTCAAGTTTATACAAGAGTTCGGCCTCATCCTGTTCATCTTCTCCATCGGTCTGCAGGTAGGTCCCAGTTTCTTCTCCTCGTTCAAGCACGAGGGCATCCAACTCAACGGTCTGGCCATGCTCATCGTGGGACTGAACGTGGCTGTGGCACTCGCCATCTACTTCATCGCCGGCAACATCACCATCACCGACCTGGTGGGCGTCATGAGCGGCGCCGTGACCAACACGCCTGGTCTGGGTGCAGCCCAGCAGGCCCTGATCGAGACCACCCCCGACACCGCCTCGGGTCTCAACGAGTCGATGTCGCTGGGTTATGCCGCCGCCTATCCCCTGGGTGTGATCGGCATCATCCTGTCGATGGTCATCGTCAAGTTATTGTTCAAGATCAATGTTGACAAGGAGATCGAGGACATCGAGCATGAGAAGGAAGACAGCCAACTCAAGCCTCACGTGATCACCTATCAGGTGACCAACAGGCTCATCTATGACATCCCCATCACCCGCCTGCATAGCATCATCGACCACAACTTCACCATCTCGCGCCTCAAGCGCGCCGACGGCACGGTCGAGATTCCGCAGGGCGAGACCATCATCCGCAAGGACGACGTGCTGCGCATCGTCATGAGCGCTCACGATCAGGACATCTTCGACGCCATCATCGGTCCGCACGTCGACTTTGACTGGCAACTCGAGACCGCCCCCAAGGGCATCGTGAGCAAGCGCATCGTCATCACTCAGAACGACATCAACGGTCGCAAGATCGGCTCCATACGCCTGCACGAGGGTTATAAGGTCAACGTTACCCGCATCTACCGTGCCGGTGTCGAACTGCTGGCCAGCCCCAACCTGTCGCTGCAAGTCGGCGACCGCCTGACGGTGGTGGGACGTGAGGAGGATGTGGACCGCTTGGGACGCCGCATGGGCGACTCCTACAAGCGACTGGACCACCCCAACCTGTTCACCATGTTCATCGGCATCTTCCTCGGCATCCTGGTAGGCTCCATTCCCATCATGCTGCCGGGCATGTCGGTGCCCATGAAACTCGGCCTCGCCGGTGGTCCCCTGGTTGTCGCCATCCTTATCGGCCGCTACGGCCACAAGGCCAAACTGGTCACCTACACCAGCACGGCCGCCAGCCTGATGCTGCGAGAACTGGGATTGTGCCTGTTTCTGGCATCAGTGGGCATCGCCGCCGGCGGGCGCTTCGTCTCGACCATCCTGAGCGCCAACGGTGCCATGTGGGTCCTCTACGGATTCCTGATCACCATCATTCCGCTGCTGATTACCGTGGTCGTGGCACGGGGCAAGTTCCGCCTCAACTACTGCACCATCATGGGCCTCGTGGCTGGCGCGACAACCGACCCTCCCGCCCTGGGATATGCCAACACCACAGCCGGCAACGACGCCCCCGCCGTCGCCTATGCCACGGTCTATCCCTTGACGATGTTTATGCGCGTCCTCATCGCCGAACTCATCATCATCTTTGCCGTCGCCTAGCAAGGCAGATCACAACTTCCCACTCATAACCCAACCGATAAATTACACAGATGAAAAGTAAACGATATCGTTTCCAACCGCTCGACAAGTTGATTACAAAACAAGAAAGACAAGAAAGACAAGGTCACATCGCAAAGATCAATCAGAATGGGCAGCAGACGCCTGAAAGGCGGCCATCTGAGTAACCCGCAGTAAATCAGGCT
>ONQS01000020.1 GCA_900320055.1 uncultured Prevotellaceae bacterium
TCTCTACGGCCTTAGCCATGATGTTTAGATTTTAATGATGATCATACAAAGATATAAATTATTTTTCAAATAATGTGTTTTCATGAAAAATCTTCTTTTTTCCACTTTAAATGGGGGCAAAAATGGGCGATTAAGGATGAAAATCGCAGGAAAAGGAGAAGTTGGGTTGTTAATTTATCTTAAAAGAAGTGAAAACGCGACGATTTTCGGTCAGTTGTGAGGGTAAAAAGTGGAAAAGTTTTGGTCAGAATAGGGAAAAGCAGTACCTTTGCGCGCCGATTATATCCAAAGTAAGAGTCCATTAGGGCAATGTCGTGTGGGATTTGGCCGTCCTGCAGGGTGTTGCTTGGGCAATTAACTAACTATTAATTAGGAATTTAAAAAAGTGGATACTTTAAGTTACAAAACCATTTCGGCAAATGCCGAAACCGTCCAAAAGGAATGGGTGGTAGTTGATGCTACCGACCAGATCCTGGGTCGCTTGTGCTCGAAGGTGGCTAAGTTGCTGCGTGGCAAGTACAAGACCAATTATACCCCGCACGTTGACTGCGGTGACAACGTGATCATCATCAATGCCGACAAGTGCAAGATGACAGGCAAGAAGTGGACCGAGCATCAGTATGTACGCTACACTGGCTATCCCGGTGGTCAGCGCTTCACTACTCCCGCCGCCCTTCAGGCCAAGAGCGAGAAGAAGAAAGACCTGCGCAAGGGTATGCACCCCCTGTATCTGCAAGTTATCAAAGGCATGCTGCCCAAGAACCGTCTTGGTGCCCAGTTGCTGAAGAACGTGCACATCTACAATGGCCCCGAGCATCCTCACGAGGCCCAGCAGCCCAAAGTTATTGACATCAACAAACTGAAATAAGAAGTATGGAACAGATTAATGCAGTAGGTCGCCGTAAAGCCGCTATCGCTCGCGTGTATGTGAATGAAGGCACTGGCGAAATCACAGTGAACAAACGCCCGTTGGCAGACTACTTCCCCAACCCCATCCTGCAATACATCGTTAAGCAGCCGCTAAGCACTCTGGATGCCGCCGAGAAGTATGACATCAAGGTTAACCTCGTTGGTGGCGGTTACAAGGGACAAGCCGAGGCACTGCGTCTGGCTATCGCCCGCGCCCTGGTGAAGATCAACCCCGAGGACAAGAGTGCCCTGCGCAAGGAGGGTTTCATGACCCGCGACCCGCGTGCTGTGGAGCGCAAGAAGCCCGGTCAGCCCAAGGCCCGCAAGAGATTCCAGTTCAGCAAGCGCTAATCGCCGCATGACGATGGTCCACGGCCGTGTGCTGTGGCCAATGCTTGCTCTACATTATATAATAGGATGGGCCTCACGTGTTGGGGCAAGCCTATTGAAGAGTTTAGTATCCAAATCGCATAGACTCACACTGGGAACTGCGGTGGCTACTATGCGATTGATTTAGTCGAACGTAAACAATTTATTAAAAAACAAAAAACAATGCAGACACCTAATTTTGACCAACTGCTTGAGGCTACTTGCCACTTTGGTCACCTGAAACGCAAATGGAACCCCGCTATGGCGCCCTACATCTTCATGGAGCGTAACGGTATCCACATCATCGACTTATACAAGACCAGTGCAAAACTGGAAGAGGCAGCAAACGCGCTTAAGAACATCGCCAAGAGCGGCAAGCGCATTCTGTTTGTTGCTACCAAGAAGCAGGCCAAGGACGTGACCCGCGAGCGTGCCATGAGCGTTGATATGCCCTACGTTATCGAGCGTTGGCCCGGTGGTATGCTGACCAACTTCACCACCATCCGCAAGGCTGTGAAGAAGATGGACACCATCGACAAGATGGAGACTGACGGCACCATGGCTAACATGTCGAAGCGTGAGAAACTGCAGTTGAGCCGCCAGCGCGCAAAGTTGGAGAAGAACTTGGGTTCGATCAAGAATCTGAACCGTCTTCCCAGCGCACTGTTTGTGGTTGACGTACTCAAGGAGCACATTGCCGTTGCCGAGGCTAACCGTCTGGGTATCCCCGTGTTTGGCATCGTTGACACCAATAGCGATCCCAACAACGTGGACTTTGTGATTCCCGCCAACGACGACGCCAGCAAGTCGATTGACATCATTCTGGCAACCGTGTGCGAGGCCATCAAGGAAGGTCTCGAGGAGCGCAAGGTTGAGCAGATCGACAACAAGGACGCCGAGGGTGACGCCGAGGAGGTAAAAGAGGCTCCCAAGCCCCGCCGCCAGCGCGTTCGCCGCGCTGCTCCCGCTGCCGAAGAGGCCCCCAAGGCCGAAGCAGAGGCCCCCAAGACTGAGGAATAATTCCAAACAATAACAACAAACCCATTAGTCAACAAAAACTGAATTATGGCTGTAACCATCAATGACATCAAGAAACTGCGCGACATGACTGGCGCAGGCTTGAGCGACTGCAAGAAGGCTCTCATCGAGAGCGACAACGACATCACCAAGGCTATGGAACTGATCCGCAAGCGCGGTCAGGCCATCGCCGCCAAGCGTGAAGACCGTCAGGCAGCACAGGGCATCGCTATCGGTAAGACCGACGGCAAGTTCGCTGCCATCATCGCCCTCAAGTGTGAGACCGACTTCGTTGCCAAGAATGAGAAGTTTGTCAACCTCGCCAAGGCTATCCTGGACCTCGCAATGGCTCAGAAGCCCGCCAACCTTGACGCGTTGAACGCCCTCGACATGGACGGCAAGCCCGTGAGCGAGCAGATCACCGCGCTGAGTGGTATCACTGGCGAGAAGATGGAACTGGGCGCCTATGAGTGCTTGGACGCTCCCACGACTGTTGTCTACAACCACTTCAATGGTATGCTGGCCGCTGCTGTTGCCTTCAACCAGGAGAACGTGGCTGAGGAGGTTGCCAAGGCTATAGCAATGCAGGTTGCCTCGATGAACCCCATCAAGGCCACCCGCGAGCAGATTCCTCAGGAGACCATCGACGAGGAGTTGCGCTTGGCTATTGACAAGACCCGTGCCGAGCAGGTGAGCAAGGCTGTTGAGAATGCCTTGAAGAAGGCTGGCTTCAACCCCTACTACTGCGCTACCGAGGAGCACCGCGACGAGGCTATCCGCAAGGGATACATGACCGAGGAGCAGGTTGCCGAGGCCCTGAAACTGATGGACGAGACCGCCAAGCAGAAAGAGGCCAACATGCCCGAGCAGATGATCCAGAACATCGCTCAAGGCCGTCTGAACAAGTTCTATCAGGAGAACGTACTGATGGAGCAGGTTTATGAGGCTGGCGAGAACAAGGAGACTGTAGCACAGTTCCTGGCTGCTGCCGACAAGGACCTGAAGGCCATCGACCTGAAGCGTGTCAACCTCAACGTTGACTGATCTTCTCAGTCCTGAAAGATGTCATCATCTACATAGTGCCAGTGCCCGCATTAGGGTGCTGGCATTTGTTTTGCGCCCCAAGCGCCAGGCAAAGACAACGTGGACAGCCCACATTGCCAACATTTTGGGCAACGGACGACAATCGCCTGCGTCTAGCCCCTTAAATGATGATTCTGAGAAACTTTTAGGTCATTTTGTGTTGTCAATTGGGAAAAAGGTTGTAACTTTGCCCCGCTTTTTTGAAGTTTCCAGTGTGATGGGAAATTAAAGGAAGCGTTTTAACGTAACAATCACTTTAATTTTGAGTAACACAATCAATTAAAAATGAAGACTTTTCAATTGAACGCAGAGGCTCGTACCGACCTCGGCAAGAAGGCCGCTAAGGCCCTCCGCAAAGAGAACAAGATTCCCGTTGTCCTGAATGGTGGCAAACTCGTTGACCTGGACAAGGATGGTAACTACAGTGGTAAACTGCTGGCTGGTGAGAAGGTCGTTCCCGTAGGCCGCGACGGCAAGGGTATCATCACCACCGACCTGGTAGTAAACTTCTCTGACGTGCGTAAACTTATCTACAGCACTGACGTATATGTAATCGACTTGACATATGATGGCCAGACCCGTAAGGCCGTCCTGAAGGACCTCCAATTCCATCCCGTGAGCGATGCAGTGCTTCACATCGACTTGCTGGAGGTTACCGACGACAAGCCCGTCATTGTTGAGATTCCCGTTCATCTCGAGGGCCACGCTGTCGGTGTTAAGGCCGGTGGTAAACTCTACCTGAGCATGAAGAAGGTGAAGGTGAAGGGTCTGTACAAGGACATTCCCGAGACCATTATGCTCAACGTGGACAACCTGGAGATTGGCAAGACCATCAAGGTACGTGACTGCCACTTTGATAACTACGAGTTGGTTAGCGCCAAGGAACTGGTTATCGCAGGTGTACGCGCCACCCGTAACTCTGCTGCCGCCGCTACCGGTGATGCCGAGGGCGAGGCTGCCGAGGGCGAGGCCGCTGAATAAAAATAGTTGTTGCAGCGACCGAGAGTCGCTGCACAATTTATTGATTCACTACCCTACCTATGAAGTATCTGATTGTCGGCTTGGGAAACATTGGTGCCGAGTACCAGGGGACCCGCCACAACATAGGATTTACAATATTGGATGCTCTCGCCGAGGCATCCAATATTGTTTTCTCGACGCAACGATATGGCGCCGTGGCCGAAATGCGTCTTAAGAACCAGCAACTCGTACTGCTCAAGCCCTCCACCTACATGAACTTGAGCGGAGAAGCCGTGCGCTACTGGATGATCAAAGAGAAGATCGACCTTGACCACCTGTTGGTCATTGTGGATGACATCGCGTTGCCATTCGGGCAGATTCGCATTCGCCCCAAGGGAGCCGATGGCGGCCACAACGGTCTGAAGAGCATCAATCAACTGCTCGGTTCACAGCAGTGGGCCAGGCTGCGCTTTGGAGTGGGTAACGATTTCCCGCCAGGTGCCCAAGTGGATTATGTGCTGGGCTATCCCACACCCGACGAACTTGCCGCACTGCCCGAGCGTTGCAAGGTGGCCATCGACGCGATCAAAGCCTTCTGTCTGTCGGGGGTGACATTTGCCATGAATAACTACAACAACAAGTGATCATCATGAAGGAAGTGAGAATCGACAAGTGGCTGTGGGCAACCCGCGTGTTCAAGACCCGCACTATCGCTACGACAGCGTGCAAATTAGGCCGTGTGACCATCGGCGGCATGACGGTTAAGCCCTCACACGGCATCAAGGTGGGGGATTGCATCGACGTGCGTAAGCCGCCAGTGACCTATTCGTTTGAAGTGATCGCGCTGCTCAACAACCGCGTGGGCGCCAAACTGGTTCCGCAATACCTCAAAAACGTAACCAGTCCTGACCAACTGCGCCTGCTGGAGATGGTGAAGATCGACGGATTTGTTAACCGCCAGAGAGGTATGGGCCGCCCCACAAAGAAAGAAGGCCGCGAGTTACAGGACTTCACCGATGATGCCTTCTTCGGCTTTGACGAACCGGCACAACTGGACGACTCATTTGACTGGGACGAGGAGGACAATCCCTTATGGACTCAAGAGGACGAAGCCCGATTGAACGAGGACATCGAGCGTCGCCGAACCCAAAAGTGAGCGACGAGGCCTAGAAATCGTATTTCTTGACTTGAGTGCGCCGGCAGAAATCCAAAAACCGGCAATAGTTACAAGTTTCACTCCCCTCTCGGGCCTGGGAGAAGTCATCCCGAAAGATTCCGCTGATGACGGATACCATCCGGTCGATAAACTCCTGGGCTATAGGATCTTCCATAGAGAATACATATTGCTGCACGACAGGCGGTTTTGAAGGGCTCTTATGCCAGGCTCCTGCATCTTTCATCGACGGCATACAGTAGATGACAGGACAAGCCTGTTTCTCATCGGGATGCTCAAGCAGATAGGCATAGCAGTAGAGAATCGACTGCAAAACGCCCTTTAGCCGGGCACTCTTATTCGGATCAAAGAGGTCGTTGAGCGAGGAGAAGATTGTCGGTTCCTTACCCGTTTTATAGTCAACAATGCGCAAAGTGCCGTCTGCCAGGCGGTCGATCCGATCGGGCAGATACACGAAATTGAAGGAGATTTTCCCCATAGGCATGGACGGCAGCATGTGAGTCTGCTCACACTCAATGATGGTGAACGGCCCCGTCTTGTCGATCAGTTCCAAGTCATGATCCAGCACAAACCTGACAAAACTCTTGATGGTCTCGACCAGCATGAGCGGTTCTCCCCGCAAGTGGTCGTTGGCATCATCGAGTTTATCCTCTGGCACATGCAGATAATCCTTCTTGATATTACGCACGACGGCATCCGTAAGTTTTTTCTGAATGAATGACTCGATATAGGGTCTGTCTATCAGCCCATTGCGAGCACGCGTAAACGGATTGTCATAGCAGTCCCTCAAGGTATTATGCACAATCACGCCAAAGGTGCTGTTATCCATAAAATCCTGGGCTTCATTATCATTGCTCAACCCACGCACGTGGTGCATATAGAACATCAACGGGCAGTTGATATACTTGTTGATGGCGCTAGCCGACAGGTACTTGCCGCCCTCTTGCGCATTATATATCGATTTCAAGTCTAAATCGGCCTGATTGTTGGGGACGGAGATTGTCAGCGAGGATGTGGTGTTTACCCCTGGAGTCATCTCGACATGCTGCACCTGTTTAGCGTAAATCTTCTCGAGTTGCGCGATATAGCGCGAGGGCTCGGCAGAGCCCATCTTCTGTGCACTGGAGTCGTAGATGAGCGTCACCCGACGGGCACGATTGAGCAGACGGTAGAAGTTAAAAGCGACGATTGCCTCTTGCTGCTCGGTGGTGGACATGCCATGAGCGCGGCGTATATAATTGGGAATAAATGAGTTTATGCTCCTCTTGCGAGGGAATACCCGCTCGTTCATCGACAGGATTACCACATTTTCGAAATCGAGACTACGGGTTTCAAGCAGCCCCATCACCTGCAAGCCCTTTAGTGGTTGCCCGGTGAAGGGGACGATTGCCGAGGATGTGAGGCGGTCGATGAGGAAGAACACCGTGCTGTATTGCAACGATTGCCTGGTTTCGGAAAGGGCGCTCTTGAGTTGGTTAAGCACGTCGATATACATCATCAAGAAGGCCTGCTGCAATGGCAATTCCACATCGGAGTTATCATCGTCATCATGCTCACTGATGCCGCCATGTGTCATGCGATTCATCAGTATATCACAGAAATCCAACAGGTTATCCAAATAATTCACATGCTGGTCACTCATCGGAATCCCGGCATCGCTGTTGACGGCTGGCTCGAACAGAGACTTGAAACTCAGCATTCTGAACTCAGACGAGGGTACGCGGAAACGGTTTGTCGTCTCCAACCTGCATGCCAGGTCCAGTGCCTCTTGAGTGAAGTAAGTCTTGATGAGCGGATGTGACAAAATGCCGTTGATATCCTCACGATAATAAGTCCACACGCCACGTTCCCTGCTAGCCTGATGATGCATGCGGGCCACGATGTGCATCAATGAGACGATACCGGAACTGCGCAACGGATAACCCAGCGTGACATTCAGGTCGTTCACACCATGTACCGAGTGCAGCAGGGGCACCAACAAATTCTCATCAGGCAGCACAATGGCTGTCTCGATGCCATAGGTCCGCGCTCCGCCTGCCATTCTGGCCACCTCATTAAAAGCCTGCTTAGCCTGACCGACCGTTGATGCCACAGCGACGGCTCTGATCTCGGGTCCATCGGCATCGTCGATAGGCTCTAATGGTTTGGATTCAAACCGCTTACAGTAGCCATCGATAAGCAAAGCGCCAGGATCGTGAGGAGCCTTGCTGAGCATATCCTTCAGTCCCGCATTGTCCCACCAAAAGTCGGCCAGACCTTCCCTTTTATAATGGTCAAAAAGTTTGACCTCGGCTGCCGACAGCACACCAAAGCCGACAAAAACCAACCGCTTATAGTCCTCCAATGACCGATCGTCCTGTTCGGCAGCCATTCGCAATTGTCGGCCGGGCGACACCACCCGTTTGGTAGCCAGGACGTCATGATAGAGATGGTAGATGGATTCCAGCGCATTCCATAAGTTGATAAACTCACGCTTAACGCTATCATCGGTTGCGCCAGAGACTCCACCCGATGGATTGGCGCTATGTTGCCATAGGCTAGCATCAGCGCTGGTGTCAAAGAAGGCTGTAAACAGCGACTCTCCAAAAATCTTCTTGACCTTGTCCTGCACCTCGGGGGAGAGGTAGTTACTGCTCAGGCTATGCAGATCATCCAGATTCTGGTAGATATCGTGAGCATCGGCCAGAGAACGGTCGATGTCGTTGAAATCAGATATAATCAGTTGAGCCCAATAAATGAACCTGTCAAACTCTTGAGCCCTGTCGCCCATCACCTGACAATAAGCGTCATAGAGCGCAAACATCATCTCAACATCGGTGGCAGCGGCACTGCCAGTGAGTTTCGCGACCAGATCGTTGATCGAAGTCACACACGGCATGAGATGCGGCTGGATGATACCCGCCTTCTGGTCGGCACCGATCAGGCACTGCTGCAAGTAGTGGGTGAAGAACTGCCCACTGCGGCGATTAGGGAACACAAAGCAATAGTCTTCAAGTCCCTTAACGCCAACATAATAGCGGGCTACCTGTTGCAAAAATGGATTCATCGTTGTTAGTTGTTGGTTTTTAGTTGTTTGTATGACTAACGACGAATTAAGATGGCAAGGCGTATTGTGAGGTCGAACAGGATGAGTTTGCCGTTACCATTGCCGGCAATATCGGTGCTTGCACGCTCCAGTTCGGCCACGATGCCCTCGACATTGCGCTCGTTGATAAATGGTGAGAAGCGGGTAGAAAAAGCCTCCTCCTCTCGCGTGAGGTAGTTCAATTCAGGGTTGTGCAGGTTGTAGATGAAGTTTTCCCGCACCTGACGCACGGCATAGTCGAGGAAACGGCGTGCCTTCTCGCGCTTCATCTCGGCGATGGCCTCGCTCCACGACTTTAGTTTGGCCAGATCGTGCTGATAGGACAGGCGCATGAGTTCGATGAAGCGGTCTCTGAACTCGTGGAATTCGCTTCCGGTCTGAACCATGCGCTCGGCCATGATGACATTACCATCGGCCGGCGCAGCAAGCGCAAGGGCATCCTGCATGTCCATGCCATACCGGGCAACCAGATATTGGGCAACCATGGGCGTTGAAGGCTTACGTAACTCGATGCGCTGACACCTCGAGAGAATCGTCCCCAAGATGCCTTTTTCGTTATCGCTGACAAGTATAAACTTGCAGTCATCGTAAGGCTCCTCGATGAGTTTGAGTAACTTGTTGGCCGCCTCCTCCTTCAACTTCTCTGGGAGCCACATGATGAGCACCTTGTACTTGGCCGTGTAGGCGCTCAATGTCATCTTGCGCATGATACTATCAGCCTCACGCACAAATATTTGAGGTTGGGCGTTATCATTCTTCAGCAGACCCAGCCAAGCCTGATAGTCCTCGACAGGATAGGTCGAGACAAACTCACGCCACTCATCGATATAGTCGCTGGCCTCACAGGGGCTGTTGCTGTCGCCCTTGCGATTGGTAAACGGGTAAGAATAGTGGGTGTCGACCTGGTTGAACGACTGATGCTGCCGGCACATAGGACACACACCGCACGAGTCGCCATCGACATGATTCTTGCAGTGCAGATACTGCGCTGCAGCCATCGCCAGTCCCAGTTTGGGAACACCCGGCTCACCATAGAGCAGCAGGGCATGAGGCATGCGATCGGCATCGATCATGTGCCGTATCTGCTGGATTGCCTGCTGATTGCCTAAAACTTCACTGAATTTCATTTTTCCATGATTATTTGGGATTGTAAAGATACTACATTTTCTCCAACATCGGTGCATGTCTGTCCTATTTTCTGTCAAAAAAACAGAGGCTTGTTTTTCCCGCTCATCGAATTGTGGTAACTTTGCCGTCAAGATGGCAGACAGGATGACACCGGAGCAGCGGCATCGTTGCATGAGCCGCATCAGGGCACGCGACACCAAACCCGAACTGGTGGTGCGGCGATGGCTTTGGCGCCAAGGGTACCGCTATCGACTGTATGTCAAATCGTTGCCTGGTCGTCCCGACATCGTGATGAAGCGATGGCGCACGGTCATCTTTGTGCATGGGTGCTTCTGGCACGGGCATGAGTGCAACAAACGCAGCCCCGAGACCAACGCGGCATTCTGGCAAGAAAAGATAGCACGTAACCGCACACGTGATGCGCGCAATCAAGCCCTGCTGCAAGCCGCTGGCTGGCACGTGATCGTCATCTGGGAATGCCAACTGTCGCCTAAGCGCCGCATGCGCACCTTACGTGACCTGGATCTGGCGCTGAGCCACATCGTGCTGCAACTCAGCGGGCCACAGCCCAAGCCCTATGAGACGGCCGCCGAGGAGACGGTCCACCCACTCGCCGCTGAGCCGTGTGACACCCCCTATGGCGACACTTCCACTCAACTATCCTGACAAGTCGCCGCCTCAATCCAGAAAAATCAATTACCTTTGCGACACCGCACAAGCGCAAACAAGCAGGAATCGTCATGAACGCCAGACCGTCAACATACCTCCAAGGGCTAGGATCGCTGCAATTGCTGGCCGTCCTCACCGTCGTGATAGGCCACTACTGGGCCCATGATACGGTATACCTCAATAGTGTGGGCGTGAGTTTCTGCTTTGTGTACAGCGGCTACTTCACGCGTAAGCGGCACGCCTTCGGTCCAGGCTATGGCCTAAAGGACCACGGCCGGTTTCTCTGGAACAAACTGGCACGCCTCTACCCCCTGCATCTGTTGGGAATAGCGCTTGGCATACTGGGGTCCTTCCTGACATGGCATGCCGGTGGTGTAGGTCCCAAAATCATGCTCGCCCACCTGACGCTGACCAGCCCCTGGCTGGCCAATCCGGCCTACTACTTCGGAGCCAATCCGGTGGCATGGTTTATCTGCGTCCTGTTTTTCCTGTATGCCGTCGCACCGATTGTCGTGCGGCTGCTGGCCCGCATCCCCACCCGCTGGCAGGTTGCGCTCATCGCAGTGCTGATCGCGCTGGAATTCATCATCGGCTACGCCCCTAATATCGAGACCCACTCCCGCCTGCTAGGCCGATATACCCACTACGCGCTCTACCAGTTTCCGCCCATCAGATTGCTGGATTTTGCCACGGGCATCGTGCTGTTCAACGTCAGTCAGACTGGCTGGTGGCAGTCCGCCCGACAGCGCCTGACGCCTCGGCACAGCACCGTCATCGAGGTCACTGCACTGGTCGGATTTATCGCCCTGTATTATGTGGGCAAGCAATGGCTGCACCCGCATTGTTACCGCTCGCTGGCCGCTTCGGTCCCTGCCATCATCGTGTTGCTGCCAGGCTTCGTCTTGACCAGCGAGGCCGGCGGCATGCTCACGCGCCTGCTAAGCGTGAAACCGCTTGCCGCCCTATCGCCGCTGGGCGCGGAGATCTATCTGCTGCAATTCGGTGTCAACTATTGTCTGCTGTCGCTGTACAAGCAGACGGTGCTCCCGCACTACCCGATCGCCTACCTGCTTGTCCGCCTGTGTGTGCTGGTGGGCGTGTGCTGGCTGGTGCACCGTTGCATGACCACTCCCCTCTACCGCCGCATCGCGCTCACACCGACAGATCATCGATAGAGCAGTTCCAGACGTCGAGGATTTAAGGCAACGCACAAAAAACGAGCGAAAATGACAAAATGAAAGTTTGGATGGCGCAAAAGCGCCATTTTCAATACCCGCGCACACAAAAAGTACACTTTTTAAACCGCCTAAAAACCAGTTCGTTTTAGAGGCCCCGAGGGTGTCAAAAAAACGGGCCGAAAATATTTTGCCAATAATAAAATAATGCCTAATTTTGAGCGCTTTTTAAGCAACCATCTAATTGACTACATTAACGAACTTTTATTAATATTTAAAAAACGTTTTTTGACTTAAAACATGGAGATCAAAACGGCAATGGCCGGAACGCTTGAATCCGGCGACATTTTCATCCAGATTGCGCCCAACGACAACGCTGGACTGCACATTGATCTTGACAGCACGGTAGCCTACCAGTTTGGCGACCAAATCAAGAAAGTTATCACCGAGACCCTGCAGGGCCTGGGCATCGACCAAGCCGAGGTTAAAGCCACGGACAAGGGAGCCCTGGACTGCACCATCCGCGCCCGCGTGACGGCAGCCGCCGTTCGCGCAACCGGCAAAGACGTGTGGGCCGACTAATTAACACAGAAAACCATCTAAAAAACGAGAAAATTGTTATGCAACGACTCAGAAGAACAATGATGTTTGTCCCTGGTAACAACCCGGGAATGATGGCCGACGCTCACATCTACGGTCCCGACTCAATTATGCTCGACCTCGAAGACTCCGTGTCGATGGCCGAGAAGGACGCAGCGCGTCTGCTTGTTCACAACGCACTCAAGACCATCGACTACGGCAAGACCGAGATGGTGGTACGTATCAACCCGCTGAACACCCCTTATGGCAAGAAGGACGTTGAGGCAGTGGTAAAGGCTGGCGTTCACGTCATCCGCATGCCCAAGACCGAGACCGCCGAGGAGGTTAAGGAACTTGAAGAGGAAATCATCAAGGTGGAGACCGAACTGGGTTGCGTGGGCCGCACTCAGATCATGGCTGCCATCGAGAGCACGCTGGGCGCGCTCAACGCCTATGCTATCGCAACCGCTAGCAAGCGCATGATGGGTATCGCCCTGGGCGCCGAGGACTACTGCGCAAACCTGAAGGCTCAGCGCACGACGGGTGACTCGCCCTTCTTCGGCATGGAACTGCAGATGGCTCGTCAATGCATCGTGACGGCTGCTCGCGCTGCCGGCATCGACGCCCTTGACACCGTGTTCAGCAACCTGAACGACATGGACACCTTCCGTCGTGAGGTTGAAATGATTAAGGCTATGGGCTTTGACGGCAAATCCATCATCAATCCTCGTCAAATCGAGGTTGTCAACGAGGTTTTCGCTCCGAAGGAGAAGGAGATCGAGAAGGCCAAGACCATCATCGCTGCCATCAAGGAAGCCGAGAAGCGCGGTAGCGGCGTTATCGCCGTTAACGGTAAAATGGTTGACCGCCCCGTGGTTATCAGAGCACAACGTACCATCGACCTGGCCATCGCGTCGGGCATCTTGACAAAGGAGGACTTAGCATGAACAGTATCAAAGATAGAGCAGCCCTGATTGCCGAGGCTGCAAAGAAAATGAACAAGGGCGTATACAGCGACGCCAACATGAAGAAAGATCTCACGCCGCGCCACGAGTTGCAGCGCAAGAGCAGCAAGGTGGTCACCCTCGAGGAAGCCATCAAGAAGAGCGGCCTGAAGGACGGCATGACCATTTCGTTCCACCACCACTTCCGCGGCGGTGACAAGGTCATCAATATGGTAGTTGCCAAACTCGCCGAGATGGGCTACAAGGACCTTCACCTGGCCTCATCCAGCCTGATCGACGTGCATGAGCCGCTGATTGAGCACATCAAGAACGGCGTGATCACCCGCATCTCGACCAGCGGTCTGCGTGGCGCCCTCGCTAACGAGATTTCGCATGGTCTGATGAAGGAGCCCGTTGTGTTCCGTTCACACGGTTCGCGCGGCTATGCCATCAAGAGCGGTGAGTTGCACATCGATGTTGCCTTCCTCGGCGCATCGTCATGCGATCCCCTGGGCAACGCAGCCGGTTACTCGACGAGCGAGAATGCCAAGAGCATCTGCGGTTCGCTGGGTTATGCCCTGCCCGATGCCAAGTATGCCGACACCACCATCATCCTGACCGACGACCTGGTAGACTATCCCAACCAGCACAACGCCATCAGCGAGGCCGACGTGGACTATGTAGTCGTTGTTGACTCGGTAGGTGACTCGAGCAAGATTTCTTCGGGTGCCATCCGCGACACCAAGAATCCTCGCGACATCCTCCTGGCCAAGCAGGCTGCCAAGGTGGTCATGAACAGTGGCTACTTTGAGAACGGATTCTCACTGCAGACCGGTTCTGGCGGTGCATCGCTGGCCGTGACCAAGTATCTGCGCCAAGGAATGATTGACAAGGGTATCAAGGCTAGTTTCGCCCTGGGCGGCATCACCAGCCACATGGTGAAACTGCATCAGGAGGGCCTGATCGGCCGTCTGATCGACGTTCAGTCGTTTGACAAGGTGGCAGCCGAGTCTCTGATGAACGACCCGTTGCACAAGAGCGTATCGGCCAACGAGTATGCCGCCATGCTGGAGCCGGGTGCAGCAACCCACTTCCTGGATGTTGTCATCCTGTCGGCCCTGGAGGTTGACGTCAACTTCAACGTGAATGTGCTCGTAGGTAGCGACGGTATCATCCGTGGCGCAATCGGCGGTCATCCCGACACGGCTCAAGACAGCGCACTGTCGGTTATCGTGTGCCCGCTGCTGCGCGGCCGCATCCCCTGCGTCGTTGACGAGGTAACCACCCTCATCACCCCGGGCAGCAACGTTGACGTTGTCGTTACCGAATATGGTATCGCCGTTAACCCCAACCGTCCCGAGATCAAGGAGCGCCTCGAGGCTGCCGGTCTGCACATCGTGGACATCCATGATCTGGCTGCTAAGGCCCGCTCGATCATCGGCGACCCCGCACCTCTGCCCTTCGGCGACAAGGTTGTGGGCGTGGTTTTGAACCGCGACGGTTCTGTTCAGGACGTTATCAAGAACATTGTTGGCTAAATCATCACAGCATTTAGTTTAACACTATATCACTAGCGATGGAGATTACGCTCGACGCTCTACTGCACAGCCGTGACGAACGTCACGCCCTGCAACAGCAGTTGATCCAGCAGCATCCCGGTGGCACTCTGCTGTGCCTGACCGTGGTGATGCCCGGAAGCGTCAAGCGTAATCTCTACTCGGTAGTGACAGCACAAGCGGCTCTGACAGCGCTGCTCGACAGACTGGGCGAGCACATTAAGGCAACGCGCGCTCGTGACCTAGCGACGGGATATGAGGCATACCTCATCACCGACTTGCCGGCGCTCGAGGCCAAACGTGTGACTTGTGATATCGAAGACAGCCTCCCGTTAGGGCGGCTGTTCGACATTGATGTCATGGACGCCGACGGTGTTCCCATCAGCCGCCAGACGGTAGGTGGCGAGCCCCGCCGATGCCTGCTGTGCGACCACGAGTCCCGCTGGTGCATGCGTAACCACAGCCACAGCCAGGAGGAACTGATGGCGCACATCAAAATGGTTGTAGAAGACTATGTACGATAGCAATTTTGAAATCTGCGACATGCCGCTCTCACTCAAGTCCAACCGGACAAAAGTGGAGCGATTCCTTGCCGATAGCGGTCTGCGTCTGGAAGATGTGGACTACTATGCCGCTGTCACCGACGACAATGGCAACATCGTCGCAGGAGGCGGGTTGCAAGGCAATGTCATCAAGTGCATAGCCGTGGGCGAGGCCGCTCGTGCGACCGGTCTAAGCAACCGCTTGATCAGCCATCTCATCGGCATGGCCACCCAGCAGGGCGCCGAAACGGTCAAGGTTTACACCAAGCCTGACAACAGCGCCATCTTCAAGAGCATGGGCTTCCAGATCATCGCCCAGGCCCCACAAGCCATCCTGATGGAGAACGGAGTGAAAGGTATCGGCACATACGCCAACTATCTGCGCCGCATGCGCGGTGACCGCCCCGGTGGGGCTTCGGCCATCGTCATGAATGCCAACCCCTTCACACTGGGACACCGCTATCTGGTGCATCAGGCTGCCCAGGAGGCATCCACACTGTATGTCATCGCTGTTCGCGAGGATCGCTCCACCTTCAACTACCAGGAGCGACTGGCCATGATACAGGCCGGCTGCAAAGACCTGGACAACGTCGTAGTGGTAGAGGGCAGTGACTATGCGATCAGCGAGTTGACATTCCCCACCTACTTCCTCAAGCAGGTGACTGATGCCACCGACACACACATCACACTCGATCTTGACCTGTTTGCCAAGCACATTGCACCTGCCCTGGGCGTTACCACACGCTATGTGGGCAGCGAGCCTACCGACGAGTTGACAGCCCGCTACAATGCCCTGATGCAAGAGCAGTTGCCCGCGCACGGCATTGAGGTCAAGACCATTGAGCGTCTGGTATTGGACGGCCAGCCCGTGAGCGCATCACGCATGCGACAGTGGCTTGCCGACGGCTCATTGAGCCAGGCCGCCGCTCTGGTACCTCAGACCACCGAGCCCTACCTCATTGCCCACTTGGCAGTCGATGCCCTGCGTGCCGAACTCGAAACCACTCCCAAACCCGGTCTGGTGGACCGCCACGACAACGGGTCGCACCAGGATATGGATTTGGCACTGATGGGCAAGAGCATCGACGCACTGCAACCCTACTTCACCCAACTGGCACTCTACGGACACGCCTGTGCTGAGAAATATGAGTTGCCAGACGCATCGACAGTCCGTAACATCGGCCTCCAGGCCGAACAATCCATGCTGAGCGCCACCGGCGGAGTCAACACCCATCGCGGAGCCCTCTTTTCCATCGGATTGTCGGTTATGGCCACAGCATGGTGCATGACACGCGACGGCTTGGTCAACACCAAGCAATTGCGTGACCTCATCATGCAAGTCTCGGGCCAGTTCACTCCCACGGCGGGCACCCACGGCAACACTGCCGTGAATGCGCACCGTGTGACTGGAGCCTTGGATCTGGCCAAGGCCGGCTACCACCAGGTGTTTGCCGAGTGGCTGCCAGCCTATCGCAGATTTGTGACAGAGGACACGCCAACGGCTCGCCACCGCCTGCTGCTACTGATTATGAGCCAACTGGACGACACCAACGTCATCCACCGCGTAGGTTATGAGCAGGCCCAGCAGGTCAAGGGCGAGGCCGCCAGCCTACTTGCTGACTACAGCACAGCCGGCATGGAGGCCATGAACCGCGACTATATTGCCCGCAACATATCGCCCGGCGGCAGTGCGGACATGGTCGCACTCACATTATTCATTCACTCGATATTGAATTAATAACTCTATATATCAATTAACATTTAATTTTTATCATGGTAGAATTAATCAAACAAGGAGTTTACTTAATCAACGGTAACGAAATTCGCACTGATGCAACTGGTCTTCCCACGCCTGACGAGGCACGTGAGAACACCATCACCTACGGCATCCTGCGCTCACACGACGTGGATGGCAGCAAGGGTAAGAAAATGCGCATCCGCTTTGACGCGATGATGTCGCACGACATCACCTACGTGGGCATTATCCAAACCGCCCGCGCCAGTGGTCTCGAGAAGTTCCCCCTGCCCTATGCAATGACCAACTGCCACAACTCGTTGTGCGCCGTGGGCGGCACGATCAACGAGGATGACCACGTGTTCGGTCTGTCGGCAGCCAAGAAGTATGGCGGTATCTACGTTCCCGCCAACCAGGCCGTTATCCACCAGTTTGCCCGCGAGGCTATGGTGAAGTGCGGTAACATGATTCTGGGTAGCGATAGCCACACCCGCTACGGTTCGCTCGGTAACATGGGCGTCGGCGAAGGCGGTGGCGAACTCGTGAAGCAGTTGCTGCGCAACACTTGGGACATCAACGCACCCGAGGTTGTTCTGGTATGGCTGGAAGGCGCACCCCGCAAGGGTGTAGGTCCCCACGATGTTGCTATCTCGCTCGTAAAGGCTACCTTCGAGAGCGGCTTTGTTAAGAACAAGGTGCTCGAGTTTGCCGGCCCTGGCGTGAAGAATCTGCCCATCGACTTCCGTAACGGTATCGATATCATGACCACCGAGACCACCTGCTTGAGTTCAATCTGGGTAACCGACGACGAGGTGAAGCACCACTACGAGATTCACAAGCGTCCCGAGGACTTCCGCGTGCTCGAGCCCGGTAAGGTGGCATACTACGACAGCATGATCAAGATCGACCTGAGCACTCAGGAGTGTATGATCGCTCTTCCCTACCACCCCAGCAACGCCTTCACCATCCACGAGTTGCAGGCCAATCCCACCGAGATCCTGCGCAAGGTCGAGGAAGACACCAAGAAGCGCTTCGGCGACAAGGTTCAGTGCGACCTCGTTGACAAGGTGATGAAGGACGGCAAGGTTCAGGCCGACCAAGGTATCATCGCTGGCTGCTCTGGCGGTACCTATGACAACCTGAGCGCTGCTGCCAGCATCATGCGCGGCAAGAGCATCGGTAACGACTACTTCACCATGAGCGCTTATCCCCAGTCGGTTCCCGTCTACATGGCAGCCGTGCGTCAGCACATCGTTGAGGAGTTGCTCGAGACCGGTACAATCATCAAGCCCGCCTTCTGCGGTCCTTGCTTCGGTGCCGGCGACGTTCCCAGCAACAATGGTCTGAGTATCCGTCACACCACCCGTAACTTCCCCAACCGCGAGGGTTCGAAGCCTGGCCAGGGTCAGATCTCGCTGGTAGCCCTGATGGACGCCCGCTCCATCGCAGCCACCGCTGCTAACGGAGGCGTTATCACCGCCGCTACCGACGTTGACTACACCGACGACCACAAGCCCTATGAGTATGACGAGCGCATCTATGAGCGCCGCGTATACTACGGCTTTGGCAAGGCTGATGCCGACGTTGAACTGCGCTACGGTCCCAACATCAAGGATTGGCCCAAGATGTATCGCATGGAGGACAACATGCTGCTCGAACTGGCAGCCGTTATCCACGACAGCGTAACCACCACCGACGAGTTGATCCCCAGCGGTGAGACTTCGAGTTACCGCTCCAACCCCCTGAAACTCTCCGAGTTTGCCCTGTCACGCCGCGTGCCTGAGTATGTAGGCCTGAGCAAGCGCATCCAGGAGCAGGATCACGAGCGCCGCGACGGCAAGTGCCCGCAGCACGTGCTTGACGCACTCGCTAAGGTAGGTGCTAAGCCCGAAAACACCTCATTTGGCTCATGCGTATTCGCCCACAAGCCCGGTGACGGTTCCGCCCGTGAGCAGGCCGCTTCATGCCAGAAGGTGCTCGGTGGCGACGCCAACATCTGCTACGAGTACGCAACCAAGCGCTATCGCAGCAACTGCATCAACTGGGGTATCGTTCCCTTCACCATCGGTGCCGATGTTGAGTTTAACTACAACCCCGGTGACATGGTATTTGTTCCCGGCATCCGTGAGGCTATCGTAAGTGGCAAGGAGGAAATCGATGCCAAGGTTATCGCAGCCGATGGCGTGCATGACCTGCACCTGTACTTCCAGAACCTGACCGCCGACGAGCGCACCATCCTCGCCGAGGGCTGCCTGATGAACTTCTACGCTTCACAGAAGAAGTAAATCCTCATAAGAATAATTGACCTGCCCCTGGGTAATGTGCCCAGGGCAGGCTTTATCGCAAGAAACAACATTTTATATTATCATTTTTTATAAACGAAACTGATTTAACTGACAATCATGATCGAGAAAATTAAAATGACGACCCCCATCGTGGAGATGGACGGTGACGAGATGACCCGCATCCTGTGGAAGATGATCAAGGACGACCTGATTCTTCCGTTTGTTGACCTCAAGAGTGAGTACTATGACCTGGGTCTGGTAAAGCGCGACGAGACTGGTGACAAGATCACCGTCGAGGCTGCCGAGGCTACCAAGAAGTATGGTGTTGCCGTTAAGTGCGCCACCATCACCCCGAACCTGAAACGTATGGACGAGTACAAACTTCACGAGATGTGGAAGAGCCCCAACGGCACCATCCGTTCGATCCTCGACGGTACCGTATTCCGCGCTCCCATCACCATCCCGAGCATCCACCCCGTTGTAAAGAACTGGGAGAAGCCCATCACCATCGCTCGTCACGCTTATGGCGACGTTTACAAGAGCGTTGAGTTGCGTGCCGACGAGCCCGGTACCGCCAAGTTGGTCTTCGACGGTGTTAGCGGTAAGCACGAGGAGATCGTGATCCACGAGTTCAAGGGCGAGGGCGTCCTCCAAGGTATGCACAACCTGGACAAGTCGATCCGTTCGTTTGCCCACAGTTGCTTCAAGTATGCTATCGATACCAAGCAGGATCTGTGGTTCTCGACCAAGGACACCATCAGCAAGAAGTATGACGCTCAGTTCCGCATCATCTTTGAGGAGGTTTACGAGCAGAACTACAAGGCTGAATTCGAGAAGTTGGGTCTGGAATACTTCTACACCCTGATCGACGACGCTGTTGCTCGCGTGATCCGCAGCAAGGGTGGTTACATCTGGGCTTGCAAGAACTATGACGGCGACGTGATGAGCGACATGGTCAGCACCGCTTTCGGTTCACTGGCTATGATGACCAGCGTGCTGGTTAGCCCCGACGGCAACTACGAGTATGAGGCTGCCCACGGTACCGTAACCCGCCACTACTACAAGTATCTGAAAGGCGAGGAGACCTCGACCAACCCCATGGCTACCATCTTTGCATGGAGCGGTGCCCTGCGCAAGCGCGGTGAGAAGGATGGTCTGAAGGACCTCATGAACTTTGGTGACCAACTCGAGGCTGCTTGCTTCGACACGCTGAATGCCGGTATCGTTACCAAGGACCTCGTGAACCTGATGGAAGGTGTTGAGGCCAAGGCTGTGAACAGCGCCGACTTCATCAAGGCCATCCGCGCCAACCTCGAGAAGCGCCTCGGCTAATCCACCCGAAAGGACGTTTCCCTGCAACTTAAACGAGAGAGCCCCCACACCAGTGAGGCCCTCTCGTTATTTTATGCCCAGAGAATGCAAACTACTTTGCTATTGAAATCCTTTATCTCTATGAAGATAATCTGATATTATTTCTTGAGCGAGAACTTAAAGCATAGGCCGCCATTTGTGGGGGCTTGCGCTATAATTGTGCCGCCATGCAGCATAACAGCATTTTTGACAATTGCCAGTCCCAAACCAGTGCCACCTAACGAGCGGCTACGTCCCTTGTCCACACGATAGAAACGCTCAAACACACGCGACATGTGTTCAACGGGAATGCCTACGCCATTATCACTAAAACTAAAATACCACTTGTCGTCCTGTTCAAAAGCAGATATAGCGATTGTTTTCCCCTCACCCGCATAGTTGATGGCATTGTCCATCAAGTTACGGAAGATACTATAGATGAGCGAATTGTTGCCATTGGTAATAATAATTTCAGGCAGATGATTGTAGACCGTCATGTGTTTTGCTCCTGCGGCCAGTGCAGTCTCTTTGATGATATCGCTGACGATGCTTGAAACATCCACACGTCCCATAGTGATCATCTCAGAGGCATAATCCATGCGGTTGAGCATGGAGATGTCCTGCAACAGGGACGATAGGCGATGAGCCTGAGACTGCGTGCGCTCAATGAATTGGCGCTGTGTAGAGTCGTCCATTTCGGGGTGCTCGAGAATTGTTTCGGTATAGCCTAATATGCTGGTCACAGGTGTCTTGAGTTCATGTGAGATGTTCTGGGTAAGTTCTCGGCGCATTTGGGTCTCCTTGTTGATATGCTCCTGATTGATGCGCTCATCCATGCGCAAGGAATAACGGTGAAGCAAAACGCCTAACGCCGCCATCACGACAAGGGAGAATAACAGCAGATGCCAGTCACTGGTTTCCTCGAATGGCATCAAGAAATTGCGGTCATAGTCCTCAAAGAGGATAAAGATGATAGCATAGATGACAAAAATCACCATTACGCTCAGGAACATCTTGCGGCCTTCGGATAGTTTCTTCATCACACGACAAATAAGTAGCCGAATCCATGACGGGTGACAATGCAAGAGGAGTAACGCCCGATCTTCTTGCGCATGCGGGTGATATTGACATCAACGGTGCGGTCTGTCACGACCACATCTCTTGGCCAAACCTTGTCGAGCAACTCCTGTCGGGAGAAGACCTGGCCCTGGTTGGCTAAGAAGACCTTCAAGATTTCAAACTCGGTTTTGGTCAAGAGTACGGGCTGGCCATCAACGGTAACAGTCATTTTGGTCAGATCCATGACCAGGCCTTCGTGACGCAATTCCTGTACGCTTGACGGGGTAGCAGACGTGCGTCCAAGCACGGCCTTGACTCTTGCCACTACCTCGCGCACCGAGAATGGCTTGGCAATGTAGTCATCAGCCCCTAAGTCAAAGCCATGCAAAGTATCCTCCTCGTCGTTAAGCGCCGTGAGAAAGATAATGGGTACAGCGGCCGTGTCTGGATCCTGCTTGAGCCTTTTGGCAAGTTCAAATCCCGACATGTGGGGCATCATCACATCCAGCAGCAACAAATCATAATTCGTGATGCCCTGTTGCAAAGCGTCCTCGCCCGAATATGCAGTGTGCACCTCAAACCCCGCCGCGGTGAGATTGAAGCGAAGGATCTCACACAGGTCGCGCTCGTCATCTATTACCAATATCTGTTGTTTCATATCCGGACGCAAAAATAATAAACTTTATTGATTCACAACTATTCATCGCAAGACAATGCGTTACATCTGTCCAAAACGTGCTTCCACGACATTGATCACATAATCCCCCAACTTCTCCAATTCACCTATCAGGTCGCTATAGGCTGTGCCCAGTGCGTAATCATATTGCCGTTCGTCAACAGCCTTTGCATTCTCGGCCCTGAGTTGGTCTCGCAATGCGTTGATTTGGTTCTCGTAGTGATAGGCCATCTGCAGGTCTTGGCTCTCGAGCGGTTTTTCCAACACCATGTTCATCTGGTTCAAGGCATTATCGCACAAGGCAATCATCTGGTTGAGATGCTGCTGCTGAGTGTCTAAAAAGTCGCGCCCTTGAGAATTGCGTCGCTGTATGGTACGCGCAAGGCGGTAGCACGAGTCACCGATGCTCTCGATTTCGCCAATTTCGCGCAGCATCTGCCTCACTTTCATCTTAGATTCATCACTCAGGTGACCATCGCTCACCTGTTCGAGGAATCGAGCGATGGAGATTTCGACTTCATCGGTGAGATCTTCTTCGTGTTCAATTTGCTGGTAGATCTCTTCGATCTTGTCGCTATTATGCTCATTGAGCATATCACGCACAAGGCCGAACAACTCCTGCACTCGCTTACCATAGAGGGCCGTCTCCTTCTGGGCTTGCATCACCGCGATTTCGGGCGTCTGTATTAGGTTAGCCTTGATGTAGAGCAACTTGAAGGGTTCGTCTTTGTCGTTCTTCTTATCGGGAAGCATCCAGCGGACGACTTTCTCCATCTGAGGAATAAAGCCGATGAGTAAGGCGGTATTGGTCACATTGAAGCAGGTATGAAACATGGCCAGTACGACGGGAAGTCTCTGGTGCTGTCCTGCAGCCGTCGGGTCATAGCCGACCAGTCGGCACACCACATCAACAAACGGGTAGAACACCAGCGTAATCCATATCACACCAAACACATTAAATAAGAGATGGGCGAGAGCGGCACGACGCGCCTCGTTGTTGGCCCCCAATGCCGCCAGATTGGCAGTCGCTGTTGTACCGATATTCTCGCCCATTACCAAAGCAATGCCCAAATAGATGGGCAACACACCCGTGGAGCACAGTAGTATCGTAATCGCCATCACAGCAGCCGACGACTGTACGATGCAAGTGATGACAGTACCAATAGCCAGGAAAATCAAGATTGTGAAGTGACTGCTCGTGTCGAATGATGAGAAGAAACTCATCACTGCCTCGTTATGCTCCAGATCCAGTTCCTTGCCGGCATTGCTCAGCAAAACCAGTGAGAAGAACATGAATGCGATGCCAAACAAGAAATCACCCTTGTAGCGGTGACGCTTGTGGTAGATGAGCAGGATGCCGACCAGAAAAGCGGGAAACACCACATTGGTCAAATCCACGTTGTATCCCAGCGACATGATCCACGCCGTCAGCGTGGTGCCGATGTTGGCTCCCATGATGACACTGATGGCTTGCCCGAGTGTGAGGAGGCCTGCCGACACAAACGAGACCGTCATCACCGTTGTAGCCGATGACGACTGCACCGCACAGGTCACTCCGGCACCAGTCAGCATGCCCATAAAGCGGTTGTTAGTCATTCGCCCAAGCACATGCCGCAATTGAGGGCCAGCCATCTTCTGCAAGGCTGTACTCATCATGCGCATACCAAATATCAGAAGCCCTAGTGTGCCTAAGATCTTGAGCAAGATCATCACATACTGCTGTGTTGTTTCCATCTTGATGCTATTTCCTTTAGTTTCTGCAAAATTACATATTGCGGCAGTGCTAACCGTTTACGATGACATTACAAACCCGTTACTATTTTGTTACAGCCAAACAGCAAGTACCTGTCTGAGACGACTCACGAATCCACGATCTGCAAGGTATAGGGGTCAAGGCTGTGAAAAGTACCGACCTCGCGAAGCGCCTCGGCTATTTTAACGAGAAGTCCTAATGAGGACGAAGGATAAAAAACGCTACCATACTATTGTTTCTCCGCTCAATTTCCTTTACATTTGCAGGTGAAAAACCAACTTTTGTTTTAACCTTTAAAATAATGATTCGAGTTATGAAGCGAACAATTACTCTTATTGCATTGGTTGCAGCCTTGCTCATACCGAGCATGGCTACGGCTCAGCGCATGCCGGCCAAGTCCAGCATGAAGTTATCGCAGTTTAAGGCCCCTGCCGCCGCTCCCGTGCGTGCCGAGGAGGACCCCATCATGGAGACGCCCGAGGGCACTCTGTATGACAACATGTATGCCAGTTCGTTTGCCTATGGTCTGGGCTGGGGCGACATCTACATCCAGGATGTGGATGGCGGCATCGGCAAGGTGGTAGAGGGCACCGACGGCAACCTCTACATCTACAATCCCATCTCACAGGGCTACATCTGGTTTTCTATCCTGCCGTGGATCAAGGCAGAGCCGACCGACAAGGGCACGTATGTGGTAAAGTTGCCGCAACTCTACATCCTTGACGCCGGCGACCCGTACTATGCCTACTGCATGCACTATGACGAGGATGAGGGCATGCCCGTGGTAGAGGAAGAGGGCGAGATTGAGTTCACCTGGGAAGACGGTGTGCTCACCCAGTTGGGTGACAAGTTCATCGGTCTGTGCGACGCCACGGCCGACTGGTTCTACATGGCCGACCAGCACATCGTGTACGCACCGCAGAACGATGTTCCCATCACATTGTCGGATTCTGAATACTACATTCAGTCCTACACGATGACCTACCTGTCAGACCCCACCGATCTGACCAAGACCAAGGATCGCATCGTGGATGTGGCTATCGATGGCAATGACATCTACATCGGCTACCTGAACGACAACACCCCTAACTATATCAAGGGCACCCTGGCCAACGGCAAAGCCACCTTCCCCACCCGCCAGTATCTGGGTGTTGACCCCTACTACAACGGCCATATCTACGTGCTCACGGGTGAGGCCTATGTGGATGCTGAAACCTATAGCAGCCCCGTGTTTAACTACAACCTGAATGACGAGATCGTCTTCAGCGTCGACGAGGATGCCAGACACATCGTTGCTGAGTGGCCCGCTGCCATGATCACCAATGTTGGTCCTAACACGCTGTCGATCCTCAACGACTATGTGGGTCCCGGTCTGGAAGCATTTGACGAGGTCCCCGCAGTTCCCGCCACCCCGTTGATCTCGGCCGAGGATATGACAGTCAACACCACATCGGGATGGGTTGCCCTGCGCTTCACCATTCCCACCACCGATGTTGAAGGTTACAAACTCAATGAGAACAAGTTGTACTATAACATCATACTTGATGACGAGGTGTACACCTTTGATCCTGAGACCTACATTGGCCTGTCGACCGCAATGACCGATATCCCCTACAACTTCCAGGACAACGTCAACTTCGATATCTATATCAACAACGGCCGCCACACGGTTTACCTGTACACGACCGACTTTGAGTTTGTCGGCATCCAGAGCATCTACACCGCCGGTGGTGAGGTTAACCGCTCAGAGATTGCCACAGTCAAGAATCCGAGTTACTCAGGCATCGAAGAGACCGGCATTGGCGCTCAAGCCATCGCCACCCGCTACTATGACGCCTTCGGCCGCGAGTTGCCCGCAGCACCCGCAACCGGTCTGTATCTGCAACGCACGACCTATAGCAACGGCACGACCTCAACCATCAAGGTCGTGAAGTGAGGCACTGTCTCGCTCACGAGTGACAATGATTAAAGAGGGCTATGGCGCAAAAATGCCATAGCCCTCTTCATGTTGAGTAATCGGATTTCGCCCGCTATACCAGCAGTTCGCCGCTGGCCACGATGGCACTCTGGCCACCGACATAGACCGAGTCATCCTCGATGAGTACAGTCGCCACTACCGATGGACGCTGCATCGCCTCGCCCTGCAGGAATCGGCACTCCATCTCATGCTTGACGAGATTGCGCCGATACAGGTAATAGGTCAACGCGGCGTTGGCGGTACCTGTTGCCGATTCCTCGGGGACGCCATAGAGCGGGCCGAAGTTGCGCACGTGGGCCGTATAGCCATCGTCACCAAAGGCAAAGGCATGTACTCCCACCACATTGAGTTCGCGGCTCAATTCTGCCAGAGCGTCCATGTCGGGTTTCATGGCATTGAGGGCCTCAACGCTGCCTACGGGCATGATGATGTCGGGCAGACCTGTCGAAATCACCTCGATGGGCATTTCGGTCCAATCCCCCTTGCCCTTTCCGGCCATGATCTCGTGGAGGTACTCCGCATCCAGTAGGGGCACGATGACCTTAGGCGCAGCCATCTGCATCATCACCTGATCACCGACCTTAACCTTGAGTTCTCCTGCCAAGGTATGGTTGCGGCAGGTGCAACCACTGGGCACGATGCCCTCTTGGCGCAGCAGCCCGAATGTGGCGATAGTCGCATGCCCGCACAGGTCAACCTCGCTACAGGGTGTAAAATATCTGACGGTAAACTCATCGGGCCCATTTTGCTGAACGAAGGCGGTCTCGCTGTATCTCAACTCGGCAGCCACCTGCTGCATGAGCCTTTCACTTGGAAATGGTGTTCCTTGTCCTAATAATACGACGCCCGCAGGGTTTCCCCCAAAGGGCTTATCGGTAAAAGCGTCTACAACATAATATTTCATAAGATCATCCTTGATTTTTTTGATTACTGTATCTACATATTAAATACTCTAATGATGCAACAACATGATATTGCGCACAAATATAATCATCTGAATGAATATAAACAAATATCTCGCAATTGTTCCCCACCTTCACGGCGAAACACTAGGCATGTGTCTTATCATTTCACGGGAATAGGCGCCAACACGGCGCCAACAATCCAGGGGCGCTCATGAGATATAGCCCCTGGACTGCGGTTTTTCACTCGTTGGGTTGCTATCCGGTCTTAACGCAGGGCAAAGGCGGCACCGCCAACGCCCACCAGTTGCTGATAGGCCAAGACACCAGGCTGCGACAACTCTACGCGAGTGTATCCGCCATCGCGGTTGATGATGTCCACATGTGTATCATCGACAAAGGTGAACAGTTTCACTTCCTGTCCATTGTTCTCGAGCGACCAGGAGTTATCCTGTGCGTTAAAGTTGAAACGAGTCTCCTGGTTGGTCTTCATGTTGGTGATGACATAACCATTCTGGTTGCGAGCGACCAGATACTGGGCATCCTTTCCGTCGATGACCTTGGTCTCGGCGAGGGCGGGATTGGTGCCCGACCAGAACTCGATGGTGTTCAATATGAACAGATCAGCAACGAAACTCAACTCATATACGGGCAGAATCCACATAGCGACAAAGACGAGTTCATTGACAAACTTGTCGCCCACGTGCTCATTCCAGTTCTTCACCTTGTTGAACAAAGCAAAACTGCCGATGCACGACTGCATCATCATCGATGCTGACAGAGCCACTACTGTGGCTACAATAAGATGTTTCTTCTTCATAATCGATTATCTATTATATATATTAGAAAATGTTGTCTCTCTATAGGTTAAAACACCTGAACTGGAGAAGATATTGTAAACTCAATGATTTTTAACGTTTGTAATTCTTCTTGTAGTTGTCGTAACAATTCAGGACCTTAATCACATAATCCACCGGCTCTGTACCACGGCAATAGCCGTTGGCGCACACCGAGTCGTTGTAGTATTCAGGGTCCATCTTCCAGAGCATGGCTTGCTCGACATTCTCGGCCCACACACGGGGATTGAGTTCATTTTTCCGAGCCAGCGCGATGGCATCGGTAACGTGTCCAGAGCCGGCATTGTAAGCCGCCAGCACAAACTTGATGCGGTCTGACGCCTCGGCACGGCCACGCATGATGGCATCCAGTTCCTTGAGTATCTGAGAAGCCACACGGATGCTGACTTCGGGATTATACAGGTCGTCCTCGTTGGAGACACCAAAGGATCGCGCCGTCTTGGGCATGACCTGCATGATGCCACGTGCACCCATCCATGACTCGGCATTAGGATTAAAGCCCGACTCTGAGTAGGATATGGCAGCCAGCAGGCGCCAATCCCACCCCATCTCCTTGGCATAACGCTTAAACACCTGGTCATAGGGGGAGATGCCTCCAGGGGGTGTCACTGCAAGTGTATCCACTTTGACCGAATCGGGTTTCGGTCCCCGATTCATCTCGAAGTAGTGCTTCAAAGCCTGCTTGGAATACTCCTGCGCATTGATGCTAGCCGCCCACTCGTTGATGCTGTCGGCTAGCCAGCGGTTGCGCTTGGACACTGCCCACGACGAGTGTTGAGCAAATCCCACCCTGAGTTGGATGTTGATGCTGTCATAGTAGGTGAGATTCATCTGGGCAATGTCGCTATCCACGATGGTGAATGGTATCTGATGGCGTGAAACCTTCTGTATCAACTCTGTAGGCAATGCCGCCTCACCCTCGACGATATGGATATTGATGCCGCCACCCACCTCGTTGTCCAGATTGCGCAAGCGGGATTCGTACTTTGATCCCTTCTCGACATACACATCCTTACCGATTAATTCGGTCACATCGTGTATCACGCCGGCGCCGCTGTGCTGCACCAGCACCTGATAGGTCTCGTTGACAGCGCCACAGTGCAGCACCCGTGACTTGTACTCGGCAGTGACGGGAATTTCACAGCCCAAGACATCGACGCTCCCCTTCTGCAGCATATCGATCAAGGCAGGCATGCTGCGCGCTACTACAAATTGCAGGGCAATGCCTCGAGACCGGGCAAAGTCACAGATTCTGTCATAGTCATAACCCATGGTATCCCCTTTGAGGATAAAGAAACCCGTGGGACTGTACAGGGTGCCCACTGTGAGAGTATCGGGCAAGCGGTGTTGCTGAACGGCGGCATTCTTCTTGCCACCGCAGGCAATGGCCATACAGAACAGGCACACCAGCAACAGAGGAATGAGATGACGCATGATGAAGATGCTTAACGGATATTCGGCACAATCAGCATCAGGTAGATTAATACTGCAGGAGCGACAAGCAGCAGGCTATCGATACGGTCCAGAATGCCGCCATGCCCTGGCAGGATGTTGCCTGAATCCTTGACTCCGACGGTGCGCTTGATGAGTGACTCGACCAGGTCTCCAAACGTGGCAAACACGGCAACCACCAGGCTCAGGCCGATCCATGTGGTCAAATCCGGCACTTGGAAGAACTCATCAAACCAGTTATGGGTCACCCATGCACCGGCCAGGCATGCCACAATGCCCCCGATAACGCCTTCCCATGACTTCTTGGGCGAGACGCGCTCAAACAGACGATGTCGCCCCAACAACATGCCGAAGCAATAGGCTCCCGTGTCATACAGCCAGATGAACATGAAAACGCCTAACAGCAGTCTGGGTGCTGTGATGCTCATGACACAATTGAGCAAAGCCACCGGCAGGGCGACATATCCCAGCGAGAAGAATGAGCGTTCCAAACTGTGCACGGCGTTCTGCTGTGGACGATACAGTTGTGCGATAGTGCGCAATATCAGATAGAAAGCGATAGGCAAGAGCCATAAGGCACGAGACTGCATCGTCTCGCCCTCGTAGTGCATATAGAAGGCGACAAACAATCCCACTCCTCCCAGCATGTCGATAATGTTGACAAGCCACGACTGAGTGGCATCATCCTTAGCCATAGTCACCATCTCACTAATGCCCAGCACAATCAAGAGCGGGAACACCAGCAGGTACATCACCGGCGAATTGTCCAGCAACAGTATCGCGGCGACTATCAATGCTATATATATAACGCCCGAAAAGATGCGTTTGATCAGATTCATCATAATGATTCTCCATTATTTTGGTGCAAATGTACAATTTAATCACGACATGGGCAACACCCACGCACAACAAGATGGGAAAATGGTTGGCTGCCCCCATACCACGGCTCACCCGATAATAGGTGGGGGCGGTGTGAAGCCTGTCGAGGGTGATGACGGCGGCAGGGCCGCCCACGGGACAAACGCCGAGGAGGGATAACAAGAGACCTTCCAACCCAATTACAGGGCTAGAAGGTCTCGCAATGTTGTTTTCCTTGGAGAGGGGACAATGATATTTCTCTGTAAATTAGTTCAAAATCATTGACTCGAGTCCTCTCGGCAACTCGACGTTATACTTGTAGGCTCTGGCAAATTGCTTGAGCAGTTCGATTGTGGCCTTCTTGGGGCCTCGTGTTGTTGTCATAACGTCACTTTCAGTTTTTGTAGAAGTAGTCGTTTTGTGCATAGGCAAATCCTGTTTTGAATGGTTACACTTTCATAACGCAATCCTATCGCAGATTATTATATCGCAGTTGCGTTTTAAGTTTTTTTATCATTTGTGAGCGGTGACAAACATGATGAGGGTCACTGCCGATCGGCAACGACCCTCAACGGAATTATGAAAAAACAAAAGTGATTCTACTTCTTCTCACACGGCCAGGCGATCACTCGGTCAGTCGGTCAAGCACTGTCTTGACAAGGTCCTCGACGGCTGTCTTGTAGTTGGGATTCACATCGGTGGCGACACGATTGGCAATGATGGAGCAAACGGTCATCGCCCGGTGCCCCAGCATGGCAGCCAAACCCTGCAGCGCACTGCTCTCCATCTCATAGTTGGTGATGTGGCCGCCATTGTACTCAAACTTCTCGATGCGGCTGTTGAGTTGGGGCTCGGCCAGTTCCAGACGCACCTGACGGCCCTGGGGCCCATAGAACCCGACAGCCGAGATGGTATAACCGCGCACCATGTCGTCCCGGCCGATCTTCTCGACCAGCCATGGATCGGCATCCACCACATAGGGCTTGGCAAACAATTCGTTCCACTTCACAAACTCGCAGAATTTCTTCTCAAAGTCAAGGTCGGCTACCTTGTTACGGTCGGCATAATAGTTGACCACGCCGTCAAAGCCGATAGCCTTGGCTGCAATCACCGAGGTGCCAACTGGCACATAAGGCTGCAAACCGCCTGAGGTGCCGATGCGCACGATGTTGAGCGTGCGATGTTCGGCGCGTGGTGTGCGGGTTGCGAAATCGATATTGGCCAAGCCATCGAGTTCGGTCATGACAATGTCGATATTGTCCGGTCCTATGCCATGCGACAGGGCCATGATGGGCTTGCCATGATAGGTGCCACCGATGCCATGGAACTCACGGCTGGAGGTCTCCCAGTCACGGGTGTCGAAATGCGATGCAATCATCGTCACGCGGCCAGGGTCGCCACACACGATGATGTTGTCGGTCAACTGTTCTGGCTTCACATGGATGTGAAATGCCGAGCCATCATCATTGATGATGAATTCTGAATCGGGTATTCTGTTTGTATTCATATTGTCGCAGGTTTTATTGCTCAGTTTTGGTTAAAAAAGAAATTGTAAAGGTATCACTATTCTTCGGTTTGACAAAATTAAGGCACTTAAAAAGTGTAAAAATGTCATCACATGGTCTGATTATGCCCCCAAAATCGCCTTAAGCGAGCGTATATCGGCAGCCCGGCAGAGTGGTAATGACACGCTTGCAGTCCAGTTCGACCAGCGTGCTCATGAGCCTGTAGACCGGCAGATGCAACATTTCGGCCAGCGAATTGAGGTGCACCTCACCTTGACTGCGGATGACGTCTACCACGGCCTGCTCCTCCTTGGTGAGCGTCGGGAACAAGTCTATCTGCTGCGGAGCATGGCTCACACCCTCCCAGCGCATGGCCACCATCAGGTCGTCGGCGCTGGTGATCAAGGCTGCCTTGTTGGTTGCAATGAGTTTGTTGCACCCTTGGGAAAACTCATCGCCACAGCGTCCAGGCACGGCCATCACATCGCGGTTATAACTCATGGCCAGCGAGGCCGTGACCAAGGCACCGCCCGAGCCAGCCGACTCGACAATCACCGTGCAGTCGCTCAAAGCAGCGACGATGCGGTTGCGTGCCAGGAAATTGCTCTTCTGGACCGTGTCTTGGCTTGTGTAGTCGGTCAACAGCATCCCGGCATGGTTGATGATGGCGATGGCGTCGTTGCGATGCATGGAGGGGTAGATGCGATTGAGTCCACGCGGCAGCACCGCCACGGTAGGCACCCCATGCTTGAGAGCGGCCCTATGGGCTGCTATGTCAATACCATAAGCCAGTCCACTGACCACGACCAAGTCGGGCAAGCGCTGTGCCAAATCGCCGATGAGCGTGTCGCAGAATTTCATCCCGTACTGGGTAGCATGCCTTGTGCCAACGACACTGATGACATGCTTACTCTCCAAGTCGCATTGTCCCAGCGTGTAAATCATCGCAGGGGCATCAGCGGCCTCGCTCAAGCGGCTAGGATAATCGTCATCGGTGAAATAAGTGGCCCGAATGCTATGATCGCCAATAAACGCCTCTTCCACGGCCGCCCGCCGCAGGCAATCGCCGCGGTAATCGTCACGATAAATCTTGCTGCGACCATGCGTGAGCGAGCGCAATTCCTTCTCACTCATGCCGAAGAAACGCGCCTCGTCGCCCACTACATCCAGCAGTTTGCGCGCCAGATCGATTCCCATGCCCTGCATGCTGGCAAAGGCTATGCGATAAGTCATCAATGAATAAGCCTGGTCTGTCATATCCTATCGAGATATTTAGCGATGCGAGCCGCCAGATCATCACCACGGTTGATGCGGCCATTCTTCTCCATACACACGATAGTCACCACCGCACTCACGACAGGCTCAGCGCCAGGCTTCTTGAAGATATCCTGATGGAAAATGAAGCGGGCGCCCTCACGTTCGACCCACAGGGCACTCAGCATCACATCACCGCTGCGCAAGGGCGTGTGGTAGTCGATGGTCATACGCTTAACCACAGGAATGAGACCATCGCTGGTGAGACTGCCAAAGGGTATGCCCTCGCGCTTGACAAAGGCATGCCTGGTGTGCTCCAGATAATGAAGGTAAATGGCATTGTTGACGATGCCCTCGCTATCCAATTCGTAGTCACGCACGCCGATCTCGAGCATGAAGATGTATTTGTCAGTGTTCATAGTCACCATATATGATTACAATCAGCAAAGGTAATGAAAATACTCCAATCATCCATGCCATCGTGGCATCTTTTCAAGGGCAGGAGATTCCCGTGGCATGAGATGACTGCCCCCACCATTAATCGGGTGAGCGGTGTAAAGCCTGTGGAGGGTGATGACGGCGGCAGAGCCACCGCCCACGGGATAAATGCCGAGGAGGCGAGGTTCTCGCTGAGCGGGGATGATGAGCGGACGTTGATGGGGATACTCACGGCTCAGAAGTGCCGCATAACGAAGCCTGCCCGCGGCTCAAATCGAGCGTGCGGGCAGGCCCATATCCTATGATTGTGACGTGAAGATATTACTTCAGCCAATCCTGTACCTTGTCGTTGGGGACCATGCGCTCCTCAAACACGTAAGCGCCAGTCTTCTCGGAGCGGACCATCTTGATCACCTTGCTCCATGAGCGTCCTTCACCAGTCTGAAGGGTTGCAACTACTTTCTTTGCCATAAAATTATATAGTCATTAAAGGGGGTTGTACGTTTTTTACTTGATTTCCTTGTGAACGGTCATGCGTTTCAGATAGGGGTTGTATTTCTTGAGTTCCAAACGCTCGGTGGTGTTCTTGCGGTTCTTGGTCGTGATGTAACGGCTGATGCCGGGAACGCCAGTACCCTTCTGCTCGGTGCACTCGAGGATCACTTGCACGCGGTCGCCTTTTGCTTTCTTTGCCATAATACAGTTGCTCCTTTCTTACTTGTTGATAACTTGGATTTCAGTGAGGTGTCCGTCCTCGGCAGCCTTCTTGAGGGCAGCGTCGAGACCCATCTTGTTAATGTTGCGCAAGCCTGATGCCGAAACGGTCAAGCGAATCCACTGTCCCTGCTCGGGCCAATAGAACTTGCGATTGAAGACGTTAACGTTGAATTTACGTTTCGTCCTGCGCTTTGAGTGCGATACGTTGTTGCCCGTGATCGCCTTCTTTCCGGTGATTTGACAAACTTTAGACATAGTTTCTCTAATTTTTTGTTATTGTTCTTGTATTTACTGTTCTCAATCAGAATAAGATCCGCGAACCATGCCTGCCTGTGCACACAAAAAACACAGGCGCAGCACAATATTCCGGAAATTTGCCGTCTCGACAACCACCAGATCGAACTCTGTGACGTCGGTTTCTACAAATTTCTCGAGTGTGGACATCTCAACATCAAAAGGGCGCCCTACCCCTACCGGCGTGAGAAGTTCACCGGCAAATCGGGATGGAACATCTGTTGGGTGTCTCGCTCGTTTAATATCGTCCTACGCTTGACTGCCAGGCACTTAGCATCATAGCCATGACATCGAAGTTTCAACGATCAAGTGTCACACTCTTGACTTGACTAACGCATGAGCATCCAGGCCAGCAAGACATGTGCCGCGAAATCGGCTGCAAAGTTAGATACAATTTTTGAACTACACAACACATTTACAACACTTTTCTTTATTTTTTTATCTTATGACCCCACAAGGAACAAGGCCGAGCATCGCATGACAAGCGTCTGAATTCCGAAACGAAAATTACCCGAGCCTAATCCGGTCGATGGGGACACGTGGGCGCCAAACACCGCCAACAGGTGTAGAATCGACGTCGAGCGATGCGATGGGCGGCTATTTACAGAAAGAAATAATTTTTTTTTGAAAATTTCATCATTTTGTTTTGTAAATTCAAAAAATGTGTTTACCTTTGTGCACTCAAGCAAATTCATAGACTATGGAATGAAAATTGTTTTATCGCAAGCTGTGAAGCCGCGTATGACTTTAAGTGCTTAGTAATGGTTTGTTTTACAGAACGATAACCCGGGTAAATCACCCGGGTTTTTCGATTATTAGCCTTCATTGCTTCACGCCAGGTTCTTATCCAACGACAATGATGGCGCGGAAGCCTTCCACGCCATCACTGCTATATCGGGATAAAAAAATACGACTCTAATTGAAGTGTGTCGATGCTGTTTACAATAATATTAGCGCAGCGATACCTCGATGTCGTCCTTGCCCTCGGCAAAATTGAGTTTGCCTTCCTTGGCAAGCCAACCCAGAGCGCAATGCATCTCGTTGACTTTGAGTTTAGAAGCCTTACGCAGTTCCTTCAAAGTGAGCGCCTTCTGCGCATCGTTCAGGGCGTTCCACACGAGGCCTGCCCATGTACCAATGTTTTCTACGTTGATCATAAAAATTAAACCTTTAATAAAACAATCAATAGTTAGCAAATACTAAAAATCGCAGCAAAGGTAATCGATTTTTGAAAAACCCTTGCAAGAAATGATGCAAAAACTTATGCAAATGACTGAAAACGGTTATGCAACAGTTGCATAACGAGTCCTATGGACATCCTGATTCAGAAGCACACACCGCCCAGCAGTCGGTACAGGTCAAGCGTATTAGTGAAGTCGGTGCGTTGTCCTTCGGTCAACATCTTCACGTGATGGATGCCTCGCGAACTGTGCAGTTTCATGACTCCCCAATGGCAATGGGCCAGGGCATAGACCAGATCACGGTCATCGTTTTTCAGCACTTGGTCGAAGGCTTCCCAGTACACGTCTTCCGATACCTTGCCCTGCTCGACCTGCGATGGATAGAACGTATAGTCAAATCCATCGATGGTAAAAATCACTTGGTCAAGGCCCAGGGGGTCGTCGGCACAATACAGCAGGCACAGGCGCAAGGGCCCGGGCGTGCCGTCAGGATTGTTGGCAAAGGAGAAGAAGACCTCGTTGCTGCCTCGCTCCCAAGTCACATATTTGGAAGCGCAATCGCCGCTCGCCGAGACCGCAAATCCAGGCATCAGTTGGTCGATCGTGGCAGTGACAGGCACATCGCGCCATCTCATGCGCCGACCGATGTCGGTCAGCGAATAGTCTTCGGCCAGCAGAGCGTCGAGAGCGGCTTGCTCCTCGGGGGTCTTGCTCGTGTGCTGCTGGCCAGGCTTCACACGACGGCCAGCGACGGCAGTGCTGTCGATTGCTTCGCCCCTGACCACATCTACGGAGCCCCACAACTCGCCAGTGGTGTCCCAGGGGTCGGCCTTGGGCTCGGCTTTGCGCGAGAGTTGCTCTTGAAGTTTTTTCATCGCCTTGGCGCGCTCCCTCTCGGGGTGCAGTCGGCGGACATCACGCTGGACCACGGGGTCCTTGTCATCATCATCACCTGTGGGGCAAGCCATGCCCACAGGTGCGACAAGCCACACCAATAGCCATATCACTATGTACTTATTCCATCTCATTATCTATGTAATAATCGCGATTGATAGAGCCCATAGGGGCATCAAACGGTTAGATTAAAGCAGGGATAACAGCAGCAGTTGGGCCTCGAGTGTGGCACGTGTGATGACACGGTCTCGGTCGCCTGGCAACTGCTTGACTTGGGCCACAACACGGTCGCCGCACTTGGCCGCCATCCACACGGTTCCCACGGGCTTGGTGGGTGTGCCGCCACCCGGTCCGGCAATGCCGCTGGTGGCAATGGCGCAGTCGGTACCGATGGCACGGCAAGCGCCCTCGGCCATCTGGCGCACAACAGGTTCGCTCACCACGCCGTGGTCGATAATGTCCTGCTCGTTGACGCCCAGCAGGTCGATCTTCACCTCGTTGGCATAACTGACGACTGCGCCCTTGAAGTAGTCGCTGCTGCCAGCGATGCTGGTAATCTCGTGGGCAATATTGCCACCGGTACAACTCTCGGCCGTGGATAACGTGAGGCCGCGTTCGCGCAGACGGTCGCCCAAAATCTCAGGCAAGCGCTTATCGCCGTCGGCAATAATGTGACCGCCCAGGATGTCGTGCAACTGGCGCGAGAGGCGGTCCATGTCGGCATTGATCTGGTCGCGGTCGGTCGAGGTACCCGTCAGGCGCAGACGGATGATGCCACCCTCGGGTAGATATGCCAGGTGGATGCCGTGCAGCATCTGGCGCTCAAACTCGTCAAGTTGCATGGCCAGCGCCGACTCGATGATGCCTGTCACGACAAAGGTGCGGAACTCGATGTCCTCACCGTCGTTGTATCGGGCCAGCAACTGCGGGATGACGGCACGCTCCATCATCGCCTTGAGTTCAAAGGGCACTCCAGGCATGCTCACCAGCACCTTGCCGTCACGCTCAAACCACATAAGCGGCGCGGTGCCTACCTCGTTCTGGATGACACGGCACGACGAGGGAACCATCGCCTGCAGGCGGGTGTACTCGTTGAGGGTGAGGTGGCGACGTTCCATCACCATGCGCACATTGGCCTCAACAGCCTTGTCAAGGACCAACTCGCCGCCGAAGTAGCGGCATAGGGTCGGCTTGGTGATGTCGTCCTTGGTCGGGCCTAGGCCTCCGGTCATCAAGACAACGTCGGTCTGGTCAAATGCGCGGTCGATGGCGAGTTTAATCTGCTCGGCATCGTCGGGGACTACCTGCACGGTGTTCACGTCCCAGCCGCGCGGAGTCATGTGGCGGGCAATCCAGCCCGAATTGGTATCGGTGACCTGCCCGATCAGCAACTCGTCACCTATGGCTATAATGCTGTATTTCATTTAGTTGTTAGTTGCTAGTTGTTAGTTGCTAGTTGTTAGTTGCTAGTTGTTAGTTGTTAGTTGTTAGTTGCTAGTTGTTAGTTGTTAGTTGCTAGTTGCTAGTTGCTAGTTGTTAGTTGTTAGTTGCTAGTTGTTAGTGCTGACTGTTCTCTTTTATTACTTCAGTGACGGGATTTCCCGAGCGGGCCAGCCGTAGTCCTGATAGTACTTAACGGCCAATTCATGGGCCTTGACGTAGTCGGCAATCTGAGTGGCGCGGAACTCCTCGCGCTTCTCGGCGTTGCTGTAGATGGCCTGGAAGGCGTCAAACTTGTCTCCAAAGATGCGCTTGGCGCTCGGCAAGTAATTAGAGCCGTCGCCCACTTGGTCAAATCCTGTGACGCTATAGCCTGTCCCCTCGATATGCTGAATGGTCATCATTCCGGGATGGGCACCGCCCGAAACCGTCTTGAGCGTGTCGCTGGCCACATTATAATTAAACACCCAGAAGTCGCCCCAAACGAGCACGCTGTCGGGGTTGGAATCGTCGAGTTCCACGACCTGAATGCAGGGAATGGCCACCTCGCCAGGGGCGTACTGTGGGGCTATCGAGTCGGTCAGATACATCCTGATGGCATCCTCGCAGTCACCTGGGCGGCACTCGTCGGCAATTTCTGCTATCTGTTCATTACTATTGTCGCTGTTATGACACGAAGTAATGCTCCCCGCGCCACAAAGCAGCACAGCCGCCAGCATCCACAATTTCATCTTATTCATAGTATGCATTGATTATTTTTTTCTGTAATAGCGCCGCAAATTTACTTCTAATTCCCGAAATTGGGTGTATATTTGTGGTAAGAAATAAAACTAAGATTATGGCAAAGACGTTGTTACTGTTGATTATCGCATTTGTCGCGCTGGATTTTGTCTTGAGCAGCGTGCTGTCGTGGCTCAACACACGGTGGATGACCCATCCCGTGCCGCCCGAACTGGAAGGGCTGTACGACGAGGAGAAGTACCGCAAGCAGCAGGACTATATGCGCACCAACAAGCGCGTGTCGCTCGTGGCCCGCTGCGTGTCGTTCGCGTTGACACTCGTTATCCTGGGCTGCGGCCTGCTGGGCTGGCTCGATAACCAGTGCAAGGCGTGGACCGATGTGCCCGTGCTGCAGGTGATCCTGTTTCTGGTCATCTACAACCTGTTCAATACAGTGATCGCGCTGCCGTTCAGTTACTACTCGACCTTTGTCATCGAGGAGCGCTTCGGCTTCAACCGCACAACGCACAAGACCTTCTGGCTCGATGCGTTGAAGTCCTTCGTCGTCTCGACCGCAATCAGCGCCGTGCTGCTGGGAGTGGTCTACTGGCTGTACCAGACCTTCGGTCAGCAGTTCTGGATCTGGGCCACGCTGGTCGTTGCCGTGTTTATCGTGTTCTTCTCGATGTTCTACAGCAACCTGATCGTGCCCCTATTCAACAAGCAGACGCCGCTGCCCGAGGGCGAACTGCGCGACGCCATCACGGCGGCGGTAGAGAGTTTTGGCTCCAAGTTCAAAGACATCTACATCATCGACGGCAGCAAGCACTCGACCAAGGCCAACGCCTACTTCACGGGCTTCGGCCCCAAAAAGCGCATCGTGCTCTACGACACGCTGCAGGACCAGATGACCAACGACGAGATTGTCGCCGTGCTGGCCCACGAGTTTGGCCATTACAAGCACCGCGACACGTTCAAGAACATGTTTATCTCAATAGCGATGGTGGCCGTGAACCTGTTCGTATTCTCGCTGCTGGTGAGCAATCCCGACCTGCCCGCCGCCCTGGGAGGCACCGCCCCGTCGTTTATCCTGGCGATGATCGCCTTCTCGCTGCTGCTATCGCCCATCGACATCCTGCTCAACCCCGCCAGCAACGCCATCTCACGCCGTGCCGAGTACCGCGCCGACGCCTACGCAGCCGAGCACGGCCATGGCGAGACCTTGATCAGCGGCCTCAAGAAACTAGCCAGCCATGGGCTGAGCAACCTCACGCCCCACCCCCTCGTCGTCTGGTTCAGTTACAGCCACCCCACCCTGGCCCAACGCATCCGCGCCATCCGCACCCAACACTAAAACGACAGCCCAGATAAAAGGGAAACAACAAATACAATAAGTACAATGCTGGCCTGCACGTGGGATTTAAACGACAACTTGGACAACTCAAACAACAAGTTAGTAGGCTTGTGTGGAAGGGCGGTTTGCGTCAAAAAGCAAAATCGGGTTGTATTGGTGATTTTACTAAGTCGTTGATTGTTAACGCCATGTCAAGGATCGCATTAAATAAAGGGAGGGGCGGAACTGTTAACGAAATGTTAAAAGCACCAACATCTCTCTCGCTGCAAAGGTAACATACTACTCGACCAACCACCATACCAAAAAGCAAACGGTCTTACAAAAGAATGCCAACTACCGAAACGACAACCAGGATAAAAGAAAAACAATAAGTACAATAAAAACTATGCTATCCAGCGCGTTGTATTCAAACGACAACTTAAACAACATTCATCATATAAGGAAAACAAGGTGCTTAATCCCTTCGATGCAACGGGTGCCATCAGTCTTCACCCCCAAAAAATACATCAATAGAAGCGTTCCGTTTTTCCTAATTGTTTCATCAATGCGGCTTCACGGTATCATGACTCTCCCGTCAAGCAGAGGGCAGTGCGTAATAAGAGCAAAGGAGGGACCGCCACACCTGGGGCGTTTCCCTCCTTTACCGATGAAAAATGAACCGCAAAATTGCGGTTTCTTCATTAAGAATTAAAAACCTCTGTCCTGATTTGGCATAGGCTTGTTATAACTTTGTGGTCATTAGCTAAACTGAGATTTTTTGATTGAATTTGAAAAAAATAGAACATCGGACACGATTTGGCAGAGGATTGTTGTAAATTTGTGGTGTCAAACATTAAAACGTGTCAAATATGGCTGATATTGAAAGAGGCCCGAGCCTCATTAGAAAGTATGTTTGGCTGATAGATACAATCTATCGTGCCAAAAAGATTTCGTTCAAAGAAATCAACGAGCGGTGGCGCCGAGATGTTGATTTGAGTCGTGGAGAAGAAATGTCTGTCCGTACCTTCAAACGTTGGTTGAATAACATCGGTGACATTTTTGGACTATACGTCGAGAACGAGCGCTGTGGAGATTATCGTTATTACATCGAGAACATTGAGGACATCACTGAAGGTGGACTGCAATCGTGGCTGTTCAATACGTTTGCGGTAAGCAATGCCTTGACAGGTTGCATGGGCATCAAGGACAGAATCCAGCTGGAGTATGTGCCATCGGGAGAACTGTACCTGCAGCCTATCATCGATGCGATGAAGGAGAACCGGGTGCTCAACATGACCTACAAAAGCTATTGGAAAGACAAGGAGAAGAATTATGATGTGCAGCCTCTCTGCCTGAAACTTTTC
>ONQS01000035.1 GCA_900320055.1 uncultured Prevotellaceae bacterium
GAGGGCGCCGCTGCCGGGCAGGAAGTTGATTACGCCGTCGGGCAAACCAGCCTCCTTGTACAGTTGCATCAGGTAGTAGTTGCTCAGCAGGGCTGTGGTAGAGGGCTTCCACAGGGCCACGTTACCCATCAGCACGGGAGTCATGCACAGGTTGCTGGCAATTGAGGTGAAGTTAAACGGGGTCACGGCCAGGATGAAGCCCTCCAGGGGGCGATATTCGGTGTGGTTCAGTTGACCCACGCCGTCTTTGGGCTGCATGCCGTAGATCTTGCTGGCATAGTGAACATTGTAGCGGAAGAAGTCGATCGTCTCACAAGCCGAGTCGATTTCGGCTTGATAGATGTTCTTGCTCTGGCCAAGCATGGTGGCGGCATTCATGATGGGGCGGTACTTGGTGGCAAGCAGTTCGGCCATCTTCATCACGATGGCAGCGCGGGTTGTCCACGGGGTGCGGCTCCATTCCTTCCAAGCCTTCATAGCGGCATCGATAGCCATCTCGATGTGCTCCTTGCCCACCTTGTGGTAGGTGCGATGATGATGGGGATATCTACTACGAGGTTGCTCTGGCGCTCGAGTTCCTTCTCGAGGGCAACGCGTTCGGGTGAACCGGGCATATAAGCCTTCACCGGCTCATTGGCGGGAAGGGGAAAATTGATAATAGCGTTATTCATTATTTTAGTTTTTAGTTTTTGGTTTTTAGTTTCTTGTCTTTAGTTGTTAGTTCGATGGACAAGTTCATGATCCTTTATCCATTAAACTTTAAACATCAAGTGCCGCAAGCCACATGGATTGCGACACTTGGTGACGTAGATTATCCGAACATCTGCTCGAAGGTCTTCTTGATGATGGCGATGGCCTCCATCAGTTCCTCCTTGGTGATGCACAAGGGAGGTGCAAAGCGGATGATGTGGTCGTGGGTCGGCTTGGCCAGCAGGCCGTTGTCACGCAACTTCAGGCAGATGTCCCAAGCGGTCTTGCCCTCGACGGGTTTGGTGACGATAGCGTTCAACAGACCGCGGCCACGCACTTGCACGATAAACGGTGAGTTGATCTTCTTAATCTCCTCGCGGAAGATCTTACCCATCTTCTCGGCGTTCTGGACGAGTTTCTCATCCTTAACCACCTTCAGTGCCTCCACGGCTACGCGGGCTGCCAGCGGGAAACCGCCGAAGGTCGAGCCGTGCTCGCCGGGCTTCACGTTGAGCATGATCTCATCGTCGGCCAAGCATGCCGATACGGGAAGCACGCCACCACCCAGGGCCTTGCCCAGGATCACGATGTCGGGACGGATGCCGTCGTGCTGGCAGCACAGCATCTTGCCCGTGCGGGCGATACCGGTCTGAACCTCATCGGCGATAAACAGCACGTTGTGTTCGTGACACAGGTCGAAGCATTTCTTCAGGTAGCCATCATCGGGTACAAACACGCCGGCCTCGCCTTGAATGGGCTCTACGATAAAGGCGGCAACCTCTTTGCCGTATTTCTCAAGCGCCTTCTTCAGCGCGTCGGGATCGTTATAAGGAATGCGGATGAAACCGGGGGTCAGGGGACCGTAGTCAGCATAACTGCTGGGATCGTCACTCATTGTGATCACGGTAACTGTGCGGCCGTGGAAGTTGCCCTCGCAGCAGATGATCTTCACCTTGTCGTTGGGGATACCCTTCTTGGCAACACCCCAGCGGCGAGCCAGTTTCAAGGCGGTCTCGACGCCCTCGGCACCAGTGTTCATAGGCAGAACCTTGTCATAGCCAAAGTATGAGTGCATAAACTTCTCATACTCGCAGAAAGCCTCGTTGTAGAACGCACGCGAAGTCAGGCACAACTTGTTGGTCTGATCCTTCAGAGCCTTCACGATGCGGGGATGGCAGTGACCCTGGTTGACGGCAGAGTAGGCCGACAGGAAGTCGAAGTATTTCTTTCCCTCAACATCCCACACATAGATGCCTTTACCCTTCTTCAGGACAACGGGCAGCGGGTGGTAGTTGTGAGCGCCGTAGCGTTCTTCCATATTGATGTAACTCTTGGTTTTTGCGCCCAAAGCATTGGGCTTGCTAAGATCCTTCTTAGAGGCTTTAACTGATGGTTTTTTCATTGATTCAGTTGTTTAGTAATAAAGTTAATGATAAAGATTATTGTTTCTGCTCGCAAATATAATGTATTTTTATCGGTTCGTTTTGAGTTTTACAATATTTAACGCAAAGGCGCTTGACACGGTTATTGGCCTCGATCTATCCTCAACATATAAAGCCACCCTGCTGGTATTGTGCAGGGTGGCTTTGATGCTTCATGCCTGACCTATGGGTCATTGCTGGCCGTCGTCGGCTGCGGCAGCGCGATGTTTTGAGCGTCGTTCCTTCTTGCTCGTCTCGCTACTGCTGGTGTCTTTTTCCTCCTTAAGGTCAATTTCGTTATGGTCTTTGTCGATAACCTTATACTCCAGGTAATTGAGCGACTGGTCGGGTAGGATGCGGAATTTTCGCTTGAATTCCCGTCTCCACTTCCAGTATTCACTCATCAAGCCCTTCTTGAGGTAGGCGTCGACAAAGGGATGGACATACATAATGAAGTTGTTCACCTTCAGCGTGTGGACAAGGTAATCAATCTTGTCCTTCAACTTGTCGGTAAACAGCAGCGAGGGTTGCACTTCTCCTGTGCCGCCACATGACGGGCATGTCTCGGCGGTGGCGATGTCCAGGGCGGGGCGTACACGCTGGCGCGTAATCTGCATCAGACCGAATTTGCTCAGCGGCAAGATGTTGTGCCGAGCGCGGTCTTTCTGCATCGCTTCGCGCATGTGTTGGTACAGTTCCTGGCGGTGTTCGGCCTTGGCCATGTCGATGAAGTCGATCACGATAATGCCGCCCATGTCGCGCAGTCGCAGTTGGCGGGCTATCTCGTCCGCTGCTAGCAGGTTCACGTTCAGTGCATTGCTCTCTTGGTCGGTGCTGGTGCGCGAGCGGTTGCCTGAGTTCACGTCAATCACGTGAAGGGCCTCGGTGCTCTCTACGATTATGTATGCGCCCGACTTGAAGGATACCGTCTTGCCAAATGATGACTTGATCTGCTTGGTGATGCCGAATTTGTCAAATATGGGCATGTCATCACTGTAGAGTTTGACGATATCACTGCGATCGGGGGCTATCTGGGTCACATAGTCGTGGATTTGTTCATACACTTCGGCATTGTTGACTTGAATGCTCTCAAAATCAGGGTTCAGAATATCCCTTATCTCACCGACGGCACGACTTTCTTCCTCATACACGAGGCTTGGTGGCGTGACTTGTTGCACCTTGGCAATGGCGTCGTCCCAAGCCTTGATAAGCATCTTGAGTTCGCTGTTCAGTTCTGCGGCGCGTTTGTTCTCGGCCGAGGTGCGGACTATAACCCCGAAGTTCTTCGGCTTCATGCTCTCGATGAGCCGACGCAAGCGTGTCTTCTCGGCGTGATCCTTAATCTTTTGTGACACCGAGATGCGGTCGTGGAACGGGGTAAGCACCAGATAACGGCCCGTGAAGGTGATTTCGGTGGTCAGTCGCGGCCCTTTGGTCGAAATGGGCTCTTTGGCAATCTGGACCAGCAGTTCTTGGCCCTGGGTCAGCACGTCATTGATCGTGCCGTGCTTGTTGGTGTCGGGCTGGTTCTTGACCTTGCTGATGCTTGTCGGACGCTTGTTTGCATTTGCGCGCACCGTCTGGATGTATTGAGAGAATGTGTTGAACTGTGAACCCAAATCAAGGTAATGAAGGAATGCGTCTTTGGAGTGGCCCACGTTGACAAACGCGGCATTCAGTCCCGGCATCAGTTTCTTTACCTTGGCAAGGTAGAGGTTGCCCACGGCATAGGAGGCGTCTCTTGTCTCCCGCTGCAATGACACGAGGCGGCCATCTTCGAGCAGTGCCGTCGTCATGTCACGGGGCGTGACGTCAACTACTAGTTCACTTCTCATCGCAGTTGGTGTGGGTGATATACATATTTGTAATAAGTCATTAAATATATTATATACTTTAATATATTATATTGCACGTTGCCACTTGCCTGGCCGTGGTTTCGCTTCGCGGTCGGGAAGCGGGGGCGGCTGCTGGGGGTGTCCCGCTGGACACGAGGCGCGTGGTGGTGCGAGGGTGGGGGAGCGGTGGCGAGGGATAGTCTCTTGGGGCTTTTCCACTATCGCCTTGAAATAGTAAGACAGGAACAAACCAATCGACGTGATGGTGGCAATTTGGCGGCATTGTGCCGCTCATTGCTTTGACCATCTCTTGCGCCAATTCGTTTGTTCCCGCTATTTCACAGTCGTCATCAGTGTTAGTCCTCTTAAGCGAGAAGAAGATTACTTCTTGTTTTTATGACGATTCTTGCGCAGTCTTTTTTTACGCTTGTGCGTTGCCATCTTGTGGCCTTTACGTTTCTTTCCGTTTGGCATAGTCGTAAAATGTTGTTAGAGTGTATATTGTGATTAAAATATGATGAAAACTTTTGTCGGTAGGGTTGAGTCTGGATTACTTCACCTGCTCCATGAACACCTTAGCGGGTTTGAAGGCCGGAATCTTGTGCTCCGGAATGATGATAACGGTGTTCTTGCTGATGTTGCGGGCGGTCTTCTGTGAACGGGTCTTCACGATGAAACTGCCAAAGCCACGCAGGTATACATTCTCGCCATTGGCCAGAGAATCCTTTACGGTGTCCATAAACTTCTCAACGGTTTCCAGAACCGATGCTTTGTCAATGCCTGTCGATTTAGCGATTTCGCTAACGATTTCTGCTTTAGTCATTGTTATACGTTTGTTTTATTGTTTGTTAAAAATGATAATGAATTACACTTTGTTATGCGCTTGATTGACAGACTGTTAAACGCTTCATTTGCCATAGAGACAACAAATAAAAAGCGCCCAAATACGAGCCCCTTGTCAATTTTGCGACTGCAAATATCGCACTTTTTTTCTAATTAAGCGCTAATATTCAGCATTTTTTATAAAATTTTTTGATTTTTCTCCCCTCGTTGCCTCAGCAACTTTTGGTGGTCAAAAAGTGATGGCAGGCCTCGGAATGCTGTCAGGGAAATATCCGCCTCGGCGTGAGCCTGCGTTTACCGATGAGCAACATTTGATTTTTTTATTAGCGTTAGTTTGGACTTTTTGATTAATTTTGCGGCCAGTTATGGAACAAGAACAGAAATTGACAATCGAGGAAGATATCATCAAGATGCTCAAGACGGTCTATGACCCCGAGTTGCCTGTTGATGTCTATAGCCTGGGCCTGATTTATAAAATCGACCTGGCCGACGACGGTCATGTCGACATCGACATGACGCTCACGGCCCCCAACTGCCCCATCGCCGACTTCATCTTCGAGGACGTCAGACAGAAGGTCGAGAGCGTCGATGGTGTCACCAGCGCCACGGTCAACCTGGTGTTTGAACCCGAGTGGGATCCGCGCATGATGACCGATGAGGCCAAACTCGAGTTGGGCATGATGTGATGCCGTCCCCAAGACATTGACAACCGAATCATGGCTGGCTGTAACACATATTTTATTTCCGACCTGCATCTGGGGGCCAAATACATGACCGACCACCTGGAGCGGGAACGTCGTGTGTGCCGCTTTCTAGATACGATCAAGGACGATGCGGCTCAACTATTCCTGCTCGGTGACATTCTCGATTATTGGTATGAGTATAAATATGTCGTTCCGCGTGGATACATTCGCTTTTTGGGCAAACTGGCGGAACTGGCCGACAGCGGCGTGAGCATCACTTGGGTGACCGGCAACCACGACGTGTGGCTCTTCGACTACCTGCGGGACCAGATAGGGCTCACCGTGCTCAACGGCCACACCGTTGTCGAGGCTCAAGGCAAGCGCATACTCATCTCGCATGGCGACGATGTGGGCGTGCAACCCGTCATGTATCGTTTCACCCGCTGGTGCTTTTATAACAAGGTGTGCCAGTGGCTCTATGCAGCCATCCATCCCAGGTGGACCTATCTCATCGCCACAGGATGGTCCAATGAGAATCGCACGCGCCGCAATCCAGAGCAGCAGCGCGACATCTCGGAGCGTGCCGCCGCCAGGCTGGTGGACTTCTCGCGGGATTATCATCGCCAGCACCCCGATGTTGAGGCCTTTGTCTATGGTCACATCCACATCGCCCGCCTGTGTGAGGCCCACGATGGCATGCCGCCCGTCATCTTCCTGGGTGAGTGGATTTCGCTCAACTCCTATGTCGTGATGGACACCCAGGGCAACTTCTCGCTGCGTTATTTTGTCGAGAAGTAAAAAAACTTTGCTGGCCTCTTGTCGCTGATTTTCAGCACGATATAACCATTAACACAAGCGTTTTGCTGAAAAATATGTTTTATAACATGCAATTTTTGTGTACATGGTTCAAAAAATCACTTTATTTTTGCGCCATAAACCTGAAACAATCTTTTTTACCTTAGAAATTTTACCTATTTGAAACCTAAAAAGGAATTTTAAGCCGAGGCTTAAAGTTCCTTTTTAATTTTTGCTCTTCCTCTGTTTTTTGCGTAACTTTGCAATCGCTAAATGTTAGGAATACGATGAGAACGATAGCAATCATAGTCGCCGGTGGCAGCGGCACGCGCTTTGGGGCGCAGTTGCCCAAGCAGTTTTTGGAATTGGGCGGATTACCCATCCTGATGCGCACCCTCATGGCTTTTGACCAGGCCCTCGAGGGTGTGGAACACGAGATTGTCGTGACTCTTCCCGGCACTCAAGTCGGACTATGGCACAACCTGTGTGAGCAATACGGCTTTGCGGTGCAACATCGCATTGTGCCGGGTGGCGAGTCGCGCTGGCATAGTGTCAAGAATGCGCTCGACAGCATCGATGATGCCGACAGCGTAGATGTCATCGCAGTCCACGATGGCGTCCGTCCGCTGGCAACAGCATCTCTCATCACCCGTGTGCTGGATGCCGCACGCCACAGTGGCGCAGCCATACCAGTGGTGATGCTCAACGACTCGGTGCGGCAAGTCATCGGCGAGGCCAGCCATGCGCTCAATCGATCCACATTACGCGCGGTGCAGACGCCTCAAGCCTTCGATGCAAGGCTGTTGCTGGATGCCTATTCGCTGCCTTATCAGCCCGCATTCACCGACGACGCATCGGTTGTCGAATGCCTCGACCGACCCATCACCTTGGTCGACGGTGATCCGCATAACCTGAAGATTACCCGCCCCATGGACCTGGCCATGGCAGAATACCTCTTGAACCAAGATGCCTGACCTGCGCCGAACCGACATACAGTATCTGCACGGTGTGGGACCTAAACGGGCTGAATTGCTCCGCAAGGAATTGGGCATCAACACCTATTACGACCTGTTGTACTATTTCCCCTTCCGCTATATCGATCGTAGCGTCATCAACCGTGTGGCCGATCTGCATGGCGATGAACCGGCGGTACAGTTGCGGGGGCGTTTCATCACATTCACCACCGCGGGTGAGGGGCGCAAGCGCCGATTGCAAGCCCTGTTCACCGATGGATCTGGCACCATCGAGGTGGTATGGTTCAATCGTGTGGCCTCGATACAGAAGACTTATAACACCAACACGCAGTACATCCTCTTCGGCAAGCCATCGATGTTTAACAACCACTTAAACATCGTCCATCCCGAGGTGGACCCGCTCACTGTCGAGAACGAGACCCAGGGTCTCACTGGCGTGTATAACCTCACCGAGGTGTTGCGCAACCGCTCTTTCACCTCGCGTGCGATTCACAAACTCATTGTCGGTCTGCTTAATACACCGGCGGTGCAACACGTTGCCGACACGCTTCCTCCCGAACTGATCAACCGTTTCCACCTCATGTCGCTGGCCGAGGCTCTCCACAACATCCATCTGCCCAGTAATCAGCAAGCCTTGCAGCGGGCGCAGTTCCGGCTCAAGTTTGAGGAACTCTTCTTCCTGGAACTCAATATACTGCATTACATCAAGGGCAGTAGCCGCCGCCTGGTGGGACATGTGTTCGGTCGTGTGGGAGCCTACTTCCACGACTTTTATAACAACATCCTCCAGTTTCCCCTCACGGGTGCGCAGAAGCGCGTGATCCGCGAGATGCGTCACGACATGGGCAGCGGCAAGCAGATGAACCGACTCTTGCAGGGCGACGTGGGCAGCGGCAAGACCATAGTGGCATTTATGACGGCTCTGATTGCGCTCGACAATGGTTATCAAGCCTGCATCATGGCTCCCACCGAGATCCTGGCTGGGCAGCACCTCGATACGATCAAGCCCCTGGCCGATGCCATTGGTGTCAAGGTGGCTCTCTTGACGGGATCTACACGCAAGAGGGAGCGGACCATGATCCACGAGGCGCTGATGAGTGGAGAGTTGCAGATCCTTATCGGCACCCATGCGCTGATCGAGGACACGGTGCAGTTCCGCAATCTCGGGCTGGCGATTATCGATGAGCAGCACCGCTTCGGCGTCGCCCAGCGTGCACGCCTTTGGAGCAAAAACCGCGTCGCACCGCCCCATGTGCTGGTCATGACGGCCACTCCCATCCCGCGCACGCTGGCTATGACCGTCTATGGCGACCTGGATGTGTCGGTCATCGACGAGTTGCCGCCAGGACGCAAGCCAGTCACCACAGTGCTGCGTCATGAGCCCGACCGGTTCAAGATGTACCAGTTTGTCGGATCCCAGTTGCGACAGGGGCGCCAAGCCTACATTGTATACCCCCTCATCGAGGAAAACGAGAAACTCGATCTGCATGCTTTGGAGCAGGGCTATGAGCAGGTGAGTGAAGTGTTCAGACAGTATCGCGTGGCGATGGTGCACGGGCGCATGAAGCCCGACGAGAAGGACCACCAGATGATGCTCTTTGCCAGTGGACAAGCCAAGATTCTCGTGGCAACTACTGTCATCGAGGTTGGCGTCAACGTGCCTAATGCTTCGGTTATGGTCATTGAGGATGCCGAGCGCTTTGGCCTGTCCCAGTTGCACCAGTTGAGGGGCAGGGTAGGGCGTGGCGCAGACCAGAGTTATTGCATTCTGATGGCTCGCACCGACCTGAGCCGGGACACCCGTCACCGACTTCAAGTGATGACCCAGACCAACGATGGTTTTGTCGTGGCCGAGGAGGATATGAAACTGCGAGGCCCCGGCGACATGGAGGGCACGCAACAGAGCGGCATCGCCTTCAACCTGCACATCGCTAATCTGGCGCAGGACGGCCAAATCATTCAGATGGCACGCAATGCCGCCGAGGACTATCTGCGTGACGATCCGCAGATGGATACGCCCTGGGGCCGTAAGATGGCGGCACATATCCGGGAAATCTTTGACAAACAGACCAATTGGGGACTGATCAGTTAGTCTCCGGGCCTCAGTGTTATAGAGTTAGAACAATCAGACAATAATCAAATAGAAAAGTAGTATATGAAAACAAGTGGCTTTTTACGTGAAGTGGCATTGACGCTCTGTCTGCTGGCATCGTCGATGCTGTGGCTAGATGCTGGTGCCCAAGGCACCTATGCCGATGTCAATGGTGATGGACGAGCCGATATCTCTGATGTCACTTCACTCATCGATTTCCTATTGAAAAACGACGGCTCGGCTGGACATGCAGGCCTGAACCGTGGCTTTGTCAAGGTGACCGATTATGGCGCTGTGGGCGATGGTGTGACCGACGACACCGAGGCTCTCGAGCGGGCATTCGCTTATGCGGGTGAGAATCAGGTCGCGGTCTATTTCCCTGCCGGCATCTACATGATACGCCGCCCACTCACGCTCATGAGCGGGATGGAAATCTATGGCGATGGTTACAATTCCATCATCCGTAAGTTCCCGGCCGCTTGGCACAAACTCACCGATGCCATATCGACGGGTGTGTATAACAACGATGAGGACCATACCATCACACTCAAGGTGGATGGTATCAGTGGATATCATGTGGGGGACCATTGTTTCATCTCCTATTCAAGCAACCCTTTCCTGCCGGCCAACACCAGGGCACGCTACTGCTCCTATGGTGAGATAGCCGAGATTAACCAGACTCCGATTCAAGAGGGTGGCCTCACAAAGTATGAGGTGAAGTTCAAGAGCGCCTTCGATAGCCAGAAGCATGGCGTGGTTTACCCCCATCCGGTAGGTGCCGTGCTCTCTACCTCGTTCCCGCTGCTGCGCTCCTGGGCCTTCAAGGATGAGTGCATCAACGTCTATATCCACGACCTCTGCCTCGACGGCAATCGGCAGACCGACGGTCCCACCTACAATGGCGTGACCTATGAGCCCATGGAGTGGGCCAACGGCTGTATCCACTTCGATGCCTATGGCACCAGCAAGGTCAATGGCATCTCCTACAACAATCACTCCTATAACCACATCGTGCAGCGCTGCAAGATCATCAATTCGTCCTATGACGGCGTCAGCGATCAGGGCGAGGGCGGACTCTATGTCAAGAACTGTGTCCTCGAGAACAACGCGATGCACGGTGTGCACATGGGTACCATCTTTGCCGAGGCTATCATATCCGGCAACACCATGACGGGCAATGGCCAGCGTGGAGCCGGTGTCTTTTTCTGCCAGGAGGTGACCAATGTGATCATCGATAACAACACCATCACCTCGTTCCATCACGGCTGCAGCGACGAGGAGTATGCCTCGGTGGGTAAGTTCAACATCATCCGTAACAACACCTTCCGCAACATCACCAGTTATGTGTTCGACTTTCTCAAGTCCACAGCCGCGAGCCGTGGCGGCGGTCTGCTCATCACCGGCAATAAGATTCAGGGACTCAGCGAGACGATGTTTGCTGGCAATTACCTGAATGATGTCATCCTCACATACAACACCATTGAGAGTGTGACTAAGGTTCCCTCGACGCTCATCAGGACCAACGGCTCCAATGGCGTCATCATCATGGGCAACACCTTGCCATCGGGCACTTCCATCTCCACGCCCGTGACGGCCAACAATGCCACCAACCTCGTCAACGCTTCCAACTCCTGGAACTAGACAAGGTGTTCTCGAGGGTACAGCCTCGCTATCAGATTCAACAATCAACGTGTGATTATCTATTTTGATAAGCCATGAAGGCGTTTTATTTCATCTATCACATCGTGCTCACCCTCTTGGGCTGCTTCCTCTTGTTCATTGTTGGGGTTTTCTTTTTGGGTAACTACTACAATATTTTCGCTCAAGCGGGAGGCCGTTCCGAATTCCTCATGGGGAGAGCATTGCTGGATGTCGCGTTTGCGGCGATCTTCTTGATTGTGATGACGGTGATTTCATTGTTGATTCGTCACCGCACGATTACCAGGCGGCTTCGTGTCAAGACCTTTTTGCTGGAATCAGCCGTTCTGGTGATTGATATACTGGTCACGTTATCCATGTGGGCCACTTCTGTTCCAGATGGAATGATTGGGATTGGAGATGATGATTACTATTTCCTGAAAGAGGTTTCCGCTACCGACTCAACCGTCAGGTATCAACTGTTCGATGACGGGATGATTCTGGTGCTGGATGCCGATTTCAGGAAGCCTAATCTTGGCATGAAGGTGGGACGTGACAGCCTGCGTCGCTTCAATATCGAGCAGGTACCTAACGGTATGGAACTGCGCGATGGGACCATCCTGCCCGTCATCAGGGTTTATGATGGCTACATGAACGACGTGACCGTGAAATGAAGGCTTTGTCAGGATAACACCTGTTCATTGTCTAGCGCATACTCCGAAGCGGGGTGCGAAATCCAAATTTTGGTTTCAAAACTGTTTGCATTTGTGAATTTTTTATCTAACTGGCTTCTAGTATGTTGTGAAACTTTATTTAGATATCGAAACCAAACTTTACACTTTTTAGCACACTAAATACCCTACCTTCCAAAATAATTACCTACCTTTGACCGTTCTTTGATAAAAACAGACTTAGAAAATTACCTTATTTATATAATGAGTATTACTAAAAAATTATATGTCGCCTTGGCGGCGATGACATTATGCGTGTGCGGCATGACTGCTCAAAATCTCCAGTCGGCCTCAACCTACAGCAAGATGCATAACAACCTGTTGGCTAAGCAGAATCGTGTCAAGGATCAGATTCGTGTCCAGGAGGCTCAGAAGTATGCTGCTGACTTGTATGAGGAATGCGAGCCCGAGCCCGACATCTACACGGAGGGTTGGGATAGCGACCTCGTCAATTGCTATAAGGACGCCAACGTGCCCAATACCAAGGTGCTCGACGTGCGCCACTATGTGATGCCCATCAGGGGTAACTACGTGACTTCCCACTATGGATATCGTCCACAGTTCGGCCGCTCCCACAAGGGGGTCGACCTGCGTTCGGCTATCGGAGATACCGTCTACTCGGCATTCTCGGGGCGAGTGCGCTTGACGCGCTTTGAGCGCGGCGGTTACGGCTTCTACGTTATCGTTCGCCACGAGAACGGTCTGGAGACGGTCTATGGTCACTTGTCACGCTTCCTGGTCAAGCCCAACCAGTATGTCAAGGCTGGTCAGCCCATCGCTCTGAGTGGCAACACGGGACGCAGCACGGGCCCCCACCTGCACTTCGAGACACGCTTCATGGGCTATGCCATCAATCCTGAGGCCATCTTCGACTTCTCAAACCGTTGCACCCACACCGATAGTTACACCTTCTCCAAGAGCACCTATACTAAGTCTCGCGACTATGCTCCCAGCAAGCGTTATGCTTCGGCTAAGAAGAGTGTTGCCGCTGCTGCCGACGAGAAGGACTCCAAGAGCCGTTACACCAGCAGCAACAAGCGCGACAAGGCCGCTGCCTCCTCGACACGCGAGAGCCGTGAGAGCAGCCGCTCAACCTACAAGGTGCGCAAGGGTGACAACTTGGGAAAGATCGCTTCGGACAACAACATGACGGTGGCTCAACTCAAGAGACTCAATGGTTTGACCAATAACAACGTTGAGGCTGGTAAAGTCCTGCGTGTGAAGTGATCCGCCTGAAAGCGGCACTTATCCGATTTATAACACAGCATCCGCACTCAAAACCCATCGAGTGCGGATGTTTGTTTTAATCCTTGTACAGATAGCGATACACTTGGGTGAATTGTTGCCGGAATCGGTCCTGAAACTTATCCAACCGCCGATCAAACGTGAATCCTTGGGTCTGTGCCGACAGTTTCGTGACACGGTTGCGGGTGATGCGCTGGATGTCGTAGTTGCTCAGCGGGTAGTGGCACGTCACATAATAGTCGTTATAGGTGAGGTAGTGGCGCTTGACAATGTCGCTGCGTGTGACGTTGCGGTCGGTCTTGAGCACGATGCGGTCACCGCCGCGCAGCACCAGCGTGAGACTGTCGCCCTGGGCAATGTGGAGCAAGCCCTCATCGTAGGTCACTTGCAGGGCATAGGTCACAAAACCTGACGCGCCGATTGAGGCTTCGATGGCAAAGCGGGCGGCATGGAAGTAGTCGTCATACATCACGTCCTGATGCCATAGCACATAGCGGGTGCCGTCGTCCCTGTAGTGGTCGACTCTCACCTGGGACACTGCGGGCATGACCGCCACCAGTATTCCGAGACACAATGCCTGCATCCGCTTGCTAATCATGGCGCAAAAGTAAGACAATCGCTCCAATTACCCAAATTCTGTAAATCCTAATCACTCCCGATAACGAGGACGTGCCACAATTCGCGGTAATGAATCATGGCACGTCCGTTTGCTGTGTACAGGCCGGTTACTCGCCCTTCAGTATCTTGTCGATGACCATGTTGACGTCGGCAATGTTGATCTCGCCGTCACCATTCACGTCGGTGATCGCAATGGCGCTTGGGGTGTCGATGCCTAGTAGCAGGACGTTGACCACCTCGCTTACATCCGAGATATTGATCTCTCCGTCGTGGTTCACGTCGCCGCGCTCCCAGTCGATAAGCACACGCATGCGGTTGCTCCACGGCGATAGGGTGCCGTCGGTGTATGCCGTCTGCACGCGCAGGCCGTAGTCGCCAGGCTGCATGTCGTTGAGCGTGAATGAGGTATCTGTGATGCCTTCAACATACAGGGCATGGGTCAAATCCACAGGAGTGTAATCGTCGCCGGCAAACACCTCGACTTGGCACAGCACCACGCGCTTGCCGGTGGCTGTGGTCAGTCTGATGTGGGCTTCGCCAGTAGCGGGGCATGGCAGCAGCAGGCATTGCTCGGTCTCCTCATTGCTCACCACGATGGTGGTGTCATGATCGCCGCAACTGATCTTGAGCGGTGCCGACGCGTCGTTGCCACTCGAGTGCGCGATCACCTTGATGGTGGCCTTGCCATGGTTGCCATACATGTCTAGCGCGGGTGTCTCGATCCAGCCCTTGCTCTTCGATGTACCCAGTATCACGTTGGTGTCGCTGCGGTACACCTTGCTGCCGCTCCAGCCGGGCAGGGTGGTGATTTCATCGAGTTTGGATGCCCAGTCCGTTGTGCTGGTGCCTGAGTATTCGCTCTTGTCAAACGACTCATGCAGTCTTAGTTCGTTATAGAGCACGCGGGCCACTTCCAGGTTGTAACTGCTCACGTTGTGTCGCGGTGTGGCATCCTGCCACTCTGCGCGGAACGACGATGGCGTGATATCAGCAGGGGCAAGCATCACGGGGTCGTAAGTCTCAAGCAGGCATTCGCCTGTCAGGTGGATGACCTTGTCATCTGCCCCCTCACTGCGCAGCGTGATGGTTGCCGTGTGCATGCCGATTGCTGTCGGGCTATAGGTGATGATCAAGTGCTGGCCTTGCTGAGCCGCGGTTTGGCTGATGTGGTCGGTGCTGAGGGTAAAGTAGCCCGTGGCATCGTCCAGTGTCACGCTGATGTCTGACGTGAGTTTCACTCCCTTGACATTGATGGCCTTATAGGCAGTGCTGTCCACATAGGCGCGGGCGGTTAGCCTCGACAGGCCGGCCTTGATGGTGGGACCGCTGGCGGGTGGCTCGATGCCGATCAGCAGTTGTTGATCCACGTTGAAGTACTCACCTCCGCCCTTGAAGGCGTTGAGTGCGTAATAGGCATTGCCGGTTCCGCTCCAGCCCCAGTTGATGTGGTAGGTGTCGTCGCTGGCATCATAACCGTCGATGTTAAACGCGTGACCCGACCAGGTCGCGGTGTAGGCACACATGACGATCGGGCGTTGGTTCACCAGTTCCTCTTGGATGATGGCTCCCCATTCCTCGTCACTATAGTTCACTCCGCTCCACCAGTCCTCCTTCGACACCAGTTCCACGTCACTGTCATAGCCAAAGCGTTTGATGGTCGACAATATTCTGTAACTGCTGGCACCGCTGCCGTCGGGCGAATAGTCCATATGCTCCGATTGGCCCACGTAGCGCATGAGTTTGGCCACGGCGTTGGCTTGGTCATCGTTGTAACCGCCATGGTAGTAACGGTCGAGCATATTGTCCCAGTCAAAGGTGGTCGACGGCAATGTTTCCAGCGAGATGTTGTGGGTCTGTGTGGTGTAACTCGGTACGGATGATGTCGGTCCGGTAGGATACTTCCAGTAGTAGAAGACCATGGCGGTCGAGGTGGCGGCGCAGCCGGTCACGCTGTGATGGCCGTTCACCTCAGGGCACTCGCGATTGTAGGGCTCGCCTTGGTCCCAAAGTGCCGTGAGCAATGGTTCCACACTCTCATAGCCCTGTGACGACACACGGCGTGGACCGCCCACGTTACTCTCGACTGACAGATCGGGGTGGGACAGCAGGTAGGCCATTTGACCCTGATACAATTCGAGCCAAACTCGCATGTTGCAGGGGATATTGTTCATGTCAAGGGGCGCATCACCATGGGCGAGAATTTCGCGCGCTCGGTCATCGCCCGAGACAATCAGGTAACTGTCGCTGGTGTTGAAGATGTAGTAGAGCGCATCGCCCGCGCCAGTCGTCCCCCTCTCGGTGTGCACCAGCCGCACTTGGGCGCTGGCGGGGGCATGCTTCGGCCCGATGGTGGCATGCGAGGCAGCATAGCGCTGAGCAGTGGCCTGGGCTGTAGTGACATCGATTGGTGCCGATACGGCCTGCATCGCTGCAAGCGCTGTGATGGCTACAAACAGAATTCTCTTGGCTGACTTGGTGTTCATAATTTGGGTGATGACTTGAATTGGGATAGTTAATGATTAAATGATTGCTGTATTATTTGTAACATATTATGATTCAGCGCAATGGAGTGGATTTTACACGGGTGTTGCGCCGAGCGGTTGCAAATATACGCAATTATTTCGTCTTGAACTCATATTATAAACGGAAAATCTCAGATTCCCGACGATTTGTTAACATCAACACACGGCGATGGCCTCATGCTCCGGTTACGTGCAGCATAGATACAGCGATGGGCCATATCCTCATGTCGCAACCGTAATGGCTTGCAACATGGGTGCTGGCCCACTTGTGTCTCGCTTGCGTACTTAACGCTGCTGGTTGAAGGGGGAGAAGATGCCGTACAGGTTGGCGTCTATCTTGTCGCACACCTGCTGGAAGTCCTCGGGACGGTCGCCAAATTTCACCTCGTCACCATTGATGATGACCAGATTGCCCTTGTAGTCGGCAATCCAGTCCTCGTAGCGCTTGTTCAGTCCCTCAAGGTAGTCTAGACGCATCGTCTGCTCATAGTCGCGACCGCGCTTCTGGATCTGTTGCACCAGGTTGGGGATGGTCGAGCGGATGTAGATCATCAGGTCGGGCATCTTCACCAGCGACATCATCAACTCAAACAGGTCCTTGTAGTTGTTAAAGTCACGGTCGCTCATGTGACCCTGGCCATGCAGGTTGGGAGCAAAGATGCATGCGTCCTCATAGATGGTGCGGTCCTGGATGATGTTCTCATCGCTCTGCGAGATCTCGACCACTTCCTTAAAACGCTTGTTCAGAAAGTAGATCTGCAAGTTAAACGACCAGCGCGACATGTCGGCATAGAAGTCTTCCAGATAGGGATTGTTGTCCACCGGTTCAAAGCGGGGGCTCCATCCGTAGTGTTTGGCAAGCAGTTTGGTCAATGTGGTTTTGCCGCTGCCGATGTTTCCTGCTACTGCGATATGCATATTATCTAGTTTTTTAGTTTTTAGTTTTCAGTTGAAGGCGGATGCCAACTATTAACTGTTCTCTTTTAACTCTTAACTCTCAATTAGTCCAGCGGGCCGAAGATGCCAAACATCGTCGCATCAATCTTGTCGACAATCGAGGCAAAGTCCTCTGGGCGGTTTTTATAGTCCATGCCGTCAACGTCGATGATCAGTTTGCGACCCTGGTACGTCTTCATGACAAACTCCTCGTAACGATCGTTGAGGTTTGACAGGTACTTGAGCGGCATCGTCTGCTCGTAGTCGCGCCCACGCTTGCGGATGTTGTCCACCAGGTGAGGGACACTCGAGCGCAGGTAGATCATCAGGTCTGGGAGGCGCACGATGGTCATCATTTGTTCAAACAGTTCCATATAGGTCTCAAAGTCGCGGTCGTCCATATTGCCCATGTCATGATTGTTGGCCGTGAAGATGTACACGCCCTCAAAGATGCTGCGGTCCTGGATGATGGTCTTCTTGCTAGCGTTGATACCCAAGATGTCCTTGAAACGCTGCTTCAGGAAAAACACCTCTAGGGCAAACGACCAGCGCTTGATGTCCTTGTAGTAGTCGCTCAGATAGGGATTGTCTACAACGGGCTCCATAAAGGGTTCCCAGCCGTAGTGCTTGGCTAGCATCTCGGCTAGGGTAGACTTGCCGCTCCCGATATTTCCTGCTATTACGATGTGCACGGTTCTGTTAATGTTTTGGGTTGTTTTACAAACCACAAAATTAAGCCTTTTTGTCACTGCCGCAATCATCACCGTCAAGAAAGTTATTAACACTTTGACTTTTTTACCTAAACATGAAAAAATTAAGAACTATTCTCTATCATCTATTCACTATTATCTAAAAAAAAGCATTACCTTTGCCGCAGATTGCTAGGCAATCTTTTTATCGAGACAATGAAGCAAAACTGGAGACCTGGAACCATGATATACCCGTTGCCCGCGCTGCTGGTCAGTTGCGGCGCCACCCCCGAGGAGTATAACGTCTTCACGGCGGCTTGGACGGGTACAATCTGCAGCGATCCGGCTTTGTGTTATGTGTCGATACGTCCCGAGAGGTACAGCCATGGCATCGTCGAGCGCAACATGGCATTCACGCTCAACCTCACCAGCCGCGACATGGCACGGGCCACCGACTGGTGTGGCGTGCGCTCTGGCCGTGACTATGACAAGTGGCAACAGATGCACATCACGCCCGTCAAGGGTGAGACCGTCGACGCCCCCTACATTGCCGAGGCTCCAGTGAGCATCGAGTGCCGCGTGCGCGATATCATGCGACTGGGCACACACGACATGTTTATTGGCGAAGTGGTCAACGTCATTGCCGACGACCGCTACATCGACCCGCAGACTGGGGCGCTCGACCTCAAGGCAGCCGACCTGATCACCTACTGCCACGGGCACTACTACTCGCTTGGCGACGAGATCGGCCACTTCGGATGGTCAGTCCGCAAGAAGCCCAAAAAGGACTAACAACTAACAACTAACAACTAACAACTAAAAACTAACAACTAACAACTAACATAACTTTAATACTAACATCTAGAAACTAACAACTAGCGACTAGAAACTAAAAACTAAAAAAAATCAATGGAACGAGACAAAGCGATTTTTGACATTATCGAGCGCGAACATCTGCGTCAGCAGCACGGCATTGAACTCATTGCCAGTGAGAACTTCGTCAGTGAACAGGTCATGCAGGCCATGGGCAGTTGCCTGACCAACAAGTATGCCGAGGGTTATCCTGGACACCGCTACTATGGTGGTTGCCAGTGTGTTGACGAGAGCGAGAACCTCGCCATCGAGCGCCTCAAACAGATCTTCGGTGCTGAGTACGTTAACGTACAGCCCCACTCGGGCGCTCAGGCCAACATGGCTGTCTTCATGGCATGCCTCAAGCCTGGTGACAAGTTCATGGGCCTCAATCTGGCTCATGGTGGTCACCTCTCACATGGTAGCCCCGTCAACTTCTCGGGTCTGATGTTCCAGGCTTGCGAATATAACGTTACTCCCGACACCAACCTCGTCGACTACGACCAGATGGAAGAGGTGGCACAGCGCGAGCATCCCAAACTGATCGTTGGTGGTGCCAGCGCCTATAGCCGTGAGTGGGACTACGAGCGCATGCGCAAGATCGCCGACAGCGTCGGAGCACTGCTCATGATCGACATGGCACACCCCGCTGGCTTGATCGCCGCAGGTCTGCTCAAAAACCCCTTGAAGTATGCTCACATCGTTACCAGCACCACCCACAAGACCCTGCGTGGTCCCCGTGGCGGTATCATCCTGCTCGGTAAGGACTTCGACAATCCTTGGGGCAAGACCACCAAGAAGGGCGTCATCCGCAAGATGTCGTCACTGCTCGACAGCGCCGTATTCCCCGGCGTGCAGGGCGGTCCCCTCGAGCACGTGATTGCTGCAAAGGCTGTTGCCTTCGGTGAGATTCTGCAACCCTCGTTCAAGGACTATGCCATCCAGGTGCGCACCAATGCCGCCGCTATGGCACAGGCCCTCATCGACAAGGGTTACAAGATCTGCTCGGGCGGTACCGACAACCACTGCATGCTGGTTGACCTGCGCACCAAGTATCCCGAGTTGACCGGTAAAGTGGCTGAGGCTGCACTCGTTGCTGCCGACATCACTGTCAACAAGAATATGGTTCCCTTCGACGACCGCAGCGCCTTCCAGACCAGCGGTCTGCGTCTGGGTACTCCCGCCATCACCACCCGTGGCCTCAAGGAGGACAAGATGGGCGACATCGTCGAACTCATCGACACCGTTCTGCGTGCCCCCGAGGACGAGGCAGTCATCGCCGCCGTTCGTGGCAAGGTCAACGAGATGATGAAGGACTATCCCATGTTCGCATGGTAAAGATTTAAGTTGGGCCCGCGCTCAACTTAGTCTAAGCATTCAGATTAAAAGTTTTAAGAGCATCCGCTTTCCGATAGACGGAGAGTGGATGCTTTCTGTTCGTTATGTTCTATCCGTCATCCCCGCTATCACCGTCATTCCCGTTCTCACCGTTTTTTCCGTTTAATCCGTTAACCCCGCTGGCAATTTTTGCGGTTTATTCATCATTTTCTTTTGAAATTTGATTATATTTACTATTTTTGCAACAAAATAACTTAATAAATCATCACTTATGAAAAAAATCTATCTCTTTAAGGCGATTGCCCTAGTGGCGATTCTCACTTGTGCGTTGAGCGCCAGCGCTGCAACCTCAACTTTCACGAAGAATGGCATCACCTACCAGTTGACGACTTACTCTGACGACAGTGGTGTCCTCACCGTCCAGAACAAGGGCTATTTCAATTCCTATTCAGGCGTTGTGAACATTCCTGATAGCGTTGAATATAGCGACAGATTGTATCCTGTTACGGGAATTGGCTATCAGGCGTTTAAGAACTGCACAAGCCTCACGGCAGTCACGATACCCGAGGGCGTATCGATGTTGCTGAACGAGAGTTTTGCCGGTTGTACCTCGCTGACGAAAATCACCCTGCCCAGCACGATGTACAGCATTTACAACAATGCCTTTACCGGTTGCACTGGCTTGACGAGCATTACCTGCTTGAGTGAAACGGCCAGATCGTTCAATGCCAACAACTTTGACACAAGCACCTATTCCAACGCCACGCTGTATGTACCGCAGGGCTCAAAAAGCAGTTACCAGAGTACTGCGGCCTGGTCACAGTTCTCCAACATACAGGAAATCAATAAGTTTGTGGTTGACGGCATCTATTACACAGTAACCAGCGGCAACAATGTCAGTGTGACCTACAGGGATTCGCCGAATTATCGCAGTTACTATGGCAAAGTGCATGTACCTGAAACCGTGACCTATCATGGCGTGACTTATACCGTGACAGCGGTTGGCGAATCAGCCTTCAGGGAATGCACGACGGCCGATAGGAAGTTATCAGTCACGCTTCCCAACACAGTACAAACCATCGAAACCTATGGTTTCTATATGTCTAATCTCTATTACATTGAGTTGGGCACGGGGCTTAGGTCTATAGGCGGACTGGCTTTTGCGGGCACCGAGAACTCGCTTAATATCATTAACTGTCATGCGATGAATACACCCACGGTTCAATTAAACACGTTTGCCGAAGAGCACTATGAAAATACCATCCTGTGGATACCTCGCATGGCGTATGGCAGATATACGAGCGCAAACTATTGGAAGAACTTTAACCTGAATAATCTGTTTTATGGCTATGACTTCCAGATTGACGGTGTCTATTATGGAATCAACTCCTATGTGAATACCGTTGAGGTATCGGCTTACGCCATTAAGACCGATACTACATCGTTGTTCAGTGCCTTTTCTACTCTGGGGAGTGTTACCATTCCTCGCACTGTGACTTACCAAGGGGTCGAGTATACCGTCAATCGTATTGGCCCGGCTGCGTTCTATAGTTGGCACATAAATGACATATCATTGCCAAATAGCATCGAGAGTATAGAACTGAACGCATTTTATGATGTTGATAATTTGGAACACATCAATTTCTCAGAAGGTGTGACCAGTATCGGTAGAATGGCATTTGCAGATTGCAGCAGTCTGCAGAAAGTTATGATACCCAATACTGTCAAATCCATCGATTATGCGGCTTTCTCTGGATGTTCTGCTCTCGATACCCTGATTTTAGGCGCTGGCGTGGAACAGATTGGCAAAAGTGCATTCAGAACATGTACCAATCTCAGTATTGTGCTCAGTTTTCCGCTCATTCCGCCCGTAATATCTAATGATGTCTTTGCTGATGTGACCTATAATAATGCTAAATTATATGCTGCGGTTTCGGCACTTCCTGCCTATCAGGCCGCTGTGGGGTGGCGAAACTTCAATCATATTGTGAATATGCACACGCTTGACGAAGCCTTGAATGCGCCAGGTGGAAACATCCATTTTGAAGAAAGCGACTATTCCTGGATCGTGTGGGACGATGGAGAGAGGCTCTTTGCCAAGTCAGGCAATGCGGGTGTGCATAATAGTTCTTCGACGCTGCGGACCACTGTCAAAGTTTCTGAACCATCCATCTTGTCGTTTGATTTCAAGGCGTGGGGCGAGAGTGATATGAACGCGCCAAACACACACTATGATGAATGCGTGTTTATGGTGAACGGCACTTCGATATTCCGTTATGGAGCCCTTGACAACGATTGGGAGACCTTCACTTATGAACTGCAGCCCAATGTCACCTACCAACTGCGTTGGTACTATCACAAGGACGTGAGTGACAACGGCGAGGGTGACTACTTCGCCTTGGACAATATCAAGATTGAGCCTAAGAGCATTCGCGGTGATGTGAATGGCGATAGCAGCGTCAACATCACCGACGTGACGTCCCTGATCGACTACTTGCTTAGTGGTAATGTTGACGGCCTCAATCTCGCTGCTGCCGACTGCAACAACGATACCAATGTTAATATCACCGACGTGACGACTCTGATCGACTACCTGCTCAGCGGCACTTGGTAACTGAAAGATTCGCCCTCGCTGTTTGTTGGGTAGTCAGGCCTCGTGTGAGATGTCACGCGCCATAGCGTTCAGGATGTTACATTGGTCGCGACTGATGGTGCGGCGCTCGTTGTGGTGTGGCCATGGAGCAAGTAGCAACAACTTGCCGTCGGCACAAGCGTCAAATCGACGGCCGCAACTCACCTGCCCATTGTCTCTTCTTTTGGAATTCTTCTTGATTCATCGTGATGCAAAGTTACAAATCACCGCTGTAATAGGCAAGAAGAAAGAGGAAATTCCAATGCTGACCGAGGCAGGGCCTCGGCATAGGAAACTGGGCGGGCGGTTGTTGGTCAAGCATGGCAGTCCTCTGTGCCACGGCATTGCCGTGGCGAGAATAGGGTTGCGGTTTTGCAGTCTCGACAATAATGATTAACTTTGCACCCGATTTTTTAATTGACGACCAATCACTAACTACTATTAATAAAGAAGAGAAGAAAAAATGAAGATGTTAGAAGGAAAAGTGGCGCTCATCACTGGCGCCGCAAGGGGCATCGGCAAGGCCATCGCCCTGAAGTTTGCCGCAGAGGGCGCTGATGTCGCCTTTACCGACCTTGTTATCGACGAGAACGGCAAGCAGACCGAGCAGGAAATCGCAGCCCTGGGCGTGCGCGCCAAGGGCTATGCCAGCAACGCTGCTAACTTTGAGGAGACCGAGGCCGTCGTGAAGCAGATTCACGAGGACTTTGGCCACATCGATATCCTGGTCAACAATGCCGGTATCACCAAGGACGGTATCATGCTGCGCATGACCGAGCAGCAGTGGGACGCCGTCATTGCCGTTAACCTCAAGAGCGCGTTCAACTTCATCCACGCCCTGGTGCCCATCATGATGCGCCAGCGCAACGGCTCCATTATCAACATGGCATCGGTAGTGGGTGTGCACGGCAATGCCGGACAGGCCAACTATGCTGCCAGCAAGGCTGGACTTATCGCTCTGGCCAAGAGCATTGCTCAGGAGATGGGCAGCCGCGGCATCCGCGCCAACGCTATCGCTCCGGGCTTTATCGACACCGCTATGACCCAAGCCCTCAGTGAGGACGTCCGTAAGGAATGGTGCCAGCGCATCCCCCTGCGGGCTACCTTCCTCGCCAGCGATATGTCGGCCTATGTGACCGGTCAGGTCATCCAAGTCGATGGTGGCATGAACATGTAATATGCCTGAGGCCTTATCGGCACGCCTACGTCATCAACGAGGCTGCGTCAACATTCTCTATCAGGGATGATGACGCAGCCTCATCCTTATTTATGCCAGGGTACCCGCTTCCAATCGCTGGGTGTGTCATCATTCAACACCTTGCCTGCTTGGTCTTGCACGGCTATGCGGCTAGTGTGTCCAAGGCCTACTTCCTTTTTATGCGTTTTGACAAAATGCGGAACTTTACCTATATTTGCGGTCACCTGAGCATGTTCAGGCCATTGTGGATGTATATTAATATTATAATGAACTGTCCTAATTCTTAAGATCATGTCCAACAGAATGTTTCTTGCGCTGATGGCGATGCTTGTAGTGCTCGCTGCAGATGCTCAAATCAGTCAGCCCATGGCATCAAGTCAGCAACCGTTGTCGTTAAAGCGTGTTGCTCCTAGGCTTGAGGTCAAGGAGATGCAATTGCGTGCTCCCGGAACGCCAGTCCGCGATTCCGAATCCGCGCCTCAAGTGCTAAAACCCTTCTACAGGCGTCCTGCGGGAGCATTTTATTGCTCGATGATTGCCAAAAATGGAGTGGGAGGGTACAGTTATAATACGGAATTTGTGCAACTCAAGCCGTTTGCCGACTACACGCTTTACTCATGGGTCGACGGTGCGGATGCCAACACACATTACTTCTGGGATGTCTATAATCAGGACGGCGGCTCGACTCAGTATGAATCCGAAGATTGCGTCGTGAGTTATGGTCTGAACACGCGGCAAGACATGCCTAAGTTATTGGCCGTAGATGGTGATCCCGACGCATCGACATCCAATGGGTATGAGTATCAGATGCCTTACTATCGCAATCCTATGGGCAGTGGCACCGGTGACGATCCGATCGTCTCTTCGTTACCTGTCGCTCAGGCATGGGCTACCGTCAATCCTCAATCGATGGGCGATGAAGATGGTATCGAATACCTGCTCTCGAGCAAGACCACTTGCGCCAGAGGCCGCAACGGTGATCTCTACAACACATGGGTGACCTACTATGGCGCGACGCCCTGTGAGGGCTATGAGCGTGGTTGGTGGTTCGGAAAGAATGCCTCCCACGTCGATGGCATGGCCCAGGCCTTTGAGCGGCCGGAGCATCCCTATGTGCTCACCAAGGTCTATATGATGATGTCTGATGACCTTGAGTGCACTGCGCCCGTCAAGTTGCATTGCAAAGTGTATCGCCTCAACTATATTCTTCCCTATGATGACGAGGAGTCCGCCATTTTGTTGGACAACTTCGACCGCACGCTGCAACTGATCGTCACTGGCGAGGCCACCATCACGCCCACCACAGCCTCGGCCAAGAATGGCTATGTGGAGTTTACCCTCTATGGTCACGACGAGTACGATGAGTCACTTGTGTATGAGTATACCCCGACCATCGACTTCCCCATCCTGATAGTCGTGGATGGGTATAACGACCCCGAGGCAGCCGCTCTGGCTCGATTCTCGGCATTTATCAGCGCCGATTACAATGTGGATGAGGGCTTTGGTGAGACGGCCTACCTGAAGTATCCTTGGACGGACAGTAACGGCAGCTTTACCGGAGAGTATTACTGGCGAGGCTTGAATAATTTCTTCAGCATCGGACAGATGAAGACTGCCTTTTCGATCTTTGTCGTTGCTGATCACCCCTATATCACCCTGCTGTATCCCCAACAGGGGAGAGAATACCACTTCCCGAATGAGGGTGGGGAGATGACCCGGAACATCGATGACAACGGCTCTATGATCACTGTCGATGGACTGTGGTTCCTCTCCTCATTGATGGTCGATGATGATGAGTGGGAAGTAGTCTGCCCGAACGGTGACGACATCCCCGATTGGCTCGACATCTCACTCGAGGATGTCGGTGAGAGGGACGAGGGACATGTGGTGCAGGCCCGTGTACAGGCCGAGCCTTTGAGTGACGATTTGGACTATCGTGAGGCTATCGTGCGCTTCAGGATTTCAGGCGATTACTTCGATTACAAGTTTACGCAAGGCGAAAAAACGACTCCGTTCCCGCCTGATGATGAAATCAACATCGCCACCATCAATGCCATCATCAACGTGATCTTGGGTGGCCATGTCGATGACGATATCTTGCGGCAACTTGACTTTAATCAGGATGGTGAAATCAGCATTGCCGATGTCAATGCGGTGGTCAAGATTATTCTCGAGTCTTAGATTGGGGTGGGGCCGAAGCGCTTAGTCTTCGCCGCTGCCCACTTCACACTCGCACATCTCGCGGTACTCTTGCCAGTCGGGATCTTCTTCGGCTTCAAATTGCAACGGTAGTGCGGGAAAGGGTGACATCACCTCGTTAAACTTGCGCTGGAAGATGTGCAGGCTATGAGTGTAAAACACCCAGTCGCGGCGACCGTCGCCGGTGTAGATGCCCGTCATGATGGCTATGGGGTCTTTGTCGAAGCACTCGTTCAAGGCATCGGTGACTTCCTCCATGATCTTGCTGTCGGCATATTGCGGCAGCAGGCGGTCGTTGCCCTCGTAGCACCACGAGACTTCGACCCGGTAGCGGTAGCGTCCGGTCTCAATCACGTTCTGCAGGTCGCGGCGACCGGTCACCAGTATCAGGTTGCCATTGTCGCTCTCGGCGGGTGCGGTCCACCAGTCGTTGCTGATTTTCAGTTTAGCCATACTCTGTTGCGATGTGGGTGGTTATTATCTTGAGGTGGATGGGCCATCAGGATTGCCGCTGGCCCATCGCTGGCGCAAATTTAATCATAATTCCGCTAATGTCGGTTTTGTGGGATTATTTTATTGGTTTCGGTACCGATTTTTGTGCTTTCAGAATCGGAAAATCACCCCCATAAGACTCAAAATACCCCCAAAAATGCAGAAAATATCCCCTCAATGGCTTGTTAATAACTTTTTTTTGCTTACTATTTTGCGTTCCCATTCATAACCTGCTGAAATGCAGGTTTTTTTGTTTATTCTTGTGGGATGTGGAGAGAGGGCGCGACAATAATTCGGAAACAAACCGTCAATTCCAGCCGGTCACTTTGCCGTTCTTTATATAGATGTACATGTTCTTATACACCCATTGCTGGCCGTAACTGGCGGAGTTGATGTGCTCGGGCTGTCCTTTTGCAATCCTAACCAGGTCGGAAGCCATGCCAACCTTAACATTGCCGTCAAGAGCAGCATCAACCATTTCCTTGCCGTATTTCTTGGCGTATGAGTCAATGTCTGACTTCGGGATGAAGTTGTCCATGCTCTCGACCGCTGTTGCTATTCCGCCATCGTTCACAAGGTAATAACCTGCCTTCATCACGTCAGGCATTGCGATGATCTCCTTGAATGTCCATGTTGTTTTGTGGGCATCTATCTTTTCTCCTGTATCGAAGTCGTGAAGAGTGTATGAGCGGAACACGAATTTTTTGTCCTTGTTGACTCGTTCATATTTTTCCTTGAAACCGAGTGTGATGAAAGGAAAGAAACCGATGAATTGGGTATGGTTCTCGAAATAGACTTCTTCTCCTGTTTCTTTGTCTTCAAGGATAAGGAAGTACCCGGTAAGCTGTCCTCTGATTTTTTTCTCTTCGATGCCTGTTACATGGAATGTCTTTCCCTGGACTTCATTAAAACTCACTTTTCCGTCAAGCCAAGTACTCCCATCGGTAACCTTTATGCCCTTGCCGAAACGGCCTTCAGGGTTGATTGACGATTTATAGGATGATGATACAGGAATGACGAAAAGGTCTTGGCCGACATAGTACTGTACAAACCTCATCACATTCTTTGTGCTGTCGTACCGGTACTCAATCGCATTATTTGGCTTTGCCGCTGATGCCACTCTCACCTGTGCCGCTGTGATGAGCGGCAGCAAGGCGAGAAAGATTGCTAACTTTCTCATGTCTTATTGGTTCTGTAACTGTTTGATTTTGTCCTGCAGGTTGCGGATTGTCTCCTGCTGCATTGAAATCACATCGACGAGGTTGTCGAGGCGTTTCGCCTGGGCGGTCTCGGTGTCGCCCTTGAGCATGCTGCCCTCATCACGGAGCAACCAGTTGCAATCTATCTCGGGGAATTGTTGCGCCACGGCCACCAGGGTGGCGACGTTTACGCGCTGGCCGTTGAGTTGTCGCCAAAGGTTTGCCTGGGTTGAGCCGACCTTCTTGGCGAATGCCGTTTGTGAGAGTCCGCTGTACTCGATGACAGCGAGTAATTTTTCGGTAATCATAGAGCATTGTGTATTTATTGGTTTTATAGTGCTTTTGTTAATTATGGTTAAATATCGCCCAAATAATACGGAAAGGTATTGTTATTATACAAAAACGTATTATCTTTGCAACATACAAACATTAACAACGCAAAGTTAAGTGAAAGTTTTTTAATATCAAAACATTTTTAATCAAAAAGTTACGAACATGGAAGAGAAAAATTTGAACGAGGCACAGGTCGCCGAGCAGACCACCTCACAGGAGAACGTGAACGAGCAGGTCAACGAAATGACCGAGTTGGAAATCCTCAAGGGCGAGAACGAGCTACTGCAGAAGCAGTACGAGAGCGAGAAGAAGTCTTGCCTCCGCTACTACCGCCAGATGAACATGCTGAAGCAAGCCATCACCAAGCTCACCGAAGAGGGGAAGGTCACCGAGGAGGATGTCGTGAAGGCAGTCCTTGCTGGTCAGAACCTGATGAGCCTTGAAGACCTGCTTTTCACCCTGGCGGACTAACCACTAAGCACATTCCGAAGTTTGGTCAACTTCACGGCCTCTCGCGATGAGGGCCGCCGCAGTAGCACAAGAGCAGTGCCGCCCATGCCCGGGCAAGATGGAGAGTGCGAGTCCTCCCTGCGGAACACAGCAGAGTTCCTTGACATGATGGCTGCAAGATAGTAGAAGGCTACAGACTTGCGACAAATCCAGCCGCCCGAGCTGGTGGTGTGACCAGGCACCGTGAACCTGGCGGGGACAATCGTAACTGGCCCCGAGAACCCAGTGACGAGTAAGAACGAAAACGACAATAGTATCTGCCATACAACATATACGATTGAGATTTGCTCATAAGGTCCCGCAAGGGACACCCCGCTAAGCCGATGGGGGTACGATCTATGTCCTGGAGGGGCATGGTGGGCCAAAGGAACTGGCGGTCGGGACGGTAGCTCGGATAATAACTTGGTAGAGCGCTCGTGATGAACGAGAGGTTGGCGGTTCGAATCCGTCCTGTCCCACACCTAATTTGTGTGTTTTTCATGGTATTTATAAGTGCTCCCGCCCATGTCGTGAGACACAGCGGGTTCTTTTGATAACAACTAACATTTTACGATATATGGAGACAATGACAACAAACACTACGGACACCATCCGTAACATGGAGGTCGGCGATGTGCTGACCTTCCCCATCGAGAAGGCCGACACCATCCGCACCATCGTGTGGACACGTCTGCTGCCTGAACGGTCAAGGGGTATGCGCTGGACTACGATCCTGGACAAGGAACTTGCCACCATCACATTGAAGCGCATAGCATGACACGCCAGGACATCGAGAACCGCCTGCTTGAGAACATCCTCGCAGTGACCGCAGGGATGACGGTGGGCAAGCGCAAAGCCGCCCGCATCGTGGGTGGCGAAAAGAAACTGGAACGGCTGCTGGTCGAAGGAAAGGTCGGCTGCACCGGAAAAGGAAAGGGCCAGAGCGGAAAGTGGCGCTTTGACCTGTCCCAGGTACTGCAACACTGCAGGCCTGCATAACTGCCACAAAAGTCAAACAATTTAATTCACGGAAAGAAATGAAGAAGTTTTTTATCATCGTATCGGTCGCCCTGCTGCTGATGAGTTACATCCTCATCCCTGCTGACGCGCCTGTTGAGACCGTACGCAAGTGGCTTGCCACCGAGGTCTTCGCACTCGCATTGCTCTACTTCGTGTTCCACATGGTGGGCTGGGAGAAGAGCAATCGTTAAACAATGTTGGTGGGTCAAAAATAACGGCAATTCCGTTGCCCGTAATCCGCCAATAATCACTATCTTTACAATGCTTTAATTACTATAAGTCAAACATTTAATTCTTACGAAACATGGAAAAGAAAGAATTGAAAAAAAGCGTGTTTGAGACGCTGAACGCAATCGACGTCAACGAACACACCGAGAAGAAGAACGGGCTGACCTATCTGAGTTGGCCGTGGGCATGGGCAACCGTCAAGGGGCTTTACCCCGACACCGCCTATGAGGTACGCCATTGGGACGGCAAGCCGTTCTACTATGATGAGGTACTCGGCTACATGGTTGAGACCTCGGTCACCATCCAAGGCGAGACCAAGACAATGTGGCTGCCTGTGATGGACAGCAAGAACAAGGCTCAAAAAGCGCAGCCGTACACATACACCGTTTTCTACAAAGGTGGCAAGAGCGAAGAAAAGACTGTCGAGGCCGCGACGATGTTCGACATCAACACCGCAATCATGCGTTGCCTGGTCAAGAACCTTGCGATGTTCGGGTTGGGGTTGTACATCTATGCCGGTGAGGATCTGCCCGCAGCTGTTGTCGAGCAAGCCAAGGAAGCCGCAGCCGCTGAGTTGCCACAGGCCATCGAAGAGATGAAGTCTGTAAAGAGCCGCGACGAATACCTCGCTTGCTGGGACAAATGGGCTCGCAAGCGCCCTGAATTTAGTGTCAATGGGCATGACTTCTACAAAATCGCTGTCGAGATTGGCTCAAAATTCCCTCAGCAGTAATTTTCTACGATCATGATAAGATTTGAAGACCTAAAGCAGTCGGCGGTAGTGTTTAATGAGGATGCTCATACCTACCGCCGTGGCGATGAGGAATTGAGTGGCATCACCGGCCTCATCCATTCAGTGTTGCAGTTGGGCGTTTACCCCGAGGCAAACGAGTTTGTCAAGCAGGTGCAGATCCCGAAGGCTGGGCACTACGGCACTTGCGTCCACAAGGCCATTCAGACCTTTGACACCATCGGCATCGAGGCCACCCAGTTCCCCGAGGTTGTTCACCACACCCGCGACTATGGTGATGTGTTGTTCCCTGCCCATGACGTGTCCTACGAGTTGCACCTCTACCGCACCCACAAGCCGACCAAATGCCGCACACTTGCCAGCGAGTTCACCGTTTCACATGGTCACTATGCGTCGCAGATTGACAGCACATGGGTCGATGATGATGACAACATCTACCTGGTGGACTTCAAGACCAACAACCTGGATTATTACCCCGGCGGCAAGGCTGGCCTCATGGAGTACCTGTCATGGCAGCTCAGTTGCTATGCGGTGATGTTCGAGTTGCAGACGGGTTTGAAGGTCAAAGGGCTCTATGGTCTATGGATCCGCAAAGAGGACTGCGAGAGATGGGAAATCGCACGCATACCTGACGAGCAGGTTCTCAAGTTGTTGGAGACTGAACTGGTCGTCAACCCCGACGGCTATCCTCATTTCCTCTACATCAATGAGGGGATGCAGGTGTACAACACTAAGGCCGATATGGTGGAAGCACCCACCAAAGGTCTGGTGGTGCCACAGGAAATCACCACGGCAATCGCCAACCTGGTCAAGGCCGAGAAGGCCGCCAAGCTGATGAAGGAGAAACTGCGGGAACTCATGGAGAAGCATGGTGTCACCAAGTGGGAGTGCGATGCCTTCACCGCATCCATCGGCAAGGACAGTGTCGCCAATAGTTTTGACGCTAAGGCGCTGGAAACTGCCGATCCCGAGACCTATAAGAAATATCTCAAGAGCGTAAAGAGAAAAGGAAGTTTTACCATTAAAGCGAAGTAATCAGTTATGATGACAGTAGATGATATGATGTCAACACTAAAGGACATCAACCGATTAAAGAACTTCGTCAATGGTGGGTATCTCAATGCTATCGGCCGCCCAAATGGCGAGGATGAGTATAATCCAACCATTTACAAGTTTGGTCGAGGGTTCAACAAGGATGACAGGTTCAATGCTTGCCCGACCCACTCAATTAGATATAATTCGTGGAAGGGAATATATGGCAATAGCGGCTGTTCAAGCATCTTGAGTATTGGAAACGATACGTTGTTTTGGCGTTGCTTTGACCAATACCTTAACCAGCACCAAGACGAAATTCTTAATGCAGTTGCCGACCTCATGCAGATTGAACTGCAAAAGAACATCGACGTATTGAAAGATGAACGGCAACGAATTTCAAACACTATTGATTTATTAACGAAAGGAGGACAAGATGTCACTGAATAAGAGTTTTCTTATCGGCAACGTCGGCAAGGATCCCGACGTGAGAGCCAACGATAACGGCAAGTGGGCGACCTTCACCCTCGCCACTACCGACCGTGCATACACCACATCAAAGGGTGTTCAAGTCCCGGAACGTACCGAGTGGCACAACATCGTTGTCAGTCACCCTGGACTGGTGGGAGTTGTTGAGCAGTACGTCCGCAAGGGCACCAAGCTGTTCATCGAGGGCAAGATCAGGACAAGGAAGTACACCGACCGCAGCAACAACGAGAGGTACGTCACCGAAATCTACGTTGACAACTTCGAGTTGCTGGGTGGCCGTCCCGAGCAAGCCAGTGCTCCAGCCCCTGGCGCACCTGCCCCTGCGGCACCAAACCCTAACCCTCCGTTCTACAACCAGCAGCGCAGTCAGGCACCCGGTGCTCCCTCGTTTGGCGGGAGCGGCAACCCTGCACCTTACTGATATGGCACGCAAGGTTGAATGCGGGCAATTCCTCGTCATCGAGGCAACCCGCGCTGAGATGCACCGCGCATGCGGCTCCCCTGGTATCTGCGACTACTGCGGCAAGGTCTCCGACAATGGTTACTACATCGCAGTCATCAACCAATGGTTCTGCCCCAAGTGCTACGAGGAGTGGAAAAAGGATGCGAGGTATTATCCCCAGGACAGACCTGTCGAAGAGCGGAATTATCAGTATTACTCCAAACTGCTTTGCGTATGATAATCCACCTGCGAAAAGACCAGGGCCACGTCACCGACCAAAGGACGCTTGACCAGTGCATGGCTTGGCTCCCGAATGGTGACTATGTGGCGACCATTGAGACCAGGGCGCAATGGGAGAAGCGGCAACCCCGCTCACTCAGCCAGAACGCCCTGTTCTATGTGTGGTGCTCCTCGATCGCCAACTTCTTCAACGCGACCTATGGCGATGATCACTGGAACAAGGACAACGTTCACGACCTTTTCTGTGAGATGTTCAAGCAGCCTTTCGTGCTGCCTAACGGCCAGGTCATCGACAAGTGGGTGGAGACATCGAAGCTCACCAAGAAGCAGATGACCGAGTTCATGAACAAGATCCAGTCCTATATGGCCACCGAGCACGGGGCAACCGTACCGCTGCCCGATGATGACAAGTACAGGGACTTCCAACTGGAATACAGTTAATTTTTTCATAACTACTTAACGAGACTTTTGCATTTTCTATCCACCGGCCACCTGTGAAGGCCGCCGTGGGTTTTCCAATGTTTTAAGGTTATTAGTTAATGTTTAAAGATGGTTTACCCCGCTCGTGCAGCGGGGTTTTCATGGCGGTGACGGTCGGCGCGTGAAAAATGAACTCTTGAAAAAGCCGCGCGTCCCTGGTCCGATTCCAGGGCTGCCTCACAGTAATTTCTTTTTCATAATGATTAAAGATTTGGAGTTATTACATTTCATCACCCCTGCCGTGAGGCACGGGTGAGGCAACACCTGGCCCGGGAAGGGCGAAATCATACTAAGTGCTTTTAAAGGTTTGTTAATACAGATAGATACCCTGCCAGCCGTGAGGCTCGCAGGTGGACATTACCCGTCCTGCTGGGGTACTTGCAGGTTCTTCGTGGATGGGAGTGTCGGTAACGCGCTCCATTGCTCAATGAGGCTCCGGACATCCACGAACCCCATCACTGCTGGTCGGGGTGAGCGGTAACGCCACCCTCGGAATAAATGATAACAGGCTTCGGCCTGCCACGCTCAAAAAGTCTCGCACGGCCAGCAGAACCCATCACATCGACACGGGCAAGACTTGTCTTGCTGTCCGCCACCCGTGGCGATGAAATTAAAGCGCGCCAGCGGTTTAATCAGCAATTATGCGTTGACGATGAGTATCACAGGCATGGCGCGCTATCAGAGCCGATGTTGGCGGCTTCGGCTCAACCCATCACACGGCAGGATGGCGGGAACGGCAACGCCCCGCTGAACAACAACCACAGCCGCAAGGCTGTGCTCTCGAGAACATAGGACATCCTGCCTAATCATCACGCCGAGGGTGCCCAGTAACCGTATCGCAAGGCCTGGGGATAACATCTCACCACCCTCGGCGAACTCATAGGCCTACCACAGCCATGGGAGGGCGGGGCCTCACCCCTATAACGTTCCAACGCCCTCCCTTTTCATCGCATCCTTGCAAGGTGGCCGAGTTGCCGGCCTTAACGCAGCGCTTTTTGTAAAAGAGTTGGAGTGGCAGCGAGCCACGGAAGACCCGCTTGGTCGAGTACCAGGCCGCGTAACATGAACGGTATTTTCCACATCTAATGTGGTGCGTTTTATCGCAGTGACATTTATCGCAGTGGTACGCTACAAGTTACCTAAAGGTATGATTGAAAGAATTGACATTTTAATTCACTTAATCCACCCTCCCTGCTGTGAAGCGATGGCACGGGGATGAAGACCTGCACGATGGGCAATGCAGGTAGCAGATTGGCGAGGGAGAGACTCGCACCATTACCACTTGAGCCAATCTGCGAAGTAGCGATGAGCAGCGGGTCCAATTCCCGCCATCCCCGCAACAAACACATTTTCTTTCCGTGTTTCGGGTCCCGTGCGCTGCCAGTAACCTCGGCCACGGGACTTTTCTAAAGTCAAACATTTAATGAAATATCAACATATATGGCAAGAAAAATAATTCCAGACCTCAGTGGTCAGAGATTTGGTCGCTATCTCGTTCTTCGAAAAGACGAAAACAGATGCGACTCCAGAGGGCGACATGATTTCTATATTTGCAAGTGTGATTGTGGCGCAATTCGTTCTGTCAAAAAGTATGATCTTTTATGCGGAACAAGCAAAAGCTGTGGATGTGCGACAAAAGAACGTATTAAAGCCGCTGATTTCAAACATGGCTATTCGAGGACGCGACTTTATCACATTTACCAAATGATGAAATACCGCTGCTATAATCCAAAATATTCAAGTTTTAAGGAATATGGCGGTCGTGGTGTAACTGTCTGCGATGAGTGGCTTTCAGACCCTATGAACTTCATCCGCTGGGCGCTCAATAACGGCTATGATGATACGTTAAGCATCGACCGGATTGATGTGAATGGGAACTACGATCCTAATAATTGCAGGTGGGCAACCAGTAAGGCCCAGCAACGTAACAAGAGAAAAGCCTTTTTAATCGTTTTTGATGGAGTTGAGCGGTCGTTTGCTGACGTATGCGATGAGAACGGTGTTAGCAGAAGAAACGCTTGGCAACACTGGATGAGACACAAGGACAAAACAAAACTTGTCGAATACATAAAAAGTCATGCGCTTTCAGCTTCGTAATTATCAACAACGGGCAAGCGACGCTGCGGTGAACTACTTCACGAGCAACACCAAGGGCAACGGACTGCTGATCCTGCCGACTGGTGCAGGAAAATCACTGGTGATTGCCGACATCGCCTCCAAGATTGACGAGCCGCTGATCGTGCTGCAGCCGAACAAGGAAATCCTGGAACAGAACTACAAGAAGCTGCTCTCATATGACGTGTTCGACTGCTCAATCTACTCTGCGAGCCTCAACCGAAAGGAAATCAACCGCATCACATTCGCTACCATTGGCAGCGTGATGGGCCACTTGGACGATTTCAACGTGTTCCACAAGATCATCATCGACGAGTGCCACCTGGTCAACCCAGGTGAGGGGCAGTACAAGGAGTTCATCGAGGCCGTCGAAGGCCGCAAGGTGGTCGGACTGACCGCCACACCGTTTCGCCTCGGCCAGACGATAGACCCCAAGACGATCAACTGGAAGGTGCCGCAGTACGGCAGCATCCTCAAATTCATCACCCGCACACGTCCCCGCATCTTCGACAGGGTGCTCTACTTCTGCCAGGTGCGTGAACTGCTCGACAAAGGCTACCTCGCACAGATGCGCTACTTCGACATGGTCAAGATAGAGGGTGAGCGCGTGAAGATGGAAAACGTGAAGCTCAACACCACCGGTGCCGACTATGATGAGAAATCGCTGAAGGCTGAGTTTGAGCGAGCCGACTTCTACGAATACACCCTGCAGATCGTCAACAGGGTGCTTCACCCGAAGGATGGCAAGCCGAGGAACGGCATACTGGTGTACACGAAGTTCGTCGAGGATGCCGAGCGGTTGACCTGGGACCTCGACGGCGTGTGCGAGATGGTATCAGGTTCGACGCCCATGAAGAAGCGAGAGGCGATACTTGAACGCTTCAAGAGTGGCGAGACCAAGGTAGTAGCCAATGTAGGGGTTCTGACTACAGGCTTCGACTATCCGGCACTGGACACGATCGTTTTGGCCAGGCCCACGATGTCGCTTGCACTCTACTACCAGATGGTCGGCCGTGCCATCCGTCCCTATCCTGGTAAGGTGGGCTGGGTGATTGACCTCTGCGGGACTGTTTCCAAGTTCGGCGAGGTGGCAGACTTGGAGGTGGACCAGGAAGGAGCCAACAAATGGATCATCACCGGCACCAAGGAAAAGAAACAACTGACTAACATAATAATGAGGAAATGAGAGGCAACAAATTTTTCGCAAAGAAGGTTTACATCGTGCCAGGCAGCGCACACCGCTTCCGCACCGAGCACGATGCCAAGTTCTACTGCCAGCAACGTGGCATAGACTTCGCCACCGTTGAGAAATACGACTCAACGAAAGAGTATGAGCGTTGGCTGTATCTTCAGCAGGAACAACGCTTGGGACACATCAGCGGTCTGCAGCGTCAGGTCGAGTACGAGCTCATTCCCGAGAAGAGCGAACAGGTCTATGTTCGTGACCGCATCACCAAGGACTGGATAGTGCAGAACGAGCATTACCCGACGCAGAAGGCTGCACACGCCCGCTGCAAGGAGTTGGGCATCCAGTACGCCTCGGCGCAGTGCGCCAAGAAGGTCGAGAAGGTGTTCAAGAAATCGGTCATCGAGAAGAACGCCGTTTACACCGCCGACTTCGTGTATGTGCGTGACGGTGCCACCATCGTCGAGGACTGCAAGAGTGAGATTACCAGGAAGGAGGCCGACTACGTCCTCCGCCGTAAGCTGATGCTCCATGTGCATAACATCCGAATTCTTGAGACATGAAAACGACAGCACTATGGAAGACGGATGGATCAAGATTTATCCTCACCGCCTGTTGGAGTGGGAGTGGTACGATGACGCGAACATGTTCCGGCTGTTCATGCACCTGCTCCTGAAAGCGAACTACAAGGATAAGCAATGGCACGGGATCACCATAAAGCGTGGCCAGTTGGTCACGTCCCTGGTGAACTTGAGCGCTGAAACGGGCCTGTCTTTGCAAACAGTTAGGACTTGTTTGGCCAGATTAACAATCACTGGCGAGATTAACAAACAAGTAACACACAAATACACATTGTTAACTGTCTGTAAATATGGCAAATATCAGCAAGGGCAACAAGACAGCCAACACGCAACTAACACGCAACTAACAACAACTTCAGAAACTAAGAATAATAGAAAGAAAGAAATAATAAAAACATCTACTAACGTAGATGCAAAAAGGCCAAGTTTTGTTGAGCCTGCTTTTGAAGAGTCATTTTCTGCATGGCTGGAGTATAAGCATCAGCGCCGGGAGTCTTACAAGAGTGACATGTCGCTGAAGGCTTGCTATAACAAACTTGTCAAGCTCGCTGGTGGCGACCCCGCCGTGGCGATGGCTATCGTCGAGCAATCAATGGCTAATAACTGGGCGGGACTGTTCCCGCTTAAAAACGAGAGACCGAATGGAACCGCAATCAATCAACCAACTGGTGACCCGAGGCGACAGGAACGTATGCAGCTCGCCGAGGGATATGCAGCAACTATCGCCCGACTTGCGGCGGAGGACGACGCTCGTGCTGCAAACGTACGGCAGCCGTGAGAACTTCATGAAGGTTTTCGACCCGATGCTGCAGTTGACGGCCGGGCGCGACCCCGAGCACGCCATCTTGAGCGAGAAGGCCCCGTCGCTTGTCGTTATGAAGAAGGCATACGGCGACAACTTCCCCGTGATGTGGCTCATGCAGCAGATCCTGGAACTGGTCGTCTATTCCAACTCCAAGGGGACGCTGAACGACTACCAGGCAGAGTTCCTCGCCAACGCCATCGTCAACGAGTACTACTACCTCAAGGCCTCCGAGCTGCTGCTGTTCTTCTATCAGTTCAAGACCGGCAAGTACGGACGTTTCTATGGTGTCGTTGACCCTATGATGATAACGCAGGCCCTGGAAGTGTTCGTCACCGAGCGAAAGCGTGTGATTGAGCAGAGCGAGAAGGCGCAGGAACGTGCCGAACAGGCCGAATGGGCTAAGACGAAGGTCAGTCCCGAGGAATGGTGCCGACGCGTCGGCTTGCCTGAGTGCCACAGTGCCATCGAGGTGATGCGGATGCGTGACCGGATCATCAACTTCATCGAGGGCGTTGTCTGGTGCATCAACTTCATGTGGACTTTGGTTAATGCGCCAAGCACTTACAGAAATCCACGTTAAAAAGAGTTGGTGCGACGCAAAAAGGGCGAAAATCAGAACCGCCCAAGGTTACATCAGTATTAACTTTACAGTGCAACCAATATAAAAGTCAAACATTTAATTCTTATGAACGAGACAACCAAGAAACAATTCGACGAGCTGAAGGCCAAGAACCCGGACGCAGTCCTGCTATTCCGCGTGGGAGACTTCTACGAGACCTACTACGATGACGCAGTCACGGTGTCTGATGTCTGCGGCCTTACGCTCACCAGGGTTGACTCCACATTCCACTACAAGGAGCCAGCCTACATGTGTGGTTTCCAGCACCATGCGCTCGACACCTACCTGCCCAAGCTGGTGCGTGCAGGACAGCGCGTGGCCATCTGCGACCAACTGAATGAACCAACGGCCAAAGAGCCGAAAACAAGTCAAACATTTAATTCAAAGCGAAACATGGAAAAGAAGAATGAAATCAAGAATGTGCCCATCAGCGCCATTCAGCCGAGTCCTCGAAACCCTCGCAAGACCTTTGACGAGGTTAGCCTCCAGGAACTCGCCGACAACATCAAGCAACAAGGATTGTTGCAGCCTATCACCGTGAGGCCCATCATTGACCTGGCCGACCAGGAAGGCAACCTCTGCAAGTATGAGGTTGTATGCGGTGAACGCAGGTTCCGAGCCGTCAAGATGAACGGCGACGAGACCATCCCCTGCATTGTGAGAGACCTCGACGACGAGACCGCCTATGAGGTGATGATTACGGAGAACCTACAACGTAAGGACATTGACCCGATGGAAGAGGCGTTTGCCTTCAATGAACTTGTCAAGGCCGGGAAGTCCTGTGATGAGATTGCCCAGCGTTTCGGCAAGCCTCTGCGCTTCGTTCAGTCGCGCGTCAAACTCGCAACCCTCATCCCCGAGGCGAAGAAACTCGTAACCGATGGGAAAATGGACATCGGTTGTGCGCAGATCATCTGCAAACTCAATGAGAGTGACCAGAAGCGCTTCATTGAAGCCTACGAGTACCGAGGTGAATACAACAAAATGCAGGCAAAGCAGTTCACCGATGGCATTTTCCGTTACTTGAGAAATGCCCCCTGGGACAATGACTACACTGGTGGCTGCAATCGTAAATGCGCTGATTGCCCCTTCAACAGCAACAATGCTGGCTGCTTGTTCTATGACATGTCCGGTGATGGCAGGTGTACCAATGCCGAGCAGTTCAGGGTTAAGCTCAACCAGTTCTACTATGACCTCATCAACAACGAGCGAGATGTGCTGCTCAGAGCTGATGAGGACTTTGTGAAGGACGGAACCTGCATTGTGTCTTCGTGCTCCTATGGCGACAAGGAACTGTGCGAGAAAATTCTCAAGCCGTTCAGGGATGAAGGCTTCAAGGTCGTTGATCGTTCCGATGTGTTCGACTGGGGCGAACTTGACGAGGAGGACGATGCCGAGGAAATCAACGAGAACAAGGACAAGATGTACCGCTGCGTGATAGTGTCCTCATATTACAGGGGTAACCTTGAAGTACGCATCGCATGGCTTGACTTCAAGGGCGAACCCGAAGAGGTTGACCCAACCGCTGTGGAGGCGAGGAAACTGGTGGCAAAGAGAGAACATCTCATCACCCAGCGCAGCGAAGCCGTTCTCAAGGCTCTTCGTGAAGTCATCGAGAAGGGCACTGAATGTGACACCGAGGACCTATACGAGTCCGAGAGGGTTGCTCTCTGCACCAAAATACTGATGAGCCTTCCGTACCCAACGCGCCACGATCTTGGCGCAGACGATGCGAAGAAGTCGGCCAAACTTGCACTTGCCGGATTGAGGAAAGATGGCGATGGGTATCTGTTCAAGACCTTGCGCCTCTTCATCCAGTGCACCCTCATGGGGCATAATGACTATGAAGGTGTCGGCATGGCAACTGTTGAGAAGGTCGCCGAACAATGGGACTATGATAGTGCCGTTGATGCGAAAGCAAAAGCCATGCACAAGTTCGAGAAGCGCATCCAAGATGTAGAGTCAAAACTCACCGCCCTGGGCTACAATGCCGAGGGCAAGAAACTCGACTTCTGATGGAAACGAGGATCAACGACTACGAGAGGGATGTGCTTGTCCCTCTCGTTTGCGACATACTGAGGAACGCCCCGTGGACGATGTCGGCCCTGTCGATAGCCGAGGCCATCCGTCGCCAGGGGCACCCTGCGAGCACAAGGCAGGTGCGCCGTGCCATCAACTACATCAGGGTTAATGGCATCATCCCCTGCGTCGCTTCCAGCCCAAAAGGTTTTTTCGTGGCTTCTAACGAGATTGAGATCAGCGAGTGCATATCAACCCTTGAGGCTCTTGCCGACTCCATACAGGAAGTCATTGAGGCCCTGCGAGGGCAGATGTACAACAAGTTCGGGTTTAGGCTATGAAACTACTGTTAAACTAAACACTCAACAGCACTATGAAAAGTTTTACAACCAAACTTTCGCCAGAGCGTCAGGTAATCTTCTGCTCCTACGTTGACCATGTCACCGCAAAAGGTGCAGGTTCTTATGACCGCACGATTGGCTATGTGTTCTCATTCCTCTGCGAGGTTGAGGACATCACCAAGAAGGGCTACAACGATTACCGCAAGAAGCACGCTGCGGAAATCATCCAATACAAACAAGGCGATGCGATACAGGACTTCATGGCTTATTGCGGTGTTCAGATTGGCAGCATACGCAAAAAGGTGAAGCCTAAAGCGCTTGACAAGCGTGTCACACTTGACAAGAAAGCGCAGGAAATCCTTAACGGTTTCGCGATCTGGATTGTCAAGGAGAATGCCTATACACCCAACACAGTCAGAGGTTACCTCGTTGGTGCTAAGGATTTCCTTACATACACCACAACCGTCACCACCGAGACGGCACAGCGTTATAAAGCCTCACTTGAGGAGTTGAACCGTGCCCCTCGCACGATCAACAATAGACTGAATGCCGTTGACTGCCTCGCCCGGTATTTGGGCAAGCAAATCAAGATTAAGCGTCTGAAGATACCGAGGACGTTGAGCCTTGAGAATGTGCCCACCGAGCGAGAGGTGGCCAAGTTACTTGAATACTGCAAGGAGCACAGCGAAAAGGTATATATCTGGATCAGGTTACTGTCAACGACTGGTGCCCGCATCCATGAGTTCCTTATGTTCACTTACGAGATGGTTGCTGCTGGCCATGTTGACCTCAAGGGAAAAGGCAACAAGGTAAGACGTTTCTTCTTTTCCCCAAAGGTCCAGCAGGAGTGCGCCGAATATGCGGAAAAGCATGACCTCAGCGGCATTATTGCATCCAACAGGTCTGGGGGTATGTGCTCTACGAGAGGTGTTGCCCAGCAGTTGCGTGCCATGGCAGCGAAAGCCGGTGTCCCTGTTGAGAAATGCCATCCTCATGCCTTCCGTCACTTCTTCGCCAAGATGTATCTCAAGCGGAGCAAGACCAAGGACGTGACGGAGCTGGCCGAGCTGCTCGGTCACTCTGGCCTCAACACTACGATGATCTACATCAAGCGCAGCCAGCAGGAGCAGCAGAAATCGTTTAACAAAAATGTTGACTGGTAATGAAAAAGATAATTGACAGCCTCGGCAGCTACTCCTACAGCAAGGGCCGTGATTTCTCACTTGTCTTTGAGGATTTGCTTGACTGGCTCATTGCTACCTTTGACGTGGCGAATGTAATCGTGCACAAACTGGACTACTCTGCCATCTTCGAGGAACGCAAGGAAGATAACCCCGTGTTCTTTGAGGTGCTTGTCCGATGGGCGCAGATGACTGAGGCTGGTGTGAACAAAGAAGGCTCTTTTGATTTCTTCGGCACCATGTATGAGGAAGTCGTAAAAGGGAAGTTCAAATCATCTGCCATGGGTCAGTTTTTCACCCCTCTACCTCTTTGCAAGATGATGGGTGAAATGGTACTCAATACGCACGACGTTACAATCAATGACTGCGCCTGCGGTAGCGGTCGCACACTCCTCGGCCACTGGGCCGTCACCGACAAAACGAAATTCCACTACTACGTTGGTGAAGACCTCGACCCTGTGTGTGTGAAGATGTGCACCTTGAATTTTATGATGAACGGCATGATGGGCCTGGTAGTCCACCATGACGCACTTGCACAGGATTTCCTCGGTGCCTATGAGGTGAATGAAATCAAATGGCCATTTCCAAATCCAGCGTGCAGCATCCGCAAGCTGGACGAGGCGCAATACAAATCACGCATCCAATGGCTTGTTGCCCGAGCAAAGGGTAAGAGCATAAAGCAGAAGTGCGAGTTTGTTATGCAGCCTAATGTTCCAGAGGATGAGGAACTGAGCGCACCCGTGCCTCGTGTTCCTAAGCAGCTGTCGCTATTCAATCTTGATGAACTATGAAGAAGCGCAAAAGATGGACACAAGCCGAGGATGACTACCTACGCAAGATATACCCAGAGAGGTCTAACGAGGAAGTCGCCATGTGGCTGCACCGCTCCAAACGTGCTGTCATGGCTCATGCCTACATCCTCGGCGTCCACAAGTCGCCCGAGTTCGCCGACAAGCAGAAGCGCAAAGGGCAGTTCAAGAAAGGCCAAACGCCACACAACAAAGGCAAAAGCCGCAAATACTGGGCTTCACCAGAAGCCGAGGAACTGATGGCAAAAGGGCAATTCAAGCCTGGGCAGGTGCGTGATGATAACCCCAACGGGAGGAAGAACAAACCCATCGGTCACGAGAAGGTCTATGCCGACGGCTATGTGTGGATCATCACCGAGCACGGCCGAAAGCAGAAGCACCGCTGGGTGTGGGAACAGGCCCATGGGCCCATTCCGCCCGACCACTGCGTGAAGTTCCGTGACGGCAACCGGCAGAACTGCGCCCTCGACAACCTGTACTTGGTCAGCCGTGCCGACCATGCCAGGGAGACAAGGGCTGCACTCTCACCCGAGCAGAAGAAAGAGATCATGAGGAAGGTGCACGATGGTCGCCGTGCGAGCATACGCCGCGACAAGCTGCGCCTCAAATGGGGCCTCGAGCCCGAAGGAAAACTTATCAAACGAATAAAATAGAACCGACATGAGTTTATTAGACTTTTTCAGACGAAAGAATTACGCCTCGCCGTACTATGGCGGCAAGGGCGCATTATTTGAGGGCTCTGCAGTCCCGTTTAGGCCAGAGCCAGAGACAGAAAAGCCCAAGGAGCCGGCGACAATCGAAACACCCGCTCCAGTACGTTTCACCCCCACGAGCGCAGCCCCCGGCTGGGAGCAGCGACGCTTTGTACTGGCATGTAAGATTGCGCTCCAGGAACGCCGCAGCGTTGTGCTCGGCAAACTCAAGGCAACCGACATGCAGATAGCCGCGAAGGCCCGTTGCCTTTCCGATGCGATTATCAAAGAACTACAAACCCATCAATTCAAGAGTGACGATGACGAAGGACGAACTGAGAATGCTGAGTGAGGGCGACCCGACGCCCGACATCGAGAGGGAAGCCCGTGCCGTGGTGTTCTTCTTTCTTGTGGTCTTGTGTGCCATCCTGGTATGCGTCCTGACCATGGGACTGTGCTACGGAGCGTATGAACTTGTGATGTGGTTGATAGCATAGTCATGGCAGGTTACATCTATGCGGTCATCAAGGGTGAGAAAGCCCTGGAAAAATATTGCGAGAAGCGGTGGGGTGAGAGACCTCGTTTCATGGAGAGTTTTGCCCACATCAATGAAGTGACCATTGAGCGCATCGAGGAGATGTCGCCAACCGATGACGGGTATAAGCAGTATTTCATCCTGTACATGGTTGACCCGAAACATGAGAGTCTATTGACAAGTTTCAGCAGAATAAGATCACAGGTGCATGAGGCTATCAGAACTGGTACGGCTCGCTTGCTCGCTTCGTGAGCAGAACGAGATGGAGAATGACCCCGACGTGCTCATTATGGGTGGCAACGGGGTATTGTATGACTTCGAGGTGGGGTATGTGCCTGAGCAGTTCGACGGCTTCGACACCGCTTACCCCGCCTGCATAAAACTTGTGGCGCATGAAGCCGACGAATAGCCATCGCTACGAAGTCGGCCAGCCGGTCCTGTTCAATGGCCGAACCGTGACGATCGAGAAACGGGGCATCAACATCAACAAGTGGCCAGTGTACCAGGTGGACGGTACATGGGTGCATGAGAAGGAACTCACCCCACCTCCGCCAATTTGAGTTAAAAAGCGTTGGTGGGGTACTTTTTCGGCGGGTTTCGTTGCCCGTTATCCGCCGAAAATGACTAACTTTACGGTAGTTAATTTTATAAGTCAAACATTTAATTTTTCAACGGAAATGACAACCAAAGAACTGCTTGCCCTGCCCAGGGCGAACCAATCCAGTGAACTTAAAAAGTGGGTCTCGGTGCTCATCGTGCCAACCGAGCAAGTGTTTGAGGACACGCCTTTCCGCGTCATGGCCTTCATCGGCTGTGTGTGCGAGAACGGGCGCAACGTCCCCAGGAACGTCATCACCACGGGCGACATCCTCAACTGGGAACATGGCACTGACCGTCTCTTGATGGACATGGATGCCGAGACCAACTGCGTGATGGTGTACAAGCCTGGTTACAGGATACAGGTTTACGGAGGCGGTGGCAGCACCTTCGCCAAGGTTGTCAAACCCTAACACTACGAGACTATGATTATGAAGGAATTCAACAGCCACGATGCAAAACTGATTGAGCTTGGCGCTTTGCGTGCTCGCATCGTCACCCGCGACGGACGCCCGGCCAGGATCGTGAGCTGGAACGCTAAAGGCAGCCACCCCATCGTGGCCCTTGTGGATCTGGGCCCGCTCGAGAAAGCCCACCAGTACACGATTGAAGGAAAGACCGACAGCCGCGACAACGTAAAAACCAACAGCGACCTGCTCATTGAGGAAGGAGGTGAGGAATGAAGGTGAGATTTCATAGTCTGCTACGCTATATGGACAAGCGAATGTGGAAGGTAACCCTTCTCCCTACAGTAGAGATTGGCAGAAGGCAAGCGTCTTATGCAACTGACAGGTGTAATTGGGTAGAATTCACTTGGCTCTTCTGGACCATAATTGTTGAATTTGGCTTTAAGGAAGGAGGTGAGGAATGAGCAAGCCGTATCGCAAGTGGAAAGTCACCATCAAGGAAGTGTTCAGTGAACTTCCCATACACACCGAGTTGCACGGTCCTTTCGACCTCGACGACGTGAAAGACCACTTCGGGCTTGAAGAGCCTGACGTGGAATGGTACAAAATCGAAGAAATCAAAAACGAATAGCAATGAAAACAAAACGGATGTACATAGCAACGCCGATTAACGGCAGACACGATGCAGTTGACATCAACGAGAAACTCGCATTGGCAGAGAAGCGCATCGGCGTCCTCAAGCAAGTCCTCGGCGATGACCCCGACTTCAAGGACTATGAACTGTTCAGCACGTTCGACCTGCCGCACGACCCGCAGGACTACAGCGAGGCACGGCGCATGGGCGACTGCATCACCGCAGTGATGAACTGCGACGCCATCTACCTCGACCACGGCTGGCTCCAGTCGAAGGGGTGCAACCTGGAATACCGGGCTGCGAAGATCTACGGCAAGGAAATCTTTGAATTTGACAAGCTGTAGCCGATGGATGAGGAAATGGAAGGTCTGCGGGAGCAGCTGTGCCAAACCATAGAAGTCCTCTACGAAGACCAGTACGCGCTAATCATCATCGGCGAGACCGAGCAGGATGACGAGAACACCAACTTCCGCATAGGCGGGACTTCCGTCATGCCCGACGGTGGCTCGGCCATCCTCCTTGCCAACATCATCAGCGCCGCCATGGAGAAGAACTCAGAACTGCGTGACATCATCCGCTTGGCGATGATGGTTTACGATGAAGATAACCCTAACCCAATCCACTTGAACTGACATGAAGTGCTGCTATTGCCACAGGGATCTGCCGATTGAGGCGTTCCCGCTCAAGTACGGACATGTGCGCTACAAGTCCTGCCGTGAGTGTTACGCCCTTGGCCACTCCTGCCTTCGCCCAGAGCCGAAGCCGAAGCGCC
>ONQS01000006.1 GCA_900320055.1 uncultured Prevotellaceae bacterium
GCGGCAGCACGAGGCATCGGGGTACCAGCCGCCACCACGAAACACGCGGTAAGAGGCGGTAGCAGGACCTGTCGGATTGGTCTTCTCTTCACTGGTATAACTGTCGTACCAGTCTTGACACCACTCACAGACGTTACCGCTCATGTCATACAAGCCCAGTTCGTTAGGAGCCTTCGTTTAATTCGCGTAATTCGCAGTTTGTTTCAGCGTTCTTGCCAGCAGAAGCGGGCGCGCACGTGGTCGTTTCCATCGGCATCGGTGATGCTCAGGCGGGAGTCCATGGGATCGGTGTCGTCGATGATGAAGCGGCAGGTCTCACCGTAATGGCTCTCCTTGATGAAGGAAATCTCCATACGACGGATGAAGTAGTTGTCATAGCAGTCCATGTCAAACATGTTCATCAGGTGCGAGAGATAGCGCACGGTGTTGACGTGGCGGTTGAAGTCGCAATCCATGTAACCGAAGGTGTAGTCCACGGCATGGCCCTGCTCAATGGGCCTGAGGCGGCTCATCGGCTCGATGGGACATGGCAGGTCTGAAACATTCTCACGGATGTAGCCCAATTGTGAGATATCCACGCTGGCACGGGAGTTGAGGTCGATGACCATCCAGATGGTGCGCACATAACCCAACGTGTGGCCCTGGCCATCGTCGAGGCGCATGTTGCGTTGCGAGAAGTGGCGGTTATAATCTTCGATCCAAGTGGTAAGACGATAGTTCTCGTTAACCTTGGGGAAACTATCGACCTCGATGGTCACGCGGGAGAGCACCCACACATGGTTGTCCTGAATGAGTCTTGCATAGCCAACCCCCCAAGAGTTGGCATGAAATGTAGCCACCTCGATGATACGACTCATCAACAGCGTCAAGGGCATTTCGCCTTGAGGATTACACTCACCCGCGGCAAGGTAGTAATCCTTGAAAAATTCCTTTTTATTAGTGTTATTATTAGAGCACATTGGTTTTCCTTATCAAATAATTGTCTAAAATCACCAGTGCCGCCATCGACTCGACCACAGGCAGTGCACGGTTGATGACGCAGACATCGTGACGGCCACGGGCCGCTAAAGTCACCGGATTGCCGTCACGGTCGATGGTGGGCACATCCCGCATGAGAGTAGGCACAGGCTTAAAGGCAATGCGCATGGTAATATCCTCCCCATTGCTGATGCCCCCCTGTATGCCTCCCGAGTGATTGGCCGAAGTGCCAACAGTGCCATCGGCCCGCTTCTCGAACACATCCATCACCTCACTGCCGCGGCAAGATGCCATTCCAAAGCCATCGCCATACTCAAAGCCGTGAACCGACGGGATGCTCATCATGGCCGCAGCCAGTTGTGCATGGAGTTTGCCATAGGCAGGCTCCCCCAATCCAACAGGTACGTTGCACACCTTGCAAGAGATCACGCCCCCCAAGGTATCGCCTTGGCTAGCGGCACTAGCCATTTCCTGCTCGAAATCGCTCGTGGCCTTCCCTACCCGCTCGATGGTCGCACTGACCGTGATGCCCAGAGATTGAAGCGCTTGCAAGGCGATTCCGCCAGCCACTACCCGGGCTACCGTCTCGCGCGCTGAAGCACGCCCGCCACCACGCGGATCGCGGATGCCATACTTGGCCTCCCAAGTGAAATCGGCATGATTGGGGCGATAGCAGGCGGCTATCCCCTCATAATCGGCACTGCGGGCATCTGTGTTGCGCACGACAAAGCCAATGGGTGTGCCCAGTGTCTTACCCTGCCAGAGGCCCGATAGGATCTCGACCTTGTCTTTCTCGTCGCGAGCGCTGGCCCCTGCAGTCTGGCCTGGGCGCCGGCGATTCACGAAACGCTGCAATCGATCCATATCGATCGACACACCGGCTGGCATGCCATCAATAACGCCTCCCATGGCTGGTCCATGCGACTCACCGAATGTGGTCAACGTCAATATTTTACCTATCGTATTCATCTTTCTTATCAGGCAATCAGGTCAACGGTCTCGGCTCCCACAAAGTCGACGAGCGCCTGCGGGTCAATCTTAAACTGGAGCCCACGCACTCCTGCACTGACGTAGATGTAATCATACAGGATGCAGGTTTCATCAAAATAGGTAGGAAAAGGTTTCTTCATCCCCACAGGCGAACAGCCGCCACGAATGTAACCCGTCGTAGGCAGCAATTCCTTCATGGGAATAAGGTCCACCTTCTTGTTACCCGAGACTTTGGCGGCCTTCTTGAGGTCGACCTCTTCGGCCCCAGGGATGACACAGACCAGATGACCGGTCTTATCACCCTCGAGGATCAGCGTCTTGAATACCTGGTCGATGTTCTCACCGAGTTGGTCGGCAATGTGCTGTGCGCCCAGGTCGCTCTCATCCACCTCATAGGGGATGAGTTCATATTGAATGTCGGCCGCATCCAGCAGACGCGCCGCATTGGTTTTTGTGATTTTCTTCATCAGTTGTTGTCTTAATGCGGCAAAGTTACTTAATTTTGAATAATTAAAGTTACACGACTGGGTAAAAAAAGAAAAAGCGCATTTTCTTTTTGTGCTGTCGGCGAGTTGCACTAAATTTGCGCTGTCTTAAAACCGATAACTCATAATATTAAAAACAGATAGACTCATGAAGAGAATCATCATCGCTACTCTTGTAGCCATCGCAGGCTGGCTGTGCGTCGAAGCGCAAATGATGCCCGCGCCCGAGAAATATAACGATTACCTGGAGCAAGTGGCTCAGATGGACCAACGGAAAGCGGAATTTCTCATGACCGCAACCATGGAGACCCTGGCCAAGGATCCCAAAGCCTACCGCCAAATGCTGGAACTGGCCGAGCGACGCTTCAGCAACCCCGCCGATGCGATCCACAACGAGGGCTTGTATCTGGTCGTGCTCAAGCATGCTACCGATAAGTATGTGCTGAGCGGTGCAGAGATTGAGCGCCAACGCCTGCTGCTCGAGGGAGCCAAGAAGAATATGATTGGCTCAGTTGCCACCAATTTTGACTACGTCACTGCTAATGACAAATCCACCCACCAACTCAACGAATTGCAGTCGGATTACATCCTCATCTACTTTAACAATCCTGACTGCGAGGCCTGTGAGACCGTCAAGCAACGCCTAGCCGAGAACCCATTGATCAATCAGATGGTCAATGACAAGAAACTGATTGTCCTGGCCATCTATCCCTATGATGATCAGAAACTGTGGAAGAAGGCCAAATATCCTAAAATGATGATCAATGGATGGAACCAGAGCCGCCAGATCGAGTATGCCGAGTTGTATGACCTGCCCACCCTGCCCTGCTTCTATCTGCTGAACAGGGAACACAAGGTGCTGGTTAAAAACGAAGGCAGCCTCAACAAAGTCGAGGCGGTGCTTAAGGCGCTTACCACGGCCGGTGAGGTCGGTCCCCAGCCAGCCAACTGACACCGAGACACTGTCTGCTAACGCGAGATGGGATAACACCGCATGGCCTGCTGCATCGATTGATGCTAGCGGGTCATGCGTTTCAGTACATTGTAACTCGGCAGGATGCCCAACTCGCCGGCCTGGCTCAGATCGGCAACTCCCAGAGTTTTGTTGCCCATGCGCAGATACATCAGTCCACGGTTATAATAGGCTTCAGCCAGGTCTGGTTGCTGCTCTATTGCCGTCGTGTAGCAACTGATGGCACTGGTGAAGTCGCCCTGCATCATATAGACATTGCCCTTGTTGTAGTGTGCATAGGCATTTTTGGGAGAGAGTTTGATAGCCTGATCCAGATCATCCAACATCAGACCCAGTGTGGTGACATCCTGGCGCTGGCGCAACATGGCCTGAGACTTCATATCGGGCGCATCGCCTTGCAGACTGGCGGCACCCGCGTCACGCGCCTGCGCCATGCGATACTGCATGTAGTGGGCATCGGCACGCAACATGTAGGCTAACATGAACTGCGGGCTGAGCGAGATGGCATCATCGATATCGACCAACGCCGCATCAGGATTCTTGACCATGAGGTAGTCGATGGCACGGGCAAAATAATCGATGCTGCGGGCCTTGGCGTGCGAGAGCAGCGAGTTGTAGTAGTCGATGTTGGCGAAGTGTCGCTGGATTTTCTCCTCACTGAGTTGGGTTTCGCCACGTGCAAGGGTAAGTGTTCCCGGCAACAAGCGCATCTCGTTCATCTCGTCCATCTCACGGAGATAGAGAGTCTTAGCATTAAGTTTGTTGTCCTGAGGGTAATATGATAAGACGAACATCGGCATGGGCTCCACTTCGATATTGTTGTTCTGGACATGACCGCGCTGGCGGTTAGCATACTCCGGCTTAACGGGGTTATTGTCGTTGACAGTGAGCAGGGTGTTGAAGCGATTGATGATCTCCTCGGCTGTTTCCGGCTCATCGTTGACACCGTTCAGGGCACGCTGCTCGGCCTTTTTGATAGCGGCTGTCGCCTCGATTTCGGCAGGATTGAAATTGGAAACATGCGTCTTGTTGCGTCTGAATATCGCCATCGCCTTTTCCATATCGCTCTCGCTGCCCTTATGGTCCCCCATGCGGCGCTTAGCCTCACCTCGAGCCATATAGCCAGCCTCAAAATTGGGATACTTCTTCAGGATTGTCGTGAAGTCGGCCACGGCTTCACGATACTGGCGGGTGCGCATGTGCAACAAGGCCCGGTTATAGAGTGCCATAAAGTTGGAGGGGTTGCTCTTGAGCACGAAGTCAAAATCGCTGATAGCCTTATTGTTGTCTCCGACTTCGGCGCGCAGCAGTCCCCGATTGAAGTGGGCCTCCTGGCTGCTGGGGTCAAGCCCGATGGCATAGTCATAGTCGGCCATTGCTCCAAAATAGTCATCGAGGTTATACTTCATGTATGCGCGGTTGATAAAGTAGCCGGCATATCTTGGCTCGAGCAAGATGGCACTGTCCATATCGGCAAGCGCACGCTGAAAGTCGTGCTTCGACCGCGTATAGATTTCGGACCTCATGACATAGGCGCCGGCATTCTTCTTACTCAGGCCAATCGCCTTGTTCAGATTGTCGAGGGCCGCCGTGGTGTCGTTGCGCGCCAGGTCCATCTGGGCCAGGCCCATGTAGGCCCTGTCGTTGTTGCGGTCCACGGCCAACAGACGGTCAAAGGCCTCCCTGGCATTATCATAGTCCTTGAGTGCGGTCAAACAGACAGCACGGTTGATCAGCAGGTTCTTATCCTCGGGCATGAGTTTCAGTCCAGCATCATAGTCCTCGACAGCCCCCTTGAAATTGCCCAAGTTCTGGCGCGAAACGCCACGCACCTGATAGGCATCCACAATAAAGGGATTGCGCTCGATGGCCATGCCCGCATCCTGCTCAGCGCCATTGTAATCCTCCAGGCTGATCTTTGCCACAGCACGATAGAAGTAGGGCTCTGCCAGAAAGGGCTTTGCCTTAACAGCCTGGTTAAAGTATTGTATAGCAAGTATATAGTCCTCAAAATACAAGGCATTACGCCCGATTTCGAGCACTTGGTCGGTATTGATTTGAGACTGAGCGCCCACAGCCGATAGCACCATAGCCACCAGCAAGGACAATCGTCGGAATATCGTGAGCATCTTCTTCATTATCGCTTATTAGTTACGGCAAAAGTAAAAGAAAAATTCTCAATAGGCAAATCTCTCCCGTCGTGAGGGCGTTTTTTCACATTTTATGGCATATTTTCTTAAAAACGGCTAAAGGATTTGGTTGGGTGGGGAAAAAATGCGAAATTTGAAGTTTGAAACAAAAAAAAGAACATTCACAATGAGAAAACATATCGTCATCGGCCTATTGGCGGCACTGCTGCTGGCACCGTCAAACATGGATGCCCAAAAGAAGAAGGACAAGAAAATGGAGAAACGCGGTGTGGCTATCGAAAACGTCACAGCCAATGTTGAGCAGCCCATGCACGAAGTGAAAATCACCAACCCGGCACAGCAACTCTACGGCGAATGGGACATCGTGACGCTGCGCAAAAAGAAGGTTTACAGCCTGGAAAGGGCCTATCTGTACTTGGACTTTGCCGGCGGCTACAAGGTGTATGGCAATAACGGCTGCAACACAATCAATGGCTCCTTTCAACTGAGTGGCAACAACCTGAAGTTTGGTGACTTTATCTCGACCAGCGAATCGTGCCATAACGTGACCAACGAGAAAACCGTCATGCACACGCTTGCTGACGTGAGGCGCTACACCGTCGAGACCCAATACAACGCCGAATACATGAACCTGATGAACTCCAAGGGAGCCGTCATCATGGTGCTGAAACGCCACAATCTGGATGCCATGAATGGCCCGTGGCTCGTCAAGGAACTGAACACCGAGAACGTGAGTGACCTGAACATGCGCGTGGTCATCGATGCTGAGATGCAGACCATACACGGCGACACCGGATGCAACATCATCAACGGCATCATCACCCTTGACCCGGCCAAGGATATGGCCATCCAGTTCGAGGATCTGAAGTCAAGCGAACACCATTGCGACCGCATCGATAATGAGACTGCCTTGCTGCTGGCCCTCGAGAGGACAGAGTCGTGCAAGCGCATCAACCAGAACGAGATGGCCCTGCTCGACAACAAGGGCAGCATCGTCATCGTGCTGCAGCGCCTCAACCTGCAGTAACCCTGATTGTCGTCGTCCAACCGAGGACACCGGTTGGGCTTAATCACAACAAATCACGCCGACTGGCCATGATGGACTAGTCGGCGTGATTTGTGTGATCACAGAGTGCGGTGAGCGCACTTACTTAACGATGCGCTTGAATGTGGTGGTGGATCCGTCGCTACGTGTGGTAACCACGATATTGACACCGTCTTGCGGAACGGGACTCACGACACCCGTGGGCGAGACATACTTCACATCAACGACCTGTTCACCAGCCAAGGTCTCATCGATAGAGGCGCATGAGAGGATGGCCAGGGGATGGAAGGTGTAGTTGGTGTAGTAATTCTCGTCGGTAGCGTGGATGCGGCGCATGGGACCTTGAGCGGAATTTTCCTCCCAAGCCTCATCGAGCGTGAACACACCCAGCAATCCGTAATTGAAGCCTGGCTTCTGGGCCATCTCGGCTTCGAGGGCCGGCGCATAATCATAGTTGAGTTTGATCACTACCGTATCCTGCTCACTGCACAGGCAGGGCAGACCATCCTTATAGAAGAAGTAGCCGTCGGCACGCCCAACCTCATTGCCCATTGCGGTCACGTAGTCATTGCTCAAGTCGTACTTGAACAGGGATAACGTGGGCAACTCGGCATCATCGATGGCCACGGGCACACTATTGAGCATCAGCCTGGGATTGGTCATGCGGTCTTGCAGCAGGCCCTTGACAGTTGCGGGCTTAATCACCTGCATCTGCGCAATGGCATCAAACATATCCTGATTGCCGGTGCAATCGAGCGCAATCCAGTCGGGATACCACGCCATCCACTCGGCATAACCCCAGTCGGCATAGGTGTCGTAATAGATCTGGTCGACATTGTCGGTGACAAAGATCAGTTTGGTGCTCTCACTGTCGACTGCGGCTGCGACATAGAGGGTGTCGTTTAACTTATACTGATTGCCGTCTTCTCCCTCATAGAGCACCTTCCACAACTTGGTGCCAGGATCGTTGGTGATGGACGTGGGGAACAATTCCATCTCACCATTATAGATGCTCATCATGCCCTCGATAGAATACACCTCGGTGGGATCCACGTCGGGATAGTCGATGCCAAACTTGTTGAAACCAGTCAATGAGGCTTCGTAGGTCATACCATCCTCGTCGGCTTCGGTGCTGGTGATCATGAAGGTGCCATTGCTCTGAATGGGACTGAGGTTCACGCCCTCGAGATAGACCTTATAGTTATCCCAGCCCTCGTCGGGATCGGCAAGATATGAGAGATAGCCCGTGCAGTCAAACGGCGAATAGTAGTCCTCATCGAGAATGTTCTTGGCATTGCCGAAGTGAGCCGGATTGGCGGCCTCGACTTGGGACCTGTAGGTCTGCTTCACGGCCGTCCAGCCTGCGGGTATGACCGAGCCCAGGCGATATTCCTTGCCCGAGTCACCATAGATGAGACCAGCGATCGCATTGCCTTCACTATCGAGTTGCATCACCCAGAGGTATTCATGCCACTGATAGTTGACATAGACGTCGCTCATAAACTGGAAAGCGGTGCCATCTTCTAAGGCTGCAAGGTTCTGAAGCGAATCGAGTTTGAAGATATCAGGGTCGATGGGATCCTCGGGATCGACCTGAGGCTCATCGCCTGTGGTGGAGACGACCAGACTTGCCACCTGCGCGTTCTTGCTGCCCACATGGGTCAAGGTCACCTCTGTAGCACTGCCAGCCCAAGTGCCGACCGCACCCTCCGTGCTATAATCGCCCACGCTGGCAATCAGGTCGAAATTGGACGTGTTGGCCGCATTGACGGTAATGCCCGTGATGCTGCCTTCGGCCACAGACAAGGTAATGGAACCATCCACATAGATGCGCAGGGTGTAACTGCCCTGAGAGTTCCAGATACGTGTCTCGGTAGAGCCATCGGTGGCCGACAGGGTCACACCGCCCACGGTCACAGGGCCAGTCTGGGTCAGATTGGTTGCTGAACTCTGGGCAGGCACGGCATAACCCATGGCGGCAATGCCCTCGGCCGACGAGAAATCAAAGGTCACGTCGGCTGCCCTTAATACAGAAAAGGCCATCAAGGCCATCAAGAAAATCGAGAAAAAACGCTTCATTTGCACATTAATAATTATTATGGTACAAAATTACAACCAAGTAGCGATACAGGCACAACAAAGGCCCGAAAAAAGTTATCAACAACCATAACTCTTGACGGGCCTTGTGTAGAAAAATATTCTACAGGCTACTTGGTGAACAAGATGCCAGAAATGCTGGCATAGGTAACTGTGCCCTGTTGGGAACGTGTCAGGCTGAAGTTATCCACAATCAGAACCACGTCGCCATTGTCCAAAATCAATGGTTCGACACTGTTATGATGATTACGCTCAATGTCCCGTTCAACAAACTGATTGAGCATGGCCTCAAAACGATAGGTCGTGACCGTAGCCGTGATCCAGGCATGCACATCCAGCACCATGCGATTACCGTTTTGCTTGACAAAATCGACCCCTTGAACCGCACAGACGTGTGTATAGCCATGGGGTATGGCGACATTCCTCATGAGATTTTCCGAGTTGTTGTAAAACCTCATAGACGAATCCTCTGAGACGACAGTACCACCGCGATGCGAATCCATGAGACCGACCACCGCGTCTTTCTGGATCAGGCCGAGCGTGCTGTCATAGCCGTAATCCAACTGCAAGTAATACAGTTTGGCATCGATCGACTCGGCGACCTCTTTGTCGGCGGTCTTAAGCCAATTGTCGTATTGCGCGCCATTGAGCGGCAGTTGCTTGATACCCGATGCCATGAATGCCTCACGCACCTCGCCCTGCAAGCGACGCTCGGTCACGTTGGGGATGCTCCACGGACCCACCGAGATGAGCAGCAGCACAACGGCAAACGAAGCGGGGACCCACCAGATGCGACGATTGCGGCACAGCAGCAAACCGATACACACCGCATAGCACCACAAGTTGAACACCACCACATAGAGACGGCTCAACGTGATGCCATAGTCGCTCAAGCGGCGGCCAATGGCCACCGACATCAACACCAGCAGCGGCAACATGGCCAGCGGCAGCAAGCGGGTCAGTGTCTTGAATATGGAGTTGCCCTGCTCGTGCTGCAAGGGATAGGTGATGAAGATCAAGATCACCATACCCAGCATGCTCGCCGAGACCAGGTAGCACACCCACCCCACTGGCAGTTGCCAGGTGAACAGAATCTTGGCTGCATAGACATAGAGCGTAGCCATGTATAAAAGCAGCAAGGGGATAAACAGATACTGCACCACCCCCTTGATAAACCCGGTATAGGGTGCGATATAATGGACGCGCTTGTGCTTGCCCTCAGGTATCTGACTCATGGCCAGCAACGGAGCCAGCAACACGAGGCAGAACGTGGGTATGTAGGGGAACCAGCCATTGACCTCCATGCCAAACAGCCAATCCAGCGACTGGACAAACAGGATGATGCCCAACGTGAGGATGCCACCCACCATCAGTCCAGACACCAAGGCCACCAGAAGCCGCTGGGCGAAGTTCCAGAAGGGCACATCATCGTCCTTGCGGTAGAAGCACAACAGAAACAACGACAGCACCATCGTTACCACTGTGGCACTCACGCCGACCATCTGCTGCACCGAGAAGCGCTCAAACTGGGTCAAATACAGCGACACGCCCAGCCATAGGGCATGGACGCACATCTGAGTAAGGAAAGCCACCCAGCGATGCTTGAAATCCTCGGTAAGCAACTGGAGCGAAACGGCCAGCAGTGAACCTGTTGCAGGATAAAAGATGAAAAAGAAGGCCCACTTGCCATCGACGTGATTACCATTGTTGTGAATCAGAAACATCAGGTATCCGGTAAGGAATACGAGAAGCAACAACGCCAACGGGAAACGGCGGCACGCGCTACCCACCTGCTTGAGCCAGTCGGCTAAGGAGAAACGTTTAAGGCTTATCATAACATCAGTAACAATCAACTTAATTATACTATAATAACGAGCATGATGCAGAATAATTGTTAAGTTCTCACTAAAAAAAGCCTTAGCCTCAGACAATCATATCGTTATTAAAAAAAATCGCACAATTCAAAGCCCAAAAGTGTCAAATAATTTGCACAAATACGGATTTCTTTATAATTTTGCACTGAAATTGTTTCAGTAAAAACAGTATGGCGGCTTGTCGCTCGTTAACTAATTGGTTGCGAGAGGAAAGTCCGGGCAACGCAGAGCGTCACATTTCTTAACGGGAAGCCGCGGGTGACCGTGGGGTTAAGGTGACAGAAAAGAACCGCCGCACGTCTGTTGCGGTAAGGGTGAAAAGGCGGGGTAAGAGCCCACCGGGCGCTATGGTGACACAGCGCGCCGCACCACCTGTGAGTTGCAAGTTCATGTATACCGGCATCTAAGGGCTGCTCGTCCATTGCCGGGGGGTAGAACGCTATACCGGTGCAGCAATGTACCGGACAGATAAATGACAAGCACCTGGCTTAACGGCAGGCACATAACCCGGCTTATAGCCATACTGTGTTTTTTTAATATCATCTTGTCACGTGAGTGACATGGTCAACCGACAAGAAACGACCTAAAAATAATGGCACGAAAAGAAGAACTGGCGCGCATGTGGGAGCGCACACTAGATTACTTGTTTAATCAACGTCCTGCCTTCGAGAGGCAAGGAGCCGATGGTTATAAGCCTGGGCTCGAGACAAGTCTCGCCCTCGACAAATTATACAAGGAGCCTCATCGCCGATTCCGTATCATCCACATTGCGGGCACCAACGGTAAGGGTTCGACAGCGCATCTACTGGCATCATGCTTGCAACGATGCGGCTATCGTGTGGGCCTGTTCACCTCGCCCCATCTGGTTGACTTCAGGGAGCGCATCCGAGTCAATGGCAGGAAAATCAGCCGCAGTTATGTTATGCAATGGGTGTCGGAGTACCAGAAGAAGGATTTGGGCGGCTTGCAGCCATCATTCTTTGAACTGACATCCACCATGGCATTTGATTACTTTGCGTGGCGAAATGTTAACGTCGCTGTCATCGAGACCGGACTGGGAGGCCGACTGGACAGCACCAACATCGTAACTCCCGAATTGAGCATCATCACCAACATAGGCCTTGAGCATCAGCAGTTTCTGGGCAACACACTCGAAGAGATTGCCAGTGAAAAGGCGGGCATCATCAAGCATGGTCAGCCCGTTGTCATCGGCAGGGCCGAAGGCGTGGTGCGAGATGTGTTTGAACGCGAAGCCAAGCGCTTATATGCCGACATCCGCTTTGCGCAAGACAGGCCCGAAGTGCTCAGCGCCAAGCATGCCGATGGCGTGCTGCGCATCGAGACCGTCAACTACGGCACTCTCGACTGCGAATTGACGGGAGACTACCAGATCGAAAACACCAACACGGTTCTCACGGCGCTGAACATGCTCAAACGTCTCAAATACCGCATCAGAGAGAAAGCCGTACACGAGGGGTTTGCCCATGTAATTGAGAACACCGGACTCATGGGACGCTGGATGAGACTTGGCACCCATCCGCTTGTAATCTGCGACTCGGCCCACAACCCTGCGGGCATCGAGCAAGTAATCAAGCAACTCAAGCATGAGGATTACAAACGGCTGCACATGGTCATGGGATTTATGGCAGACAAGGATGTGAAGTCAATCCTGAACCTGCTGCCCAAAGATGCGGTGTACTATTTCACACAGGCTCAGACTTCCCGCTCGATGACTGTTGAGCAACTGCAATCCCTTGCCGCCAAGTGCGGTATCGAGGGCTCTATATATAATAATGTGAGCGAAGCGCTCGATGCAGCCCGAAAACAGGCCAACGACGAGGACCTCATCTATGTTGGAGGCAGCATGTATGTTCTGGCCGAGTTACTCACGGCTCTGAACTACGGAGACGACCTATCGGATAATTAATCCAGCCGTCACCACTTATCGCATACTCGAGTCCCGCCAGGTGTTGCGCCTGGCGGGACTGCTGATTTCTGCCAAAACTCAAAACAGGAAAAATGTCATTAATTGTTATCGCGATACCGCTCAATGTAAAACAAGTTAAAAAGACGCGGATTTGCTATTAATTTATTTTAAAAACATTGGCACAAATATTGCTGTTGTCATTTTTAGTTGTACATTTGGCACACAATTTGAAAAGTTAAAATTAACACTTTGAATAATTAAAATCAACAATAAATTAACAAAAAGAAGAGACACATGAACAAGAATCTGAAATTAGCGATCATGCTTGTGGCAGCCTCGATCCTGGGATCGGGAGTGACCATGATGGCAACAAGCGAGTTGCAGAAGAAAGGTGTCATCACCGACACTTATGTACTGAACAAGGAGAACAAGACCACCGACGACGGCTTTGTTAAGACCGCATCCCGCCCCGTGGACTTTAGCCGTGACTTTACCGATGTGGCCGAGAACACCATCAACTGCGTTGTGAGCATCAAGAGTTACGCCACCCCGCAGCAGAACATCTACCAAGGCGATTTCTTTGACCCGTTTGAGTTCTTCTTTGGCCCCGGTTACGGACAAGGACAGCGCCAGCGCAAGCAACAGCAACAGCAGAAGAGCGAGCCCCAGCCTCGCGGCATGGGCTCAGGCGTGATCATCAGCACCGATGGTTATATCGTCACCAACAATCACGTGATTGACGGCGCCGAGAAACTCGAAGTCACCTTGAATGACAACCGCCAGTTTAATGCTACCGTGATCGGCACCGACGAGAAGACCGACATCGCCCTGATCAAGATCAACGCCAAGGACCTGCATGCCATCACATTCGGCAACAGCGACGCCGTTAAGGTTGGCCAGTGGTGTGTCGCCGTGGGCAATCCATTCGGCTTCAACTCCACCGTCACCGCCGGCATCATCAGCGCCAAGGCCCGTGGCATGAACACCAGTGACAATGGTGGCATCAAGGCCTTTATCCAGCATGACGCCGCCGTCAATCCCGGCAATTCGGGCGGAGCACTGGTCAATACCGCAGGCGAACTGATCGGCATCAACACCATGATCTATTCCCAGACGGGTAACTACAGCGGATGCTCGTTTGCCGTTCCCAGCAACACCGTCAAGAAGGTCATCACCGACATCAAACAATACGGAACCGTGCAACGCGCTGTGCTGGGCATCCAATACACCGAACTCACAGCCGAAAAGGCTAAAGAGGAGAAGATCACCGCCACCAGCGAGGGCATCTATGTAGCAAATGTCACCGACCGCGGCGCCGCCAAGGAGGCCGGCCTGCAGGAGGGCGATGTCATCGTCAAACTCAATGGCTCACGCGTGAAGGACAGCGGCGAGATGCAGGAAGAGATGAACAAACTGCGCCCGGGCGACAAGGCCGAGGTAGAGTATTATCGCGACAATAAGTTGCGCCGCACGACCGTCACCTTCAAGAACGATCAGGGCAACACCAAGATGACCAAGCAGAGCGATGTCATGTCGCTGGGATGCGCATTCAACGAATTGAGCAGGGAGGAAAAAGAAGACCTCGCCATCTCCAAGGGCATTAAGGTTATCGGTGTTAAGGCCGGCAAATTCAAGAAGGCCGGCATCCGCGACGGCTTCATCATCACCGACATCAACAACATACCTGTCGACTCGCGTGATGACGTGGAAAACATCTACAACCAGATCATGCGCAGCGGCGAAAGCGATAAGGTGATGTTCATCACCGGCTTCTACCCCACCGGCAAGAAGGTATACTATGCCGTTGACCTGAGCGACGACGAGCAGTAAACAACCATAGGCTCACACTACGGTGAGCCACATCATGGCAATGGGCATGACAGCGTGTCATGCCCATTGCTATTTTCGTCAGAATGCCAGACAATCCTCAGAAAAATATGTTATACAGCATATTTTATTATTTTCTTTCTTTATTTTAGCAATTTTATTAGAAATTATGATTACATTTGCAAATATTTTTATAAACCCAAACACGAACGACTATGAGAGGAGGAGCACGACCTGGAGCCGGCAGGCCCAAAATTTACGGAAAGCGAGTGCAGTTATCAATCTTAATCACCGAAGGCACCAAGGCCAAACTCAAAGAACTGGCCCAATGGCAAGGCAAGCCCCTTGCAAGCATTGTCGAGGAGTTGATTAACGTAAAGCACCAAGAGATTTCGAGTTGACACAGATACTGACAATCATAGCCTTTAACTTGATTAGAATGATTCTGCACACAACCGATTATTTCAACGTCTAGAACAATAACCGCCCCCGCCACAATCAACGTTGCCCTCGTCACAGAGGAGGGCAATAAAGTCACATAATCATCACGAAACATCGCATTTTAAAGTTTTTTGACATGCGGTGGTATGATTTTTGCTAAAAAATTTGTTGTACAGCAAAAATTATAGTACCTTTGCATGCTTAAACTCTACACAAGTTAGATGAGACAACTTAAAATCACAAAATCCATTACTAACCGCGAGAGCGCATCCCTCGACAAATACCTTCAGGAAATCGGCCGTAAAGAACTTATTACGGTTGATGAGGAAGTCGAGTTGGCACAGCGCATCCGCCAAGGCGACCAAGCAGCATTGGACAAACTTGTGAGCGCAAATTTGCGTTTTGTCGTTTCTGTAGCAAAGCAGTATCAGAACCAAGGATTGAGTCTACCCGACTTGATCGACGAGGGCAATCTGGGCCTCATCAAGGCAGCACAGAAATTCGATGAGACGCGTGGCTTCAAGTTCATCTCCTATGCCGTATGGTGGATCCGTCAGTCGATCCTGCAAGCGCTAGCGGAGCAATCTCGCATCGTTAGGCTTCCCCTTAATCAGGTGGGTTCGATCAACAAGATCAGCAAGGCCCAATCCCGCTTTGAGCAGGAGCATGAGCGCCGCCCATCGGCAGAGGAACTTGCCGAGCGTCTGGACATTCCCGTGGACAAAATCAGCGACACGATGAAGGTGTCTGGCCGTCATGTTTCGGTCGACGCCCCATTTGTTGAGGGCGAAGACAACAGTCTGCTCGACGTGCTGCCGAACAACGACTCCCCCATGGCCGACTCTACTCTCAACCAAGAGTCGCTGGCCAAGGAGGTGAACCGCGCTTTGGACCAACTCAGCGCCAGGGAGCGCGATATCCTGAAGATGTTCTTCGGCATCGGCTGTCAAGAGATGACACTCGAGGAGATTGGTGCCAAGTTTGACCTGACACGCGAGCGCGTGCGCCAGATCAAGGAGAAGGCTATCCGCCGCCTAAAGGGCCAGAAGAGCAAACTGCTCAAGGCCTACCTAGGCTAAGCAAGACATATTTAAGCAACAACAGTTTCAGAGCCACCCCAAAAGGGTGGCTTTTTTTGGGGGAACAGACGTCTTAACTCAAGCCATATAACTGCCGTTTTTGACTAGTTTTTGGTCAAAAATGCATCAAAATGTTGTACGGATTTGAATTTTGTTGTAATTTTACAATTTGATAATTGCGGCAATACACATATTTAATCAATAAACAATTAAACAAGAGAGAAAAAATGAAGAAAATCTTATTATTAGTATGCGCGCTTGTGCTGGGCATGAGCACGGCTATGGCCCAGGTACAGCAAGGCGAAACCGCCGTAGGAGCCAATCTGGTATATGGCAGCGAAATCGAGAGCATGGGTATCGGAGCACGCTTCCAATATGGGATTCTGGACCAACTGCGCGCCGAGGTAGGCCTGAACTACTTTTTTGAGCACAACCACACGACCTGGTGGGATGTGAACGTCAACGCGCATTACCTGCTGCCCGTGTGGAATAATCAACTCTACTTCTACCCCCTGGTTGGCCTGAACTACACCATGACCAGAGTGAAACTTCCCGGCATGAAGGCTGATGAAGAAAACCATGTGGGCATGAACGTGGGCGCCGGCGTGGAATATGAGTTTACCGAACACTTCGGCGTAAATTTCGAGTACCGCCACACCATCATCCGCAAGGTAGACCAAGGCGTGTTCGGCCTCGGACTCAATTACAAGTTCTAAGCCGGAAAGCCACCTTACGGAACTGAACGATAACAGGCGAGGGCCATGTCATCCCGAGTGATGGCATGGTCCTCGTTTTGGTCTCCACATAACAGGCAAGTGCCGAAATGCGCCTCAATCCACAGGTTGTAAGTCGTCGATGGCGCCAGTCATGAACGACGACAAGCCATCCTCTCCGTCCTCGTTGCCAAAGGAGTCCCCCACCCTGATGGAACATAGCGAGCGTAACAACTCAAGCGTAGCGTTGGCCTGGGGCATGCTGGTGTAGAAATGGCCCTTGCCATTGAAAATATCTGCTAGGCCAAAGTCAAAGTAGCCATTGATGCTGTCGTTGCGCGTCTGCGCAAAGATGCCGACCAATGCGCCATTGAAGAAGTCGCGCACCGGCTCCATCTCGTAGGCATAGCCCTCGGTCTGCTCATAGTCCAGCATCTTCAGATACAGAATGCCATCAACCACACCGATGCGTATCATCTTGTTGTCATACTGATAGATGTATTCTCCCTCGTAGAGTTCAGGAGCCTGTCCCATCGAGTTGGCAAAGGCGCTGATGCGCTTCACCACGCCTTCAGGATCGGTGGATCGTGTTGCCAACACCATGTTCCACTCACCCTCGAGATGAGGGTCGCGGGCCAGACCAATCGTGAACGGTCCGTCGACAGTAGATAGAATCGCCGCCATGTCAATACTACCGATGTAAGGCAACTTACCAAACATCTTCAAGAGTTGCTGAATCTGCTTGAGTTGCACAAAATTGTTGCCCTTGACACTCATGGTGAAGATATAGTCCATCGAGTTGGGTATTGCCTTAAGCACTTGATCGGAGGGGGTTCCCAAAGTGGAATTGAGCAACTGGGCATACTCACTATCATCCTTGGCCAAGATGCGGGTGTCCATTCCCACCTGCTTCTTATCCAAGTCGATATTGCAGGTTACCGCATCGATGTCACTCTCGGTGAAGATTTCGATGAGCGGCATCTTGGTCGACAATTCGCGATAGACATCACTCTTGTTCAGAATGGTCCTCAGGCCTTTGCCTTGAATCCAAACATTGATGGCCGCATCATCGTTATGCAAGACGTCCTTAACAGCCTTATTGTCAATAATGCTGGTCGAAGTCTTTGAGAGGATGCCCTTGGCCGCGCGCGCCGCGCGCGCTACCTCCATCGCCTTGTTGACGGTGCCGATGAACAATACTTTGCCGTCGATTGCATACAGATTGTCCTTGACATACATACAATCCAGCCCCTCGACTGTTTCAAAATCGCCGCCTTCTCTGATAGCCAAGGTCTTGCGCGCTTTCTCAGGGTTACTGAGAGCGGCCAGCACCACCCGGCCAAACGTCTTGACAGTGAAAAAGGCATAAGCCTTCTCGCCAGTGTCAAGTCCCATCTGAGGCAGATCATTGAGCAATACGCAGAAGGGTGACGTGTCGTTGTCATCAATCGCCTGTTGAAGCGACTTTGGAAGAACGATCTCGTCACCATCGAGCATATCAGCCACCTTGAGCATCCGGGGCACATCAATGCTCACCACGCCAGTGGCGTCGGCAGGAATCATCTTCTCTAGATTATCACTGGAGCAACCAGCCATCACAAGTACCAAGGCAAGCGCGAGTGATAAGATTTTCAGCCATCTCATGACCATGATTACAATACAATGAATGAAGGTTAAACTCATACCTGATGCGGCATCACCAGCCGCTATCACAGCGCAAAGTTACGATATCTTTATCACATTGAGCACAAAAAAATGCCATTTCTTTTTCTTATACCCTCGCGATGAGAGCGGATGGCGCAGTGATATGTGGTTGAGCGACAAAGAGCCGATGCCCTCATGAAGCAGAAATGGCCCCAAAAGGCCTTATAACAAGTTGTTTTCAATAGGATAATTTACCGATATCAATAATATAATGATTTTTTAACCATAGTTCGCTAGGAAATCAAGAAAAAAGCACTAAATTTGAGCATTCAAATCAACCTAGATACAAGTGTATAACCAATCAGGCCATCCTCCCAACAGATGACTTGATAAATAAACGGAACAAACATGAACGACATTTCGGAAATACTGCGTGAGTTACTAGACCGATTCAGCAACACGCCAGAACTTGACCAGGAATTTGAACGGATGAGGCGCGAAGTCGATGGATTTAATGACGACTATGTCGAGTGGTGTGAAGAAAACGGCTACAGCGTCAAGGACGGGTACCGTGACTTCATCGACGAGATTGTCGAGTCCCAGGATTCCTACTGGGACAATTATCAGGAATACGGCAACAATATCTGACTCTATTTTTCCGTTTAATATCATACAAACACTAAAAAATAACACCGAAGTATCACACAAGCACTAACACCATAGATGTTCCCGTCTAAAAGAAACCGCAGTATGGCTGCTGAGTGGGATTGTCAAGACGGCATTCTCATCGCATGGCCTCACGCCGGCACCGACTGGGCTTATATGCTCGACGAGGTGACGGCTTGTTATATCAATCTGTCGAAAGCCATCCTCGAGGATGACGAGCGCCTGGTCATCGTAGCGCCCGATGGCGACGAGGTGCGATCGGCGCTAGGCCCTGACACAGACTGGCAACGCATCGACATCATCGAATTACCCACTAACGACACTTGGGTGCGCGACTATGGCCCCATCGCCATTAACGATGGCGGAAGGATTGCACTGGCTGACTTCACTTTCAACGCCTGGGGCATGAAATTTGCCGCTGACTGTGACAACCTGGTCAACTCGAGGTTGCAACAATGCGGCGCACTGCAACTGCCGCTTCTCAACTATCGCGACCTGGTGCTGGAAGGCGGTTCGATCGAGTCTGACGGCAATGGGGCCATCATGACCACAACCTGCTGCCTGACAGCGCCCAACCGTAACGATGGCCTCACGCGAGAGCAATTAGAGGAGGAGTTGCTGCACCGACTGGGAGGCGACAAGATGCTGTGGGTGAACCATGGCAGCCTCATCGGTGACGACACGGATGGCCATATCGACACGCTGGCCCGCTTTGCCCCTGGAGGCATCATCCTGTACACCGGCTGCGACAATCCTGAAGACGAGCACTACATCCCGCTGATGCAGATGGAGCAGGACCTGAGGCGGCTCACCGACACTGATGGCAAGCCCTATCATCTGATCAAGTTACCCTTGCCCGTAGCCATCGAGGACGAAATATCCAGATTACCAGCCACCTATGCCAACTTTCTGGTGATGAATCATCAGGTGCTCGTTCCGCTTTACGGCCAGGACAAGAGTGACATCCAGGCCAGTCAACTGATCGGGGAGGCTTTTCCTGGTCGCCAAATCAAGGGTGTTGACTGCCGAGCCCTCATCCGCCAGCATGGTTCTCTGCACTGCGCCACCATGCAATTACCCAAGGGCTCAATAAATACCAACCGCTAAAACAAAACAGACATGAAAATAGGCATCATTCAACAACGCAATACCGATGATATCGAGGCTAATCGCCGCTCGCTGATCGAAAAAATCAGGTCCCTCGCACAACAGGGCGCACAACTTGTGGTCCTGCCCGAGTTGCATGACTCTCTCTACTTCTGCCAAGTGGAAAGCGTCGACAACTTTGATCTGGCCGTGGAGATTCCAGGAGAGGTAACGCGTCGGTATAGCGATGTGGCCCGCGAGTGCGGCATCGTGCTCGTGACATCGCTGTTTGAGAAACGCGCTATAGGACTTTACCACAACACGGCCATGGTGTTTGACACCGATGGCAGCGTGGCCGGCCAGTACCGCAAGATGCACATACCTGATGATCCTGCTTATTACGAAAAGTTCTATTTCACGCCAGGTGACCAGGGCTTCGTCCCCATCGACACCTCACTGGGCCGCCTGGGCGTGATGGTGTGCTGGGATCAGTGGTATCCCGAGGGAGCACGACTCATGGCTATGCGGGGAGCGCAACTGCTCATCTATCCCACCGCTATCGGCTATGAGAGCAGTGACAGCCCTGAGGAGCAGGAGCGACAGAGAGAAGCGTGGACGACGGTTCAGCGTGGCCATGCTGTGGCCAATGGGCTTCATGTGATTACCGTCAACCGCGTCGGCCTGGAAGAGGACCCGTCCGGACAGACCAACGGCATCAAGTTCTGGGGTAGCAGTTTTGTGGCTGGCCCGCAGGGAGAGTTGATCTACCGAGCCCCTATCGATAGTGAGGATTGCCGGTTGATCGACATCGATATGGAACGCAGCGAACAAGTGAGACGCTGGTGGCCGTTTTTGCGCGACAGGCGCATCGACCATTATAGCGACATCGACAAGCGGTATCTTGATTGAAATGCCGCCACGTTTTGACACGGCGTTGTGTCAAAGTTCAAGGCTGTATTAGTTTCCGTGCCATGCACGGAGAGATTAGACAAAACAAATTTTTATTTAAATTTTATTTATAATTTCGCTTCATTTCTCAGCCGCTAGGCCGATTAAAAACACGATGCGTAATTATGACACCAGAGGGTGTGACCTGCAACAACGTGGTCACACCCTCTGTTTTGATTGTTTTTGATCGATGAGGAGCGGCATCAAGCCTGTCCCTCACCGTCCTTCGGGCCAAATGCGTTCTTCAGGAAATCCTGCACTTTGTCCATGACGCCGTCGGCGGCCTTAGCGGCATCGTCGAGTGCCTCTTTGGCCTTGTTCAGAACATCGTTCTCGCCCTCTTTGGGCTCGAACGCATCCTTTGCTTTCTGGCTCAAATCCTGAGCCATCTCGGTGGCGGCTGCAGTACCTTGCTCCACAAAGTCTTTGGCCTTATCCATCATCTCGCCAGCGGCAGTTGCACCCTCGCCAAACATTTCTTTGGCTTTATCGATCAGGCTAGTCTCGCCCTCCTTGGTCTCAAACATCTCTTTGGCTTTGTCGATAAAATCGTTACTAGCCTCTCCGGCTGCGGTGGCGCCCTTCTCGATCATCTCCTTGAGTTGGTCAAGCACACCGGCCTCACCATCCTTGCCATCAAACATGTCCTTGGCTTTGTCAAAGATGCTAGGCTCACCGTCTTTTCCTTCGAGCACGCCCTTGAGTTTATCAAACACGTTGCCCTCGCCAGTAGTGGCCTCATCGAGCATCCCCTTAAGTTGGTCTAAAATACTACCGGCATCTTTCTTTACGTCGTCAGCAGCCTGCTCGGCATTTTTCATTTCCTCGTCCATCATATAAGATTTCCTGCATTTAGTGAAAAAACAATGCCTACTCCCTTTCGAGCGTTTCGGCTTCCTCTTTGCGCCCAAAGTTACACATTATTTATCAATTTGCAATAGTCATCACACTATTTTTTAACATATAGTAATCACCGCCTGCATTCAGGCAGATGATCATCGGTCGGGGCTCTTGTTAGATGAGTTCATCGTTCGGCCCTACGGGAGAAGTATGATTTGAGCCGTTTCCATCCCTCAACCCCCAAGATGGTGAGTCCCGCATACTGGAAGGTCTTGGCCAAGCCAAAGAACACGACCCAAAGTATGCCCTTTGCCTTGGTGCTGATGGGCAAAGCCATCTGTGCGAAAGAGAAGATGTAACATGGCACACACAGTGCCAATACGATAACACCTGTTCGGAACGAGAACTTGCCGAGGAAGCGCTTGACCGCGTCCCTAGCACGGCCGCCCAGAGGCTTCTTGGCTTGATGGTCATGTTCGGGCTGTTGCATGTGATAATTCCTATAAAAAAGGACCGAGGCAACTTCAAGAAGTGTGCCCCAGGTCCTTAATGAGTTTTTATTGAAAGAGTAGCGGCAATAATTATGCCTCCTCCTTCTTGACGATACGACGCTCCTTGATGCGAGCCTTCTTACCGGTGAGACCACGCAGGTAATACAGTTTGGCACGACGCACCTTACCATGCTTGTTGATGGTGATGCTGTCGATAAACGGAGACTCGAGCGGGAAAATACGCTCAACGCCGATGTTGTCACTAATCTTGCGAACGGTGAAGCGCTTCTTCTCACCCTCGCCATTGATTTTGATTACCACACCACGGTACATCTGGATACGCTCCTTGTTACCCTCCTTGATGCGGTATGCTACCGTGATCGTGTCACCCGGGAAAAACTGCGGGTGCTGCTTGTTTGTAGCAAATGCTTGTTCAGCAACTTTAATCAAGTCCATTGTAATATCAATTAATGCGTTAATAATCACTTCGTAATATACACAAGCCACTCATTTTCTTGTCAGAGATTACGAAAAGCGGTGCAAAGGTATAACAATTTCCGGACCTGGCAATGAAAAATCGCACTTTTTTTCACTCCCTAGAAACTGGAACCGCGTCTCGAAGCGGCTGCGTCATTGCCTCAGGATGATGCTGATGATGGAAGTGACGTCGGCAATATTATACTCATTGTTGCAATCGGCATCGGAGTTGACCACGTCGATGAGACTAATCTCGTCTGTGAGCAAATAATCAATCAACCGGGTCACATCGATGATATTCACCTCGCCATCGGCATTAACATCTCCCAACAGGCGGGCAAAGGTGTGAGTGTCCATATAGGCGACACGGCGCCTAAGCCAGTCGGTGAGGTAACTGAACTCACTTTCGAAATTCAGTGGCAGGCCAGCCACATCGGTATCCTTGGACCAGCGTGTGTATTCACGATCGAGCGCGCCTGCCCTCTCCAGGTTTCTGAATATCTCCTCGTAGTGGGCCACGAGACTGTCGGCATCAAGCACTGTCTCGCGCAGTTGGTGGTAGCGATTGAACATTTTCAGTCTGAAATCGGGCACGTCCCTCAGCCTATGCCACAACAAGGCTCTGGGGAACAAGGTGAAGCGGCCAGAGATGTTGTCCATATCGATTTCGGGCTGGATTTCGGCATTGTGATAATGTGTAGGACCATCATACCAGGTCTGGCCTACGGTGGCATCGAAATCCCAAACCGACGGAGTTATCATTTTATCGACTTGCGAATCATAACAACTCCACACGATGTTCTTGCTCGTGTTGTCGATGGCTAACAGGGTCTGCATGAAGATGTAGTAATCCACCATCACCGGCAGGTCGAAGTATTCCCCCATGTGATCGGCAAACTCCTGATCATTGCTGCCCGTGACAAAGTCTACCGCATTACTGATCACGCTGAAGTCGGTGGGGCACACATCATCAATATCCGGGTAGGTCACGTCAAAACCGCCCCAGTTCTCAGCATTGTTGTCGTAAGGCAGGGACTGATTGAACAACGTCTGCGGTGTGCCGTCCTTACCCTTCCACATCATTCCATGAAACTCGCCCAACTCGTCATCATACTTCTTGAGTTTCATCTGCTTACGGTCCAGAAACTCGGCCATATCAAAGAATCCCAGATACTCACCATTGAGGAACATCTCTACATGATGCCCCCTGACATAGTTGCGTGCCTTGGGCTGCAGGTCAGCAAAATATGGCTTGTGACCGAATTTTGCCCACAGAGCGTGAGCGGCTTTGTTCCTAATTCTTACCATATCGACGGTACCTGCATCCAGGCGCCAGTGGTTATCGTTGCGCAGGCCGAAAAACGACACGTCCATCTTTGCTCCGACAGAGTCGACAAACTTGATGTGATAATTGTGCTTGTGCACACCATAGGTGCCGGCCCACTTGATGCGTGCGTCATACTGCAAGGCCTCATGAGCATCCGGCAGAATCATCTCCACCTTGCCATTAGCATATTCACCATTGAATTCGCCATCAAGCCTCATCACCGGCAAGTAGGTGAAACGCAACGTCGAGTTGACGGTCTTGCCATTGTACAGATATTCCACTGGATAACTGGTGACTCCGTCCACCAAGGGCAAGTCCACATGGTCTGTAATCTGCTGACCATTGATCATCAGCCCCGTCACGTCCTGCAAGGCGATCACAGGAGCGGAATATGGTTGTCCGAATACTGAATCCGGGACACTGAGCAGCATCATACCGGTGGCTGAATCACACACAGCAGGCCTGCCGTCAATCACGATTTGAGACGCAGCGCTGACAACAGTAAATAATAATAGCAGCGGGAATAATAAGATTTGTTTCATCACGATAAATATTCTTTGATATAGAGTTCGCAGGATGCGACCAGATTGTCATACCATTGCTGGCCATAGCGCTCGATGAGCGGTTCTTTCAAGAACTGATAGAGGCGTATGCCTTCACGCCGGCCCAACACCTCTGCACACTTGCAGATTTTCCAGCGATCGAAGTTAACGGCATCATAGCCGGGATAGCGCTTGATACGCACGGGATACAGGTAACAAGACATGGGCTTACGCCAGTGGATGCGGCCTTGGCGATAGGCCTTCTCGATAGCACACAGGCACATACCACCCCGCTCATAGGTCGTGAACACACAATTGGCGCCCCCTACGAGTTGGGTCACCAATTCGCCCTCCACATCGACATAGGCCACCCCATGCTCCTTGATCTGCTGCTGAGCCTGAGGCAAGAGATCATCCCAGACTTCGGGCAAGATTTCCTTGAGTTGCTGGTACTCGTCCTCAGTCAACGGGGCGCCCGAGTCGCCCTCGATGCAACAAGCACCGAGGCATGTGTCCAAATCACAGCAAAAGAAACGCTCTACCAATTCCAGACTCACCAGTGTTCCGTCAATATCAAACATATCTCAACTCCTCGCTATATGTGTTTCATTCAGTTGCTATTAGAGCCGATAAGGCATGCTCAAGTTCGGTACTGGACAGATTCAGGTGCAGTTCCCCTTTGTGGGCATACGAGATACGGCCACTCTCTTCACTCACAACGATAGCGATCGCGTCGGTTGCCTGAGCAATACCCTTTGCCGATCGATGGCGCAATCCCAGATATCTGGGGATATTGGTATCATGCGACACAGGCAGGATGCAGCCTGCGCTCACAATCTTGCTGCCATTAATGATGAGGGCACCATCATGCAGCGGGCTATTCTTGAAAAAAATGTTTTCAATCAATCGAGAGTTGATGTCGGCATTGATCATATCACCAGTTCGCTCATAGTCGGTGAGCGGTATGGTCTGCTGGACGACGATAAGCGCACCCGTCTTGCTCTTGGCCATATTCATACAGGCATACACGACAGGCATGATCCACTTTTTCTCATCTTCTATCTCGGATTTGCTCTTAAACAGTTTTTCGAACATCTTGAGGCCTCGCCTTGATCCCAGTTCGGTGAGAAATCGCTTGATCTCGTCCTGAAACAGAATCACCAAGATAAACAGGCCTATGTCAATAAACTTGTCCATGATGGTGCCAATGAGGCGCATATCCATCATCTTGTACATCACCACCCAAGCGACCACAAACGCCAGCACGCCGACAAAAATGTCGAGAGAGCCGGAATCCTTCATGGTGCGGTAGAGGTAGAACAGCAGTGTCGCTACCAGCAGGATGTCAAGCAAGTCCTTGATGCTGAAAAGTGAGAAAATCGAAGTTGCCATTATCTAGTTGTTATTGGTTCATTATTTGGTTGCTGCATGTCGCAAGGCTGTGGTGAGCGTCACGGCCTCGACCGCCGCTTTGACATCATGCACACGCAGGATGTGTGCGCCCTGGGTCAGCGCCCATGTATTGAGCACCGATGTGCCATTGAGCGCTTGGTCGGCACTGCATCCCAGCGGGCTGTAAATCATGCGTTTGCGGGATATCCCAACCAGCAGCGGGATTTCGAGCGTGTGGAAAGCAGATAGTTGGGCTAGCAGTTGATAGTTCTGCTCCAATGTCTTGGCAAAGCCAAATCCGGGGTCGGCTATGATATCTTCAACACCCGTCTGCCGCAACTCATCCACTCGCCGCGCCATCCACTCGAGCACATCGGTAGTGACATTGTCATAGTCGGTCAGCGAAGACATAGTCTCGGGGGTGCCTCGCATGTGCATCAACACATAGGGCACCTGCAGCCGCGCCATCGTGGCAAACATGTCCTTGTCGAGTGTGCCACCCGAGATATCATTGATGATATCAGCGCCCCATTGCTCGACACAGCGCTGTGCCACATCGGCACGAAAAGTGTCTACCGAGATCAGGACATCTCGCCATTGACGACGGATGATGCCGAGTGCCCAGCGCAGACGTTCCATCTCGCTCAGCGCATCGACAGATTCACTGCCAGGCCTAGTCGAGCAAGCCCCCACGTCGATGATAGTCACTCCATCATCGACCATCTGCTGCACGCGGCCGATGAGCGCCTGCTCGGTGGTCACACGGCTGCCACTGTAGAACGAGTCGGGTGTGACATTGACGATGCCCATCACCCAAGGATGGTCGATGGTCACTCGCTTGCCGCGCAGGCTGAGGCTATAGGTCTTGAACGGCTTCATCATTGTCACATGAGCACATTTAACCTGCAAAGTTACACATTATTTGTGAAAATGGATTACCTTTGCAGATAAATTAACCGATATGGCAACAATGACACAAGACAATGGCATCGAACAAGCCCCAATCGGGGTGTTTGACTCTGGCTTTGGCGGATTGACCATCCTGCGCGACATCAGGCGGGTGTTGCCACAGTACGACTACCTGTTTGTTGGCGACAATGCTAGAGCGCCCTATGGCACCCGTTCTCGGGAACTGGTCTATGAATTCACGCTGCAGGCTGTAAAGCACCTGTTCGGCCAAGGATGCCATCTGGTGATTCTGGCTTGTAACACGGCTTCGGCCGAGGCCTTGCGCACGATTCAGCAAAACGATCTTCCCATCCTAGCCCCCAATCGCCGCGTGCTGGGTGTGGTACGTCCCACCGTCGAGAAAGTGGGCGAACTGACACGGACGGGCCATGTCGGTGTGTTTGGCACGCCAGGCACCATCGCCAGCGGCAGTTACAACATCGAGATCGAGGGCATGTACCCCGGCTACAAGGTTCATGGCCATGCCTGTCCCATGTGGGTGCCACTGGTCGAGAACCGTGAGAGCAATGGAGACGGTGCCGACTACTTTGTCAAAAAAGACATCGACCTGCTGATGAGCGACTGTCCCGATATCGACACAGTGATCTTAGGCTGCACCCATTATCCGCTGCTCATCGACAAAATCAACAAGTACAGGCCCCAGGGCGTTAACATCATCCAGCAGGGCCCCATTGTGGCCGAGAGCCTCGCCGACTATCTGCAACGGCACCCCGAGATTGAGCGCCACTGCAGCCAGGGCGGCACCTGCCGCTACTACACGACCGAGGACCCCGACCACTTCTCACCGCTGGCCAGTGTATTTGTCAATGAGCCAGTTAGGGCCCAACGCATCATCCTCTAGCCACGTCATAAACGAGAGCCACAAAGGGCAAATATAGCGAGTCGGGGACAACAATTGGCATCATGTTGTCCCCGACTCGTTGTCTGTAATATCATGGGCCAATGATCAGCGCTTGTAGGTGCGGAGTTGGAAAGACCTAAGGGTATATAGTTTGTCACCATCGGTGAGTCCGATCGAGAAGTCGGCCACACCATTTTTCAGTTTCTTGGTGGCGACGATCTCGCTTTGGTAACGCACCGCCTTGCCTGGAGCCAGTTCCTTGACGATGGCTGTGGGCGACAGATAAATCTGCTTGGTACCCGACACCGTGATCACTGGTGCAATGTCATAAATATAGTCACGGCCGGTGTTACGCATGATGAACACCAACTTGGCATGCTCATCGGCATCGAGGGCACGGTTGTTATTCTCATCCACAAAGCGGAGTTCCTCGATCTCGATATTGGCATACGGGCTATAAGCATTATTCTGCCTGTAGTCATCCATATCGTAGTCATAGTAGTAGTCCGACGAGCGGTAGTTACCATCATCCGTCTTGGGAGCGGTAGCCGCGGCACCAATCATGCCTCCTATCGCCATGCCGACAACGGTCCCCAGGTCACTGCCACGAGGTCCGTCAGCAATGCCACCGATAGCCGATCCGAACATACCGCCCAACGATGCGCCAGTGGTTGCGCCATAGAATTGACTCATCGATTGGCAACTCGACATCAACAGGGAGGTAGCCACAAGGCCTACAAATACTGTCTTCTTCATCTTCAATTATATTTTTTTAGAGTTTTAATGCTGCTAAAGTACTCATTTGCAAGAATTATGCCAAACATTTTCGGCAAAAACGCAATAAGGCTCAACAAATAACCCTAAAATGTCCACTCTCATGCAGTAAAATAAGCAGACAACAAACACAACAACCACAATCACATCGGCCTGTGAGACGCGATTGCATTGTTGCATTTGTTGCCTTGGTTCAAGACTCAATCGAGGGAATTAGCCGTAAGTCTCGATGAGGTATTTGATAAAGTTCGGGTCATTGAAGTTGACAGTGCCGTCATCGGTCTGATTCATCTCTGCAATGCGCTGGATATCGACTGGCGTGAGGCTGAAATCGAAGATGTCCAGGTTCTGTGCCATGCGCTCCCGATGCGTGCTCTTGGGGATGACGACGATGCCACGCTGAGTGAGCCATCGCAGGGCTACCTGTGCGGGAGTCTTGCCATACTGGTTACCGATTTCAGTCAGCACCGGATGGGCAAACAGATTGTTGCGCCCTTGGCCGAGCGGAGCCCATGCCATCTGCATCGTACCAAACTCTGCCAGCCATGGCAGGATTTCGTTCTGCTGCGAGAACACATTGGTCTCCAACTGATTGACCATAGGCTTGACATTGGCCTTCAGGGCGAGGTCCACAAATCGGCCAGCCTGAAAATTGGAGACACCGATGGCACGCACCTTGCCCTGTTCGAGAGCCTTCTCCATAGCGCGATAGGTGCCATAATAGTCACCATAAGCCTGATGGATGAGCAAGAGGTCGATATAGTCGGTCCGCAACTTGCGCAGCGACTCGTCGATGGAAAGTGCGGCCTTTTCCTCTCCAGCATTAGAGATCCATACCTTGGTGGTAATGAACAGTTCGTTGCGGGGAACGCCGCTCTTGACGATAGCGTTGCCCACGCCCTCCTCATTGAAATAGGCTTGTGCCGTATCGATGAGTCGATAGCCCACCGAGATGGCATCGCTCACGCAACGCTCGCACTCCTCGGGACTCACCTGGAACACGCCGTAACCCAATACGGGCATTTCCACTCCATTAGATAATTTTATCGTTTCCATTGTCAAATATACGGTTAGTTGTTAGTTGTTAGTTATTAGTTATTAGTTATTAGTTATTAGTTGTTAGTTCTTAGTTCTTAGTTGTTAGTTCTTAGTAGGTTGAGGCTTGGCTGCGGGTGAGACGCCAGTGTCCATCAGATTTACGGGCCTCGAAATGCAGCGACAAGGGCCAGGTGTGACGTCCACCGCCAAATACCGCGGCCTCTACCCTGCTGTGGCCTGTGATGACTGCCGTGTCGCCATTGATGGCGATGTCGAGCCCCTCGGTCTGAGCCGAGTAGTAGTTGAGGGTACCATCCATAATGGCACGGATATAAGCCTCCTTGGACTGACGCATTCCGGTCATGTGTATGAGTAGGAAATCGTCGGCATGGACCTCGTGTAGAGTCGTGGAGTCCTTGGCAATCATCGCCTTGTACATGCGCTCATACAGGGCAGCCAACTGTTGCCGGTCGTCACCTGCCCCCATGGTCAAAAACCCAGGCCCTTGAGCCACTTCTCAACCTTGCTGCGGCCCGAGCGCACGTCATGACCATAGATGGCAAATCCGGGCTTCACATCGGCGTTGGGATAAGCGGAACGGACGTCCTCGACACAACTAGCCAGTCCGCTACCCTCGTGGGTGGTAAAGGGGATGATGGTCTTACCGTTCAGGTCATAATCCCGGAAGAAGGTGAACATCACCTGAGGATAAGTGCCCCACCACACAGGACCGCCAATGAAGACAGTATCGTACTGGTCAACGTTCTCTAACCGGCCTACCATCGGGGGGAGTTCGCCATCGTGGGCCTCCTGTTTGGCCACCTCGATGAGTTGCATATAGGGCATGTCATAATCCTTGTCGGCAACGACCTCAAACTGGTCGGCTCCTGTCATTTCACTGATATAATCGGCAACAATCTTGGTGTTACCAACCTTGATATTACCCACACTGTAGTTTTCTCCCGCATGAGAGAAGAACACGACCAAAGTTTTTCCTTGCTTGTCCATATTGGTTTCGTTTTGATTATTATTAATAGATGATTGATTGGCACTGGCTGTGCAACTCATGGCCAACAGAGCCGTGATTGCTGCGATAAATGATTTGAAGCGATTCATAATTATAGTAGTTTTGAGTGAATAATCATGATGCAAAATTACTATCAGTCAGGCACAAGGGAGTTACACTTTTTGCGGAGGTAATTTCACTTTTCGTCCAAAATGTTGTAAATTTGCACCACTGTATGAAATTTGACCGCAATCATATCATCATTGAGAACGACCTGCACGACTTGGCGTCGGACAGGCTAAAGAACTATGTGGCTCACGTGCTATGCTATGAGGGAGAGTGTGAATTCACGTTCAACCTAGGGCGCTTTCACCTGCATGGCCACGACTCGATGATCGTGCGTGAAGGGCGCATGGTCGAGGACATTGTCACCAGCGATGATTTCCAGGTCAAGGTCATCTATGTTAAGGACCACTTCATAGAGATGGCCACCCCCCAGAGCAACTATGGCATGCAGGGCACCCTGTCGCTCTTTCTGAACCCTGTAATGCCGCTCACCGACAGCCGTTTTGCCATCTTAAAACAGGACTTTGACAACATCGAGACGAGGCTCAACTGGCAGGTGAGCCTGTTTCATCAAGATGTGATGATCAATGCGGTGCAGACGATGATAATCGATTACTTTGAGATACATGCCCACATCTATGAGGAGACGGAGCAGAGCACTCAAACGACCAAGGTGATGAGTGATTTTCTGGCCTTGCTTGAGCGAGGCGATTACCGCGAGCACCGCGATATCGCCTACTATGCCGACCAGTTGTGCGTCACGCCAAAGTATCTGTCAGAAATCAGCAAGAAGTCGAGCGGCATGGCCGCCAACTTCTGGATCAACCGCTTTACCATCCTGGAGATTTCTCGCCTGCTGCGCGACAAGACCATCTCCTTTACCGAAATCACCGACATGTTTAACTTCTCGTCGACATCCTACTTCAGCCGCTACGTGCAGAACAATCTGGGCGTCACGCCCTCGGCCTATCGCGGCTAGTCAGGACGGCCTCGGTCCGTTGTCACTTCGGCTCAAAGTCCGACGGGAAGAGCATGATAAGTGCCGTGTCGTCGCTTTGGGCGGGATGAAGGTTGAGCAGGATGCGCCGATCGGCCTTGACCATCGTATCGACAAAACGGTCCCATTGCTCGCCATATTGATGGAGTTGTCTGATCCATAGGCGTTTTACCTTGTCTTCGCTGGACGAGAAAGAGGAAAGAAACATCGACATGTTGGCCGGCAGCATAACATCGACCAAGGCATAGTTATCTCCCACCATGGTGAAGGAATTAACGCCCCATCCACCCTCGTGGTGAATCGGGCATTGTGAGTTGAGTTCCTCAAGATAGTCATGCAGAGAGTCCACGCTTGACTGCTGCGCCCATGCCAGCACAGGAAACAGCAGCGTGGCTACTAGACAAAACACACTGTTTCTGCTCATTACAGTCACTATCGGGCCTAACGTGTCACTGGGCGCCTGCGGCGGCATCGAGGCTATCGACGATGCCGGCAATCATTCCGTCAACGATGCTGCTACGATAGCCCAAGGCAATCGCATAAATCTTGCAGATGGACAGTTCCTGCTCGTCGAGTTCGCCATCGATCATCATCAGGGCAACCATGTCGCGCAGATAAGCCAGTTTGGTGTCCTCATCTTCGGGTAAGGTGATGGTGACACTGTCGGGGTCATCAACTACCCTATTGAAATCATCGGGGGAAATGTTCTCACGTGAAGCCACTGCAAGCAATACGGCCAACTCTGAGTCGGTCAAGTGGCCATCGGCAGCAGCGAGCATCACAAGATTTTTGAGTTGTCCCAGTCGCTGTTGATCCTGGGGATTGTTATTCATTTGGTTCATGATTGTGTATCAATAATAATTTTTATTGAGCAAAGGTAATGATTTTTCGTGAAGTTGGTGTAATTTTGTCCCAATAAAACTCAACACAAGATGAAAACCATACAAGAGATTAAAGATATGCTCTCACGCAGCGAGGGGGAAGAAGCGCTCAACGCTGCCAATGAAATCGTCAACAACCAGTCATCCAGCAAGGAGACGATGGCCATGGCCTACTATCTGCGCGGCAACGCCTATCGTCAAAACGGTAACGTGCGCATGGCCCTAAACAGTTATCTTGAAGCCATGGAACTCGATCCCGACGGTCCTGCCGCCGAGGCCTACCGCCACGTGCAGGAACTCCTCGCCTTCTACCACAAGGACTACTATAATCCTTAATTCGGTTAACGGTTAACCGATATGGTTGCACTCTTGTGGATATATCCACAAGAGTGCTGATATGCGGCTCTGTACGATCCTTATTTGCGGCAGTTCTTATGGTGGGTCTTAAGCAATTTCACCGCTTGTCCATAGGGGCTGGTAGTGACGCTGACAAAGTATGCCGCCATTGTCGTTGTGTAAGTATTCTTGTAGTAGCCCTTGGTAAAGAGTTCTTCATCGCTGAAACTATCGGCTAGACTCAGCATCTCTTCGTGGGTCTGCTTCAAGAGGCGTTCGGCATCTGCCAGTGGGGTGCTTTGATGCTTCTCGACCAGCATCTTGTCCATCTCGTGGTAGTTGCGACGGTACTCATCGGGCAGATAATCCCTCGGATGGCCCTCACGGATGTTATTTACAAACTCGCGCATGAGCACCTGCCACTCGTGGAGGTGAATCAACAGGTCACGCAAGCAACGGTCATACTGCCAACGCACGCCGCACTTCTTGGGGTCGGCAGGGAAGTCAAAGGGCGCAACCTTTTCCACATCACTCATCTTAGCAATCTGGTCACACAACTTGGCATATCCATCGGTGATGGCATCCAGTAATTCCTGTTTATTTTTCGGGTTAGCCATAATTAGAATTTATATTAAAAATCACAAAGTCATCAAACGCTCTAGATAAGAAGGCACAATTTTGAATATCAGTACAATTACCGAGAAAAGATACACGAGCACCAACAAGAAAAGCGGTGCGATAAACCAACCAACCGAAATGCGGTTCAAACCCTTGTAACGCCGAGGAGGCTTATAGGTTTCCATTCTCTTCTCAAATCGGCCGGTCAGAAACTCGCTCCAGATGATAAAAGGAATAAAAGCGAGAAGACATACCAGCGGATTACTGCAAATCAAGGTCAACAATGCTATAAAGATCCATGCCAATGGCCAGATCATCATGAAATGCATAACACCCGCATAGTTAGAAGCAGCCCAGGTTCTGGTATTGAGCCGTTTCCCCTTCTCATGATGCTTGCACAACCGATAATAGATGTACTTAAACATTATAGTGTCAATCTCTCTGACATCAGCATTTCAACCCATTAACCATTAGCCCGATTAACATTATTGCTCGGTAGTGAGGTCGTCATAGGTCTGGTAGAGGAAGTCGTTGTAGGGGAAGCGGGCGGTGTGGACGGCCTTTGCCTTGTTATAGAGCAACTTCTTGAGGGCGTCAATGTTCTGCTGCTTCTTGGCACTAATGAAAACGCAGTTTTCGCCCATGCGTGCCATCCAGGTCTCCTGCAGTTCCTCCAGCGGTATGTTCTCGCGCAGGCGGGGCGTGAGGTCGTCCTCGTCCTTTGGAACGTGGGTAAACTGGTCGATCTTGTTAAAGACCATAATCATCTCTTTGTCACCTGCATCACACACTTCCTGCAAGGTGCGGTTCACCACCTCGATCTGCTCTTCGAACTGGGGATGGGAAATATCGACCACATGGACCAGAATGTCGCTGTCGCGCACCTCGTCGAGTGTGCTTTTGAAGGATTCCACCAGATGGGTTGGCAACTTGCGGATGAAGCCGACGGTGTCGGTCAGCAAGAAGGGCAGGTTGGCAATCACCACCTTACGGACGGTGGTGTCGAGTGTGGCAAAGAGTTTGTTCTCGGCAAAGACCTCGCTCTTACTCAACACATTCATCAGCGTAGATTTACCCACGTTGGTATAGCCCACGAGGGCGATGCGGGTGAGTTTGCCACGATTTTTACGCTGAGTGACCTTCTGCTTGTCGAGTTGTGCCAATTTCTCCTTGAGCAATGAGATTTTTGTCTTGACGATACGGCGGTCGGTCTCGATCTGGGTTTCACCCGGACCACGCATTCCGATACCACCCCGCTGACGTTCCAAGTGTGTCCACATACCCGCCAGTCGCGGCAGCAGATATTGATATTGAGCCAGTTCGACCTGCATCTTGGCGCTAGCGGTCTGTGCCCGCTTGGCAAAGATGTCCAGGATGAGGCTAGTGCGGTCGAGAGTCTTGACCTTGACGGCCTTCTCGATAAAGGCGACCTGCTTGGGCGTGAGGTCATCGTCAAAGATGACCAGGCTGATGTCGTTATCCTCGACATAGGCGACAATCTCCTCGAGTTTGCCCTTGCCTACGTAAGAGGTACTGTTCGGCCCGTCGCAGCGCTGCAAGAAGGTGCGCACCGTTGTGGCTCCGGCGGTCTCGGCAAGAAACTCGAGTTCGTCGAGGTATTCACGGGCTTTGGCTTCACCCTGCTGGGGAGTTATCAACCCCACCAGAATGGCACGTTCCTCGGTCAATTCTATTTCGTTGATGCGTTTTTTATCGTCAATCAGTCCCATTGTTTGATGATGATTTACTGGTTATTGTGGACCATGGCTAGCCACGGTTTACTTGATATGCTATACTGTGGGCAGAGAGATGCCGTCGAGTTGGCGATACAGTTTCAGTGCGTAGATGTCGGTCATGGCGCTGATGTGGTCAAGCACCGCCTGCACCTGCTCAAAGAGCGTTGGGGCATGCACATCGTACTGCTGCGGGAACTTGTTGAGCAGCAACTGCGAGTAGTTGCGATCGGGATGCATAACGGCCTCGATAAGTTTCTCGAGCAGGAGGTTGATGATGCGGTTACCTGCCAGATCCACGTCCACGACATAACTGGCACGATAAAGCCTCTCTTGAGCGAGAGCGCTGCACGCCTGATAGGCGCTGGCGGCTAATGGCTCGATGCAGTCGATGAGGCTACCCTCGAAGCGGCCTTCCATGATTTCGTTCTCGTGCTGGGCAAATGCCGCGGCACATTGCTCGACCAGCAGGCCGACAATGCATGAGCGGAGGTATGCAATTTTCTCGTTAGGATCAGCCACACGAGCCATGTGTTCACGCAGATGAGCCTTACGATCGGTGCCGAAAAATCCCAACAGCAAATCTATGGTCTCGTCGGTGCTGATAATCTTGAGTTTGTGGCCATCCTCTATGTCCATAATCTGATAGCAGATATCATCGGCTGCCTCAACGATATAGACCAAGGGATGCCTGCAATAGCGGTCCTGGTCGAGGCGGATGAGTCCTAACTCCTCGGCGATGCGGTTGAAGATTTCTTTCTCGGTTGTGAAGAAACCGAACTTGCCTTTATGGCCAGCATACATCGACGAGTAAGGATACTTGACAATCGATGCCAGCGTGGAGTAGGTCATGGCGAAGCCTCCGGGACGGCGGCCGTTGAACTGGTGGACGAGAGTGCGTAACGAATTGGCATTGCCCTCAAAGTGGATGAGGTCGTTCCACTGCTCAATGGTAAACTTATCCTTAAACTCGAGTCCACGACCCTCACTGAAGTAAGCGCCGATGGTTTTCTCGCCCGAATGACCAAACGGCGGATTGCCCAAGTCATGTGCCAGACAAGCGGCGGCGACAATCTCGCTGATATCTCTCAGTTTCTCGACGCAAGCATCACCCGCATAACGCGGCAAGAGGCGGATAGCCACCTCGCGCGCCATCGATTTGCCCACGCTCGACACTTCCAGACTATGGGTCAGTCTGTTGTGAACGAAGATGCTGTCGGGCAGCGGAAACACTTGCGTCTTGTTCTGCAAGCGGCGAAAGGGCGACGAAAAGACCAAGCGGTCATAGTCGCGCTCAAAGTCGCTCCTGACTCCCCCACCCTTATTATCGTGGTAATGTTCCAGTCCCAGTCGTTTGTCCGAAATTAATCGGTCCCAGTTCATTCGTTCTGTAGTCATTCTGTTCTAATTTTCGCACAAAATTAACAACAATCCCACAATTATCAAATCATGATTATCAAAAAATGAAGATTACTACATGATAGAAGCAACAACCGATTGGCCATTTGTAGGCATCAATCTAAAATAAATGTGGCTTCAAATGATTGTAGTAGCCTTTTTTTGAATAATTTTGTAGCCACTTAATGATTTGAGTCATGGAAAAGATTAACGTGAAAATCGTGAACCGCGGCCCGCACCGACTGCCACAGTACAGTACCGCACTGAGTGCCGGTATGGATTTGCGCGCTTGGTTAGAAGAGCCGCTGACATTGCAGCCACTGGAGCGCGCCCTAGTGCACACCGGCATATATATCGCCCTGCCCGAGGGCTACGAGTGCCAAATCAGACCCCGCAGCGGCTTGGCCCTGAAGCGCGGGCTGACGGTGCTCAACACACCTGGGACCATCGACGCCGACTACCGAGGCGAGATTGGTGTGGTCATGGTGAACCTGAGCAACGAGGCCCAGACCATCGAGAATGGCGAGCGCATCTGCCAGATGGTGGTGGCCCGCCACAGCACCGTAGAGTGGACCGTGGCAGATGACCTTGAGACGACAGAGCGTGGCGCTGGCGGTTTCGGGCACACGGGAACGAAATAGTGGACAGTGAACGGTTAACCGATTACCTAATGATTATATAATTGAGTCGATAGTTGATGAAACGACATTTAGCGATATTAAGCGTCGTTCTGCTGGCGCTGACAGCGATTGCCGGCAAGAAGGATTCGGCCAGGCAGGCTATAAGCCTAGCCGACCAGCGCAAGGCTGAATACATCTTTATGGAAGCGCAGAACGAGAAGGCCAAGGGCAACTATGACGCCTTCTACGAACTGCTCTCCCACGCCCATGCCATCGATAGCAGCAACACCGCCATATCCTTCTACATGGGTATGTGTCTGCTCAAGATGAACAACACCACCAAGGAGCGCTGCGAGCAGGGCTTGGCACTGATGAAGAAACACTTTGATGCTCAACCCGAAGACCTCTATGAGACTACCTTCTACAGCGACGCCAATATGCAACTAGGGCATCCCGAGGAGGCCCTGCGAGCCATCAAACTGCTCAATGAGTACAACCCCAATCGCCTGGAATTGCAGTTGCGACTTGCCGAAGCCTATTCCAGTTCGGGTGACTATGCACAGAGCAATGCCACCTTCGACAGCATTGTGCACATCCATGGCAAAGCGATTCAGATCACATCGAGCAAGATCAGCAACTACATGGCCATGAATGACAGTGCGGGTGCCCTGCATGAGATGCGCAGCCTGCTGGCCACTGCCCCGCAAAACGACACATACAACCTGAGCATGAGCGGTTTGTTTCAGCATTATGGCATGAGCGACAGCGCATTATACTATCTTGACAAAGCACAAGAGTATGCTCCAGATAACGGTTTGATATACCTTACCCGCGCAGAGTATTGCCGCCAGGCGGGTGATAGCGCGGGTTTTGAACAGCACATCTACAATGCACTGACTGCCGAGCAACTCGATGTGGACACTAAACTGGACCTGCTGCTGAATTACATCCGCGAGAAACTGGCCGAAGCGGATACCACCCAGCGCATCAACAACCTGTTCACGGTCCTCATACAGCAGCATCCGCACGAGGCAAAGATCCATCAACTCTACAGTGAGTACCTCTATGCCAAGAAGGATACCAAAGGGGCCATCGAGCAATTGGGATATAGCCTTGACGTGAATCCTACCGACGCCGACGGCTGGCGCAACATGGTCATATTGAATATGATTGACGACAACTATGCCGATGCCATCAAGGCCTCGGAAAAAGCCTTGGAATACAATTCCGACAATCTGGACCTGTATGGCTATGTAGCGGGCTGTTATCACCAGATGAAAGAGTATGGAAAGGCCATCGCTACCTACGAGAAAATCCTTGCGTTGACCGACTCGACCGACCTTGAACGCCAGTCCGAAGTGATCACCGGCATGGGAGACACCTACAGCGAAACACAAGACACGGTCAAGGCCGTGGAGTGTTATGAGCGAGCACTTGAACTCGACCCATCCAACTCGGGGGCCCTAAACAACTATGCTTACTACCTCGCGCAGCGGGGCCAGGATCTTGACCGAGCCGAGCGCATGGCTGCCCTCGCCGTCAAAGAAGACCCCGATAACGCCAACTTCATCGACACCTATGCCTGGGTCTACTTTGCCAAAAAGGATTATGAAAAAGCCTTGCTCTACATCAAGAGCGCCGTCGAGAATGACGAGGATGAGCACCTGCTGGAGCACTATGGCGACATCCTGTGGTTTAACAACGAGAAGGAACAAGCCGTCGAACAGTGGACCAAGGCGCTTGATAAAGATCCAGACAACGAAACATTGAAACGAAAAGTTAAAGACAAGACCTATTATGAAGAATAAAATCGCCATCCTGCTGACCCTCACAGCACTGCTGTCGGCCTGCGGCTCACTCAAGAAGAGCACCGTGCCCGAGCCGACGGTGACCACCGGCTCGACGACTACCGAAGCCGACCCTTACAAAACCATCATCGCCACCCTTGAGGACTGGCAAACAATGCAGACAGGCGGAAACATCAAGTTGAACGCAGGCAAGAGTTTCTCATCATCCATCCAGATGCGCATGGTGCGCGACCAAGCCATCTACATCTCGTTGCGTCCCGTCCTGGGCATTGAGGTGGGCAAACTTCTCATCACGGCCGATAGCCTGTATGCAGTGGACAAAGTGCATAAGCGCTATATCGCCGAGAAAGTGTCCCTGCTGACGGCTGGCATTCCAGTCAGCGTGAGCGACGTGCAGGACATCTTCCTGGGACGCCCGTTCATCATCGGCAATGGGACCCTCGGCGAGGGCAACAGTTCACAAGTGAGCACTGTTGCCGATGGCAATGGTATCACCCTGACCGCCAACGAGCACTATCGAGGCTACCGCTATGCCTTCGCTTATGACAAATCGTCGCGCATCGTCTCGCTCAATATCATTCCTGAGAAAAGCGCCACGGCCACCTATCAGGTCAAATATGGTGACGTGAACAACACCCAAGCAGGCAACATTGCCCACACTATCAAAGTCAACGCCACCTTTGACAAGCGCAAGTTGGACTTCGCCCTTACCTATAAGGGGATTGACTGGAACGGCAACGTGAAGATCGACCGCAACATCCCCGATGGTTACACCCGCATGAACGCCAAGGATCTGTTTTCCATCTTCGCCAACTAGAATCCACGCTCAGAATATACTTTAGAAGCGATTTCCACGTTATGTTATTATAGAAGATAGTAACATAAGAGATCAATGAGATTCCATTTCCGCATACTTACGTTGCTGGCGTGCTTGTCGTGCGCCGTCGGCGTGTTCTGTCAAGTGAAAATCACAGGTACCGTGGTGGACGCCACCGGACAGCCCATCGAGTTTGCCACGGTGCGCCTGCTGGGCACAGCAGTAGGCACCAACACCGACACCAAGGGCAAATATGAAATGACCGTTCCCTCGGCCGACACCATCATGGTCGAGTTTACCTGCCTGGGCTACTCCACTGTGACGCGCCAACTGATCAAGCCCGAAGGAACCGTAACCATCAATCCCAAGTTGTATGAGAAAACGCTGGAACTGGGCGAAGTGGAAATCACTGAGTACAAAAAGCAGACCAACGGCATGCAGGCTATCGACGTGGACATGCTGCGCCGCACACCCGACGCTTCGGGTGGCAGTGTTGAGGCCGTGCTCACCACAATGGCTGGCGTGAGTTCAAAGAACGAGATGAGTTCGCAATACATGGTGCGTGGTGGATCGTATGACGAGAACAGCGTTTACATCAACGGCATCGAGGTCTATCGTCCCCAACTGATCAGTTCGGGCCAGCAAGAGGGCATGAGCATCATCAACCCTGACATGGTGCGCAAGGTGGACTTCTCGACCGGTGGTTTCAGCGCCGCCTATGGCGACCGCATGTCGTCGGTGCTCGATATCACGTATCGTGAGCCGGAAGCATTTGAGGGCGCCCTTGCTGCCAGTCTGCAAGGCGGGAGCCTGATGCTTGGCCATAGCACGAAGCACTACTCACAGATGCACGGCCTGCGCTATAAGCGTAACTCCTCGCTGATGGGTTCGCTCGAAAGCAAGGGAGAGTATGATCCACAATACTTTGATTACCAGACGAGCCTCGTCTTCAAGCCAATCGAGCGGTTGCGCATTGCCCTGCTGGGTAACGTGAGCATCAACGACTACCGCTTCACACCCGTCAATCGTGAGACGAGTTTCGGCACCAGCGAGGATGTGAAATCATTCACGGTCTACTTTGACGGCTACGAGAAGGATAAGTTCCAGACCTATTTTGCCGCTGCGGCTGCCACCTACCTATTCAATGACAAGGGCACCAGCATCACATTGCAAGGCTCGGGTTATCGCACCGACGAACTGGTGGCCTATGACATCCATGGAGAATACTGGCTGGACCAGGCTGGTCAGGAACTGGGTGTGGGCAAGTATCATGAGCATGAGCGCACGCGCCTGAAGATGAACGTTATGGACTTCTCGCTTAGAGGCAACATCGGCTTGAACAACAACAATATCTCCTATGGCATATCGATGCGCAAGGAGGATATCTATGACCGCTCGCGCCAATGGCAATGGCGTGACAGTGCCGGCTACTCACTGCCCCACATTCCCGATCAGGTCAACGTCATCTTTACCGAGACGTCGAGCAACGACCTGAACACGACGCGTATCGCCGCATTCCTGATGGACACGTGGAAGGTCAACACCAGTGCAGGATTGTTGTCGATAAACGCAGGCCTGAGATTCTCCCGATGGGATTTCAACAAGGAATCGCTGATTTCGCCCCGTGTGAGCCTGGGTTTCATACCTGAGCGCAACAGCAGTCTGTCGTTCCGCCTCGCCGGCGGTGTATACTATCAGGCACCATTCTACAAGGAATACCGGCAGCAGTTGATGGACACGCTGGGCAACCGCACCATCCTACTGAACAAGGACATCAAGTCACAACGCAGCATCCAGGTTATCGTGGGCAGCGACTACACCTTCAGGGCCCTCGACCGCCCGTTTAAGTTTACCGCCGAGGCCTACTATAAGAACCTGAGCAACCTTATCCCTTACGAAATCGACAACCTCAAACTCGTGTATAGCGGCGTGAACTCGTCCAAGGGTTACATCGCTGGTGTGGACATGAAACTCTTCGGCCAGTTTGTCGAGGGCACCGATTCATGGCTCAGTTTCTCGCTGATGAAGACTCAAGAGAACCTGAACGGGGTGAAAGTGCCGCGACCTACCGACCAGCGTTATAGTCTGGCGTTGTTCTTCACCGACTATTTCCCCAACATTCCGCGACTGAAATTCAGCCTCAAGGGCGTCATCAGTGATGGTCTGCCCACCACGGCACCCCATCTGACACGTGCCGACTCCTACGTACGCCAGCCCGCCTACAAGCGTGTCGACATCGGCTTGAGTTACGAACTCATCGGCAAAGAGCATCGTCCGATGAGCGGTCTGTTCAGCCACTTCAAGGAGATTTGGCTGGGTCTGGACGTGTTCAATCTGATGGATATCTCCAACGTGAGCAGTTACTATTGGGTCACCGACGTCAACAATATCCAATATGCCGTCCCCAACTACCTGACCCGTCGTCAACTCAACGTGCGCCTGTCAGCCTCATTCTAGCGCTGCCGGCCCCTTATGGCCTCGGCCAGGACCATCCATCGATAATCCGAGGGGGGAGCACAGCGTCGCATCGGCAGCACTGCCACTGGTAAAATCGAGGCATTCCATGATGTCATAAGGTGTGAAAACCCGCAAGCAGGGAGTCAAGCGATGAACGTTTTAGACCCATCTGGCCATGCCTCAACAATGCTCAAATAAATTTGGCATTATGCTCGACTTGCGCAAATTTTTATTACCTTTGTCAGTTGAAAATCGAACATTTATTATCTTATCAACTTTATAAAACAGAACCAAAATCATGGCAAAACCTTATGTAATCGGCATCGATATGGGCGGCACCAACACCGTCTTCGGTATCGTGGACGCTCGTGGCAATGTGATCGCGAGCAGTTCTATCAAAACCGCTAAACACAGCGACTTTAATGACTACATCGACGAGTTGCACACCGAACTGACCCGTCTGATCGAGGATAATGACGCTGTGGACAAGATCAATGGCATCGGCATCGGTGCACCTAACGGCAATTACTACACTGGTATGATCGACCAGGCTCCGAACCTGCCCTGGCCCATGCCCATCCACCTGGCCGAGATGGTAACCAAGAAGTTTGGCATCCCGTGCTTGATTACCAATGACGCCAATGCTGCAGCCATCGGCGAGATGACCTATGGTGTGGCACGTGGCATGAAGGACTTTATCATGATTACGCTGGGCACTGGTGTGGGTAGCGGCATTGTGGTCAATGGCCAGATGGTGTATGGCCATGACGGCTTTGCCGGCGAACTGGGCCATGTGATCGTGAAGCGCACCAATGGCCGTGTGTGTGGCTGTGGCCGCACTGGCTGCCTGGAGGCTTACTGCTCGGCTACTGGCGTGGCTCGCACGGCACGTGAGTTTCTGGAACTGCGCGACGACCCGTCAAAACTGCGCAATTATGACATCGAGGCTATCACAAGCAAGGATGTGTTTGACTGTGCAATCGCTGGCGATAAATTGGCTAAGGAGATCTTTAACTACACGGGAACGATCCTGGGTGAAGCCCTGGCCGATTTCACCAATTTCTCCAGCCCTGAGGCATTTGTGCTGTTTGGCGGATTGACCAAGAGCGGTGACTTGATCATGGATCCGGTGAAGGAGGCGTTTGAACGCAACGTGCTGGGCATATACAAAGGCAAGGTGAAGATCCTGATCAGCGAACTCAAGGAGAGTGACGCTGCTGTGCTGGGCGCCAGCGCTCTTGGCTGGGAAGTGAAGAATTAACCGCACGTCGGCCCGCTGGGTGATGCCACCCCCAAGTGAGGCACTCTGCGGAGCCGCGACAATAATGACTTATAAACAATAGCAACGAAGCCCGTGAACAGTTGTTCACGGGCTTCGTTATCGTATTTTGAAGATAAAAATTCTTATTCTTCGGTCTTAGCCTCTTCGGCTGCGGGAGCGGCAGGAGCCTCGGCTGCGGGAGCGGCTGCCTTCTTACGGCTGCGGCGGGTGGTCTTCTTGGCAGCAGTCTTCTCCTGGTTCTTGGCCTCGAGCATAGCCTCATTGAAGTCAACGAGTTCAATGAAACAAGTCTTAGCGTTGTCACCCAGACGGTTACCGAGTTTCAGGATGCGGGTATAGCCACCGGGACGGTCGGCTACCTTAGCGGCAACGGTCGAGAAGAGTTCCTTAACGGCCTCCTTGTTCTGGAGGTGCTTGAAGACGAGGCGACGCGATGCGGTGGTGTCGTCCTTAGTCCTGTTGATCAGGGGCTCGGCATATATGCGCAGGGCTTTAGCCTTGGCGAGGGTCGTAACGATGCGCTTGTGCATGATGAGTGAGATGGTCATGTTGGCCAACATGGCATCACGGTGGGCGCTCTTGCGGCTCAGGTGGTTGAATTTCTTATTGTGTCTCATCGTTTTTTACTCTTTTTCTAATTTGTATTTAGTGATATCCATGCCAAAGTGCAGATTGAGCGTGGCCAGGAGTTCCTCGAGTTCGCTAAGCGATTTCTTACCGAAGTTGCGGAACTTGAGCAGGTCAGTCTTGTTGAACACTACGAGTTCTCCAAGAGTCTCAACCTCTGCCGACTTCAAGCAATTCAGGGCACGCACTGAAAGGTCCATGTCAACAAGTTTGGTCTTGAGCAACTGCCTCATCTTGAGAACCTCCTCGTCAAACTCCTCGTTGCCGTTGCTCTCGGTATTGTCGAGAACGATTTCGCGGTCGGTGAAGAGTTGGAAGTGCTGGATAAGAATCTCGGCAGCACCCTTGAGAGCGTCCTTGGGATGAATGGAGCCATCGGTAGTGATTTCGATGATGAGTTTCTCGTAGTCGGTCTTCTGCTCGACACGGAAATTCTCGACGGCGGTCTTCACTTTAAGAATGGGAGTGTAGATCGAGTCGATGGCAATCACATCGATGGGGTCATTGGCGTTGCGGTTTTCCTCGGCGGGCAGATATCCCCTACCCTTGTTGATTGAGAGTTCAATCTGGAAACCGCTGGCGGGATCGATGTGGCAAATCTCGAGATCGGGATTGAGGACCTCAAATGCACTGAGCACTTTGCCAATGTCTCCAGCCTTGAAGACGCTCTGACCTGAAACCTTGACAACGGCCTTCTCGGTGTCGGTATCTTCAACAATGCGTTTGAGGCGCACCTTCTTGAGGTTGAGAATGATGTTGGTAACATCTTCCTTGACCCCGTGGATGGTGGCGAACTCATGCTGCACACCGTCGATGCGGATGCTGCAGATCGCAAAGCCTTCGAGTCCCGAAAGGAGGATACGGCGCAGGGCGTTACCGATGGTGACACCATAACCGGGCTCCAGTGGGCGGAACTCAAATTTGCCGAACGAATTGTCGGCTTCCAACATTAAGACTTTGTCGGGTTTCTGAAATGCTAAAATAGCCATGGATAAAAATTTTACTGTTTAGAATACAACTCGACGATCAACTGTTCCTTGATGTTCTCAGGAATGTCTTCACGAACGGGCATGTGCAAGAGTTTGCCCCCCTTGACGTTCTCGTCCCATTCGATCCAGGGATACTTGCTGTGGTTGAAGCCAGCGAGAGCGTCTTGGATCACCTCGAGTGATTTGGACTTCTCACGAACAGCGACAATCTGACCTTCACTTACCGAGTAGGAGGGGATGTTAACCACCTTACCATCGACGGTGATGTGACGGTGCAACACGAGTTGACGTGCGGCAGCGCGAGTGGGAGCGATTCCCAGACGGTAAACCATATTGTCGAGCCTAGCCTCGAGCAGTTGCAACAGCACTTCACCAGTGACACCCTTCATGCGGGAAGCCTTGTTGAAGAGGTTACGGAATTGACGTTCCAGCACGCCGTAGGTGTACTTAGCCTTCTGTTTTTCGCGAAGTTGAGTGCCGTACTCCGACATTTTGCGGCGGCGGTTGGCACCATGCTGGCCCGGGGGATAATTCTTCTTGGCAAAGTATTTGTCCTCACCGAAGATGGGTTCTCCCAGTTTACGGGCGATTTTAGTTTTAGGACCGGTGTATCTAGCCATAGTCTTTTTTTAGAAATTGATTAACATTGTGAATTGGAATCGCTTCAGTGCAGCCGCGATTGCAGAGAGGTCGTTAAAAAAATGCAATCCATTCACTGATAGAGATTCGCGAAAAAAGTTGTTAAAATAAACCTGTTAAAACAGAGTAATTGCTTGAGAGAAGCATCCAGAACATCGAGTATTAGACCCTTCTTCTCTTAGGAGGACGGCAGCCGTTGTGGGGCAGCGGCGTGACGTCGATGATCTCGGTAACTGCGATACCAGCGCCATGGATGGTGCGGATAGCCGACTCACGGCCATTGCCCGGACCCTTGACGTAGGCTTTCACCTTGCGCAAGCCGAGGTCGTAAGCGACCTTTGCGCAGTCTTCGGCAGCCATCTGTGCGGCATAGGGTGTGTTCTTCTTAGAGCCACGGAAACCCATCTTGCCGGCTGAGGACCACGAAATTACCTGTCCCTCACCATTAGCGAGGCACACAATGATGTTGTTAAAGGAAGAATGCACGTGCAGTTGACCAACACCGTCAACGCGAACGACTCTCTTCTTTGCTGCGACTGTCTTTTTAGCCATAATTCAATAATGTTATTTAGTAGCTTTCTTCTTGTTAGCAACAGTTTTCTTGCGGCCCTTACGAGTGCGGGCATTGTTCTTGGTGCTCTGACCACGCACGGGCAAACCATTGCGGTGACGAATGCCACGGTAGCAACCGATGTCCATCAATCGCTTGATGTTCATCTGCACCTCGCTGCGCAGGTCACCTTCCACTTTGTATTCGTTACCGATCACCTCACGCACTGCGGCTGCCTCGGCATCGGTCCAATCCTTTACACGGGTGTTCTCGTCGACACCGGCCTTCTTGAGGATTGTAGCGGCTGAACTGCGCCCGATACCAAAGATGTAGGTCAAGGCGATGACGCCGCGCTTGTTTTGGGGAATATCAACCCCGACAATTCTTACTGCCATATATCTAATTCAAAAATTTTTGCAAAGTTAATACTTTTTTTATCCCTGACGCTGTTTGAACTTGGGATTTTTTTTGTTAATCACATACAGGCGCCCTTTGCGACGTACAATCTTGCAGTCTTCGTTGCGCTTTTTGATAGATGCTCTAACTTTCATAGTTGTATTGTGGTTTATTTATTTGTATCTAAATGAGATTCTTCCTTTGGTCAGATCGTAAGGCGACATCTCCACTCTTACTTTGTCACCGGGCAGGATCTTGATGTAATGCATGCGCATCTTGCCGCTGATGTGGGCAGTGATCTGATGTCCGTTCTCGAGTTCAACGCGGAACATGGCGTTGGAGAGGGCCTCGACGATTGTACCGTCTAATTCAATTGCAGTCTGTTTTGCCATATAAAATCTTGAATAATTACGTTTTACTGTCCTTAAACATGTAGTTTCAATCAGATGAACCGGTCACCTAGCACCTGCTTGATACCCTCAAATGAGGAGAGGATATCGGGCTTGCCATGATGTATGGCAATCGAGTGCTCAAAGTGGGCGCTGGGCTTGCGGTCTCGTGTTCTGGTGGTCCAGCCGTCACGCTCGGTGATGACGTTTTTGCCTCCCATGTTGATCATGGGCTCGATGGCGATCGTCATGCCGTTGCGCAGCAGGGGGCCTGTCCCACGGCGGCCGAAGTTGGGCACTTCGGGGTCTTCGTGCAGTTTGCGACCGACGCCGTGTCCGCACATCTCGCGCACAACACTGTAGTTGCGCTGCTCGCAGTAGTGCTGGATGGCGTTGCTGATGTCACCGATGCGGTTACCGGGCACGGCGTGCTCGATGCCGACATAGAGTGACTCCTTGGTTGTACGCAGCAACTGCAGGGTCTCTTGTGCGACGTCACCGACACAGAAGGTGTAGGTGCTGTCGCCGTTGAACCCCTCGGGGGTGACGGCACCACAGTCACAGGACACGATGTCGCCATCCTCGAGCACATAGTTCGACGGGATGCCGTGCACTACGACCTCGTTGACCGAGGTGCAGAGCGTGGCGGGGAAGCCGTACAGTCCTTTGAAGCCAGGCGTACAGCCTTGAGAACGGATATACTCTTCGGCGATTTGATCGAGACGCCTGGTGGTCACGCCTGGTGCCACCCACTTGGCCACTTCGGCCAGCGCTCCTGCAACGACCAGATTGGCCTTGCGCAGCATCTCGATTTCCTCGTCAGTCTTGAGATATATCATAGGTTGATTGAAATCAGTTTTAACTCCAGTAACGTCAATTAGCGGGAACGGCCCTTGATTTTACCAGACTTCATCAGACCATCATAGTGGTGCATCATCAGATGTGTCTCAATCTGCTGGAGCGTGTCGAGCACGACACCTACGATGATGAGCAACGATGTGCCACCGAAGAACTGGGCAAACTGCTGGTTGACGCCGAAGTAACGGGCAAATGCCGGCAGGATGGCGACGATACCGAGGAACAGTGAACCCGGGAGGGTGATGCGCGACATGATCGAGTCGAGATACTCGGCGGTCTTCTTGCCGGGCTTGATGCCGGGGATGAAGCCGCTGTTCTTCTTCATCTCTTCGGCCATCTGGGTGGGACGCACGGTGATGGCGGTGTAGAAGTAGGTGAAGGCGACAATCATGATGAAGTAAACCACATTGTACCAGAAACCGTTCATGTCACCAAAGGTGCGCGAGAGCGAACCGAGGAAACCTGCATCGTTCTGACGGGCACCGAAGCCGGCCAGTGTGATGGGGATGAACATGAGGGCCTGAGCAAAAATGATAGGCATCACGTTAGCAGCGTTGACCTTGAGGGGGATGTACTGGCGTGCACCACCATACTGCTTGTTACCGACAATGCGCTTTGCGTACTGCACGGGGACCTTACGGGTACCCTGGGTGAGCATAACGGCACCTGCGGTAACGGCAAACAGGATAACAATCTCCACAAGGAACATTACCAGACCGCCTTGAGCAGTGTTCAATCGGCTGGTGAACTCTTGAACGATGGCACCAGGGAAGCGTGCGAGGATACCCACCAGGATGATGATGGAGATACCATTGCCGATGCCCTTGTCGGTGATCTTCTCACCAAGCCACATAATCAACATCGCACCTGCGGTGAGCACGATAGACAGATAGATCATTGTCCATCCCGTGATGTGGGCGTGACCACCGGCAGCGTTGACCTGATACTGAAGGTTCATCAAGTAGGCGGGAGCCTGGATCAGGAGGATGAACACAGTGAGGTAACGGGTGTACTGATTGAGTTTCATGCGTCCACTCTCGCCCTCGCGCTGCATCTTTTGGAAACTAGGCACGACCATACCCATCAATTGGATAACGATCGAGGCGGTGATGTAGGGCATGATACCCAATGCGAAGATCGAGGCCTGACCGAATGCGCCGCCCGAGAACATGTCGAGCAGTTGCATCAGGCCACTGTTGGTGAAGTTGCGCATGGCTTCCAGGTCGCTGGGGTTGATTCCAGGCAGTACCACGTGACATCCAAAGCGATAAATCACGATGAACAGGAACGTGGTGATCAAGCGCTTGCGCAGGTCCTCAATCTTCCAGATGTTTTTTAATGTTTCAATGAGTTTCATCGTCGGGTTAGAGTTTTACGATTGAGCCACCGGCAGCGGTGATAATCTCCTCGGCCTTCTTTGAGAAAGCGTGGGCTTCAACTTCAATCTTGTGATTGAGCTGACCCTGGCCCAAAATTTTAACAAGTTGGTTTTTACGTACCATACCAGCCTGGATGAGGTTGGCAACGGTGATTTTCTCGAGATTATTCTGCTCGGCGAGCGCCTCAAGCACGGCAACGTTGATGGCCTTGTACTCCACGCGGTTGATATTCTTGAAACCGCCCTTGGGGACACGGCGCTGGAGAGGCATCTGGCCGCCTTCGAAGCCGACCTTCTGCTTATAGCCAGAGCGCGACTTGGCACCCTTGTGACCACGAGTGGATGTACCGCCCTTGCCGGAACCTGGTCCACGGCCGATGCGAGTTTTCTTCTTATTTGAACCTACAGCGGGTTTTAAATCATGTAATTCCATAATGTTGTTTCTTGTTTTGAGATTTTAAGAATTAATCAACATTGGTGACTTCCACCAGATGACGAACAGCGTTGACCATACCCAGGACCTGAGGGGTAGCCTCGAGGGTGACGGTGTGGTTCAGTTTCCTGAGGCCCAGAGCGTCGAGGGTCCTCTTTTGGCGAGCCGGACGATTGATGCGGCTTTTGACTTGTTTAATCTGAATCTTTGCCATAACTCGTAAACAAATTATTAACCGTTAAACACCTTGTCCACAGTAACGCCGCGATAGTGAGCCACGGTAGCCGGGCTGCGCATCTCGTCGAGAGCCTTGAGCGTGGCCTTCACCAGGTTGTGAGGGTTGCTCGATCCCTTGGACTTACAAATAACATCGGTAACGCCGACCGTCTCGAAGACGGCACGCATAGCACCACCGGCCTTGACACCGGTACCGGCGCTAGCGGGCTTCATGATGATGCGGCTGCCGCCGAACTTGGCGACTACCTCGTGGGGGATGGTACCCTTGTGAACGGGGACCTTGATCAGGTTCTTCTTAGCCACCTCGGTACCCTTGGAGATTGCGGTGGTGACCTCATTGGCCTTACCCAGTCCGTAACCGATGATACCATTGCCGTCGCCAACAACGACGATAGCGGCGAAGGTGAAAGTGCGACCACCCTTGGTAACCTTGGTGGTGCGGTTGATGGCAACCAGACGCTCCTTCAACTCGGCGTCGGCAGCGATCTTTACTCGATTATTTTTCTTCGACATGATGTTGTTTCTTAAAATTTAAGTCCGCCTTTGCGTGCGCCGTCGGCCAACGATTTAACTCTACCATGGAACAGGAAGCCATTGCGGTCGAACACTACCGTGTTGATACCAGCCTCGAGGGCTTTCTTGGCAACAGCCTCGCCCACCTTAGCGGCGATTTCGCTCTTGTTACCTTCGGTGATTCCCTTAGAGGAAGCCGAGCAGATGGTATTGCCAGCGATGTCGTCGATGACCTGGGCATAAATTTGCTTATTGCTGCGGAAGACACACAACCTGGGGCGCTCGGGAGTACCGCTGATGCGACCGCGGATGCGGGCCTTGATCTTATTTCTTCTATCTAATTTGGATATCATGATGTTTCCTTTCTACTTAATTACTTGGCGGCTGCCGTTTTACCAGACTTACGGCGAATAACTTCGCCAACAAACTTAACACCTTTACCCTTGTAAGGCTCGGGCTTGCGGAAGGAGCGGATCTTGGCACAGATTTGTCCCAAGAGTTGCTTGTCGCACGATTCGAGGGTGATGAGCGGGTTCTTGTTACGCTCGGTCTTGGCATCAACCTTGACCTCGGGCGGCATCTTCAAGTAGATGGCGTGCGAGTAACCGAGAGCCAGTTCAAGCACTTGGCCGTTGCTGGTAGCGCGGTAACCGACACCGACGATTTCCAATTCTTTCTTGAAACCCTGGCTCACGCCGACAACCATGTTGTTGATCAGTGCACGGTAGAGGCCGTGCTGGGCGCGTGATTCACGCTCGTCGTTGGGGCGGGTCACATGGATTTCGTTGTTCTCGATCTCCACCTTGATGTTGGGATTGAGGGTCTGCTTGAGTTCACCCTTAGGTCCCTTGACGGTGAGGATATTGTCTTTCTGCTCAACAGTTACGCCAGCGGGGATGGCGATGTGCAATTTACCAATTCTTGACATAGCGTTTCTCCTCCATTAATAAACGTAACACAAAACTTCGCCACCGATTTTCTGGTTCTTGGCTTCCTTGTTGGTCATAACGCCCTTGGAAGTCGAGATGATGGCAATACCTAAACCATTGAGCACGCGGGGCATGTCCTTGTAGCCAGTGTACTGGCGCAGACCGGGCCTTGAAACGCGTGTGAGGCACTTGATGGCGCTAACGTTGTCCACGTTGTCATACTTGAGCGCGATCTTGATGGTGCCACGGGGAGAGTTCTCGTCCTCGACGAACTTGTAGTTCAGGATGTAACCCTGGTCGAAGAGGATCTTGGTGATCTCCTTTTTCAGTTTGGAAGAAGGGATTTCAACGACACGGTGTTGTGCCTTGATCGCATTCCTCAATCTAGTCAGATAATCTGCAATAGGATCTGTCATTATTGTAACTTGTTTAAATTGATTCGACGTTGTCGAACAATATTTAATACTTAATGTTATAGTTTTTTTTAAAAAGAAATGTGGTAAGCATTACCAACTGGCCTTGTGCACACCGGGGATGAGTCCGTTAGAAGCCATCTCGCGGAAGTTGATGCGGGAGATGCCGAACTGACGCATGTAACCCTTGGGACGACCCGACATCTTGCAGATGTTGTGCAGGCGCACGGGCGAAGCGTTGCGAGGCAGTTTCTGCAGGGCTTCATAATCACCGTCCTTCTTGAGTTGGGCACGCTTGGCGGCATACTTGGCGACGAGGCGCTCACGCTTAGCCTGGCGGGCTTTCATTGATTCTTTTGCCATAATTTAACTCTCAATTATTTGTTGTTAAACGGGATTCCGAATTCCTTGAGCAGTGCGTAGCCTTCCTCATCGGTCTTGGCGGTGGTGACGAAGGTGATGTTCATACCGGTCATCTTGGTCACGTTATCGATGTTGATTTCGGGGAAGATGATCTGCTCGGTGACACCAACGGTGTAGTTGCCGCGGCCGTCGAGTTTACCATTGACACCCTTGAAGTCGCGGATACGCGGCAGGGCGATGCGGATGAAACGCTCCATGAACTCATACATGCGGTCACGACGCAGTGTCACGCGCACGCCGATGGGCATCTTCTTGCGGACCTTAAAGTTGGAGATATCCTTCTTCGACAGGGTCTGCACGGCCTTCTGGCCAGTGATTGCTGTGAGTTCGTTGATAGCAGTCTCGATGATCTTCTTGTCCTGGGTAGCGTCACCCAGACCCTCGTTGAGGACGATCTTGACCAGACGGGGGATCTGCATCGGGGTGCTGTAGTTGAATTGCTTCATCAAAGCGGGAGCAATCTTCTCGTCATATTGTTTCTTCAGCGTGGTACTCATTACTTAATCTCCTCTCCAGATTTTTTAGAATAACGTACTTTCTTGCCATTCTCATCAAACCTGAAACCAACGCGGGTGGGCTTGCCGCTCTTGGGGTCAACGACAGCCAGGTTGCTCAAGTCGATGGGGGCTTCCTTCTTGATAATGCCGCCCTGGGGGGCCTTGGCATTGGGCTTCGTGCTCTTGGACACGATGTTGACACCCTCGACGATAGCCTTACCCTGCTCGGGCAGGATTTCCAGCACGCGGTGGGGCTTATTATCCTTGCTGTTACCAGCGAGAACAAAGACGGTGTCACCCTTCTTGATTTTTAATGTAGCCATATATAGTTTATTGCTATTTTAAAGATTGATTAAAGAACCTCGGGAGCGAGCGAAACGATCTTCATGTTGGTGGCGCGCAGTTCACGAGCCACGGGGCCGAAGATGCGCGTTCCGCGCAACTCACCGGTATTAGTGAGCAATACACAGGCATTGTCGTCGAAGCGGATGTAGGAACCGTCCTGACGGCGGATTTCCTTGCTCGTGCGAACCACGACAGCCTTTGAAACGGTACCCTTCTTCACCTCTGAAGCGGGGATAGCCTTCTTGACGGTGACCACGATGATGTCACCCACCGAAGCGTAACGACGACCAGAACCGCCCAGCACCTTGATGCAGAGTACTTCCTTAGCGCCGCTGTTGTCGGCAACTGTCAATCTACTTTCAGTCTGTATCATAATAAATAATTACTTCGCTTTTTCGATGATTTCAACTAATCTCCACCTCTTGGTCTTGCTCAACGGGCGGGTCTCCATCAGGCGAACGGTGTCGCCTACGTTGCACTCGTTGTTCTCGTCATGAGCGTGGTACTTCTTTGTCTTGTTGACAAACTTGCCATAGATTGGGTGTTTCTCCTTCCACTTGATGGTCACAGTGATGGTCTTGTCACCCTTGTTGCTGGAAACAACCCCAATTCTTTCTTTTCTTAAATTACGTTTTTCTTCCATTGTCGTAGTTGTTGGGATTATTTGTTCTTGAGTTCACGTTCGCGGATTTCAGTCTTGATGCGCGCGATGAGTTTCCTGTCAAGCGTAATCTTGGCCGGATTATCGAGCGGGGAAATCGTGTGCTGGATCTTCTCCTGGACGTATTCCTTCTCGACCTGGTCGAGGCGATCCTGCAATTCCTTATCGGTCAGTTCCTTGATATTTTCCTTTTTCATAATCTGGTCAAAGTATTAAACGAGTTGAGTGGGATCATAGTCGCGACGAACGACAAACTTAGTAGCGACGGGAAGTTTCTGAGCGGCAAGGCGCAGAGCCTCCTTGGCGATATCAAAGCTCACGCCGTCGACCTCGATGAGGATGCGACCGGGGTGAACGGGAGCGACGTAACCAGCCACATCACCTTTACCTTTACCCATGCGGACGTCGGCAGGCTTGCGTGTGTAAGGCTTGTCGGGGAAGATGCGCAACCAGATCTGACCCTGGCGCTGCATGTAACGTGTCACGGCGACACGGGCTGCCTCGATCTGGCGAGCGGTGATCCACTTGCTCTCCAGAGTCTTGATTCCGAAGGAACCGAAAGCGAGTTGGTTGCCACGCTTGCTGTACTGGCGAGGATGCCCGTCACTAGGACGACGGTATCTTAATCTCTTAGGTTGTAACATTGTTCAGTTTCGTTTTTTATAGTCACACTTCAGGTTAATGGTTGTGACTGGGTTTAACGATTATTGTTTCTCTTGCCACCGCGGAAACCACGACGCTCGCCGCGCTCTCCACCGCGACCGCCGCCACCGCGACGCTCGCTAGCGTTGTTGGCAAAGTTAGGCGCGAGATCGCGCTTGCCATAGACCTCACCACGGCAGATCCACACCTTGACGCCGATGACGCCGACCTTGGTGTGTGCGGGAACGAGTGCATAGTCGATGTCGGCACGCAGGGTGTGCAGGGGGGTACGGCCCTCCTTGAACATCTCGCTGCGGCGCATCTCGGCACCGTTCAGACGGCCCTTGACCTGGATCTTGATGCCCTCTGCACCCATGCGCATCGTGCTGGCGATAGCCATCTTGACGGCACGGCGATAGGCGATCTTGCCCTCGATCTGATGAGCGACGTTAGCGGCCACGAGTTGTGCGTCGAGTTCGGGGCGCTTAACCTCGTGAATGTTGATTTGAACGTCCTTGTTGGTGAGTTTGATGAGTTCCTGCTTGAGGGCCTCAACGTCGGCACCCTGCTTACCGATGATGATACCGGGGCGTGCGGTGCAGATGGTGATGGTCACCAACTTGAGCGTGCGCTCGATAACGATGCGTGCGACACTAGCCTTGGCAAGACGCTCGTTGAGATACTTGCGGATCTTGTCATCCTCTACCAGTGTATCTCCATAATTACTGCCACCAAACCAGTTGGAGTCCCAACCGCGGATGATGCCTAAACGATTGCTGATTGGATTAACTTTCTGTCCCATTTCGTTTTATGCGTCTTTTTCTTTGTTAATAGTGTCCACGTAGATAGTCACGTGGTTGGAACGTTTGCGGATACGATAGCCGCGGCCCTGAGGAGCCGGACGGAGGCGCTTGAGCATGGGGGCTGCATCGACCATGATGGTCTTGATGTAGAGTTCTCCGCTCTCGGCCTTCTTGCCATTCTTCTGTTCCCAGTTGCTGATAGCCGACTTGAGGAGTTTCTCTACATCGACGGCAGCCTGCTTGTTGGAGAAGTGCAGGAGTCCAAGTGCCTTGAAGACTTCGACGCCGCGAACCATGTCAGCGACGAGGCGCATCTTGCGAGGCGAACTGGGAATGTTGCGCAACTTGGCGAAGGACTCGCTACGGCGTGCTTCCTTCTTCAAGTCTGCAGATTCTTTCTTTCTTTTACCCATTGTATTTAATTCTTTTTTGTTCTAGAAAACGTTAAATAATCCCGGGCCCATTATTTCTTGTTGTTGCCACTGTGACCACGGAAGGTGCGTGTGGGAGCGAACTCGCCGAGTTTGTGTCCTACCATGTTCTCGGTAACATACACGGGAATGAACTTGTTGCCATTGTGAACGGCAAAGGTGTGTCCCACAAATTCGGGAGCGATCATGGATGCGCGCGACCAGGTCTTGATCACACTCTTCTTGCCACTCTCGTTCATGGCGTCAACCTTCTTTTCCAGTTTCACGCTGATGTAAGGGCCTTTTTTTAATGAACGACTCATAATTAATCGAATTTAATCAAATTACTTCTTTCTTCTTTCAATGATGTACTTCGAAGATTGCTTCTTCGGTGCACGTGTCTTCAAGCCCTTAGCATACAGACCGTTGCGGTTACGGGGATGTCCACCACTCTGGCGTCCTTCACCACCACCCATGGGGTGATCGACGGGGTTCATAACGACACCACGGTTGTGGGGTCGGCGACCGAGCCAGCGTGAGCGTCCAGCCTTACCGGACTGCTCGAGAGCGTGGTCGCTGTTACCTACCACACCGACTGTAGCCTTGCAGGCTGCGAGGACCTTGCGGGTTTCGCCCGAAGGTAATTTGATGATTGCGTATGCACCCTCACGGCTAGTGAGTTGTGCGAAGGTACCTGCGGCGCGTGCCATAGCGGCACCCTGTCCGGGACGCAATTCGATGTTGTGAATTAAAGTACCAACAGGAATCTTGCTCAGTGGAAGCGCGTTTCCCACTTCGGGGGCCACGTTCTCACCGCTTTCGATCGTTGCACCCACTTCGAGTCCGTTGGGAGCAATGATGTAAGCCTTGTAGCCGTCTGCGTAGTAGAGCAGAGCAATGCGAGCCGAACGGTTGGGATCGTACTCGATGGCTTTCACTACTGCCGGCACACCGTCTTTATTCCTCTTAAAGTCGATCAGGCGGAGTTTGCGCCTGTGACCACCTCCACGATAGCGGGCGGTGAGGTGACCCTCGTTGTTGCGACCGCCGGTGGAGCGCTTACCGACCGTAAGAGACTTCTCTGGTGTACGCTTTGTAATGTCGTCAAATACACCAATAATCTTGTGTCTTTGCCCCGGTGTTGTGGGCTTCAATTTTCTTACTGCCATTTTTTATTATAAATTACTATAGAAATCAATAGTTTGTCCTTTTTCAATGGTCACGATGGCCTTTTTGAAGGCGACGGTCTTGCCCTTGATGATACCGCTCTTGGTGTAGCGCTGCTTGTTCTTGCCACCGTAGTTCATGGTGCTCACGCCAACAACCTTCACGTCATAGAGTTTCTCGATGGCGTCCTTAATCTGGTACTTGTTGGCATCGGAAGACACCTTGAATGTGTAACGGCTACCAATCTTCTTACGCCTTCTGTTTCGCTTACCATTCTCGGGGCTTGCGGTCTCGGCATTGGCGGTGGACTTCTCGGTAATTGCGTTGGCCTTCTCGGTCACAACGGGAATGATCTGAATGTTCTCCATTGTCTGTCCTCCTTATTTTAAGTTGTTGAGCGCGTCAACCGAACTCTCGGTAACGAGAATCATGCGGTTGTCAAGCACGCGGTAGGTGTTGATGTCGCTGGCGGTCACGAGTTGTGCGGTAGGCACGTTGCGCAATGACAGGTAGAGATTGCGCTCCTGTCCGTTCAGGACGACGAGCAACTTCTGGCCCTCGAGCTTGAGGTTGCGTGTAATGTTCACGAATTCCTTGGTCTTGGGAGCATCAAACTTGATATCCTCGATCACCATGATCTGGTTGTTCTGAGCCTTGTAGGTCAGCGCCGAGCGGCGAGCCAGAGCCTTGACTTTCTTGTTGAGTTTGAAGCCGTAGTTGCGGGGACGGGGTCCGAAGACGCGACCACCACCATGGAACAGCGGAGACTTGATGTCACCGTGACGGGCACCGCCGCCACCCTTCTGGCGACCCAATTTCTTGGTCGAACCAGCGATTTCACTTCTCTCTTTAGCCTTGTGGGTACCCTGGCGCTTGTTGGCCAAGTATTGCTTAACATCGAGATAGACGGCATGCTCGTTAGGCTCGGCGATGGCGAAGATCTCATCGTTAAGGGTCACCTTGCGTCCGGTGTCCTCACCCTTGATGTTATATACTGCGAGTTCCATTATTACATTTCAATAATTACGATTGAACCTTTGCTGCCCGGTACTGAGCCTTTAACCATGAGAAGATTGTTCTCGGGCAATACTTTAATCACTTGCAGGTTTTGAGCGGTGCAGCGCTTGTTGCCCATCTGGCCAGCCATGCGCATGCCCTTGAAAACCTTGGCGGGATAGGAGCAGGCACCGATTGAACCGGGAGCGCGCTGACGGTCGTCCTGACCGTGAGTGGTCTGGCCCACGCCGCCGAAACCGTGACGCTTCACGACGCCCTGGAAGCCTTTACCCTTGGATGTGCCGATCACATCAACAAATTCAACATCGTTGAGCAACTCTACGGTGAATTCCTCACCAGCCTTGTGCTCACCATCAAATTTGAACTCGGCCAAGTATCTTTGCGGTTTCACTCCTGCTTTCTTGAAGTGACCGGCCATGGGCTTGGTGGTGTGCTTGTCCTTCTTCTCGACAAAGCCTAACTGCAAAGCCTCGTAACCGTCTTTTTCAATAGTCTTGACTTGAGTGACAACGCAAGGACCTACTTCGATAACAGTGCACGGCACGTTCTTGCCGTCGGCACTGAAAACGGATGTCATTCCGATTTTCTTTCCTAATAATCCTGGCATTTCTCTTGAAATTTAAAAAACTGTTTGTTAATGCTGTTTGTTTAACTCGTTAGTTCAATACTTTTGTACTACACCTTGATCTCTACTTCAACTCCACTGGGCAATTCAAGTTTCATCAGCGCGTCGACGGTCTTGGCTGTCGAACTGTAAATGTCGATGAGGCGCTTGAAGGATGCCAGTTGGAACTGCTCGCGGGACTTCTTGTTAACAAAAGTCGAACGGTTCACTGTGAAGATGCGCTTGTGGGTGGGCAGAGGGATGGGACCGCTCACTACAGCGCCGGTGCTCTTCACTGTGCGTACGATCTTCTCGGCCGACTTGTCCACCAAGTTGTGATCGTAACTTTTCAATTTAATTCTAATCTTCTGGCTCATATTATTTAATAATGTGAAATTTTATTATTGCAATAATTCGACGTGACCGAGGCACTCTTTCAGCACCTTGACGGCGATGGGCTTGGCCACTGGCGCGTAATGCGAGAAGGACATCGTGCTGGTTGCTCGTCCGCTGGTGATGTTGCGCAGTGCTGTGACATAACCGAACATCTCTGCCAACGGGGTGCTTGCCTTGACGATGCGGGCACCGCTACGGGCTGTTTCCATGCCCTCGACTTGTGCGCGGCGCTTGTTCAGGTCGGCGATGACGTCGCCCATGTTCTCCTCGGGAGTGACCACTTCGAGTTTCATCATCGGCTCGAGCAGCACCGGGCGTGCCTTGCGGCAAGCGCTGCGATAGGCCTGCATGGCGCAGAGTTCAAAACTCAGGCTGTCGCTGTCCACGGGATGATAACTGCCGTCGAGCACGGTAACCTTGATGCTGGGCATCGGGAAACCAGCGAGCACACCGCTGCGCATAGCGTTTTTGAAGCCTTTCTCGATGCTGGGCATGAACTCCTTGGGAATGTCGCCGCCCTTGACCTCGTTGATGAACTGCACTTGTCCGTCAAAGTCTTCGTCGGCAGGCTCCACGCGGCACTCGATATCGGCAAACTTGCCGTGGCCACCGGTCTGCTTCTTGAAGACCTCGTGAACCGTTGCGGGTTGCGAGATGGCCTCCTTGTAGGAGACTTGGGGCTTGCCTTGGTTGCACTCTACCTTGAACTCGCGGCGCAGTCGGTCGAGGATGATATCCAGATGCAACTCACCCATGCCTCGGATGATGGTCTGGCCGGTCTCCTCGTTGCTCTCGACCTGGAAAGTGGGATCCTCCTCGGCAAGTTTTGCCAGTCCGACCGACATGCGGTCGAGGTCGTTTTGCGTCTTGGGCTCAACAGCGATTCCGATAACGGGTTCGGGGAAGTCCATGGCTTCGAGCACGATGGCCGTGTCGGCGCTACTGCACAGGGTGTCGCCCGTGTGCACATCCTTGAAGCCCACTCCGGCGCCGATGTCACCGCAGCCGATCACCTCCATGGGGTTCTGACGGTTGCTGTGCATCTGGAACAGTCTGGAGACGCGCTCCTTGCGACCGGTGCGCACGTTGTAGATCTGCATTCCGGCAGTGAGTTCGCCCGAGTAGACACGGAAGAAGACCAGTCGGCCCACATAGGGGTCAGTTGCGATCTTGAACACCAGTGCGCAGAGGGGCTCCTCAAACACAGGCTTGCGGGTGATCACCTCGTCGGGGGCGTTGACAGCCGTTCCGCTCACCTCGCCAGCGTCTTCGGGGCTGGGCAGATAGGCGCACACGGCGTCAAGCAGGGTCTGAACGCCCTTGTTCTTGAAGGAACTGCCGCAGAGCACGGGGACCATGTTACGGTCGAGCGTGGCTTGGCGCAGGGCACTCTTGATTTCCTCGACGGAGATGGACTCGGGATCGTCAAAATACTTGGTCATGAACTCGTCGTCGAACTCGGCGAGTTGCTCGAGCATCTTGTCGCGGTACTCCTGGGCTTCGTCGGCCATATCGGCGGGGATTTCGGCGGTCTCATACTCGGCACCGAGAGTCTCGTCATGCCAGTAGAGGGCCTGCATCGTCACCAGGTCGACAACGCCCTTGAAGTTCTCTTCTGCACCGATGGGCAACTGAATGGGGCAAGGATTGGCCCCGAGGACCTCGCGGATCTGGCGCACCACGTCGAGGTAGTTGCAGCCCACACGGTCCATCTTGTTAACGTAGGCGATGCGGGGCACCTCATACTTGTCGGCCTGCCTCCACACGGTTTCGCTCTGGGGCTCTACTCCACCCACGGCGCAGAAGGTGGCGATAGCGCCATCCAGCACGCGCAGCGAGCGCTCCACCTCGACGGTGAAGTCCACATGCCCCGGAGTGTCGATAAGGTTGATCTTGTACTTGCTGCCGTCGTAGTTCCAGAAGGCTGTGGTAGCGGCGCTGGTGATGGTGATGCCCCTCTCCTGCTCCTGCTCCATCCAGTCCATGGTGGCGGTACCGTCATGAACCTCGCCCATCTTGTGGGTCAGGCCCGTGTAGTACAAGATCCGCTCCGATGTGGTGGTCTTGCCGGCATCGATGTGTGCCATGATGCCGATGTTACGTGTATATTTCAGTTGTGCGTCGGTGCCCATATCAGTTCACGTCGTCGCTAAATCAGAATCTAAAGTGAGCGAATGCGCGGTTAGCCTCGGCCATGCGGTGCATGTCCTCTTTGCGCTTGAATGCGCCGCCCTGCTCGTTATAGGCGTCCATGATTTCAGCAGCCAACTTGTCGGCCATAGTCTTGCCGCCACGTTTGCGAGCGAAAATGATCATGTTCTTCATTGAAACCGACTCTTTGCGGTCGGGGCGGATTTCGGTGGGCACTTGGAATGTGGCACCACCCACGCGACGGGACTTCACCTCCACTTGGGGAGTGATCTTCTCCAACGCGGCTTTCCAGATTTCGAGAGGGGTCTTCTCTTCACTAGCCATCTTCTTGCCCACGAGATCCAGGGCGCTATAGAAGATACGGTAAGACGTGTTCTTCTTACCATCATACATGAGGTGGTTGACGAACTTAGTTACGCGAACGTCACCGAACTTAGGATCGGGAAGGATGATCCGTTTTTTTGGCTTAGCCTTTCTCATTTTTTTAACACAGTTGTAGTTTTAAGTCTGCTTGGTTGTTTTTTGCTTTGTTCTTCAACGCCCGCCGCTGCGGCGCGTTTACTCAACCAAATATCCAATCCAATAAAACTGAAAACTAAGTTTGAAATTAATTTTACTTGTTGAATTGTTTTAGTAAGTCAGGGCCCAATTGCGTCAGGTCTTATTTTTTCTTCTTGGGACGCTTGGCACCGTACTTGCTGCGGCGCTGGGTGCGGCCTTCGACACCGGCGGTGTCAAGAGTGCCACGGATGATGTGATAGCGAACACCGGGAAGGTCCTTAACGCGGCCACCGCGTACCATGACGATCGAGTGCTCCTGCAGGTTGTGGCCCTCACCAGGGATATAGGAGTTAACCTCCTTACCGTTGGTCAGACGGACACGGGCAACCTTGCGCATTGCCGAATTCGGCTTCTTGGGCGTGGTCGTGTAAACACGAACGCAAACACCGCGACGCTGCGGACATGAGTCCAGAGCGGGCGATTTGCTGGTAGTCTCCAGCGCAGTGCGGCCTTTTCTTACTAATTGCTGAATAGTAGGCATCTTAGTTTTGTTTAGTTTTTAATTAATTTGACAAATATTTTTCAGTTTGGCTCCTGCCCTCCAGACCCGCTAATCTCTCACACTATCAAGTGTTTAGACCATAATTTTGGGCCTATCGGCGCAAAAAAGCGATGCAAAATTACAAACTTTTTTCCTAACAGCCAAACATTTCCGCACTTTTATTTTATATATAATGTAAATCACAACCCACTGAAAATCACCAAAATAACCAAATTTCAACACCAATATTGCCACTCACCAAAGGTAAAAGTTATTAAATTTTAAGTTTATTTAACGTTATTTAGACGGTTTGGGCCGCGATTTCATGGACTTTTATCTCAAATGTCGCAAGACCGCTTCCCAAAATCCGGTAGCCGACAAACGTCAGGACACGGCCACTGGCAACAGTCTTAACCGCAAGATACGCCGCCTACACATTATTTATATATAATATAGACCTGCACTTTCTGGAAGAGGCGGACAATGCATGAGATAAGTCACACGATATTTTGCCACACTGGGCAGCAGGCTCAGAAAATATTCATACCTTTGCCATTAAATCAAAAAAAAACATCAAACGCTCTATCATGATGACAATTATCGCTTACACCGCCCTTGCCGCCGCAGCCATTCTTGACCTGCTCATCGCTATGAGGCAAGATGCAATCGCATTGAAGAACAACCACTTCAGCAACAATCGCTTCTATGCCTGGCTGCGCGAGAGCGACGAACTCACCTCGCCCAAGAGGCTACTTTTCCTGACCGTGCTGATTGCCTGCTGCACCACGATGGCTCAGATGTCATGGATCGTCGTGATGATTCTAGCCTTAGTTCTTCTGGCACAAGGCATCCACGCGCTATTGAGCCAGCGCCACACGCCGTCGGCAATCAAGGGTCGCGCCACACGACTATACGCCACCGCCTCAACATTAGCCCTTGCAGCAATCGCTATCGCCGGCTATCTGGGCTACAGGTCCAGCGAGGCCGAGGCTTCGCAGTCCACGGCCTTTGTTGCTGTCATGCTGCTTTCGATTTCGCCGCTCGTGATCATGTCCACAAACTGGTTAACCGGCCCAATCGAAAAACGGGCGCAAAATGGTCTCGACGACCATAATGGGAGTGATTAAATAATCACTTTAGATTTAATGCTATATCTAACTAATTGTTAACCGATAATATTCAAATAATTCTTGCCACGCACCTAGCCGAAACGTCGCGTCCAAGCAGAGGTAACCGCCCTAAATCCCCTAAGATCTAAAGTATTACTTCAGGCTACGCAATGTTATATATTAGTTATCAATAATATATAATGCAAATTATTATGGAGTTTGAGGCATTTTTACCGCACTACTCCTCAGCCTGATCGATGGCTGTAACAGGCTTCTCATTCAGTTGCTTCAATCCCTCAGGATTCAGGATTTCCAGATACTCCTCATAAGTGATGAAACGCCCGCCCATCGACTTAAGATGCGGTGTCTCTAGTTGGCAATCAATGAGGCGGCCACCGATGCGCTGCATCAATTTAGCCAAATGGATAAGCGCTAATTTTGACGCGCTGGGAACTCGGGAAAACATGCTTTCGCCAATAAAACAGGCTCCCACTACCACACCATAGAGTCCGCCGACGAGTTCTTCATCGTCATCCCAGACCTCCACACTCGTGGCATAGCCCATTCGGTTGAGATGCCGATATGCCCTCATCATCTCTTCTCCGAGCCAAGCCCCCTTGGCATCATATCGTCCGTCGACTTGGCTACAGCCCTTGATAACCCCATCAAAATCACGGTTATACGTCACATGATACTGGCGTTTGTTCATTAGGGTGCGCATCGAGTGTGAGACATGGATCTCGTCGGGGAAAATCACAAACCGCCTCATAGGACAATGCCAAGCAGGATAAGGCCAGTCCCGGAATGAGAACCAGGGGAAAATGCCATAACTATAGGCCAGCAGCAGTCGCTCCTCACTCAGGTCGCCCCCCACTGCCAGCAAGCCATCCTCCTCTCCCATGCGAGGGTCAGGAAAAATGATATCGTCGCTTAATTGAAAAACCATATTACCTCCTCTTCCCTACTCGACTGGCTGGTCAAGGTCCTCGATGACACACTCACCACCCTGCTTGAGAGCGCCAAACAGAATTTCACGGACCAACCTGGTTTTGAGTCTGTTGTGTATCACTCGATCCATCTCTCGCGCACCATATTCCTGGCTATAACCCTCCTGCAGCAACTGATTGCGGGCCCGTTCACCCAACGTGAGCGTGACACCTTTGGCGTCAAGCATCTGCTGTAACTCACGCAATTTCTTGCCCAGAATCAGATCTGCCATCGTACGATCCATGTCGTTGAATACCACAATCGAAGACAATCGGTTGATAAACTCCGGCTTGAAGGTCTTTTTCACCTGCTTGAGCATAGCCTTTCCTGCTGTCACCGTCGAGGCGAACCCCACTGAGGCTTGATGAGCGTACTGCGCACCGGCATTGCTGGTCATGATGAGTACCACATTGCGGAACACCGCTTTACGCCCCTTGTTGTCACTCAATGTGCCGTAATCCATAACCTGCAGCAGCAGATTGAAGATGTCATCGTGTGCTTTTTCGATCTCATCGAGCAGAAGCACACAATCGGGATGCTTACGCACTGCATCGGTCAGCAAGCCACCATCTTCATAGCCCACATAGCCGGCAGGCGAACCAATGAGTTTGGCAACCGTGTGTTTCTCAACATATTCGCTCATGTCAAAGCGGACCAATTCCACACCCAATTCCTTGGCTAGGACGCGAGCCACCTCGGTCTTGCCTACCCCGGTGGGCCCCACAAACAGCAGCGACGCCAGCGGCTTGTTCTCATCAGTCAGTCCGGCCTTGGACATCTGCACGGCCTCAACCACCTGACTGACAGCAGCATCTTGCCCATATATCTTATTCTTGATCCGCGATTCGAGCATCTCAAGTTTGCCGTTATCACTCTCATCCATCGTCAGGGCATCGACCTTGGCGATACGCGCCAGCACACTGGCAATGAGGGGCTTGTCTACACGGCGTTCCTCACCATCCTTATGATTCATCTGCACCCATGCTCCAGCCTCATCGATTAAGTCGATGGCCTTGTCGGGCAGATACCTGTCGGTAATATGACGTGCGCTGCCAGTAACGGCCAATTCGAGCGCATCATCGTCATATACAACGCCGTGAAAGCGCTCATAAGCATCCTTGAGTGTATGGATGATTTTGAGTGTCTGCTCAACGCTGGGTTCATCGATGGGGACCTGCTGGAAACGGCGCATCAGGCCCTTGTTACGCATGATATATCGGTTATATTCCTCATAGGTTGTAGCACCGATAAAACGCACCTGGCCGCCCTCGAGATAGGGTTTAAGCAGATTGCTGGCATCCATCGATCCCTCGCCCACCTGACCTGCGCCAACAATATTGTGAATCTCATCGATATAGAGGATCGCCCCCCGCTCGGCGGCAATGCCTTTCATCACCGCCTTAAGCCGCTTCTCGAAGTCACCTCGAAATTGCGTGCCGGCGATGAGCGAGCCCATATCTAACTGATAGATTCGGCTGCCGATCAGTGACCGGGGCACGTTTCCATCCTGTATGCGTTGGGCCAGGCCATATACAATGCTGGTTTTGCCCACACCAGGTTCACCGATATGCAACGGGTTGTTCTTGTCCTTGCGGCACAGCACCTGTATGGTGCGGTCGAGTTCCTCATCCCGGCCGATGAGCGGATTGTGGTCGGCCAAGTGATCGTTGATACAAAGCACGTAGTCTCGCCACCCACCTTGAGCGGCGTTTTTCTCGTCTTGTGCGGGTTCTGTTGCGGCAGGCACCTGCTCCAGGCCGTTGTCCTCCCTGTCGTAAGCATCAGTGACCGCTTGCAGGAATGTGCCGCGGTCGTTACCTATGAGGGTTTCAAGGCAGTTGGCCGCATAGGAATCCTTCAGTCCGGCAATGGCATTGAGCAGATGGGGGACATCGACTATCTGAGCCGATGAGGTCTCTGTCATGCGTTGCAATTCCCTGAACACCAATCCATACTGATATGACCCCATCACGCTGTCTTGCACCGCCTCGTCAGCATCTTCGCTCGAGGGCCCTGCCGGTCCTGCATTTATCTTCTCTTGCCGGTCGATATATTCCCGCAACGATTCACGCACTTGCTCAACCGGTAGAGAATCCATATTCTGTAGAACATTCACGACAGGCTGCTCGCCAAGCACGACAAGCAACAGATGCTCCGGTGTGACCAGTCTATTGTTGTTCACATAAGCCAAGATGCTGGCCTCGGTGATTATATTCTCAAGATTTGCCGATACTTCCACTGTTCTCTCTCTTTATTGGTAAGATGATTTAAGATGTCACTCAGGCTCACAGGTAACCTTTAACGGGAATCCCTCTTGACGAGCCATCGACGTTGCCATCGAGGCTTTGGTCATCGCCACGTCATAGCCGTACACTCCCACAATCGCCTGCCCCTCGCGGTGCACACGCATCATCAGAGCCACAGCCTCGTCGGCGGGTTTGCTGAACACGCTGCGCAACACCTCGGTGACAAACTCCATCGTAGTGAAGTCATCGTTGTGAAAAATGACCTTGTATTGTCTGGGTTCATCGATCAGAATCCGCTGCCTGGTCTTTAGGCCAGTGCCAGTGCCTTGGTTATCATATTCTGCCATAAGTGTAGATTACTGAATTACATTTTTTTGACAAAATTAATCAATTATTCATTACAAGCAAATACCATGCCACGTGCCATCCATTGTGTCCAACACTGACAGAGCATGACAGGCTGACAAAATGAGAGTCACCACGCCAAACCGCATGTCTGGATAAAACGCCTGACGCTAAGCACTTTTTTTGCTGTTTCTTGGGTGATGATCCACAATTATTGTTTAAATTTGCACGATATGAGAAGAAGCAACACCCTGCGAAAAATAAGGCGCACGATGCTGCGCATGCTGCTGGCAGTCATGCCACTGACAATCTGCAACCTGCAAGTTGAGGGGCAGCCTGTCGACTCCCTATACCATATCTACCTCAATGCGCCGGAACAAGACCGCATACAGGCATCCAATGCCGTTTTCAAGCAACTGGCCAGAATCCAGTTTACCGACACCCTGCTTGAAATCAGCAAGGATGTCCCCAAAGAGCAAGCGACGATGCTGCTCAATTATTGGATGGCAGAATACTATTTTGCCCAAGGCAAGTATGAATTATCGCTAGATGCCTGCAACAGAGCGAAGCACCTGCTAAACAAGGTCAAAGACAATCACCTCAAGAGCGATCTGCTAGGCACACTGAGCAATACACAATACCGGCTGGGCAATTATGACGATGCCCTCAAGACACTCTATCAAGCCTATGTGATCGACAAGCAATCGGGTGATGACGAACTCATCAGCAGCGACCTCAATTCGCTAGCAGCGATTTATCTGGCTGTGCAACTGCCTGGTCCGGGCATCAAGCATATCGAAAAGGCAATAGCCATTGAGCGCAAGATGAAACGCCCCGATCGGTTGGCCATCAGACTGGGAATGGCCAGCGAACTCTATCTATTGAACAATGAGCCGGAAAAGGCTCTCAAGGCCATCAATGAAGCATACAAAATCGATAGCGATGATCACCGTGCCGAGAAAGCCGCCATCCGACTTGCTCAGAAAGGTGCTATACTGGAACATCTGTCGAGATACAACGAGTCGCTCTCGACCTTGCAGCAAGCCATACCTGTGCTGGACAAGGCCGGGAATGCCTACTCCCTCGCCGTGTGTTACAACCAGATGGGCTCGATCCTTGATAAACTCGGCCATCAGCAAGAAGCGGCTAACTATTATAAGAAAGCGCTTCAGGTCAGTATCAAGTGCGGCTCCCCAAAAATCGAGCGCATTGCCGAACGAGGACTCTGGGAAACACTGAAAGACGTGGATCCCAATATCGCCATGCTCCATCTGGAACGATACACCACCCTGACCGATTCCATGACTGTGCGCATCGCAAGCGCCCAGGCAGGAGTGATGGAAGCGACCACACAGCACATCGGCGAGGATGAGATGATCGAATCAAACCAGCGCTTCAATATGCTGATCAAATGGATCGCAACCATCTTTGGTATCCTGTTGCTGCTGATTCTTGCCGGATTGTTTTACTCCTGGCGCAAAAGCCGTAGCGCATTGAGGATGCACCGGCAAACGCAAGAGATCAGATCGCACTTCTTCAGCAATATCACCAATGAACTGCACACGCCATTGACTGTCATCATGAATGCCGGCAATTACTTGCTAGGCGGGACCAAGACGACGGTCGAGGAAAACAAGCACATCGGCGATATGATTGTCAAGCACGGCCAGAACATGCTGGGTATCGTAAACAGCCTGTTGGACATCGACATGACGAGAGCCAAGAGCGAAGCGCCCATGTTAAAGACCGGCGACATCGTGATGTATATCCGCATGCTGGTTGACAATTTCATGGACAGCGCCAACCAGCACCTGATTCACTTGGAATACACGTCCGACACAAAGAGCAAGATTGTCGTTTTCGCACCAGAATACATCAAACGCATCTTACACGAACTCATCGCCAATGCCCTCAAGTACACACCACGCAACGGCAAGGTGAACGTCAAACTGATCACACTCGATGATAATCGGTTGCGGCTAGTGGTTGCCGATACCGGCAAAGGCATCCCCCTGGATAATATCAACAGTATCTACGAACCCTTTTATCAATCTATCAACGATGATGACGGTGTAGAGACCGTCGTCGGGCTTGCACTGGTCAATCAACTCGTCAAGGCCATGAATGGCACCATCGACATCGACAGTGCACCAGGCCAAGGAACCGCATTTACAATCGAATTTCCCGTCCAAACAGCAACGGCAAGCGATGTGACGGACGGAGAGGATATCAGTCTTGCCGAGACCCTTGTACAGCAATCGAGCGAGGAAAACCACCAGAAACCTCTCGTGTTCATTGTCGAGAATACTGAAGATGTGGCCTACTTTATAGCAAGCCACCTCAAAGATAAATATAATGTGAGATTTGCCAGAGACGGCCGCGAAGCGCAGCAAAACGTGCAAGACCTGGTTCCCGACCTGATCATCACCGAACAGAAAATGCCAGTGATGGATGGTAAGGAACTCATCAAGCGCCTGCGTAAAGATGCGTCACTTAGGCATATACCCATCATCGCTATCACTGCGAGCACGAGCGAGCACGAGCGTTTGGCCTGCTATGAAGCCGGCGCCGACAATGTCCTAGTCAAGCCATTCAACTCCAGCGAGTTGCGATTGATTGCAGACCACCTCATCCACCAACAGTCGACCTTGCGCGAACGCGTCATCAAGACCAGCGACAGCATGTCCAGGCCACCAGCAGCAAGCCAGTTGAGCAAAGAGGATCAAGACTTTATCAACAAACTAGTCGACGTCATTCATGTCCAGATGGCCAGAGATGATATCGACATGGAGCATATTGCCGCAGCGCTGTCACTGAGCCGCAAACAACTGCGCACTCGCGTGATGGCCATCACCAACCTCACTCCTGTGGCATATGTCCTGCAAGTGAGACTCAACTATGCCCGCCGCATGATCAGCAGTGAAAACGATTCACTCACCAACATCGCCAGCAAGTGCGGTTTCCAGAATCTGTCCCACTTTTCCAAAGCCTTTAAGCAGCAGTTTGGAATCAGCCCGATGCAGTTCCGCAAAAACATCGACGACCCAAGCCAGGCGACTGCAGGCAGATAATTCCCGCTTATGGTCATTCTTCTTCATTTTTTGTTATCACAACATGCCGATTAACTAGGTTTTTTTGTATCTTTGAGCATTCAAAAATCATTATCAATGCCGGCATGAAGAGAATCATCCTAGTTGCAATCATGTTTTGGAACTTAATATTTGGCAACGCAATAGAGCCTGAGGATTGGGCAAACAAGGCACGATATGCCCAGGCCAATCAAGAATTGCTAACAGGCAATAATGGACCTGTCAACATCGTCATGATGGGCAACTCCATAACTGAGTACTGGGAAGAGTTGCATCCACAATTCTTCAAAGAGAATGGCCTCGTGGGCCGCGGTATCAGCGGTCAGGTATCCAGCCAGATGCTGGCCCGCTTCCGTCAGGACGTTCTGAACCTTAAACCCCGCATTGTGGTCATCAACTGCGGCACAAACGACATCGCCGAAAACAATGGTCCATATAACGAAGACATCACGATGGATAACATCATGTCGATGACCGAGTTAGCCATCCATCATGGCATACAAGTCGTTTTGTCATCGGTCTTGCCGACCGACAGTTACTGCTGGAACCCAGAGGTTGCTGATGTGGTCGGCAAAATCCACCGCTTGAACAACCGCATATCAGCATATTGCGACTCACGGCATCTGCCCTATCTGGACTATTACCCATCAATGACCAGCAACGATGCGTCGATGATCGCCAGTTACACCGACGACGGAGTGCACCCCAATAGCGCAGGATATGACGTGCTGGAGGTCAAATTGCTGGAAATGTTAGGAAAAATATCTCAATACTACAATAACCAATAACAAATCACAATTTATGAGAAAAATCACATTATTATTCATGGCAATCATTGCAATGACATCCAGTGCCGGCAATCTGGACAGAGCCGTAGATCGTAGCAACCTAGATCCTACCACACCGCCGGGAGAGAATTTCTACCAATATGCGTGTGGTGGCTGGATGCTGGCCAACCCGCTTGACCCCCAGTACGCCCGTTTCGGCACTTTTGACCAATTGGCCGAGAACAGCCGCAATCAGGTCAAGGACATCATCACCAATCTCGGCACCAACAATCCTCGTGGATCTATCAAGCAGAAGGTCGGAGACCTCTACGCATTGGGCATGGACAGCGTGCGCCTCAACAAGGAGGGCATGGCACCACTGGCCAGTGGCATTGAAAGCATCAAGAAATTGACCATCAACCAGATGGCCAAGGCTATAGCCGACCAGCACAAGGGCATCAACGACCCCTTCTTTAACTCCCAGGTGATGGCTGACATGAAGGACTCCAACACCAATATGCTCTATCTGGCACAAGGTGGACTTGGCATGGGAGACCGTGATTATTATCTGGAGAAGGATGCCAACACGGTTAAGGTGCGCAACGCCTATGCCAATTACATCCAGCGACTGTTTGAACTCATCGGTTACAAGAAGGGCAACGCCAAGAAGGCCGCTCAGCATGTGATGGCCATCGAGACGTCGCTGGCACAAGTGGCCATGACCCGTGAGGATACACGTGATTACAGCAAACTGTACAACGTCATCTCACTCGACCAACTCAAGAGAGATTACCCCAATATCAATTGGGCCCAGTATTTCGAGACACTCAATATCCATGGCATAGACAAGGTGTGCGTGTTCCAGCCTAAATCCCTGGCCAAAGTCAACGAGATGATGAAGAGCCTCAAGATTGAGGATATGAGAGAGTACCTGATCTTCAAGTATGTTGACGCCGCTTCGCCCTATCTGAGCGATGCGTTTGCCGATGCCAACTTCGACATGTATAGTCGTGCCATGTCGGGCAAGCAAGTGAAAATGCCCCGCTGGAAACACTCGCTGGATGTTCCCAACACACTGCTCGGTGAGGCTGTAGGTCAACTCTACGTGGAAAAGTACTTCCCCGCCGACTCCAAAAAGAAGATGCAGCAACTCGTCGACAACCTCAAGAGGGCCCTTGGCGAACACATCGCCACCCTCTCATGGATGAGCCCTAAGACCAAAGTCAACGCCCTTGTAAAACTCAATAGTTTCACAGTCAAGATCGGCTATCCCGACAAGTGGCGTGACTATAGCAACCTCGATATCGATGCTAATAAGAGTTATTGGGAGAACGTCCAGAATGCTCGTCGTTTCCAGGCAGAGTATGAGTATTCCCAACTGGGCAAGCCCGTCGACAAAGAGCGCTGGTACATGACCCCGCAGACCGTTAACGCCTATTACGAGCCCTCTAGCAACGAAATCTGTTTCCCCGCAGGTATTCTGCAGTCACCCTACTTCGACCCAAATGCTGACGAGGCATGCAACTATGGTGCTATCGGTGTGGTTATCGGCCACGAGATGACCCACGGCTTCGATGATCAAGGACGCAACTTTGACCATAATGGCAACATGATCGACTGGTGGACCGCCGAGGATGCCGCTAAGTTCCAAGAACTTGCAAACAAACTGGGTGAACAATACAGTGCCGAGATTGTTGCCGACGACGTTCACGCCAACGGCCAATTCACCATGGGCGAAAACATTGCAGATCACGGTGGCTTGCGTGTAGCCTTCAGCGCCTTCAAGAAGACCGAACAAGGCAAAGGAAACGAACTGATCGACGGCTTTACGCCCGATCAGCGATTCTTCTTGAGTTACGCCAACGTATGGGCTGCCAACATCACCAAAGAGGAGATGTTGCGTCGCACCAAGGTCGACCCCCACAGCCTGGGAGTTAACCGCGTAAATGTCGCCATACGTAATCTTGAAGAGTTTTTCAACGCATTTAACATCCAACCCGAGATGAAGATGTGGAGAGACCCTGCCGACCGTGTGATTATCTGGTAAACGAATTCAGATTCCCCCAAGAGCCATCACGCTTGGTCACCATTGACCAGGCGTGATTCTTTTTTTGATCAATTATCATATAGATCAACGCAGCATGTGCTAACACTCCCACCCGCGTTCGCCACGTCCAGCCCCTCCAACCCCTCCAGATAGTCCTGCCAGTCAGCCAGTCCTGCCAGTCCAGCCCACCGGGGGATAAAAAAAAACGAGAGGCGACGCCATCGCTGACATCACCTCTCTTAGGGGGCGGTTACCTACTCTCCCACTTTCGCAGTACCATCGGC